>NZ_JBFRGU010000004.1:200000-586078 GCF_052115485.1 Microvirga sp. 2MCAF38 | reverse complement strand
TAGTGCTTATAATGGAGGCCACGCTACGGAATCCGGCAACTCGTCGGCCTGGTTGAGGTTCGTCATTGCCGTCACGAGTTCGCAACGCAGTCCTTCACGCGCGTAGATCATGTTAACGGCGCCCTCGAAATCGGACGCCAGTACATATTCGATGATCTTCGACCCGAATCCGGTGCACTCCGGAGGTCGTACCGYCGGCCCGCCAACCTCCCGCCAYATGAATCGAAATTGCCCATCCGCCGAGGCATCGGCCTCCCATGTGACGCGGACGCGGCCGCCCTCCACGGACAACGCGCCGTATTTAGCCGCGTTCGTAGCCAACTCGTGGAGAGCAAGAGCCAACGAAAGAGCCTGTCGCGCCGATAGCAGGGCCGGAGGTCCTTCAACCACGAACGATTCATGGCCGGTACGATGCGGCGCAAGCGCTCCTTCGACAACCGTCTGGATCGGGGCCGCGCTCCAGTTCTTTTGCGTGAGGATCGAGTGAGCCTGTCCGAGCGCGGCAATTCGCTGGATGATTTTTCCTTGYGCGATGTCACTTGTCTCTGCGCCGCGAAAAGTTTGGTTCACGATTGCCGTGACCATCGCGAGCGTATTTTTGATRCGGTGGGAGAGTTCCGCATTCAGGAGCTTYAGGTTTCTGGCCGCTTCAACCTTGCCTGTCGTTTCGATGACGGTGTCCATCATCCCGCGCACCCGACCGTCCTGGTCCCTGATCGGGCTATAGCAGAAAGTGAAATACGCCTGTTCGGGGTAACCCTGYCGTTCGACAATCAACGGGAAATCATTGAYGAACGTCGCYTCCCCTGCATAGGCCTTCGCGACGATCGGCCCGATGACGTCCCATGCCTCTGCCCACACCTCGTTGAAGGGAYGCCCCAAAGCTTCCGGCTTCTGGCCCAGGATTGGCAAAAACGCATCGTTGTAGAGAGTCGTGCGATCCGGCCCCCAAACGATGCATTTGGGGGGCCCATCAGGAACAACACAAGAAGAACGATGAGGACTATCCCAAGAATGCCGCTCGGCCCATAGCCCCAGTCACGGCTGTAGGACCATCGCGGAACCGCTCCGATCAGCAGAAGGATCACGATGATGAGGAGAAGAGTGCTCATGCGAAACGCCTTGTGCTCGCCCGTATCGGGTACATTAAGTTTCGGAGTTAACTCAGCTTTTAAGGGCAGAATTATAGTACGGATGCTGTGGAAAGCTAGAAATACAATGTTCATCGCGACCTTTGATGAACGCGACGCCAGACCTTCGTACTGATCATTTCGCTCCGATGGCCGAAAAGCCAAGCTCGCTTGAAGATCCAAGCGATTATGGATATCGGGTTATCCTTGTCTCAGACGCATTACGCAGCTCGTCTGTCGAGACGCATGATGCTCTCTTATTCGCTTTATCGCAGCCGTTTCAGCGAGCAAATCGAGGCACCCTCGGAGGAGGTCATCGATGCCTGGAGCATTGACCATTGAGCTCTTGTCGACCGAAGATGTCCGGAAGGCAAACTTCCTAATGCCAGGGCGGTCCGATGAACCAGGTAAAGGAAAAGGTCCGAAGTGCCTTGAGCGAGGTCCGCAACCTTGTGCTCGGAGCCGAAATCCTTCTCGGGTTTCAATATCAGGTTCTTTTTCAACCGCTCTTCGTCAAGCTTCCCTCCTGGGCGATAAGCCTGAACACAATCGCCTTCTTCAATATGATCGTCTCCATTGCGTGCTTGATCGCGCCGACGCCGTTTCATCGGATCGCCGAGAATGGCGAAGCATCGCGTCGGCAATTCCAGTTTACCTGGAAAGCAGCCATCGCCGGACTCCTCCCGTTCTCCATCGCCGTCGGGGCAAGCACTGCAGTGGCCACCTCGCTTTTGCTTGGCACGAATGCACTTTATTTGGGATTCGCCGTTGGCGGGGTTACAATATTTTTCTGGTTCGGAATCGAGGTTATGTCGCGGCCCACCTCATCGCAAACTGCAATGGAACCGGAGATCGAGAAGGTCTCGATCCGAGAAAAGGTCGACGCGCTCCTGAGCGAAAGTCGGATCATTCTTCCCGGTGTGCAAGCGCTGCTCGGGTTTCAACTCGCCGCGTACCTGACCTCGGCCTTTGAAACTCTGTCGGGGAGAGCTCAGTTCGTCCACACGGTGAGCCTCCTGGCGTTGCTGCTGTCCATGGTGCTGTTGATGACGCCCGCTTCCTATCATCGGCTTGTCGAGCGCGGGAATGCCACCCGCCGCTTTGAGAAAGTCGGATCACGGCTCGTCTTGATGTCGCTCGTGCCGCTCGCAATAGCTCTCGCAGGCGACTTCTTCGTGGTCGTGGAGACCGTAACGCACCAGTCGAAATGGGCGCTGGCCGGCGCGCTCTCTCTGCTCTCCGGTATCCTTGGCCTGTGGTTTGCCGTTCCGCTGATTTTTCGAAAATTGCGCGATACCCAATAAATAGAAACGCTTGTCGACGTTACCCACTGTACCCGACCGACCGCATATAAAGAGACCGCCTGGCCCCGGGGTGGACGTTCGGCGAAGCGACCCTAATTTGGGGACACTCTGCTGTCGCGAAACCGTGGCCAAGGAGGCGGAGGTGGCTGAAAAGACGCAATCACTGGACCGATTGGACCCGTTCAATCAAGACGACATCATGGTCGTGGTTGAAACCCCAAAAGGGTGTTCGAATAAGTATGCCTATTCGTCGATCTACAACACGTTCGAACTGAGATTCGTGTTGCCACTCGGCACTGTGTTTCCTTACGACTTCGGCTTCATCCCCTCGACCAAAGCCGAAGACGGCGATCCGCTCGACGTACTGCTTTTATTGGACCAATCAGTCGTTCCCGGATGTGTCGTGAGATCGCGACTTATCGGGGCGATTAAAGCGGAACAGCGCGAAGCCGGCATGTCGTGGCTGCGGAACGATAGATTGCTGGCCGTCGCCACCCATGCCCATACCCATGCACACATCTCGAGCCTGAAGCACTTGCGGCCGGGGATGCTGGACGAAATCGAGGCTTTTTTTAAGCTCTACAACTCTCTGCACGGCAAGGATTTCCGAGTGATCGGCCGCGTGGGATCGCGGAGGGCGCGAAAGTTTCTAAAGCGAGCCCTCGAGGCAGGATCATGAGAGAGCAGGATCCTGAGAGAGATTGCGCCCATCGCCCGGGAGCCCCGTGCAGAGCCGCAGAAAGGCTGACGGGTCGGCACGACGCGCTTTCCGTCGGCATTGTCTCGCATGGCATAACGCCAAGCTCTCGGCGCGCAACGAAGATCCGAACCAGACTTTTTCCAAAATTGAGTCTGAATACCCCCACATTGAGTCAAACTTTTAGAGTGCCACAAGCAGTCTCTTAAACGTCGAGATTGGCGACGCTGAGCGCGTTGTCCTGAATGAACTCGCGGCGCGGTTCAACCACGTCGCCCATCAGCTTGACGAAAAGATCGTCCGCATCGGCCACGTCCTTTACGCGCACTTGCAGAAGCGAGCGCACGTCCCGGTCGAGGGTGGTTTCCCAGAGCTGCTGCGCGGTCATCTCACCGAGACCCTTATAGCGCTGGAGCGTAAGGCCCTTGCGGCCGGCGGCGAGCACGGCGTTGAACAGCGAGAGCGGGCCGTCCATGGGGGTCTCGTCGCCTTTGCGAATGAGGCTCGCCGGTTTCGCGTAGACGTCCTGCAGGGATGCCGAGCGCTCGTCGAGCTTTTTCGCTTCCTGACTGGCGATGAGCGCCGCATCCAGCACCGAGACCTGCTTCACGCCGCGCAAGGTGCGCGAGAAGACGTAGCCGCCTTCGCGCACTTCACCAGTCCAGCCGCGCTCGATATCCTCCGAGATCGCGTCGAGGCGTTGAGCGATATAGGCCGCCGCCGCAGGACCCTTCTCCGCGTCGTCCGCCACTTCGGGACGCAGCGCCCCGGCAATCGCCGCCTGCTCCACCGCCTTGCGGTCATAGCGCGAATGCAGGTTGGACAGGATCGTGCGCACGAGGCGCGATTCGTCGATCAGGCCTTTGAGCTGATCGCCCTGGAATTCGAAGCCCGATGAGAGTCGCAAAACCGCGCCATCGACACCTGCGTCGACGAGGAAGTCTTCGAGGGCGCGCTCGTCCTTCAGATACAGCGAGGACTTGCCGCGTGTCGCTTTATAGAGCGGTGGCTGCGCGATATAGAGATGCCCGCGCTCGATCAGTTCCGGCATCTGGCGGAAGAAGAACGTGAGCAGCAGTGTGCGAATGTGCGAGCCGTCCACGTCCGCATCGGTCATGATGATGATGCGGTGGTAGCGCAGCTTGTCGACGTTGAACTCCTCGCGTCCGATGCCCGTGCCGAGCGCCGTGATCAGCGTGCCGATTTCCTGACTCGACAGCATCTTGTCGAAGCGCGCGCGCTCCACGTTGAGGATTTTACCACGCAGGGGCAGAACGGCCTGGAAGGCGCGGTCGCGACCCTGCTTGGCGGAGCCACCGGCCGAGTCGCCCTCGACGAGCAGCAATTCGCACTTGGATGGATCGCGCTCCTGGCAATCGGCGAGCTTGCCGGGAAGGGACGCGATATCGAGCGCCCCTTTTCGGCGGGTGAGTTCGCGGGCCTTGCGCGCGGCTTCGCGCGCGGCGGCGGCCTCCACCACTTTGCCCACGAGAGTCCTGGCCTCGTTCGGGTGCTCTTCGAGCCAGTTGTTGAGCGCTTCGTTGAGTACGTTCTCGACGGCGGGGCGCACTTCGGACGAGACGAGCTTGTCCTTGGTCTGGGACGAGAATTTCGGATCGGGCACCTTCACCGAGACGACGGCGGTCAGGCCCTCGCGGCAATCGTCGCCGGTCAGCGAGACCTTTTCCTTCTTGGTGAGGCCGGAGGATTCCGCATAGCCGTTGACCTGTCGGGTCAGTGCGGCGCGGAAGCCCGCGAGGTGCGTGCCGCCGTCGCGCTGCGGGATGTTGTTGGTGAAGCAGAGCACGTTCTCGTGGTACGAATCGTTCCACCACAGAGCCGCCTCGACGCCGATGCCGTCCTTCTCGGAGCGGATGAGAATAGGCTGGTGAATCAGCGCCGTCTTGGCGCGGTCGAGGTAGCGCACGAAAGCTTCGACGCCGCCCTCGTACATCAGCTCTTCGCGCTTGCGTTCCGCATGGCGATTGTCGGTGAGGATGATGCGCACGCCCGAATTCAGGAAGGCCAGTTCGCGCAGGCGATGCTCGAGGGTGGAATAATCGTATTCCACCATGGTGAAGGTTTCCGTCGAGGCGAGGAAGGTGACCTCCGTACCGCGCTTGCCGTCCGAGTCGCCGACGACGGCAAGGGGGGCCACGGCGTCGCCGTGGCGGAACTCGATCTCGTGGGCCTTGCCATTGCGATAGATGCGTAAGCGCAGCCAGCTCGACAGCGCGTTGACGACGGAAACGCCGACGCCGTGCAGGCCGCCGGAGACCTTGTAGGAATTCTGGTCGAACTTACCGCCGGCATGGAGCTGGGTCATGATGACCTCGGCCGCCGAAATACCTTCGCCCTGGTGGATATCGGTCGGAATGCCGCGACCGTTATCGGTGACGGTCACCGAGCCGTCGGCATTGAGCGTGACGGTCACTTCGGTAGCGTGACCGGCCAGCGCCTCGTCGATGGCGTTGTCCACCACCTCGTAGACCATGTGGTGGAGTCCCGAGCCGTCGTCGGTGTCGCCGATATACATGCCGGGACGTTTGCGCACCGCATCGAGGCCCTTGAGGACCTTGATCGATTCCGCGCCATAGGAATCGACATTCGCGTTGATTGCAGGCTCGGCCATATCGGGATCCCTGGGAAGCGGCTGGACGCGCTTCGAAGTTTGATTCGTTAGATCAACTATTTAGGCACTTTTTGGCGAAATTTCACCCCCGCGTGCGTACGCGCGCGTGGATAGGTCGCGAAAAGGCTTGGAAAAGTTCTCAAAGAGGCCGTTTGGACGTCCTCACGTGCCGCCAAACGCCACGCCCGAACATCACGCCGAATATCAGAGCGAGCGAGCCCCAGATCCAACCCGCTTGTTCCACCATGATTCCGGCCTCGGAATCGTAGCAGCGACCCAACTCATTGAAGCAGTCGCGCCACCGCCAATAGCGCTCGTGGAAGGCAAAGGCGCAGCCCAGCCACAACCCGAGCCAGAGGAAAGGCAGGATTCGTCCCAAGGATCACCGCGCCGCAATCGCCGCCGCCGCGCCCGCCATCACCGTTCCCGTGGTGCGGTTGAGGGCCTTGATAGCCTTCTCGCTCGTAAAAAGCCGCCGCGCACGGGCGGCGAGCACGATATAGGCTCCGAGGACCACCGCGAGCACGACCAGTGTCGCGGCCACGAGTTCCACATAACCGAGCATGGTGATGCGGGTGAGGTCGAGAAGGGTCGGCAGAAGGGCGAGGTAGAACACCATGACCTTCGGGTTGCCCATGGTCACCGCGAGCCCGCCCAGGAAAAGCTTGGCCGGATGCTCGTTGACCGTGTTCGCCTCCACCTCGCGCGCGACGACGGGGGCGGTCCAGAGCTTGTAGGCGATGTAGAGCAGATACGCGATGCCGGCCCATTTGATGACGAGGAAGACCTCGTGAAAGGCCTGCGCCAGGGCGGCGAGGCCGACGATGGCGAAGGTGAGCCAGACCACATCGCCGATGGCGATCCCCGCCGTGAAGGCGACGGCGCCCTTCGTGCCGCGTCCGAGCACGCGGGCGACGATGGCCGCGATGCCGGGTCCCGGCGAGGCGGCGGCGATGAAGAGCGCGGTGGCGAAAACGAGAAGACCGGTGAGATCCATGGAGGCTCCTTTCGTCGCCAGTTTAATCGACGATGAAGAGTTTGGCACCCATTTCAGAGCGCAAGCGGTGCGCTTCGGCCTCGTCGGCGACTTGAAAGCTTTGACCGGCCTTGAGCGTGAAAGCCCGGCCGTCGTCCAGTTCCGTGACGACCGCGCCTTCGAGGACGAGAAGGATATGGCCTTTGCCGCACCAATGATCGGCCAGATAGTTCGGCGAATATTCGACCATACGCAGGCGGATGTCGTTGAAATGCCGCGTCCGCCAGATCGCATGACCCACTTCGCCTTTGTGGATCGTAGGCTCGACAGAGGACCAGTCGGTCGTGCCGAAAGGAATGTCAGACATCTTCAAAGAGGTTTCTCCTGAGTTGCGAGTGCGATCCAGCGCCCGAAACAATACTACAAACGCCAGCCATGAGAAACGACGTCGCGATCCAGAAGACGACGTGAATGGTCGAGCGCGCGATAGGCATAGAGCAGGCCGTAGAGCACGCCCAAGGCCGCATCGAGGCCGGGAGTTTGCGAGATAGACGGGACCCGGCGCTTAATGCTCCGTTTCGACCTGTCCCGGTGTGACGTGGAGCAGATCGGCCCGCCCTTCGAGCTCCGCGAACAGGCCCGGATCGGCGCCCGTCATCCAGACCTGCCCGCCGAGGGTTTCCAAAGCGTCGAACAGGCCCGCCCGACGGCGGGGATCGAGGTGGGCGGCGACTTCGTCGAGGAGGATGAAGGGAGCGATTCCGCTCATGGTGCCGACCAGTCGTGCATGGGCGAGAACGAGGCCGATCAGCAGCGCCTTCTGCTCGCCGGTCGAGGCGCTGTTGGCCGGGATGTCCTTCGGGCCGTGCCGCACGAGAAGATCGGTTGCCTGCGGTCCAATGAGAGTGCGCCCGGCAGCCCGATCGCGAGCGCGGTTCTCGCGCAATATCGCGCGGTAGCGGTCCTCGGCATCGACGGCGGGAAGCGTAGCGACGAGAGTGTCGATTTCGCCCTCCAGCCGCACGGTCGCGAAGGGAAAGGGCGAGGCCTCGTCTCGTGTTGTGTCGATCAGGGCGCCGAGGCGCTCCGTCGTTTCGCGGCGCGCGGCTGCGACCGCGATGGCGAGTTCCGCGACCTCGCGTTCCACGGCATCGAGCCAGGCCCGCTCGTCGGGATTTTCTTCGAGCACGCGGTTGCGCGAGCGTAGCGCCCGTTCGAGCGCGTTGACCCGGCTGCCGTGGTCGGCATCGACTGCGAGCACGAGACGATCGAGAAACCGGCGGCGGTCGCCGGCCGGTCCGCGAAACAGCGCGTCGAGATCGGGCGTCAGCCAGACGACGCGCAGGTATTCGGCAAATGCAATGGGCGAGCCGACCGCGGCCCCGTCGATGCGGCAGAGGCGCGAGGAGCGCATCTCTTCCCCCGGCGCATCGATTCCCGTGCCCAGGCGATGCTCGCCGTATGGGGTGTCGAGCGTGAGCGAGATGGCGAAGGAGCCGGGTCCGGTGTTGCGCGCCATGTCGCTCAACTCGGTACGGCGCAGGCCCCGTCCCGGCATGAAGAGCGAGATCGCTTCGAGAATGTTGGTCTTGCCCGCTCCGTTTTCGCCGACCAGCGCCACGAGCTGGCGCGTGACGCCAACATCCAGCGTCGCATAGGTGCGGAAATCCTGAAGCATCAGGCGGGTAATGCGGGAAGAGGGCGGAGAGGAGGACATGCACCGCCTTCTTCGGGGAGGCGGCCCGAAAGATCAAGCGCGACCTGAGCCCTTGTGGAGGTGGCGACGATTGAGGGTGCACGAGGATCGTTGGCGCTACACCCCCCTCCCTGCGCAAAGGCATGAGAGGGGGAGCTTTTGGGATCGAGACACGCTCGCCCCACAAACCCTCTCCCCCTGTTGGGGAAGAGTTGGAGAGGGGGTATAAGCGCTACATCGGGGAGTCCGGTGTTCAAACTCCCGATCCAAGTGAACAGCGCCACATCAGGCCGACGATCCCGAATCGCTGTCGCGTCCGGTATGACGAGCTGGGGTCTTACACCCGCATGGGCATGAGCACGTAGAGCGCGGGCGCGCCCTCACGGTCCTGGATCACGGTCGGTGAGCCGGGATCGGCTAGCTTGAAGAGGGCCGTGTCGCCGTCGAGCTGGGCGGTGATGTCGAGGAGATAACGGGCGTTGAAGCCGATATCGATGGCTCCCGCGTCGTAATCGACCTCGATCTCTTCCGTCGCGCTTCCCGAATCCGGGTTGTTGACGGACAATGTCAGGCGACCCTCCACCAACGCCAGCTTCACCGCGCGACCGCGCTCCGAGGAGATGGTCGAGACGCGATCCACCGCCTTTGCGAAATCGCCGCGCTCAACGGTGAGCAGCTTGTCGTTTCCGACCGGGATGACCCGTTGATAATCGGGGAAGGTGCCGTCGATGAGCTTCGAAGTCAACACCAGACCATCGAAGGTCAGGCGGATCTTGGCGGGCGACAGTTCGATCTGGACGCTTTCGCTGCCGTCCTCCACGAGCTTCACGATCTCGGCCACGGCTTTGCGCGGAATGATGATGCCGGGCATCCCTTCCGAACCGTTGGGCGCAGGCAGCTCGACGCGGGCGAGACGGTGTCCGTCGGTCGCCACGGCGCGCAGCACCGGCGAGCCTGAGACATCGGCGGTATGGAGGTAGATGCCGTTGAGATAGTAACGCGTTTCCTCGGTCGAGATCGCGAATTGCGTCTTCTCGATCAGGCGCTTCAGATCGGCGGCGGACACCGTGAAGCGATGCGGCAGATCGCCGGCGGCGAGATCGGGGAAATCGCTCTCCGGCAGGGATTGCAGGGTGAAGCGCGAGCGGCCCGAGCGAAGCTGCATCTGGCCGAGCTCGCCGGTCATTTCAAGCGATACCTGCGCACCGTCGGGCAATTTGCGCACGATGTCGTAGATCACGTGTGCCGGGATGGTGGTCGAGCCGGCTTCCGTGATGTCGGCCGGAATCGTCTCGGTCACTTCGATGTCGAGATCAGTCGCCTTCAGGCGCAACGCGCCGTCTTCCGCCCGGAGCAGGACATTCGAAAGGATCGGGATGGTGTTACGGCGCTCGACGACGCGGTGCACATGCCCCAGCGCCTTCAACAGAGCGGCGCGTTCAACGGTAACTCTCATTGCCCAACACCTATTGTCGTTGGAATTCTTGGCCCAAGGCCCGTGAACCGGGACCTTTCGAGCGGCCGGCAAGATTGGCGAAGGTTGGTTTCAAAAGCAAGGCCAAGCCAAGCTTTCCTCAACAAGAAGCCCATCGCGTGCGAACGGCGCGCTTCGGTGCGCGCCGGATCATGCGTTATTCCTGAAGCATGCGCTTGAGGAGTTCGACCTCGTCGTTCAGCGCGTTGTCCTCGCCCAAGGCCTTCTCGATCTTGCGCACCGCGTGAAGAACTGTGGTGTGATCGCGCCCACCGAAACGGCGGCCTATTTCGGGCAGGGAGCGCAGGGTGAGAACCTTCGACAGATACATGGCGATCTGGCGCGGGCGGACCACGGCGGCGGTCCGGCGCTCCGAGAGAATGTCGGAGCGGGAGACGTTGTAGCGCGAGGCGACCAGCTTCTGGATGTCCTCGATCTTCACCCGCTTCGGCTCGCGGTTGCGAACCAGATCGCGGATGGCGGTCTCGGCGGTCTCCATGGTGATCGCCGAACCGGTCAGCGTGGCGTGAGCCAGAAGGCGGTTCACGGCGCCTTCCAGATCGCGGCCATTGGCCGTGATGGCACGCGCCACATAAGAGATGACGTTCTGGCCGATTTCGAAGGTCGGGTGCAGCGCTTTCAGGGTGTCGAGCCGGTTCGTCAGGATCGAGGCGCGCAACGCCTCATCCAGCGCGCCGACCTCCACCACAAGGCCACCTGCAAGACGCGAGCGCACACGCTCGTCGAGGCTTTCCAGGTCGGCCGGCGGACGATCGGCGGCGACGACGATCTGGCGGCCCGCATCGATGAGGGAATTCAGGGTGTGCCCGAATTCCTGCTGGATCTGCTTGCCCTGAATGAATTGCACGTCGTCGATGATGAGAAGGTCGATGCCGCGAAGACGTTCCTTGAAGGCGAGCGAAGTCTGCGCCTTCAGAGAGGCCACGAAGCCGTACATGAAACGATCGGCGGTGAGATAGATCACGCGACGCCCTTGCGTGCGCGCCTCATGGCCGATGGCGTGGAGAAGGTGCGTCTTGCCGAGGCCGACACCCGCATGGAGATAGAGAGGATTATAGATCGCCGGCCCACCCTGGTGGTGCGCCACGCGGTCGGCAGCAGCGTGCGCCAGAGCGTTCGAACGGCCGACGATGAAGCTCTCGAAGGTCAGGCGCGTATCGAGGGGCGCGCCGCCGAGTTCGGAGGCTTCGCCGCGTTCCTCAGTCAGGTGTGAGAGGGCCGGCTTGGCGTCGCCGATCAGATTCATGCCGATGACCGGGGCGGCAACCACTGCCCGGGGAGCTTCGCTCGGCCGTTGCCGCGGCGCGGCTTCCCGGCCCAGCGTGTTGCGGACACCGAGGTTGATGCGTTCTATCGAGGGCGCTTCGGCTCGATAGAGCGACAGGACGCGGTCCGCATAATGGGACTCGATCCAGCTCTTCAGGAAGCGGGTCGGGACGGTCAGATAGGCGCAGCCGTCGACGACGGCATCCAATTCCAGACGGCCGAACCAGCTCGCGAAAATATCCTCACCCAGCTCCGCGCGCAGACGGCGCTTCACGCGCGCCCAAATCTCGGCCGATGCCTGCGCTGCGGACATATCGAGATCACCCTCTGCCGAAACGGCCTGAGCGCGAGTCTCTTCGCTCGTGCGATGCATAAAATTCCCCTCTCAGACCCCGTCTCTCAAAGACGGGACCCCACGCCATGTCGGTAGCCTAAGACCTCGGACAAAAGATGCCCCGAGGGCGGGTTAGGACCTGGCGCCCCCAAAATTGTAATGAAGACTAAGTTTTCTATTTAAAGTGAGGTGGCTTTTATTAAGTCACCTCATAGTCAGCCCCTTAAGAGTTTCCAAAAGAAGCCTCGGATCAAGGAAGCGCTTTTCTTGCTTATTTATTGTGCGAGACAACGCCCAATCCCCCGTAGCTGAGCTCTCTACCTTGATTCTCGATTGGATGACTTCGCGGCGGGCCGCTGAAGTGAATTGACCTTACACAGGGGGTCTGGGGCGTGCAACACGCTCACCGGGTCCGCAAGGGGGGAGACAGGGTTGCAACCTCGTCCACAGCTTTTGAGTCGTACCGATAAAGCACTGACTCTCCAATGATTCAGTGTCGCAGTGAGGAATGTACGCAACCGTGCAAAAGAGTTTTTTGCGAGACATTGAATCAGGTTCGATTCGGGTCAAAACAGGGGCCGATTCCGATGCTCACCGGATCTTTGCCTGCTAAGCTATTGGTCAAGCTATATCTTTTTTGCGCGATTCAAACCTGGGCAAGCCGGCTACCCACCCGTTATGCGCGGCCTTGAGTCAAGTCGAGATGTGGATAAAAAACCTCTCAATTTGTCGTAGGCGGGACAACAAAAAACCCGGCCTGGTGGCCGGGTTTAATTCTTGTGGCGCTTGTCCGCAGGTGCGGAAAATTAAGCGCTCAGGGTCTGGATGCGGTGAGCCAGACGGGAGACCTTGCGCGAAGCGGTGTTCTTATGAACGAGGCCCTTCTGGGCCGCGCGCATCATCTCCGGCTCGGCGGCGCGAAGAGCGGCGACAGCGTCGTTACGGTTGCCGGAAGCGATGGCTTCCTCGACCTTGCGAATGAAGGTCCGCATACGGCTGCGGCGCGAACGGTTGACCGCGGTGCGCTTCGCGATCTTGCGGGTCATTTTCTTGGCCGACACGGTGTTGGCCATGGCCTGTCCTCGTCTTTCAAAATCCGATGCGAAGAGCCTGTTGGGCAGGTGCCCGGGCGGTGATCGGTGATGTGGAAACTGGAGAGCCCGCGTCGGGCGCGGGCTCATGTGTGGCGGCTTATAGACTCAAGGAAAGGCGAACGTCAACGGCGAGCGGCCTTCCAGCGTCAAAAAAGCGCCCTGAGCGCCTGACGCCAGGGATTGGCGGGGTCGATCAGGAGCCGAAGGGCCATGAGACTGGACACCGCGACGAGGAGTGGGCGGATCAGGCGGGACCCGAGCCGGATGGCAAGACGAGAGCCGATCTGCGCGCCGATAAACGAGGCCCCGGCCATGACGAGGCCGACCGGCCAGACCACGGTCCCCGTCGAGGCAAAGAGGAGAAGAGAGCCGAGATTGCTGGAAAGATTGAGCAATTTGGTATGAGCGGTCGCCCGCACCACCCCGTAGCCGAGCAGCATGACGAAAGCGAGCATATAGAAGGAGCCCGCGCCGGGGCCGAAGATGCCGTCATAGAAGCCGATGGCGACGGGGGCGGTCAGGCCGAAGGTCAGCGCCGTCATGCGCGCGCTCGCATCCGCATCCCGCACCTTCGGGGAGAAGGCGAAGAAAAGGGCGATGCCGATGAGAAGGACCGGGATCACCGCATCGAGAACCGGGCGCGGCAGGAAGCGTACGCTGAGCGCCCCGGCGATGCCGCTCATGAAAGCAATGGCGGCAAGCGGCAAGGCCGCGCGCCAGTTGATCAGCCCTTTGCGGCCGAAGGCATAGGTCGCCGAGGCCGCGGCGAACGATCCCTGCACCTTGTTGGTCGCAATGGCGTGGGCGGGATCGAAGCCCGCAAGCAAGAGCGCCGGCAGGGTCAGGAGACCGCCGCCGCCTGCAATCGAATCCACGAAGCCGGCCAAAAGCGAAATCGCTGCCAATGCCGCGAGCATATCGAACCCGAAGTCGCCCATCATCGTGCCGTCAGGCCGCCTTTACTTGTTCTGGAAGTCCGGCGCGCGTTTCTCGACGAAGGCGGCCATGCCTTCCTTCTGGTCGATGGTCGCGAACATGGCGTGGAACAGGCGGCGCTCGAAGCGCATGCCTTCGGCGAGAGTCGTCTCGAAGGCGCGGTTCACGCTCTCCTTCGTCATCATGGCGATGGGGAGCGACATGGAGGCGACGGTCTCGGCGGTTTTCAGCGCGTCGGCGAGAAGGTCCGCCACCGGCACGATGCGGGCGACGAGCCCTGCGCGTTCCGCTTCCTCCGCGCCCATCATGCGCCCGGTGAGGCACATCTCCATGGCCTTGGCCTTGCCGACCGCGCGCGTCAGGCGTTGCGAGCCGCCCGCCCCCGGCATGACGCCGAGCTTGATTTCGGGCTGACCGAATTTGGCGTTGTCGGCGGCGATGATGAAGTCGCACATCATGGCGAGTTCGCAGCCCCCGCCGAGGGCAAAGCCCGCGACGGCGGCGATGATCGGCTTGCGACGGTTCGCGACCCTGTCCCAGGCGGTGATGAAATCGTCGAGATAGGTTTGCGGGAAGGACAGGCCCGCCATCTCCTTGATGTCGGCGCCCGCGGCGAAAGCCTTTTCCGATCCGGTGATGACCATGCAGCCGATGCCCGCATCGGCCTCGAAGGTATCAAGTGCCGTGTTCAACTCGCTGACGATGGTCGAATTGAGGGCGTTCAGCGCTTGCGGACGGTTGAGGGTGACAAGCCCCACTCTGCCGCGTGTCTCGACCAGGATCGTTTCGTAAGCCATGGCGTCGCCTCCCTGAGATTGGCTACCGGTAGGCGACGGGATGGGGCTCGGCAAGTGGAAATCGGCAAGTGGAAATCGGCAACTGGAAATGCCGCTACACCACGAGCTTGCGATAGAGATGCCAGGTGGCGTGGCCGAGAACCGGCAGGACGATGGCGAGGCCGACCATGGCGGGGATGAAGCCGAGGAAAAGTCCGAAGGCCACGATAAGCGCCCAGGCCAGCATCGTGCCTGGATTGGCCGCGACTGCCCGGAACGAGGTCCGGATCGCGGTGCCGATGCTCACGTGCCGATCGAGCAGCAGGGGGAAGGAGACGACGCTGAGGCAGAAAGCGAGCGCGCTGAAGGCGAGCCCGAACGCGTTGCCGACCAGGATCAGGAGCCAGCCTTCCCGCGTGGTGAAGACCTCATGAAGAAACGGCATCATGGCCTCGGATGAGCTCTTTCGGAAAAGAGACAGGTAGAGCGTTTCCGCGGTCCCGACCCAGGCGAGGAAGAGCGCCATCAGGAGAAGGCCGAGAAACACAATCGAACCCCTCGCGGGCGAGAACAACACGTCGGTGATGTTCTTCATGGAGACGGGCAGGCCGCGCTCCCGGCGTCGGCTCAACTCATAAAGGCCGAGCGCCGCGAACGGGCCGATCAGCGCAAAGCCGGAGACGACGGGGAAGAGCAGTGGAAAAAGGCGGTAGCCGAACATGAGTCGCGCCAGGAAAAGGCCGATGATCGGATAGACGATCACAAGAAAGAACACGTGCGTCGGCATCGCCCAGAAATCGTCGAAACCCTCTCTCAAGGCGTCCTTGAGGTCGGCAATGCCGATCTTGCGCACGGGGAGCGCTTCGATGTCGTCGGGTGAATCGTGCGGAACGTCCTTGGAACCCGAAACGACGCGAATCTTCACCATGGCAGCGTCTCCTGAACGACGGTTCAAGCAGGCTCTAAGCCTTCGGCATCGAAGATGGTCGCGGCAAAGGTTGGGCCTGCTGCCCTATCAACCGCGAGACGCCTTCGGCCGTTCCACCTTTCGGCCCGACGGCTGGCACTTCGGACAATAGAAGGTGGAGCGGCCCGATTGCACGAGGCGCGCCACGGTTCCGCTGCATCCGGGGGTGATGCAGGTCTCGCCTTCCCGGTCGTAGACCCGGAAAGCGTGCTGGAAATAGCCCAGCGTCCCGTCGACCTGGGCATGGTCGCGCAAGGTGGAGCCGCCCGCTTTCACCGCCTCGTTCAGGACGTCGCGGATGATGTCGGCGAGTTCGTGAGCCTTGGCGGTCGGCTTGCCGGTCTTCGATGTCAATGAACCGGCCGGGGCCTCCGGGTGCAGCTTTGCGCGAAACAGCGCCTCGCACACATAGATGTTACCGAGCCCGGCGATCAGGCGCTGGTCGAGGAGTGCCGCCTTCAGGGGTGTGCGCCTGGCGGCGAAGAGCCGGGCGATGGTCTCGCCCGACAATTCGTTGCCGAGGGGTTCGATCCCCATGGCCGCGAAATGGCGGCAGGTTTCGATCTCCGCGCGGGGGACGAGGTCCATGAAGCCGAAACGACGGGTGTCGTTATAGATGATGGTCGCGCCGTTCGAGAGGTGGAAGACCACGTGGTCATGGGGGCTCTCGCCTCCCGGGTCGTGATGGAAGCTCCCCGGCTCCCGCGTCTCACCGTTCATCGTCACGAGAAATCGCCCGGACATGCCCAGATGCATGACGAGCACTTCCCCGGAGGAGAGATCCACCAGGAGATACTTGGCCCGCCGACCGAGGCCTGTGACGCTGTGGCCCTCCAGCCGCTCCACGAACCGCTCGGGAAACGGAAAACGCAGATCCGGGCGGCGTTGGGCGACTTTTATGAATCGCTGGCCGACCATGGCGGGCTCCAGACCGCGGCGGACGGTTTCGACTTCGGGCAGCTCGGGCATCAACCATCTCTTTGAGTGAAGGTCGCACTCACATAGCCATTCGGATAGGCTTCCGCTATGGATCGCGGCCAAAGGCGTTGAAAGGTTTTGTGACCATGACCGACCAGAACACCCATTTCGGGTTCGAGACCGTGCCGCTCGGCGAAAAGCAGGGCCGGGTCAACGAGGTCTTCCATTCGGTCGCCAGCCGCTACGACCTCATGAACGATCTCATGTCGGCGGGCCTCCATCGCCTCTGGAAGAACACGCTGGTCAATATGCTGCGTCCGCCGCGCGAGCGGCCTTTCCAGCATCTCGATGTGGCCGGAGGTACCGGAGACGTGGCTTTCCGCATCCTCGATGCGGGCGGGCCTCAGACCCACGTGACCGTGCTCGATATCAATGGCGATATGCTCGATGTCGGGCGCGAGCGGGCGGGCGGCCGCTACGAGGGTCGCATCGACTTCGTCGAGGCGAATGCCGAATCCCTGCCGCTCGCCGGCAAGAGCTTCGATGCCTACACCATCGCGTTTGGCATCCGGAACGTGCCGCGCATCGATCTGGCGTTGAAGGAGGCCTATCGGGTGCTGAAACCCGGCGGGCGTTTCCTGTGCCTCGAATTCTCCAAGGTGGACGTGCCCGGCCTCGACGCCATCTATGAGGCCTATTCCTTCAATGTCATTCCGAAGATCGGGCAAATGGTGACGGGCGATTCCGAATCCTACCAATATCTGGTCGAATCCATCCGCCGCTTCCCGCCGCCCGCCGCCTTCGCGCGGATGATCGAGGAGGCCGGGTTCAAGCGCGTCAGCCACCGCTCGCTGACGGCGGGTGTCGTCGCCATTCATTCCGGCTGGAAGATTTGACGTGGTCGGCAGTATCGTCCATCTCGCCCGCAATCTTCGCGCCGGTTTTATCCTGGCCCGTGAAGGCGCGCTCGCGCTCATCGATCCGAACGTCCTGCCGCCCTCCGCCCGTTTCGGTCTGCGCATGGCGCGGCTCGTGGAGCGGCGCGATGTGGGCGACGGGGCGGAGCGCCTGTCGGCGGCGTTGACGCGGCTCGGACCGTCCTATGTGAAGTTCGGCCAGTTTCTCGCGACCCGTCCCGACATCGTCGGGGCGCAGGCCGCGCGGGATCTGGAGCAATTGCAGGATCGCATGCCGCCTTTCCCCCGCGTGCAGGCGGTGAAGGTGGTGGAGGCCGCCCTCGGCCGGTCCGTCGCCACGCTCTTTCTCGACTTTAGCGAACCGCTCGCCGCGGCTTCCATCGCGCAGGTCCACAAGGCCCGGATCGCGACGCCGGATGGCGAGGAAACGGTCGCCGTGAAAGTGGTGCGCCCAGGCGTGCGCGAAGGTTTCTCGCGCGATCTCCAGGCCATGCGCGCGGCCGCGAAAGTCGTCGAGCGTTTCATGCCGGAAGCACGCCGTTTCAAGGCGCAGGAAGTGGTGGAGACGCTCGCCCGCTCGGTTGCCGTCGAGATGGATCTGCGGCTCGAGGCGGCGGCCATGTCCGAACTCGCCGAGAACACCAAGGACGACAACGATTTCCGGGTGCCGAAACCGGAATGGGACCTCACTGCGCGGGACGTTCTCACCACCACCTGGATCGACGGCATCCGCCTCAACGACCTAGCCGCCATCGAGGCGGCGGGTTTCGACCGGGTGGCGCTGGCGCGGACTCTCATCCAGTCCTTCCTGCGACATGCCATCCGCGACGGGTTCTTCCACGCGGACATGCATCCCGGCAATCTGTTCATCGATGCGCAAGGCCGCCTCGTCGCGGTCGATTTCGGCATCATGGGCCGGCTCGGCATGAAGGAACGACTGTTCCTTGCCGAAATCCTCCTCGGCTTCATCAAGCGCGATTATCGCCGCGTGGCGGAGGTGCATTTCGAAGCGGGCTACGTGCCGCCGCATCATTCGGTGGAGGATTTCGCGCAGGCCCTTCGCGCCATCGGCGAGCCGATCCACGACCGCCGTGCGGACGAGATTTCGATGGCGAAGCTGTTGACGCTTCTCTTCGAGATCACAGCTCTCTTCGACATGGCGACGCGTACCGAACTCGTAATGCTGCAAAAGACCATGGTCGTGGTGGAAGGCGTTGCGCGCAATCTCGATCCGAAGCTCGACATGTGGGGCACCGCCGATCCGGTGGTGCGCGAATGGATCGAGCATCATTTCGGCCCGATCGGGCGCATCGAGGAAGCCGGCAGGGGTATCAAGACGTTGGCACATGTGGCCGCTGACCTGCCGAACATCGCCTTGCGCGCGCAGCGCATTCTCGACCGCGTCGAGGAAATTGCGGCAAAGGGCCTGACGCTCCATGCCGATAGCATCGCCGAGATCGGTCGCTTGGAAGCGAAGGGCCATCGCTGGGGCAATGTGGCTTTATGGATCCTCGCCGTGTTGTTGATGATTCTGGTGTTCGGAGTGCTCTGAGCATGACGCTGTCGGGCAAGCGCATCCTTCTCGTCATCAGCGGCGGCATCGCGGCCTACAAGTCGCTCGATCTCATTCGCCGCCTGCGTGAACGCGGCGCTTCCGTGCGCTGCATTCTGACGGCCGGCGCACAGGAGTTCATCACGCCGCTCGCCGCCGCTTCCATTTCGGGGCAGCGTGCGCACACCAATCTGTTCGATCGCGAGGACGAAGCCGATATCGGCCATATCCGTCTCGCGCGCGATGCGGATCTCATTGTCGTCGCGCCCGCGACTGCCAATCTGATGGCGAAGATGGCGGGCGGTCACGCGGACGATCTCGCGTCTACGGTGCTGCTTGCCACGACGCTGCCGATCCTGATCGCCCCCGCCATGAACGTGCGCATGTGGCAGCACGCGGCGACGCAGCGCAATCTCGCGACGCTCAAGGCGGACGGCGTGCGGGTCGTCGGCCCCAATGACGGCGCGATGGCGGAAGCTGAGTTCGGCCCCGGCCGCATGTCAGAGCCGCTGGAAATCGTCGCCGCCGTCGAGAGTTTGCTCGCACCAAAGGGTCCGCTCGCGGGACGTCACGTGCTCGTCACCGCTGGGCCGACCCATGAACCCATCGATCCCGTGCGCTACATCGCCAACCGCTCGTCGGGCAAACAAGGATATGCGATTGCCCGCGCCGCTGCCGAGGCCGGTGCGAATGTGACTCTGGTGGCGGGCCCGACAGCCCTGCCCGATCCCGTCGGCGTGAGCATCGTTCACGTGGAGAGCGCGCGCGAAATGCTCGCGGCGGTCGAGAAGGCGATGCCCGCCGATATCGGCATCTTCACCGCCGCTGTCGCCGATTGGCGCGTGGCGAGTGCCGCGACCGAGAAGATGAAGAAGATGCGCGATGTCCCCGCCGCTCTTCCCCTTGTCGAGAACCCGGACATTCTCGCCACAATCGCTCACCTCAAGGCCGGTCGTCCCGCCATCGTCGTGGGCTTTGCCGCCGAGACGGAAAAGGTAATCGACCATGCGCGCGAGAAACTGGCGCGCAAAGGCTCCGATCTCATCGTCGCGAACGACGTGTCGGCGGAAAGCGGCGTCATGGGCGGCGACAGCAACACGGTTCATCTGATCTCAACGTCCGGCATCGAGACCTGGCCGCTTCTCGACAAGAGCGAGGTTGCTCGCCGGTTGATCGAGCGCCTCGGCGCGATGATCGCGAGCAAACAATCATGACAACATCCCTTCGCGTTTTGCGCCTCGCTCACAGCGAGGGTTTACCTCTGCCGCGCTATGAAACCGAGCAGGCGGCGGGTCTCGATCTGATCGCCGCCAATCCTGCCGACGCGCCCGTGGTCTTGAAACCCTCCGAGCGCGCCCTCATTCCAACCGGGCTGGTGCTCCAGCTTGAGCCCGGTTTCGAGGCTCAGGTCAGGCCCCGGTCGGGGCTGGCGCTCAAGCATGGGGTGACGGTTCTCAACGCGCCGGGCACCATCGATGCGGATTATCGCGGCGAGGTGCAGGTGCTTCTGGTGAATTTCGGGCAGGAATCTTTCGCAATCCCGCGTGGCACGCGCATCGCTCAGTTGATCGTCGCACCCGTTTCGCGCGCGACGCTCGTCGAGGTCGAGGAGACCGACGAGACGGTGCGTGGGCGCGGCGGGTTCGGGTCCACGGGTCTCACGCGGGAGGCACATCGATGATTCTTTTGTCTCGCCGCTCTCTTCTGGCGATTGCCGCCGTGACCGACATCGCGCTTCACGCGCGGCCCATGCCGGTGTCGGCTAAGGCGCTCGCCGCGCGACACAATCTTCCGCCGCGCCATATGGAGCCCATTCTCCAGGCGTTGGTGCGTCAGGGCATCCTGAAGGGCGTGCGCGGCCCGCGTGGGGGCTATGAGCTGGCGCGCGAGCGCCGGCGTGTCACGGCGGGCGAAATCGTGCGTGTCGTCATGTCGGTGACGGAGGAGGACGGCGCGCCGCCCCTGCCGGAATCACATCTCGTCGAGGCCATCATCATGCCCGTCGTCGAGAAAGGAACGAACGTTTTCCTGGCAGCGTTGGACGAGGTCACGGTGGAGGACCTTTGTAACAGGGCGCTGGCCGAGGGAGCGGTCGAAACTCTGGCTGTCGTTGATTTCACCATTTAAAATTGTGAATAAGAACAATTCTCGACAACGAATGGAAAAAGGAATAAAGACTGCTCTCACAGAGTTTCATGACACATGGAGGATCCTATGGCTGATCAGGCCAAGCCCGGTCGCGGACGCATCTACGGTTCGATCACGGAAACAATCGGCAACACACCTCTGGTCCGCCTGAAGCGCCTGCCGGCGGAGCGCGGCATCGACGCCGAGATCCTTGTGAAGCTCGAATTCTTCAACCCCATTGCGAGCGTCAAGGACCGCATCGGCGTCAGCATGATCGACGCGCTGGAAGCGCAGGGCGTGATCAAGCCGAACACGACGCTGATCGAGCCGACCTCCGGCAATACGGGTATCGCGCTCGCCTTCGTCGCGGCCGCGCGCGGCTATCGTCTCATCCTCGTGATGCCGGAGACCATGTCGATCGAGCGTCGCAAGATGCTGGCCTATCTCGGCGCGGAACTCGTGCTCACCCCCGGCCCGCTCGGCATGAAGGGCGCGGTGGCCAAGGCCGAAGAGCTTCTCAAGGAGACGCCGAACGCCGTCATCCCGCAGCAATTCCGCAATCCGGCCAACCCGGAAATCCACCGTCTGACGACGGCGGAGGAGATCTGGAACGACACCGATGGCAAGCTCGATGTGTTCGTCGCGGGCGTCGGCACCGGCGGCACCATCACGGGTGTCGGCCAGGTATTGAAACCGCGCTTGCCGAACCTGAAAGTGGTGGCGGTGGAGCCGGAGGATTCCCCGGTTCTGTCCGGTGGCCAGCCCGGCCCTCACAAAATCCAGGGCATCGGTGCGGGCTTCATTCCGGAAGTGCTCGACCGCTCCGTCATCGACGAGGTGGTCACAGTCGGCAACCAGACCTCCTTCGATACCGCGCGCAAGCTTGCGAAGTTAGAGGGCATTCCCGGCGGCATCTCGACGGGCGCGAATGTGGCGGCGGCGCTTGAACTCGCGGCGCGCCCCGAGTTCAAGGGTAAGCGCATCGTCACCGTGGCTCCCTCTTTCGCAGAGCGTTACATTTCGAGCGCGCTGTTCGAAGGCGTCGGCTAGACATCCCCGCGGCGGATACGAAAATCGAAAGGGCGGCTCCGGTCGCCCTTTTCTTTTGCGCGGATGCAGACATCTGTAGACAAGGGAAACGCCGAAAACAGGGACGATTATTCATGACATCCGACGCCGCGCCGATCCGTCTCTTCTCCGGTCCGTTGAGCATGTTCGGCGCGAAGGCGCAGATCGCGGCTCATGAAAAGGGCCTCGTATTCGAATTGATCATGGTGCCGTTCGAGATGAAGCGGCTTTATGAGCCGAAGCACCCGGAGGTCGTGCGGGTCAACCCGAAGAAGCAGGTGCCGGTGTTGGTTCACGGCCCGGTCGAAATCTTCGATTCGACCCAGATCTTCGAATATCTGGAGGACCTGCGACCCGCTCCCGCCCTCTGGCCTGCCGGCAGGGCGGCGAAGGCGCGAGCTCGTCTCATCGAGCACAAATCCGATGAGGTCTACTTCCCGCCCATCATTCGATTGATGAGCTTGCAGGATGCGCCGGAGGACCCGGTGGCGATCACCGCGCGCGAGATCGCAGCAGGCTTCTACGAGGATATGGAAGAGACGTTGGGGGACAACGAATTTCTCGCCGGCTCCTATTCCTTCGCCGACATCGCCTTCTACATGGCGCAACTCTTCGGCGCGCGCATGGGCGCGGGCATGACCGATGCGACCCCGAGGCTCCAACAATGGCGCGCGCGGATGACGGAGCGACCGGCCGTCAGACGCGTCGTCGGGCCGATGGCCGCTTTTCTCGTGTCGGAGGGGTGTCCCTTACCCGCGTTCATGGCGGACCTCGCCCCATCCGCTGCGGCGACCTGATCCACGAGCTTGGCCAGAACTGTCGCCGTTCGTCGCGGTTGTCTTGAATCGATGGTTCAAGGAGTGCGTGATGGCCGAAAAGAAACGCCCGTCCGGTCGTCTCGGGAATCGCGAAGATCGCGGCGGCGGCAAACCCGGAAATGAAGAGCATAAGCTTCCGGCGGCAGGCCCGCACGCCAAGCCGGAATTGACGAACCCTGATGCGACGCCGGGCACAGGCTCCCTGCCGGACCCCGGAGAGCCCAACGCGGATTCGACGAGCGGATAGACGCGAGGATTCTTCCTCCTTCCATCTTAGCCTTCAACCTTCATCAAGCAGTGACCGTCTCGAAGGAGGTTCCAGAGAGCGCTGGACATGCCTCGTCCTTCGAACGCGATGTATCGAGGATGGTGAAAGGAATGATATATAGTTGTCGAACCCGACACTCCTGTATAACCTGAGCCTTACAAGCACCAAAGCTGACGTGAGGCTGTAATGACTATTCGGACCCTGAGTGTCGCGGATCTGCTGACTTATCTTCAACAAAACGGATCAAGTTTCGCTGACGGGGACGATGTCATTGTCGCTGACACGGCAGAAATTCTTCAGAATCTGAGCCCGGCTATTTTCGGCGAAATGAAGAGGATTTGGGTAGACACGATCGATGCAGACGAGGGCGCTCTGTCCCTCAGAATCGACCAGCTGGATGCGATGGGTACATTGATGGGCTTCGCACCCGATAATGACGTCACGGTTTCCGATACGGCCGGAGCCATCAGCAATCTCAGCTGGCAGCAGATGCAGTGGTACCTGAACAAAGGCATCCGGACCATCGATAGTACCGATAATCTTCCAATCCAGTTCACCACCAGCCAAGCCAACGGGGCATTCGGCGATGAAACTGCGCATTTTGTCATGGCGGCGGATGACAAAGTCACAGTTAAGGACACGACAAACCGAATCAAGAGTGCGCTAACGTCAGGCCTTGGGGCCAAACTGAACGATGGAGGAGTCGATTTCCTGAACATAACCGAAGCAGATAGAACAATTATCCTAACCGTCGCTGAAGCAAAAGCCCTTGCTCAACTCACGAAGCTCAAAATGGAGGCCACGACCAATGTGACGGTTGATGGCAGCTTCACCGAGCTGCAGACGTTAACCGCCCAGGATATTCGGCAACTCGGCTTGAACAACGTCGATTTCATCAGTGCTGGTCCTAGTACTATCCAACTGCGTGCGGATCAGGCCATCGCCTTGGCGGAAACAGCATCACTGTCCGTGGCGGAGGAAAGCTTCTCTAGGGTGATGGACACGGCCGCGAATCTCGCAAACCTAACAGCGGAACACATCGCGAGGCTAGATGCCAAGAAGGTTGATACGATTGACCTCCCGCAAGGTGTCGGCCCTCTCTCGCTGAGTGCGGATCAGAGCGTGGCCTTGGCCAAGACATCGTCCCTCACCGTCGCCGTGGGCCTGACGGTGACCATGGCCGATACCGCCGCCAGGATTTCGGCGGCTCTCGCCACCCTGACCGAGGCGCAGATCTCCGGCCTTCTCGGCAAGGGCATCGATGCCATCGATGCCACGGATGACGGGGCGATCGAGCTGACGCTTGGAAGGCTTGATGAAGTTGTCGGTGCCGGGTTGCGGGGGAGCAACGTTTTTGTCGTGAAGGACACGGGCAGCACCCTGGAAAGTTTCGACAATTCAGTTCTCCAGAGAATTGCCGGCCTTAACGTGGCGCGGCTCAATTCCACGACGGACACGCTCACTCTGAACCTCGACAAGGTCATCACACTGGGTTCGGTGGGATTCACCGCGGAGGACCGGGTGACCATCAAAGACACGGTCGATGAGGTTCAGCGCATGACCGGTGAGTTCATCCGTCACCTCGGTGCGAGGGGGGGCGATGTCATCGATGCGGACGGCGCGCAGGCTTCCGTCTCCTTGTCGGCCGAGCAGGTCGGTGCCCTTGCGACGACGTCGCTGACCATGGCGGCAGACGATGTGATCACCCTGCGGGATGAAGGAGCCAGCATTTCGGCCGCCCTCGCCGCTCTGACGGTGGAGCAGGTTCGGGGCTTCGCAGGCAAAGGCATTGATGCCATCGATGCCCTCGGCGCAGGTTCGTATTCTCTGTCCTTTGCGAAGCTTGTCGCGCTCGGCTCCACGCCGCTGGCGGCGGACGATATAGCGACCCTGGCTGACGACGGAGCTGTCCTCTCAGGCCTATCTGCCGTTCAGATGATGGAATTGTCAGTGAAGGGTATCAAAGGCATCGATGCTCTCAATAACAAGCTCGCTTTGAGTCTTGCACAGTTCAACGCTCTCGGATCGCTCAAGACGGCGTCCGGCGACACATTTGAGATTGCTGGGACGTCAGGAGCCGACAACGTTTCAGGACGGGATGCGAATGAAGCTTTCTTCGGCCTCGCCGGCAACGACAAGCTCGCGGGTGGTTTGGGAGATGATACGCTGTCCGGCGGCGCGGGCAAAGATGCTCTCACAGGCGGCGTCGGCAAGGATCGGTTCCTGTTCGACACCAAGTTGAATGCCAAGACCAATCTCGACAGCATCACCGACTGGAAGAACGGCGAGGACAAATTCCTGCTCGACGATGCGATCTTCAAGAAGGTGGGCAAGGGCACAGTGGCCGGCAAGGCGTTGAGCAAGAAGTTTTTCTCGTTCGGCGTCAAGGACAAGGACGACTACATTTCCTACAACGCCAAGACGGGCAAGGTGTCCTACGATGCCGACGGCAGCGACACGAAGTACAAGGCGATCGACTTCCTCCAGTTGAAGAAAGGCCTTACCGCCAAAGTGTTGGATGCTGGCGATTTCCTGGTCGTCTGATCGCTCTTGCGACGGACGTTCGCCGTCCCCTGATTGGTAGCAAGACCCGCCCCTTCAAGGCGGGCTTTGCTTTGAAGCGACGCAGACCTCTTCCACGGGCTTGCAGATCGGGGATCGTCTTTAGGACAAAGCGCTATTCTCAGCTTGCGATCGGTGCGATCACAAAAAAGGCCGCCCGTTGGGCGGCCTTTTGATTTGGCTAAAAGCGCTGCTTTTAAGCGGTCAGCGCTTCCTTCGAGCGCTCGGCGCGCTTGCGGTCGTTCGGGTCGAGGACCGACTTGCGGATGCGGATCGACTTCGGCGTCACTTCCACCAACTCGTCGTCCTGAATCCACGCCAGCGACTTTTCCAGCGTCATGCGGATCGGCGGGGTCAGGCGCACCGCTTCGTCCTTGGAGGTCGTGCGGATGTTGGTGAGCTTCTTGCCCTTGAGCACGTTCACTTCGAGATCGTTCTCGCGGTTATGCTCGCCGACGATCATGCCCTGATAGACCTTCCAGCCGGGCTCGATCATCATCGGGCCGCGATCTTCCAGGTTCCACAGGGCGTAAGCGACAGCCTCGCCCTGGTCGTTGGAGATCAGGACGCCGTTGCGGCGGCCGGCGATCTCGCCCTTGTAGGGCTCGTAGGCGTGGAACAGGCGGTTCATGATCGCAGTGCCGCGCGTGTCGGTCATGAGTTCGCCCTGATAGCCGATGAGGCCACGGGTCGGAGCGTAGAACACGAGGCGCTGACGGTTGCCGCCGGATGGGCGCATCTCGATCATATCGGCGCGACGCTCGGACATCTTCTGCACCACGACGCCGGAATGCTCCTCGTCCACGTCGATGACCACTTCCTCAATGGGTTCGAGAAGTTGGCCCGTGGCCTCGTCCTTCTTGAACACCACGCGGGGACGCGACACGGCGATCTCGAAGCCTTCGCGGCGCATGGTCTCGATGAGGATGGCGAGCTGCAATTCGCCGCGACCCGAGACGAAGAACGAGTCCTTGTCCGTCGCTTCCTCGATCTTGAGGGTCACGTTGCCTTCCGCTTCCTTGAACAGGCGGTCGCGGATCATGCGGCTCGTGACCTTGTCGCCCTCGGTGCCGGCGAGCGGACTATCGTTGACGATGAAGGACATGGTGACGGTCGGCGGATCGATGGGCTGGGCCTGGATCGCGACGTCGTTCTCAGGCGCGCAGAAAGTGTCGGCCACGGAGCCCTTGACGAGGCCCGCGATGGAGACGATGTCGCCGGCCTCGCCGAGTTCGATGGGCTGACGCTCCAGGCCGCGGAAGGCGAGGATCTTGGACACGCGGCCCGTCTCGACCACGTTACCGTCCCGGTCGAGCACCTTGATCGCCTGGTTCGGCTTCACCGAACCGGCGCTAATGCGGCCGGTGACGATGCGGCCGAGGAACGGGTTGGCTTCGAGCAGCGTTCCGAGCATGCGGAACGGGCCTTCCTCGGTCTTGGCCGGGGGCACATGGTCGAGCACGAGATCAAACAGGGGCCCGAGGCCTTCGTCGCTCGGGCCTTCCGGAGACTTCGCCATCCAGCCGTTGCGGCCCGAACCGTAGAGGATCGGGAAGTCGAGCTGCTCGTCCGAGGCGTCGAGCGCCGCGAACAGGTCGAACACCTCGTTGATGACTTCCTGGTGGCGGGCGTCGGGCCGGTCGATTTTGTTGATGGCGACGATGGGGCGAAGGCCGATCTTGAGGGCCTTGGACACCACGAACTTGGTCTGCGGCATCGGGCCTTCGGCCGCATCCACGAGAACGATGGCGCCGTCGACCATGCTCAGGATGCGCTCCACCTCGCCGCCGAAATCCGCGTGGCCGGGGGTGTCGACGATGTTGATGCGGGTATCCTTCCAGACGACCGAGGTCGCCTTGGCGAGAATCGTGATGCCACGCTCTTTTTCGAGATCGTTCGAATCCATCGCGCGTTCTTCCACGCGCTGGTTCTCGCGGAAGCTGCCCGATTGGGAGAGGAGCTTGTCGACAAGGGTCGTCTTGCCATGGTCGACGTGGGCGATGATGGCGATATTGCGCAGCTTCATAAGGGCTCTTTCAAAGCAAAAACCGTCCGGCAACGGGGGCCCGCTTGGCGCACTCTCTCGAAACCGGAAAAGGGAAATCTTGCGATGCAATATAGTGATGAGCCTTTGGCGGCAATAGGGCACGCGCTTTTTCGACGTTCAAGGCTGCCCGGATAAGTCGCAAAACGGGCCTCGGGGGCAGGCGGAGCATGATCCGAACAAGTGGGAAACGGGTGTTCGCCCGGATCATGCGGCAATAAGGAATCGGGAGTTTGATCGTGTTTCAAGAGACACGATCAAACTCTAGGCAGGAATCGGCGTCCGCGATACACAAGATTATAACGTCATTTTTTGAGAGGATTCCCAATGCCATTGATAAGAAGGGGGACTTTGATCGTCGGGCTGGTCATGTGCGCGCTCTCTCAGGCCGCCACAGGACAGACCATGCCAGCGCAGCAATTGATGGACGCCGACCGGGCCTTCAACGACATGGCCCAGAAGGAGGGCGTCGGCAAAGCTTTTATCGCTTATGCGGCGAATGCGCCTATCATGCTCCGTCCGCCGAATATGCCGATCCTCGACAACGAAGAGTTTGTCGGGATCTTCTCCAAAGTGACCGGGTCCGCCCTGAGCTGGGAGCCATTGAAGGCGGAAATCGCGGCGAGCGGCGACCTCGGCTACACCTTCGGTCGCTTCAAGGTGCGCGACAATGGCGAGGTCAAGCAGCACGGGGCCTATGTGACCATCTGGAAAAAGCAGCCGGACGGTTCGTGGAAATACGTCCTCGACGGGGGCGGACCGGTTCCTCAGGAAGTCGCAAAACCCTGAACCGGCGGTTCAGGCCCGCACGCGCCGGGTGCCGAAGCGCCAGTCGGGGCGCACGCTGCGGACCATCATCATTTCCCCGATATTCTCCGGCGTGACGATGCCGACGAGCTTCTGCGTGCTATCGAGGACGATAATCGCCGGGGCCTTCGCCTGGTTGAGGAGGGTGAGCGCGGCCTCGAAAGGCTGCCAATCGCCCACCGTCGGAAAATCCCGCATCATGACTTCCTGAACGGGCCGCGTCGGGCCGCTCTCGCGCAGGGCGAGGATGAGCCCGTCCCGGGTCAGCAGGCCATGAGGATGGCCGGTCTCGTCCACGACCGGAAACTCCTTTTGCGAGGTCCGCAGCATCAGATCGACCGCCTCATCGAGGGTCGAGGAGGCGGGGAGCGCTTCGACTGCGCTCACCATCAGGGACCGCACGGGAAGACCTTGCGTCCCGTCCTGGAGCGCCACGTGCTGGGATTCCGCCGTGGCCGCGAGATAGACGAACAGTCCGATCACCACGAGAATCGGGCTCACGAACAAACCCGCGAGGGCGAACACGAAGGCGGTGCCCTGGCCGATGCGGGCGGCGATGCGCGTCGCCTCCCCGTGGCTCAGCCGCATGGCGAGAAACGCGCGCAGCACCCGCCCCCCATCCATCGGGAAGGCCGGGATCAGGTTGAAGAGAAAAAGGAAGATATTGGCGGTGGCCAGCCGCGCCAGGAGGCTGGCGCGCGGGTCGTCCAGCCCCGTCACCACCGCCTCGTTGAAGCCGATGCCGATCACCACGATCAGGATCGCCGCGATGACCACGTTCACCAGCGGCCCCGCGATGGCGATCAGCAATTCCTGCTTCGGATCGTCTGGAATCCGCTCGAGACTCGCGATGCCGCCGATGGGCCAGAGCGTCACCTGCGGCGTCTTGATGCCATAGTGCCGGGCGACGAGGATGTGACCGAATTCATGGGCGAGCACACAGACGAAGAGCAGCACCATGAATAGAACGCCTTGCAGCGCCGCGTCCCGCCCGCCCACCTGCCATTGCGCCGCGCCGATCCAGATGAGGAACAGCAGGAACGTCACATGAATGCGCACCGCCGTTTCGCCGATGCGTGCAACGGGAATGGACCAGAGCATAAAAATCTCCGCGCGGCGTGACCTTTAAGGTAAGGCGCGCGGAGGGGTTTCGGTAGGAGGTTATTTAAGTGTCCTGACGGACAAGGCCCTTCTGCGCTCGCTGGGAGAAGGCTTCGGACGACCTGTCTTTCTTTAGGATGTGCTATCCCTCAAAGAAAGCAATTACTTCCGCTCTGCCAAATCAGCCGGTCTAAGCAGGTCGAGATGGCTGACGCCTAAAGCCTGGGCCAGTTCGTAGAGCGTCACGATTGTGGGATTGCGGCGGCCTTGCTCCAGACCGCTGAGGTATTGCTGGCTCAACCCGGACCGCTCTTCAATCTGCTCCTGGGTAAAACCTTTTTCACGCCTGATGCGGGCGAAGTTGCTTCCGACGAGCTTGCGCATATCCATGCACAAGCGAAGTGAGGCTTTTGACAGGCAAAGTTTATCAACTATAATATGTAATTATAGTCTTAATGGCCACCAGAATGAGCATTTAAAGGAAACCATGAATGCGATTTGGTGATTGTGCCACTTTCTGGTGTTCATAATGAACCAGCCGTATTCCGCATGGGCGGATCTTCTCAGTAAATTCCAAACCTCACCGGAGTGGGTTCAGGCCCTCTGGCTTGTCAGCATACCGATGACAATGCTCGGCGTGACATGGCTGGTGATGCGCGGCCTCGCCGAGATCGTTTCGCTTCTCTCAAACCGCCGCGAATGTGGGCTCTCGTTTACGGCGTCTATCGAGATACAAGGGGTCGCTGGATGGTTTACTCGCACGGCCGCAAGCCGAGACCTTTGGATCAATCCACGGCGAGTCAAATGCGTGTCATTCCCGGCCGAACGGAGTGAGGGGAAGGGGATCCACGATCAGGCGCGCTTGGCTTGTCAATGGATCCCCTTCCCTCGCCTTCGGCTCGCCGGGGATGACAGCATCGTTTTACAGCCCCAGCTTCTTCTTCCGCTGAGCCAGTGTCCGCAACCGCAGCGCGTTGAGCTTGATGAAGCCTGCGGCGTCGCGGTGGTCGTAGGCGACGGCGCCTTCTTCGAAGGTCACGAGATCCTGGTCGTAGAGCGAATAGGGGCTCTCGCGGCCGATGATGTGGACGCCGCCCTTATAGAGCTTCAGCTTCACTTCGCCGGTGACGAATTCCTGGCTCTTGTCGATGAGAACCTGGAGCATCTCGCGCTCCGGCGAGAACCAGAAGCCGTTATAGATCAGCTCGGCGTATTTCGGCATCAGCTCGTCCTTGAGGTGAGCGGCGCCGCGATCCAGCGTGATCGACTCGATAGCCCGGTGAGCGAGCGCCAGAATGGTGCCGCCGGGGGTCTCGTACATGCCGCGGCTCTTCATGCCGACGAAGCGGTTCTCGACGAGGTCGAGGCGGCCGATGCCGTTGAGGCGGCCGAGTTCGTTGAGCTTGGCCAGAAGATCCGCCGGCCCAAGCTTCTTGCCATCGATCGCGACGGGGTCGCCCTTGGCGAAGTCGATGGAGATGACGGTCGGCTTGTCGGGGGCACTCTCCGGATCGTTGGTGCGCGAGTAGACGTAATCCGGCACTTCGATACCCGGATCCTCGAGCACTTTGCCCTCGGAAGAGGCGTGCAGGAGATTGGCGTCGACGGAGAAGGGCGCGTCACCGCGCTTGTCCTTGGCGATCGGGATCTGGTTCTGCTCGGCGAAGGCGATGAGCTGTTCGCGGGAGCGCAGATCCCATTCGCGCCAGGGGGCGATCACGGTCACGTCCGGCTTCAGGGCATAATAGCCGAGCTCGAAACGGACCTGGTCGTTACCTTTGCCGGTGGCGCCGTGGGCGACCGCGTCGGCCCCGACCTTCTCGGCGATTTCGATCTGCTTCTTGGCGATCAGCGGACGGGCAATCGAGGTGCCGAGCAGGTACAGGCCCTCGTATTGCGCGTTGGCGCGGAACATCGGGAACACGTAGTCGCGCACGAATTCGTCGCGCAGGTCCTCGATGAAGATGTTTTCCGGCTTGATGCCGAGCAGCTCGGCCTTCTTGCGGGCCGGCTCCAGCTCCTCGCCCTGGCCGAGATCGGCGGTGAAGGTCACCACCTCGCAGCCGTAGGTGGTCTGCAACCACTTGAGGATGATCGAGGTGTCGAGGCCGCCGGAATAGGCGAGCACGACCTTGTTCACGCGCTTCGAAGCCATGGTCTTGATGTCCAAAATGATAAGGAACCCGCGACTTAGAACGGAAGCTTGAGCCGCGCAACGGGCAATCGTCATGCGCTGGTGGCATCCCCGCTCGGAAAACGCGGCCCTGTTGGAACGCACGGGGATAGGATAGGCAAACGCATCGAAAGGCGAGCCGGCTTTGCAAAAGCGAGGCCCCACCTTGAGACCCTTATCATTTCGAAGAACAGCGGGAAGTGATCGCGATGCGTCGGCCGATCCTCGAATTCTGGTACGACTTCGCCTCGACCTATTCCTACCTCACCGCCATGCGCATCGAGGCGGCGGCGGAAGAGGCCGGGGTCGGGTTGTTCTGGCGCCCGTTTCTGCTTGGGCCGATCTTCGCGGCTCAAGGGTGGACCTCCTCGCCCTTCAACCTCTTTCCCGGCAAGGGCCGCTATATGTGGCGCGACATGGAGCGTGAGGCGGCACAGCTCCGCATTCCCTTCGTGCGGCCGGATCCCTTCCCGCAGAACGGCCTGCTCGCCGCCCGCGTCGCTCTTCTCGGCGGAGAGCCGGGCTGGGCCCCGGCCTTCACCCGCGCGGTGTATACGGCCGAATTCGGCAAGGGCCGCAATATCAGCGATCCGGTTCTTCTGGCCGAAATTCTGACAGATCTCGGTCAGGATGCGGCGGTGGTGCTCGATGAGGCCGAGAGTGAGCCCGTCAAGACGCGCCTGCGCCGGATGAGTGAGGAGGCCCAATCGCGCGGGATCTTCGGCGCGCCGACCTTCTTTGCCGAGGACGGCGAGATGTTCTGGGGCAACGACAGGCTGGAGCGGGCCCTCGAATGGGCCGTGGCCCAGGCGCGGCGGTCGGAAGTGCCGATCTGACCCCCGTCATGTCGGGTTACGCCTTCACTTTGGCGATGGCTCGTACCAGCTCTAGCGCCTGACGGCGCAGGTCAGGATGAGCGATGGCGGTGAAGGCCTGGAGCAGGGGCAGGCTCTGCGGCGTGTCGAGGACAGCCGTCAGCGATCCCGCGGCCTGAGCCTCCGCGTCGTAGAAGGACGCGACCGGAACGCTTAAGACCCGCGCGATCTCCTGCAGGCGGCTCGCGCCGATGCGGTTGGTGCCTCGCTCATATTTCTGGACCTGTTGGAAGGTGATCCCGAGCGCCTGGGCTAGTTTCTCCTGGCTCAACCCGATGGCAAGACGCCTCAAGCGCACGCGCTGACCGATACGCCGGTCGGCCGCATTGGGTGATTTGGCGGCGGTTGGTTGGGCGCTTGGCGCTCTGGCGCGGTTAGGCGACGTGCTCATGAAAACTCCCCTCTTTGGCGGTGGCGACCACCAGCGGCGCTGGTGGTCGGGGAGCTAGAAAACCGCGCTAGGACGGCTGCGCTGCCCTTTAGACTTGCGTCCTGGACATACGGCAGCACCTCCCCGGCCATGGGCTGGGAAGGCATCACTAACGGCTGATGCCAGCCGCCTAACGAGGGGCTTCTAGACCCCAGAACCGGCTGCGGCCGGCTCCGGCACCGAGATAACACGGGAACGGGGCAAAGGGTCAATGGTGTGCCACCACCTCTCCCGCCATTCCGAGCCACTACCCCTCCGTCATTCCGGGGCCGCGCAGCGGAACCCGGAACCTAGAGCCGCTAAGGGTGACCGAAAGGGCACAACGATGGCCGTCGTTCCTTATCCGGCGACACCAGTGGTTATGGGTTCCGGGTTCGCCTGCGGCGCCCCGGAATGACGGTAGAGGGTGTTCATCCCACCCTCTCAGCCGCGCGCGGAGGATAGAGTGCGCGGTTGGGCCGGAACGCCCAGGGCACATTCCAGCGCTGCCCGATCCCAGTGGCCGGTCTCGGCCGCAGCCGTATAGGTCTGCGTCAGGAAGTCGAGCAGGACGTTATCCGGAGAAGCGGCGTTTCGAACCACATCGTAAGGCAGGATGAACTCGCCGAGCTTTGTGTCGAAAGACGCGCCGGGCGTCACCGGCCGGTCGCGAAAGCCCTGCGGCTCCGGATAGGCGTAGGAATAGAAGGCGGCCTGTGGGAAGGCGTCACTGCCGGGCCAGAAGCCGGCGCTGCTCACCTCATGAGAATAAGCCTCCCGGGTGACGTCATCGGGCAATCCCGAAACGCCGCCCGGATGGAGCGGGGCCATCCGCCCGGAGAACCGGGTCACGGCAAGGTCGAAACTGCCCCAGAAGAAATGAACCGGGCTCGCTTTGCCGAGAAAGCTGCTCCGGAACAGCTTGAACACCCGGTCGACCTGGACCAGCGCGCGCCAGAAGTGATTGGAGGCTGCGGCGTCATAAGCCGAATGAGTCTTGTCCTGCGAGAAGGGGATGGCGTCCGGCATTTCGTTCGGCATCTCGTTGATGGAAACCGCGACCCCGAGACCTGCCAGAAGATCCATGACCCGGCGATAGAAGGCGGCGACGGTCTGCGGTTCGAGGGCGAACGAGCCTTCCTCGCCCCGGCTCGTGCGCGCCTTCAGGCGATGGTCGATGAAATCGAACTCGATTTCGAGGATCTCGTGACCGAAGGGGATCGGGGATGTGCCCAGGCCCCGGGCTGTGACATAGAGCGTTACCTGCCAGCCATGGTTCAGCCACGGCGTCAACGACAGCCGGACCTTGCCCACGATCTGGGTCCAAAGCTGGAGGGTGACGGCGGTGTCCCGCCAGGCCGGATAAGGGAGATCCGGCCAGTCTGTGATGGCGTGATTCATGGTGCGACCTGTCGTGAGATGGATCATCGAAGCTCCGCGCAAGTGGCGGATCGCTCCCTCCGTCCGGTAGATAAGGCTGCCCGGGCAGCCGGAAAGCCCGGGCCCGCGAGTCGTGACTCAGTTGGTGAGGATAAGGCGCAGGCTTCTTGATGAGGGATGAGGCGCAGGTTTCCCTCCCCCTTGCGGGAGGGATGAAGGGTGGGGGTCGTCTGACCGGGTGAAACTTTCATACGTCTGGCGCTGTAGCAGCTTTCCTGCTTGCCGGATCACAGGCAACGCTCTGACTTTTCAACCCCCACCCCTACCCCTCCCCGCAAGGGGGAGGGAAGAGCGCGGACCAAACTCGGGTCGTTATCGGCCCGCGCGAAAGCTTGTTTCTCCGGGCAAAGTGCACTAAATGACCGACCTATCCGAAAAGACGCCGATGAAGACGGTGCAGGTGTGGCGCGCGAGAGCGTGCCCTTACGGCGTTAAAAGACGTCCTTTCGGGTCGCACGTTTTCCATCCGCCGGCGATACGCCGGCCCGCTTTTTAAAGCGGCATGCCTTGGACATGGCCCTAGAGGGGCGTCCCTGGCAGCGGCGGTTGGGGACGATCCGTAACACGAGCCGCCGGCGTTGCCCCTTAAAACTGGGCCATTCAGGAGATCATATGTCTGCAGCACTGCAACAGCCGAGCCGTGAAGATTTCGCGGCCCTGCTCGAAGAATCCTTCCGTACGAACGAGATCAGCGAAGGCTCGGTCGTGAAGGGCAAAGTGGTCGCGATCGAGAAAGACGTCGCGGTCATCGATATCGGCGCCAAGACCGAAGGTCGCGTCGCTCTCAAGGAATTTGCCGGCCCCAATCGCGATCAGACGATCAACGTCGGCGATGAGGTCGAGGTTTATGTCGAGCGCATCGAAAACGCTCTCGGCGAAGCCGTCATCTCGCGCGACAAGGCTCGCCGCGAAGAGTCGTGGGTGAAGCTCGAGAAGGCCTTCGAGGCTCAAGAGCGCGTCAATGGCGTCATCTTCAACCAGGTCAAGGGCGGCTACACCGTCGATCTCGACGGCGCAGTGGCGTTCCTGCCGCGCAGCCAAGTCGATATCCGCCCCGTGCGCGACGTCACCCCGCTCATGGGCGTGGCTCAGCCGTTCCAGATCCTCAAGATGGATCGCCGCCGCGGCAACATCGTCGTGTCGCGCCGTACGGTTCTCGAAGAGAGCCGCGCCGAGCAACGCTCCGAGCTCGTGGCCAACCTCGAAGAGGGTCAGGTCATCGACGGCGTGGTCAAGAACATCACCGAATACGGTGCGTTCGTTGATCTGGGCGGCATCGACGGCCTGTTGCACGTCACCGACATGGCATGGCGCCGCGTGAACCACCCGTCCGAGGTGGTCACCATCGGCCAGACGGTCAAGGTCAAGATCATCAAGATCAACCACGAGACGCACCGCATCTCGCTCGGCATCAAGCAGCTGCTCGCCGATCCGTGGGAAGGCATCGCCGCCCGCTACCCGGTCGACGCCAAGCTCAAGGGCCGCGTCACGAACATCACCGATTACGGTGCGTTCGTTGAGCTGGAGCCGGGCATCGAAGGCCTCATCCACGTCTCCGAGATGTCCTGGACGAAGAAGAACGTCCATCCGGGCAAGATCATCTCCACTTCGCAAGAAGTTGAGGTCGTCATCCTCGAAGTCGATCAGGTCAAGCGCCGCATCTCGCTCGGTCTCAAGCAGACCCTGCAGAACCCGTGGGAAGCCTTCGCCGAGAAGCATCCTGTCGGTTCGGAAGTCGAAGGCGAAGTCAAGAACAAGACCGAATTCGGTCTGTTCATCGGCCTCGAGAACGATGTCGACGGCATGGTCCACCTCTCGGACCTCGACTGGAACCGTCCGGGCGAGCAGGTCATCGACGACTTCAAGAAGGGCGATATCGTGCGCGCCCAGGTTCTCGACGTGGACGTCGAGAAGGAGCGCATCTCGCTCGGCATCAAGCAGCTCGCAGGCGACCCCTTCGCGGAAGCCGGCGAACTCAAGAAGGGCCAGATCGTCACCTGTGAGGTTCTCGAGGTGAAGGACGGCGGCCTCGAGGTGAAGATCGTCGATACCGACCTCTCCACCTTCATCAAGCGCAACGAACTCGCCCGCGACCGCGCCGACCAGCGCCCCGAGCGTTTCGCTGCCGGTGAGAAGCTCGATGCCCGCGTGACCCAGTTCGACCGCAAGGCTCGCCGCGTCACCGTCTCCGTCAAGGCCCTCGAGGTCGCTGAGGAGAAGGAAGCGATGGCGCAGTACGGCTCGGCCGATTCGGGCGCGTCGCTCGGCGACATCCTGGGTGCAGCCTTGAAGGCCAAGGACAAGAAGTAAGATCCTTCACGGGATCATCATCTCCGGACTCGTCCGGAGATTTTCTTCGAAAACCCGCGCGATCCATCGCGCGGGTTTTTTGTTGGCGTCAGGCGGTGATGAGGATAACCAGGATAACATATCGAAAGGTTGTCCCGATGCAGGTCTTTATCCGCGCCGCCTGTCTTTCGCTCGCTTTCGTCGGAGCGCTTAGCGTGAAGGCGCAGGCTTCTGACTGCTTGTCTTATGAGAACCCTGTCGCGATCGAAGGCGTGCTGATGCGTGCGACATATCCAGGGCCCCCGAATTATCAAAGCGTTGCCGAAGGCGACGTAGCCGAAACGTATTTCTTTCTAAAGCCAACCCGGTCTTTTTGCGTGAATGCGGCCGACGATGGCTTGGGCGATGCGGTGGAGAAGGTTACACGGATCCAGCTTGTTTTGAGCGGCGCTCAATATTCCCAGCTCAGAAGATGGATCGGTCGTCGTCTGCGCCTCAAAGGGTCGTTGTTCGGAGCAATCACTGGGCATCACCGGACTCCAGTGCTGATGGAGGAGGTGGAAATAGCGTCCTTCATAAGAAAGGACCTGAAGCCGCACTGAGGCGTTTCTTTTCCTGGGAAGAAGATGCCCTTTTTGTTGGCCTCTTCTCTTGCCGCTCTATCTCTTTTCGAAATATTGTCTGCAACGCCAAAAGCTTAGCCTTTTCGAAAGACCCTGATCCCATGTCCATGGATGCCGAAGCGATTGCCGACCGCCAGCGTCTGCGCCGGAAGCTGAGTTTCTGGCGATTCATGGGGCTTGTTGCCTTGATCGTCGGCGTTCTGGCGCTGGGTTATGCGGCGGCCGATCGGCTGGGCCTGATTCCGGGGCAGACGCATATCGCGCGCATTTCCATCAATGGCGTGATCACCGGAAATCGGCGGATAGCCGATCTCATGCAGCAGGTGGGGCGGCAGAAATCGGTCGCCGGGGTCGTGATCTCGATCAATTCGCCTGGTGGAACCACGACCGGTTCCGAGGAGCTTTTCCGCAATATCCGCACGCTGTCCCAGAGAAAACCGCTTGTCGCTTTCGTCGACGGGACGGCGGCGTCCGGCGGATACATCACGGCGATCGCCGCTGATCATATCGTGGCGCGCGAAACGTCCCTTGTCGGTTCGATCGGTGTGCTTTTCCAATATCCGGAAGTGTCCCAACTCCTCGACAAACTGGGTGTGAAGGTCGACACGGTGAAGTCCGCGCCGCTGAAGGCGGAGCCCAGCGGGTTCACCCCGACGAGTCCTGAGGCCCGGGCCGCCTTGCAATCGGTGGTCAACGATACTTACGACTGGTTCAAACGTATCGTGCGCGACCGGCGCGGCATGAACGATTCCGAGCTGGCCACGGTCTCCACCGGCCAGATTTTCAGCGGGCATCAGGGGGTGCCGTTGAAACTCGTCGATGCGCTCGGAACCGAGCGGGATGCCGTCGCCTGGCTCGAAAAGGAAAAAGGTGTGCATCCCGGCCTCCCGGTGCGGGACTGGCGGCCGCGCGGCGAAAGCAGCCTGTCGCCCTTCGTCTGGGCGGCATTCGGGGCCGATATGTTCGGATTTGAGCAAGTGGCAGAGAGCATTCGGCGCGCATCCGCCGCAACGCAGCTTGACGGTCTGTTAACGCTCTGGCAACCTGCCGAAAAATAAAGCCACATCAAACATATAGCTACCGATGATCAAATCCGAACTGGTGCTCAAACTCGCCGAGCAGAACCCGCATTTGTATCAACGCGATGTCGAGAACATCGTGAATGCGATTCTCGATACCATCGCGGATGCCCTCTCGCGGGGCGACCGAGTGGAATTGCGCGGCTTCGGCGCGTTCGCGGTGAAGAAGCGCGATGCCCGCACGGGACGCAACCCGCGTACTGGCGCGTCCGTGTCGGTGTTGGAAAAGGTGGTTCCCGTTTTCAAGACGGGTAAGGAAATGCGTGTGCGCCTCAACGGTTCGAAGGCGGCTTTGCGTTAGAGCATGATCAGAACAAGTGGGAACCGGTTGTTCGCCGAAATCAAAGAAACATGATCAAGCTTTAAGACATGCTTCACCGGAGGGATCGGGCGGACGCGATGGTCGCGGCTTGCGCGGTTGACCTCCCCACGTCGGAGGTATGGACGTGATCCGTTTTCTGAAGGCGCTGATTCTGCTGCCCATCGCGCTCGCCGTCGTGCTGCTTGCGGTGGCGAACCGCGGATCGGTCATGCTGTCGCTCGATCCGTTCACGGAAGGTGCGCCTGAATTCGCCGTCCAGCTTCCGCTTTTCGTCGTGATTTTCGCGGCCACGGCCCTGGGTGTTCTGATCGGCGGGATGGCGACCTGGCTCGCGCAAGGCAAGCATCGCCGCGCCCGTCGCGAAGCGCGTCGTGAAGCCAATCATCTGCGCGGTGAGACCGAGCGTTTGCGCGCGCAGATCCCAGTGGCGAACGTGCCTGCCGTTCCTCCCTCCCGCACATCCTTCCTGTGAGCCTCATGCGCGTCATTACCTCTGCCGAGATCGATCAGGTCGTCACGTTTCCGCACCTGATCGATGCTCTTGCCGAGGCATTTCGCAGCGATATCGAAACACCGGTCCGCCATCATCACGAGATCGAGCGTGAAGGGGCCCATGGCACTCTTCTGCTCATGCCTGCGTGGTCGGGCCCGAAGACGAAGGATGGTTTCGTCGGCGTGAAGGTGGTCTCGGTTTTCCCCGATAATGGCGCGAAGAATCTGCCGAGCGTTCTCGGCACCTATCTCTTGATGGACGGCGCAACCGGTGAGCCGCGCGCGGCGCTCGACGGCACGCGTCTCACGTTGTGGCGCACCGCTGCGGCGTCTGCCCTCGCGGCGCGTTATCTCGCCCGCCCAGACGCCGCTCGCATGGTGATGGTGGGCGCGGGCTCCCTCTCGCCCTTTCTCATCCGCGCGCATCTGAGTCAGCGCCCGATCCGGGAAGTTGCCCTCTGGAATCATCGCTTCGAGCGCGCCGAGAACGAGGCTGCGCAATTGCAGGCCGAGGGTTTGCCCGTTACGGCGGTGCGCGATCTCGAAGGCGCGGTGCGCGAGGCGGATCTCGTGTCCTGTGCGACCCTTTCCACGGCTCCGCTCATAAAAGGAGCGTGGCTGAAAAACGGAGCGCATCTCGATCTTGTCGGCGCGTTCAATCTCTCCATGCGCGAGGCGGATGATGAAGCGTTGCAGCGTGGCGATGTCTATATCGATACGCATGCCGCGCGCAGCGAAGGCGGCGATGTGGCGCTCTCGCTTCAGAGCGGGGCAATTGCAGCCTCGCACGTGAAGGGCACTCTGTTCGATCTTTGCCGGCAGGACAAAAGCCAGCGGCGCCATGCGGAGGCCATCACCGTGTTCAAATCGGTGGGCACCGCGCTTGAAGATCTGGCTGCGGCGATGCTGGTGTGGCGCAAGCTGCCACATACGGCGTAGCATCCGGTCATGACGACACTCATCAAGATTTGCGGGCTCTCCACGCCCGAGACTCTCGACGCCGCTCTCGACGCGGGCGCGGATCTCGTCGGCTTCGTACGGTTTGCCAAGAGCCCGCGTCATGTGAACCTCGATCAGGGTCGCGACCTGGCGCGCCGCGCCAAGGGTCGGGCGGGGCGCGTCGCGTTGGTGGTCGATGCGGAGGATGCGGAACTCGCCGATATCGTCGAGGCGCTCGACCCTGACCTGCTGCAATTGCATGGGCACGAGACGCCGGAGCGCGTCGCTGCGATCCGTGCTCGTTTCGGCAGGCCGGTCATGAAAGCGCTTGGCATCGCTGAGGCCGCCGATCTCGAGGCGATTTCAGCCTATCGCGAGGTTGCGGACCGCATTCTGCTCGATGCCAAGCCGCCGCGCACGGCTGATGCTCTGCCCGGTGGCAACGGTCTTCCTTTCGACTGGCGGCTTCTCGGCGGGCTTGACCCCGCCATTGCCTTCATGTTGTCAGGAGGGCTGAACCCGCAGAACGTCGCCGAGGCGATCCGGCTCACCGGAGCCAGGGCCGTCGACGTCTCTTCGGGCGTTGAAAGTCGTCCGGGTCTCAAGGATCCGGCCAAGATCGAGGCCTTCATCAAGGCCGCCAGGGTGGCCTTGGCCGCCCCTGTTTCATAAGGCGCAGAACCGTGTCAGCTCCGGCTCAAACCAATTCCTTCCGTACCGGCCCCGACGAGCGCGGGCATTTCGGCATGTTCGGCGGCCGTTTCGTCGCCGAAACTCTGATGCCGAACATCCTGGAATTGGAAAAGGCCTATGACGAGGCCAAGGCCGATCCGGCCTTCAAGGCCGAGATGGATGGGTACATGACCCATTACATCGGCCGCCCGAGCCCGCTCTATTTCGCCGAGCGCATGACGGAGCATCTTCGCGAGGTTTCGACGGCCTCCGGCCTATCGGGCGGGGCGAAGATCTACTTCAAGCGCGAAGAGCTGAACCATACCGGCGCGCACAAGGTGAACAACGTCCTGGGCCAGATCCTTCTCGCCCGCCGCATGGGCAAGAAGCGCATCATCGCCGAGACGGGCGCAGGCCAGCACGGCGTTGCCACCGCCACGCTCTGCGCGCGGTTCGGCCTGGAATGCATTGTCTATATGGGCGCGGTCGACGTGGAGCGGCAAAAGCCCAACGTGTTCCGCATGAAGATGCTGGGCGCTGAGGTCATCCCCGTGCAATCCGGCACCAAGACCCTGAAAGACGCCATGAACGAGGCGTTGCGCGATTGGGTCACCAACGTCGCCGACACCTTCTATTGCATCGGCACCGTGGCGGGCCCGCATCCTTATCCGGCCATGGTGCGCGATTTCCAATGCGTCATCGGCGACGAGACCCGGGTGCAGATGATGGAAGCCGAAGGCCGCCTGCCGGATTCGCTCGTCGCCTGCATCGGCGGCGGCTCGAACGCTATCGGCCTGTTCCACCCCTTCCTCGATGATCGGGGAATCGAGATCTACGGCGTCGAAGCGGCGGGTCACGGGCTCGATAAGCTCCACGCGGCCTCCCTCACCGGTGGCCGTCCCGGTGTGCTGCATGGCAACCGCACCTACCTCCTCATGAATGAGGACGGCCAGATCCAGGACGCTCACTCCATTTCCGCCGGTCTCGACTATCCCGGCATCGGCCCGGAACACGCCTGGCTGCACGATGTGGGCCGCGTGAACTACATTTCCGCCACCGACGACGAAGCACTGGAAGCTTTCCAGCTCTGCTCGAAGCTCGAAGGCATTCTCCCCGCCCTTGAGCCGAGCCACGCGCTCGCCAAGGTCATGGAACTTGCGCCGAAGAAGCCGAAGGATCACCTGATGGTGGTGAATATCAGCGGTCGCGGCGACAAGGACATTCCGCAGATCGCGGAGATTTTGGGAGCGAAGATTTGAGGGCTAGCTGAGCCCTCCTCCCCACAGATCTCGGGTGTTCCCGAGATCTGCTTTATCCGGCGCAAGTCGGGAACACCCGACTTGCGATGGGGAGGAGTTGGAGGAGGGGGTGCAAGCGCCAACATCTCAAAACGTTGCGCTCACACCCCCACCCTAACCCTCCCCACTAGGGGAGGGAAAAATGTAGCGACAGCATCAGTCGCCCATCATCGCTTCGATGAACAATTCCGGATCGAGGCAGAATTCTCGCAGCAGACGGAAATGTTGCGTCTCTTCGAGCTTGATGGGTTCGAGTCCGTATTTCGTCAGGCTGAGGAGGCGTGCGCCTGGATAGGCCATCAGAATCGGCGAATGCGTCGCCATGATCACCTGGCACAGGCCTGAATCGTCCATTCGGCGCAGCAGTTTCAGGAATTCGATTTGCCGTGCAGGCGAGAGGGCGGATTCAGGCTCGTCGAAAAGATAGAGGCCTTGCGCTCTGCAGCGCTCCTCGAAGAAGCGCAGAAAACCTTCGCCATGCGAGTGCGAGAGAAAATCCGGTGGAGCCCCGCCCCCTTCGATGGCGGCCGTATCGAGATAGCGCGATACGGAAAAGAAGCTCTCGGCTCGAAAGAACCATCCTTGCGTGACCTTGGGCAGCCAGCTCGCGCGAAGCGCCTGAGCCAATTGTCCGCCCATCGCCTCGACAGCACGCGAATGATCGACTGGTTTATAACCCTTTCCACCCCCGGCTTCGTCATAGCCGGCGAGCGCGGCCACTCCTTCGAGAATGGTCGATTTCCCGACGCCGTTCTCTCCGACGATGATCGTGACGGCGCAATCGAAGTCGATGGAAAAAACACCGCTTTTGAAGAGAGGCAAACAGAAAGGATAGCGCGCCCTGTCGCCGATCCTCTCTTCGTCCAGCCACACGCGCTTCAGATATGGGGCTCGCAATTTCGTCAGGGCAGCCTTGGCCATCGTCGTGAATTGCAATCCTGTCGCGGCATTAACGCCTTGGCGTCTCGATCACGGATAATGATATTTTGTTGCGTGACTATGCAGATTTGCGAGATCGATGTCCACATCCCGACTGGACCATGCTAAAGACCCGCCCATGACACAGCGCATCGAAGCCCGTTTTAAAAAGTGCCGCGCGGAAGGCCGTGCGGCTCTCGTCACCTATGTCGTGGCCGGCGACCCGGATCTCGAAACCTCGTTCGAGATCATGCGGAACTTGCCGAAGGCCGGCGCCGATATTGTCGAGTTCGGCATGCCCTTCACCGATCCGATGGCCGACGGTCCTGCCATCCAGGCGGCGGGCCTGCGGGCGCTGAAGGGTGGGCAGAACACCATCAAGACCCTCGAACTCGTGCGCCGTTTTCGCAAGGAAGATTCCGAGACGCCGATCATTCTCATGGGCTATTTCAATCCGATCTATATCTATGGCGTCGATCGCTTCCTTGCCGACGCCAAGGAAGCCGGGGTGGACGGCCTGATCGTGGTCGATCTGCCGCCGGAAGAGGACGACGAGCTGTGCCTGCCCGCACTGAAAGCCGGGCTCGCCTTCATCCGTCTCGCTACCCCGACGACGGACGACAAGCGGCTTCCGGCGGTTCTCGCCAATACGGCCGGGTTCGTTTATTACGTTTCGATCACCGGCATCACCGGCGCGGCGACCCCCGATTTCGGTAAGGTTTCCACGGCGGTGGAGCGCATCAAGCGGCATACGCCTTTGCCTGTCGTCGTGGGTTTCGGCGTCAAGAACGGCGCGCACGCGGCGGCCATCGCCGAGGGTGCCGATGGGGTTGTGGTCGGCTCGGCTCTGATCGATGCCCTCAAGGGCACGCTCGATGGGCAAGAGCGCGCCACCTCGCGTTCCGTCGAGGCCGTCACCACATTGGTGAAGGAATTGAGCGAGGGCGTGCGGTCCGTGTCGAAGCGGGACGCTGCTTGAAGAATTAAAGACGCGTCATGCCCGGACTTGATCCGGGCATCCACGCCTTAACTGCGTGGGAAAGACGTGGATGGCCGGGGCAAGCCCGGCCATGACGAGAGGATTGAGAATCATGAACTGGATCTCCGAAGTCGTTCGACCGAAGATCAAGACGCTGTTCAAGCGGGAATCGCCCGACAATCTCTGGATCAAGTGTCCGGAGACCGGGCAGGTGGTGTTCCACAAGGATGTGGAGGCGAACCAGTGGGTCATTCCCGGTTCCAACCACCACATGCGCGTCTCGGCCGCTCAGCGCCTCGGCCTGATGTTCGATGGCGGCACCTGGCTCGATGTGGCCCTGCCTGATGCGCCGGTCGATCCGCTGAAATTCCGCGACGAGAAGCGCTACACCGACCGCCTGAAGGATGCTCGCACCAAGACGGGTATGCAGGATGTGTTCAAGGTCGGCTACGGCCGTGTCGAGAGCCTGCCGATGACCATCGCGGTGCAGGATTTCGGCTTCATGGGCGGCTCGCTTGGCATGGCCGCGGGCGAGGCGATCGTGAAGGGTGCCGAGACCGCGCTCGAAAAGAAGACGCCGTTCGTGCTCTTCGCGGCTTCCGGTGGCGCGCGCATGCAGGAGGGCATTCTCTCCCTCATGCAACTGCCCCGCACCACAGTCGCCGTGCGTCGCCTGCGCGATGCGAAACTGCCGTATATCGTCGTGCTCACCAACCCGACCACCGGCGGTGTCACGGCGTCTTACGCGATGCTGGGCGATGTCCAGATTGCCGAGCCCGGCGCACTCATCGGCTTTGCGGGTCCGCGCGTGATCGAGCAGACCATCCGCGAGAAGCTGCCCGACGGCTTCCAGCGTTCCGAATACCTGAAGGATCACGGTATGGTGGACATGGTCGTGCATCGTCATGACCTGAAGGCCACCATCGCGCGGCTTTCTCGTCTCCTCACAAAGACCCCGGCGGTCGCGGCTTAAAGTTTTCGTTGCCGCATGATCTTATCGAAAAACCGGATCCCACTTTTTCGGATCATGTTTGGAGCAGGGCGATGGATTCCTCCGATGCGCTGATCGCGCGCTTTCTCGCCCTGCACCCGAAGACCATCGATCTGTCGCTCGGGCGCATTCAGCGGCTTCTCGCCCAGCTCGGGCACCCCGAGCGGCGCCTGCCGCCGACGATTCACGTGGCCGGCACGAACGGCAAGGGTTCCACCATCGCCTTCATGCGCGCGATTCTGGAAAGCGCCGGGCTTGCGGTTCACGTCTACACCTCGCCGCATCTCGTGCGCTTCCACGAGCGCATCCGCCTCGGCCGTTTTGGCGGCGGGCGTTATGTGGAAGAGGATCGTCTTGTCGAAGCGCTGCGCCGCTGCGAGGCGGTGAATGCGGGCGAGCCCATCACCGTGTTCGAGATCACAACCGCCGCTGCGATCCTGCTGTTTGCTGAAGAGCCTGCCGACGTGCTGCTCCTCGAGGTCGGTCTCGGCGGTCGTTATGATGCCACCAACGTGATCGACCGCCCGGCTGCTGCCGTCGTCACCTCCATCGGCCACGATCACGCCGAATATCTCGGCACGACCCTGGAAGGCATTGCCGGCGAGAAGGCCGGCATCTTCAAGCGCGACTGTCCGGCAATCATTGCGCATCAGGATTATCGCGTCGCCGACGACGTCTTGTGCGCGGCGGCGGAAACTGTCGGCGCATCGCCCATTATTGTGGGCGGGCAGGATTTCTCCGTTCACGAGGAGGCCGGGCGGCTCGTCTATCAGGACGAGAAGGGCCTGCTCGATCTACCGCTTCCCAAACTCGTCGGGCGGCATCAATTCATCAATGCGGGCACGGCCATCGCGGCTTTGCGTGCCGCAGGTTTCGAACGGTTCGAGAGTCAGGCTTTCGAGGCCGGATTGCGCCGGGCCGAATGGCCGGGCCGGCTGCAGCGTCTCTCCAACGGCGTGCTGGAGAGCATCGCACCGGAGGGCAGCGAGTTGTGGCTCGATGGCGGGCACAATGCCGATGGCGGGCGCGTGCTCGCCGCAGCGATGGCGGAGCGGGGCGAGCATAGCGAAGCGCCGCTCGTGCTCATCGTCGGGATGCTTGGCACCAAGGATTCGGAAGCCTTCTTCAAGAATTTTCTCGGCCTCGCGCGCGAAGTGATCGCGGTCCCCATCGCGGGCCAGATCGCGGGGCGTCCGGCGGAAGAGACCGCCGACATCGCGGGAAGCGTCGGCCTCATCACGTCGATCCAGGCGAGTGTGGAAACCGCTTTGGCATCGCTCAACAATTTCGTTTGGGAACACCCGCCGCGCATCCTGATCTGCGGCTCGCTCTATCTCGCGGGCGAGGTGCTGGCGGCGAACGGGACGCCGCCGCAGTAGATGCATCGGATGCCGCCCCTCATCCTGCGGAGCGGCGCAGCCGCGTCTGGAAGGAGGGTCGGAATGCTCTGGAGACGCCTCGTCCTTCGAGACGGCCTGACGGCCTCTCAGGATGAGGCTGCGCTTGGATCTACGCTTGGGCTCTGTGGCAATCAACATGAAAAAGGGGCCTTCCGGCCCCTTTCGTCATTCTATCGGAGGTGAACTCAAGCCGAGGCCTGGATCCATTTCGCGAGGTCGCCCTTGGGCGCGGCGCCGACCTTCTGGGCCACGACCTTGCCGCCCTTGAACATCATGAGCGCCGGGATGGAGCGGATGCCGAGCTGGGAGGAGATCTGCGGATTTTCGTCCACATTGAGCTTGGCGATCTTCACCTTGCCGGCCATCTCGTTTGAAATTTCTTCCAGAGCCGGGCCGATCATGCGGCAGGGGCCGCACCATTCCGCCCAGAAATCCACAACGACGGGTTCGGCCGAGTTCAACACATCCTGTGCGAAGCTCGAATCGGTTACCTTAACGGTCGCCATTACAATCACCTTTGCTGGCTCTTGGAGCAGGATAGTGCTCGCAAGTCCTTGTTATCTCGCATGATATTTCCGACGAATGTCCGCCGGACCATGCCCTAAAAGCGCGACTCAAAAGCAGGAATCGCCTGTCTGTCGAGGCAAGTTAAGAAGCCCCCCGTCCGGAATCAAGCGACCGTCTTTGTCATCACGCCGCTTTGATGAGGCTGAGGGCTGAATCAAGCTCCTGCTCTCTCAACTCGTGAATGACCGGACCGGATGTCCAGATCAGGAAGGCCCGCACCCGCCGCCCCGGATAGATTTCGCGCAACAATTGGCGATACAGCGCCAATTGCGCCGCATAAGCCCGTGGCGTCGCCTCGCCGGCTCTCGGTGGGCGGGCGGTGGTCTTGAAATCGGCGACCAACACCTCAGTTTCGAGCACCGCAAGGCGGTCGATCTGGCCGGAGACCATCACATCGCCGGAAGCGGTCGAGACCTTGCCCGCAATCGGCGCTTCGGCGCGGGAATTTGCGCCAAAGAGCGGATGCAGGGCGTTGTGACTGATCACGCTGAGCGCCTGGGCGATGATCGTCTCGGCGAGCTCGGCCTTCAGGCGCGGCGCTTTCGCCTTCACATAGGCGCGGGCGACAGCTTCCCGGTGCTCGGGGCGCTGGTTCGGCAGACGTTCCAACAGTGCGTGCACGAGCGTGCCGCGAAGCCGGGCATCGGGCGCATAGGGTCCATCGCCTGGCCGTGCCAGCCGGTCGGCCGCACCAAGGGCGCTGGAGGGGCGCAGCGGCGGCAGGGGTTCCGGCTCCGGGGCGACCGGTTGCGTCAGCCAGTCGGGGACCGGTGCGGGATCGGCACGCGCCACATCCGAGGCCTTTGCATGGCCTGCCCGCATGTTGCCGTCACGCCAGACTTCGATGGCACCGTAAGGCGCTTCGTCCTGCTCCAGCGCGCCCGCCTTGCCGACGAGTCCGCGCCGGATCATCTCGCTCCAGGCCTCGTCCGGCGGATTTTTTCTGTTGCCGCCGAGATAGGGAGCGATGACGAGCCGGTCCTTGGCGCGGGTCATGGCCACATAGAGAAGGCGATTGTGCTCCTCCAGACCTTTAGCGTGAAGATCGGCGCGCGCTGTGGCCAGCGCGGCACTGTCCTGCCCCTTGCTGGCAGACCAGACGGGAAGCGTGTCACCCGAGGCGGTCGGAAGCTGGATCAGCGGTGGATCGCGGCCCAGAACTTCGCAGCCGTCGATGACGATCACCACAGGCGCTTCAAGACCTTTCGCGCCATGCACGGTCATGACGCGCACCTCATCATGCACGGCGTCGAGATCGCGTTTGATGGTGTGTGACGCGGATTCGAAACGGTTGAGGAAAATCGTGAGAGAAGGCGTCTCCGCCATCTCCGATTGATGCGCGAAGCTCAGGAAAGCATCGATGGCATCGCCTGCTTCGCTGCCGAGCCGTGCAACGAGTTTTGAGCGACCATTCAGCGGCCCGAGCAAGGTCGCGAAAAAGCCGAATGGGCCATGCGCGCGGGCGAGTTTCCGCCATGCATGGAAGGCATCGAGGCCGCGTCTTGCGGCGTCATCCTGCGATGCATGACGTCCCAATGCCGCGATTAGCGATTCATCGGCGCCGCGCGACGCCGCAATGCGGATGAGATCGTCGTCGGTGAGGCCGACGAGAGGCGATTTCAGCGCGGTGGCAAGTGTCAGATCGTCTTCCGGCAAAAGCGCCGCGCGGCCCGCCGCGACAAGATCGAGCACGGCGATGTGTTCGCCGATGTTGAGACGGTCTGCGCCCGCCACAGGCACGCCTGCTTCCTTCAACGCGCGGATCACCGCTTCAAAAGCAGCGCCTCGCTTGCGCACGAGAATGAGGACATCGCCCGCGCCCCACACGCGACCGGTATCGTCGCCGCGCGTGATCCAGCCCTTGACGGCGCGTGCGATGCGCCGGGCGACGACGACCGGCGGCGCATGCTGTTCGGGCTGGTCTATGGGCAGAACCCACGCCTCCGGCTCTTCCTCGTCGCTCGGGCGCTCGATCGGCCAGAGTTCGACATGGCCCGGAGCGTGCGGACGCGCGCTCTCATGCACCGTGCCGACCGCGTGGTCCTCGAAGGAGAGGCCCTTGAAATTCTGCGGCAGCGCGAAGGTCGCGTCCACGGCCGAGAGAACGGCGGTCGCCGAGCGGAACGAGACGGTGAGGCGCACATCTTCGAAGTGCATCGTCGCATCGCGCACTTTCCGCGCCCAGGCCTGACGGCTCGTTTCGAATTCCTGCGGAGCCGCGCCCTGAAAACCATAGATCGATTGCTTTGGATCGCCGACCGCGAACAGGGTGCGCAGGCGCCTGTCCCGCGCGCCGACGCCGGCGGTGAAGTCCTCCGTGATACGACGCAGGATCTCCCATTGTTGCGGGTTCGTATCCTGTGCCTCGTCCACGAGCACGTGATCGATGCCGCGATCGAGCTTGTAGAGAATCCATCCGGAATCGTCGCGGGAGAGAACGCCGAGCGTCTTGTCGATGAGATCCTGAAAATCGAGTGCCCCGAGCCGCGCCTTGGCACGATCCACATTGCGTCCGATCTCGGCGGCGAGCATGAAAAGCGCGACGGTGCGCTCCATCGCTTCGGCGGCCTTGCGTCGGTTGAGAAGGCGGCCGATGCGATGCATCTCGTCGACGAGCTTATCCTTCAGAACGGGGGCAACGGCCTTCGTGACGAAGCGGTCTTCCGAGCGGAGCGCATCCTCCTTGGTCAGGAAGACCGAAAGATACTTGCCCAGTTTCTCGTCATGAGTGACGGCGTTCGCCGCCGCAATGAACGCGTTCGCCCGCTCCTGGTCGGTGGCTTTCCCGGTGAGCAGCTCTTGCGCGATGGCGAGCCATTGCGAGGGTGCAAGGCCGTCCTCGATCATGGCGCGCTCGATGCTCGCCACATCCTCGCCCGGCGACAAGCCGAGTTCATGGCGAAGGCGCGCGAAGCCCGCCTCCAACCCCTCGGGATGATGCAGGAAATCCTTGCAACGAAGCGCTGAACTCAACACCGCTGCGAGAGCATCGCCGGTCGCCTCGACGGTCACGATGCCGAGCGCCTTGTGAAGCACGGAGCCGGGTTCGGCCATGGCGCGCGCCAACACCCTGTCCGTCTCGTTCGCCAGGAGTTCATCGCTCTGGCTTTCATCGAGGACCGTGAAGCGTGCAGGCACATTCGCCTCGAAGGGCGCGAGGTGCAGAAGGCGTTCGCAGAAGGCGTGGATGGTGTCGATCTTCAAGCCGCCCGGTGTCTCGACGGCGCGGGCGAAGAGTGTGCGCGCGAGACGCAAATGCGAGGCGCTTGGGTGCTCGCCTTCCAGTTCCGTCAATTCCGCGATCAGCGCCTCGTCGTCGAGCGTGACCCAGCGGCCGAGGCGCTCGAAAACTCGGATCGCCATATTGGCGGCGGCGGCCTTGGTGAAGGTGAGGCAGAGGATTTTTCCGGGCGGCGATCCGGCGAGCAGAAGCCGCACCACCCGGTCCGTCAGAACTTTGGTTTTGCCCGCGCCTGCATTGGCGGACACCCAGGCGGATGCTCGCGGATCGGCGGCCTTGCGCTGCGAATCCCTGGTGTGGGTCGGGACGACGAGATCGTTCATTCGCCGCCTCCCTCGCCATTGCTCGCCAGCGACCATTCTTTCACCCGCGCGAGATGATCGTATTCGGAAAAGCGGCGCGCATATTTCGGGAAAGGCCGCGAGACGTAAGCCGCATCGCCTCTGGCATAACGCGCTATCATGCCCTCGAAACGATGGCCGTGTTCTCTCACGATCTCGGCAACAGAACGGGTCTCGTCGCGTCCGGGTTTCAAAGGCCTTGGCGTCAACGGTTCTCGCCCGCCAGAGGTATGGATGTAGAGAAGGTCCGGCGTCTCTCTCGCTGTGGACAGCTTGTCGAACGCGCCCTTCATCAGCATCACTGCCTCTAAGGTGAGCTGCGGCGAGAAGCCTGCGAAGACTTCTTTCACGCCGGGCGGTTGGCCCGTCTTGAAGTCCACGATGACGAAGGAGCCGTCGCGGCGTTGCTCGATCCGGTCCGCGCGGGCGCGCAAGGTGAAGATCGAGCCGTCGGCAAGCGTGATCGGCAGGCGGCCGGAATGTTCGGGATGGATGTCGGCGAGAAGCGGACGTCGCTCCTTCTCCCAATCGACATATGCGGCGGCGAGACGTTCGAAACGTGGCCACCAGATCGCGGCGATTTCGGGAAACGCTTTCAGGGTTTCATCGAAGAGTTCTTCGCCGCGTTCCAAAACGCGCGCCAGGGCATCCTCGGGCAATCCTTTCGGAAATGCCTTCGTGAAATCGCCGAACACCGCATGGATGATCGTGCCGCGATCCGCAGCGCCCGGCGCGGTCGCAATCGCTTCGAGCGCGTCGAGCTTGAGAATGTGACGCGCGAAGATCGAATACGGATCGCGCACGAGCGTTTCGATTTCCGTGACGCTGAGGCTTCGCGGAAAGAGTTTCGGATCCGGCTTTGGCTCGGGGCGCTGGAGTGCGGGCGCGGGCTTTGGCGTATCGAGAACACGCACGAGATGGCGATAACGTTCGCCCGCTTTCGTCATGCTGCTCCACACATCCGGCCCGGTGAAAGCTTTCAGCCGTTGCAGGAAACGCGAGGGCACGGTGGGCGATCCGTCGCGTTTCTGCGCGCGGGTGATCAACACATCGTGGGTGCCGAGAGCCTGCACGAAATCGTGCGCTGTCTGGCCGATGCGCCGCTCCGGCGGCATCAGGCCGACGCGGGCGCGCATGGGCCGGTTGAGGAAAGCATCCGTCACCGTGCGCGGCGGCCAGGTGCCCTCGTCGAGTCCACCAAGCACGATCCTGTCGGCGGTGAGAAGGCGCGCTTCGAGAAGACCGAGGATCTTGATGCGACGGTGGGTGGAGCGCGGAGTCGGGCTCAAGGTCCGCTGTTGGGCCAGCGCCTTGAAGAAGGAAGGATAATCGGCGAAGCGGCCTTCCAGCGCGCCGATTTCGGAGAGGTCGAGATCATCGAAGAGCGCCGCGAGCGCTTCGATGGAGGCATCATCCTCGCTCTCACCGTCAGGGAGTGCCATCAGGGCCTCGACCGTGCGCCTGTGGTCTGCCACCAGCGACATGAGATCGAGGGTATCGCCTTCGTGGAACGCGGGACCGAATTCGTCGAAGGCCTGTTCGACGCGCTGCAAGAGTTCGTCGGCGAGCGCCCAATCCTCCTCGCTCAAGCGAAGGCGGGGTCGCGGCGTGCGGTGATCTTTTTTCTCCCCTCGGCGTGCGTCCAAAGCCGCACGAAGGCCTGCGATTCCGGGGGCGGGTTCCGGCCCCCGCAGCACGCCGATTTCAAGCGCGCTCGCGGCGCGCTCCACAATCTCGCGTGCCCAGCCGAGCCGCACCAGCGGATGTGCGAGAAGGGCGAGCAGATGGATCGGGCGAAGGTTGTCCGCAGCCGCCTCCGCCGTCAGGCGCGCGAGACGGCCCGCCGGTGTATCGGGAAGAGCGACCCCTGCGGAATCCTCCACGCTGACGCCCCATCGCCCGAGTTCGGCCGCGACACGGGCGGCAAGCGCGCGATCGGGCGTGATCAGCGCCGCCGTACGCTCGGGCTCGCTCAGGGTTTCCCGCAACGACACTGCGATGGCGAAGGCCTCTTCGCGCTCGTCCGCCGCCTCTACGACGGTCAGGCCCTCGCAGCCGCCGGTGCTGAGGACAAGACGCTCGGCAGCGTTCATCAGCACCCAGCGATCCGTCGTATCCGGCGGGCGCAAGGCTTCCGAGAGCAGGCGATTGCGGGCTCGCGCGTTCGGGGACATGTCGCCGAGAAGCGTGACGGCAGAGCGCGGAACGCGCAAATGCTTATCCACGAGGCGGCGCAGAACCGCCTGCGGATGGCCGTGAACGGGGTCGGTTTCGCCATCGGAAATATTGCCGATGGTGGTCCAGCTCTCGTCATCGAGATCGGTGTCGAGGCCGGGCAGAACCACCGCCCCGTTGGGCAGGCGCGCGATGGCGGCAATCAGGTTGGCGGTTGCCGGAATCGAACCCGTGGAGCCCGCGACGATCATCGGATTTCGGAGCTTGTCGCGCGTCAGACGCTCGGCCTCGGCTTCCAACAACGCGTTGCGGCGCTGGGCCGGGTCGCTTGCCTTCCGATCCTGCAAAATCTTCGGCCAGTTGTCGCTGACGATCTGCACGAAGCGCCGGGTGATTTCGAAATGTTCGGAATAATCCGTATCGACCGCAAGGTTGAGCGCGTGCCAGTCGATCCCTTCCGTGGTGAAGGAATCCATCAGCGCTTCGAGATCTCCCGCGAGATTGACCGCATCGGCGGGAGACGCGGGAACCATGAAGGGCACTTCCGGCCCGAGACGCAGAAGGCTGCGGTCCACTTGCGCCGACCAGCTTTGGACGAGGCGCGTGAGGATCAAGCGGCGTTCGAGCGCAGGGATCGGGGGTTTCAGTGCGGCAGCGTCGCCAAAAGGCGTGCCTTCGAGTCCGGTGAGTTCGAACTCCGCTTCATCCGCTTCGCCGAGCGGAATGATGCGCGGCAGAAGCTGCGCCCTGCCTTCGCCTCGCTCCGCGAGCAGGGTCACGAGCGCCCGCGCGGCGCGGCGCGTCGGCAGGTAGATGGTGAGATCGGCGAGCGCCGTCGGATCATCGGAAAGGGAGCCGATCAGGCGGCCATCGAGCAGCGCATCGACAAGGGTCGGCAGAAAGGCCGAGCCGGGAGAGATGGAAAAGACGCGCGCGTCAGTCGATGTCATTCAACCTCACCGCAAAAGCATGATCAGAACAAGTGGAAACCGGTTGTTCGCCCGGAACATGCGGAATCAAGTTCTAAGAGTTGGCGGCGAGGCATTCTTCCGCTTCAGCAATCGCCTTCGGTTCGCCAACATGAAGCCATTGGCCGTCGAGTCGCAAGCCGTAGAGCCGATTCTTCGCAATGGCGCGGTCGTAGAACAGGTTCGCGGAGAAAGGCCCTTCTGGCGTATCCGTCACGAGATCGGGTTTGACGATGGAGACGCCGGCATAGACGAACGGCGCGCTCGCATCCGTGCCGCGACGGCGCAGACGGCCTGTCTCCTCCAGATGAAAATCGCCGCGCCCATCATAGCCGATGCTGGTGGTCGCTTCCGCGATCAGCATGAGAATGTCCATGCGCTCCGGATCCCACGCGGAGACGAGGCGCTTGAGATTGGGCGTCTTGCCTTCGATCCAGATCGAATCCGAATTGAAGGTGATGAACGGGTTTTGACCCAGCAGGGGCAGCGCTTTCTTCACGCCGCCGCCGGTTTCCAGAACCGCCTCGCGCTCATCGGAGATAACGATCTGCGGGCGGCTTCGTGTGTTCACATGCGCTTCGAGCATATCCGCGAAATGGTGCACGTTGACGACGACAGGCCCGATGCCCGCTTCCGCGAGACTGTCGAGGGCGAAGTCGATGAGCGTGCGTCCGCCCACCTTCACGAGGGGTTTCGGCATCGTCTCGGTGATGGGCAGCATGCGCTTGCCCAATCCGGCGGCGAGAACGATGGCGGTCTTCGGGGCGGTGTGCGGCAAGTGCGGGGCTCAGGTCGAGGGTGGAGTGTCGTCCGCGACGGGGACGAGCCGGGGCAGGTAGTTCGCGTACCAGGCCTTCAGATTGGCGAGGGCCGGGTGCGCGAGATTGCGGGCGAGATAGGCCTCTATCCGCGGCAGATGCTTCAGGTAATGCGGCTTGCCATCGCGGCGGTCGAGTCTTGCGAAAATGCCGAGGATCTTGGTGGCGCGTTGTGCGCCCATGATGGCATAGGCGCGGGCAAAGCCTGCCACGTTGAATGCGGGATCGGCGGCCCGGCGCTCGCGGGCGTAGAGACCGATCAGCTTCAACTCCAGATCCGGCGGCACGGAGATCCGCGCATCCTGCAGAAGCGAGGCGACATCGTAGGCGGGCGAGCCTAGAACCGCGTCCTGAAAATCGATCAGGCCGACGCGAGCCAGACCTTCGCGCTTCGGCAACCAGATCAGGTTCGGCGAATGATAGTCGCGCAGAACCCAGGTCGTCGGGCCCGAGAGAATCTCCTGCAACGCATCTGTCCAGAGATTGACGAATTCCGCGCGGGCCGAGCCCGAGAGCTGGTTGCCCATGATATGCGGCACATACCAATCCGCCAGAAGCTCCACCTCGATCAGGAGCGCTTCCTGATCGTAGGGCGGGATCGCGTGGTCGATGCCGTCTGCGACGGGCAGAACCTGCGGCAGTGTGGTGCCGTGGAGTTGCGCCAGAACGCGGGTCGCTTCCGCATAACGCTCGGGGATCGGGCCGTTGGCGTCGATGACGGGTTCGCTGCCGAGATCCTCCAGAATGAGAAGGCCGGCATCGAGATCTTCGCCGAAGATCTGTGGTGCGCTGAAACCGAGCGCTCGCAGGGCCTTGTCCATGGCGACGAAGGCGTGGACCGTCTCGGCCAGCTTCGCGACCGTGGTGTAAGGTTTGCCGCGCCGTACGGGCGGCCCCACGGGTCGAGGTGGTGAGATCATCAGAAGCGCGGTTTCGCCGGTCGGCTTCCATAGGCGCTCGTAAGAGCGGATGACGGAGGCATCCCCTTGCATGGGCAAACGCGTCGCATCCGCCCAACCGCTGCGTTCCACGATGGTCTGGAAGGCACGCAGGCGGCTCAACCGCGCTGCGAACGCGCCGGAGCCGGTGAGAAAAGCGATGCGCGCGCCGGAATCGCCGGGGGCGAGGTCCAAGCGGATGTCGAGCCGGTCGGACTTCAGTGCGTCCTCGGCATGTTCCGGCCATTCGACGAGAGTGATGGCATTCTCCGTCGCCTCGTCCCAGCCGAGCTCGAACAATTCGTCTCCGCTGCGCAGACGGTAGAAATCGGCGTGCACGATGGTGTTGCGCGCGCCGTCATAGACCTGCATGAGCGTGAAGGTCGGGCTCGGCACCTCCAATGCCGGATCGGCAGCGAGCATACGAATGATCGAGCGCGCGAAGGTCGTCTTGCCGGCCCCGAGATCGCCGGAAAGCGTCACGAGATCGCCAGCCCGCAATTCCTCGGCCACGGCGCGGGCGAGGCGTTCGGTCGCGGCCAAATCGGCCAGCGGCACGGTCCATTGGGGCTGCAAGCGATATTCCTCTCGTTTCAAAGCCAGTCCATTCGCCATCCGCGCGCGAATCCCTTATTCGGCAGCCAGCGGTGGTACCGCATTCTGGCCGGATCGACCATCCTGCGGCGCTTCCCGGCGTTCCATGGGGAATGTGCACATCACGGTCGTGCCTTCACCAGGGGCTGAGATCAGTTCCACCCGCCCGCCATGCAGTTCCACGAAGGAGCGCACGATGGCAAGGCCGAGGCCGACGCCGCGATGACGCGTGCCGAGCGTGTGGCTCTCAAAACGCTCGAACACCTTCGCCTTGATCTCGGGCGGAATGCCGCGTCCCTGGTCCCGGACCTCGAGCACCACCTCGCCGCCTCCCTTTCGGGCGCGGACGTGAATGGTCTGACCCGGCGCGGAGAAACCGACCGCGTTGGAAAGCAGGTTGAACAGAATCTGGCGGATGCGTTTACCGTCGGCGACGAAGGAGCCGATATCGGCGGGGGCGTCGATCCTCACCTCGATCGAGGCTTCCGCCAAGCGATCTTCGAGACCGCGCATGGCAGCGTCGATGGTCGAGCGGATATCGACGATCTCCGGCATCAGCTCCAGCGAGCCCGTATCGATGGAGGCCAGATCGAGAATGTCGTTGAGGATCGCGAGCAGCGAGCCCGATGAGCGCATGATGTGATCGGCATAGTCGCGCTGGCGGTCGTTGAGCGGGCCGACAGTCTCTTCGCTGAGCAGTTGCGCGAAACCGATGACATTGGTGAGCGGCGAGCGCAACTCGTAAGAAACGTGGTGGACGAACTCGTCGCGCAGGCGCGAGGCGCGCTCCAGCGCATCGTTGCGCTCGGTGAGCGCACGCGCCACGTTCACGCTCGCGGTCACGTCGATGAAGGTGAGAAGGGTCGCGCCGTCGGGCAGGGGCTGCGCGGCGCAATCGAGGGACGAGCCGTCCTGCCGATCCATGCGGCAACTCACGCCCATGCGCGCATCGGCAAGACCCGCGACGGCGCCACGGATGTCGATCCACGGCTCTTCCTGTGGGGCGAGCAGACGGCAGGCGCGGATGATCTTGTCGATATGCGGATGATCGGCGAGCGCGTCCGGCGGCAGGTGCCACAATTCGGCGAAGGCGCGGTTGTGCAGTTTCAGGCGCCCGTCCGTGCCGAACACGGCAACGCCTTCCTTCAAGGTGTTCAGCGTTTCGCTTTGCACGCTGGTGAGCGCGTTGACTTGCGATTCCAATTCGATGCGCTCGCTCACGTCGTCGAAGAGATAGGTGACGCCGCCTTGCGGGTTCGGGTTGATGACCACGCGCAGCGAGCGGCGGTCCGGCAGGTGCCACCAGATTTCGCGGGATTCGACGCTTTGGTAGCTCTTGTGAATCTCGGACTTCCACGCACGGAAATCGGCCTGCTCGGGCAGCTTGCGAGCGGAATGGAGCCGGTCCAGGACTTCACCGTCCGTGGGACGCGAGGCGAGAAAGGCCGCATCGAGATTCCACAGGCGTTGATAGGCCTCGTTTGAAAAGACGAGATGCTGCGATCCGTCGAAAATCGCAACCGCCGTCGGCAACTGATCGAGAGTACGCACATTGGCGTCCATCTGCCGCTGCAGGTCGGTGCGAACGGAATCGAGCTCGGACACATCGACCGCGATGCCCGCGCTACCGCCGCCGGTCGGATATTCCACCACATCGAGCACGGAGCGACGTCCGCCGACGACTGCTTTCACGCGCTCATGAAACGGCTTTCCGCTTGCGCGGAGCCGCTGTGCCTCTCCCCGCGCCTGCTCGCCGATCAACTCGAGCGAGCGGTGAGCGGCATCTTCCATGCTGTCCGCTTCCACGGCGCGAAGGTAGGCTTGGTTCGCCCAGACCAAGCGGCCGGTCTCATCGCGAATCCAGAGCGGATGCGCGATGGAATCGATGAGCAGCGTCATGCCGCGAAGATCGCCCTTCGCGGAGACAAGCTCGGCGCGGGCGAGCAGGAGTTCTGTACGGTCGCCCGTCACATCGCGCAGGCGCAGGATGGCGCTTGCGCCGAAGGTGCGGCCTTCCGCTTCGACGAAAGTGTTGAACAGCGTGCGCGCGGTCACGCGGAAACTCTCGCCGCGTTTTTTAAGCTGATCGAGCGCACGCTCGACGGCGGCGGCATCGGCCGGAGCGAGCCAGTGGCCGAAAGCCAGGGCGCGCTTCGTGGTCGCGCCGTCTCCAGCGATCGACGGATCACCCTCGAAATGGGGTTCGCCGTCGCGCGCCACCCAACTGATCAGGAGCTGGCGGTCCGAACCCATGAGAAGAGTCGCGCGGTCGTCCGCCGCCTGAAGATTTGCGATTTCTGCCCGGAATTTTTGCGTGCGCCTGGCGAAACGTCGACGCTCGCGCAGGAGCACGATGGAAGTGGTGGTCGAGAACGCGACAAGACCCATGACCAGCGCGAACGAAGCTGCGTTCTGCGGATCAAGCGCCGGAAGCGAGCCGATAAACGCGTTGATCTTGTCCATGTAGGGCAGTGTGATCGGCGCCGCGAGCGCGGGGGTGGCGGTCGTGCCGAGAAGCAGCGTGCCGAGAGCGATCTTTGGAGGCAGGCAGACGAGACCGGTCGCCATGACCGGATCGGATGTGTAGCCTCGCCATTCTCCGTGCCCGGCCATGCCGCGCCGCCTCCAAAAAGTTTCGCGCCTGTCGATCGGCGCGCAATGAATCGGCTCCGGCGCCAAAACTGCGCTGGGACACCCTCGTCTACGCATGAACGGAACAACCGGCAGACTTCAAAGCCGACGCGCCGGGCGAATCGCCCTCACCATAGACTACCGGCGACTCCGCCAGGAAGAGGGTTAAGGTCTGTTTAAGACTATTGCCGAAACCGTGTGGAGAACTTGTTGACGAAGGCTGGAAAACCGGTGCGCGGATCAAAAGAAAAAGCCCGGCGCGAACCGGGCTTTCTCGAGATTTGGAGCGGAGCAGGCGCTCAGTAGCGGTAGTGATCCGGCTTGAACGGGCCGGTGTCCTTCACGCCGATATAGGAAGCCTGATCCGGGCGCAGCTTGGTGAGCTTCACGCCGATCTTTTCGAGGTGCAGCGAGGCGACCTTCTCGTCCAGGTGCTTCGGCAGGGTGTAGACCTTCTTCTCGTACTTGCCTGCGTTGTTCCAGAGTTCGATCTGGGCCAGCGTCTGGTTGGTGAAGGAGGCCGACATCACGAAGGACGGGTGACCCATGGCGTTGCCGAGGTTCACAAGGCGGCCTTCCGAGAGCAGGATGATGCGGTGACCGTCGGCGAAGGTGATTTCGTCCACCTGCGGCTTGATGTTGTTCCACTTGAGGTTCTTGAGACCCGCGACCTGGATCTCGTTGTCGAAGTGGCCGATGTTGCAGACGATGGCCCGATCCTTCATAGCGCGCATGTGATCGAGGGTGATGACGTCCTTGTTGCCGGTCGCGGTGACGAAGATGTCGGCGCGGGGAGCAGCATCCTCCATCGTGGTCACTTCATAGCCTTCCATGGCGGCCTGGAGCGCGCAGATCGGATCGACTTCCGACACCAGCACGCGGCAGCCGGCCTGACGGAGCGAAGCCGCCGAGCCCTTGCCCACGTCGCCGAAGCCGGCGACCATGGCGACCTTGCCGGCCATCATCACGTCCGTGCCGCGGCGGATGCCGTCGACGAGCGATTCACGGCAGCCATAGAGGTTGTCGAACTTCGACTTGGTGACCGAGTCGTTGACGTTGATGGCGGGGAAGAGCAGCTTGCCTTCCTTGGCCATGATGTAGAGGCGGTGAACGCCCGTGGTGGTCTCTTCCGACACGCCCTTGATGGACTTCGCGACTTCCGCAAACCAGCCCTTCGGCTTTTCCTTGAGCAGGCGCTTGATGAGGGCGAAGAGGACTTCCTCTTCTTCCGCGCCGGGCTTGTCGAGGAAGGCCACGTCGCCCTGCTCGGCGCGAAGACCCAGGTGGACGAGCATGGTGGCGTCGCCGCCGTCGTCCAAAATCATGTTCGGCACACCGCCGCCATGCCAGTCGAACAGCTTGGCGGTGTAGTCCCAATACTCGACGAGCGTTTCGCCCTTATAGGCGAAGACCGGGATGCCGGCGGCAGCAATGGCGGCGGCCGCGTGATCCTGGGTTGAATAGATGTTGCACGATACCCAGCGCACATCCGCGCCGAGAGCCTTCAAGGTCTCGATCAGCACGGCGGTCTGAATGGTCATGTGGAGCGAGCCGGCGATGCGAGCGCCCTTCAAGGGCTGCTTCGGGCCGTATTCTTCGCGGACGGCCATGAGGCCGGGCATCTCGGTTTCGGCGATCGAGATTTCCTTGCGACCGAAATCGGCGAGCGAAATGTCCTTGACGAGGTAGTCCTTGGCGGTTTCAGCGCCCTTCAAAGCGGCCTGGCTCATGGGATGTCTCTTCCATAATCGTTGACTTGCGGTCTCTCTAACAGAGAGTCGCGGAAGAGGCAATCAAGATATAAAGATATCTTTATATGGCCGGGCGATCAGCGGAGAGGCCTGCCCAGTCTGGCGCCGAAAACCCTCCTCCCCGTGCGGGGAGAAGTTGGAGGTGGGGGGTGAGAGCGCCAACCTTGAATAGGCTAGCGCTACCACCTCCACCCTGGCTCCCCACAAGGGGGGAGGAATACGCGAATAGCGCAGCCCTTCGCTGCTCGGACTTGCAGGCCGCTGGATTCAATGCGTGCGCGTTGGATTATTCGTCCTCGCCGAACCTATTAGCCAGGAGATCATCCAGGGCCTGCAGGCAATCCGAGGCGTCCTGGCCTTTGGCGGTGACGGTGATCGTGGTTCCCTGCGCGGCTGCCAGGGTCAGAAGGCCCATGATGGACCGTCCGCCGACGGTCTCCCCGCAACGGGTTACGGTGACGTCCGAGCCGTAGCGCTCGACCATCTGGACGAACTTGGCCGACGCACGGGCATGAAGGCCGCGCCGGTTGATGATGGGCAATTCACGCGCCAATGCGCCGTCGGGAACAGGGGCTGGGGGACAGTCCTGATCGAACGAATCGGCCATAAACGCTTACTTTCCGGACAGAACGCGCGAAGCGACGTTGATGTATTTGCGTCCCGCTTCCTGAGCGTGAGCCACGGCGTCGGTCAACGATTCCTCATCGCGCACGCTGGCCAGCTTGATCAGCATGGGCAGGTTGATGCCGGCGACGACTTCCACCGAGCCGCCATTCATGCACGACAGGGCGAGATTCGACGGCGTTCCGCCGAACATATCGGTCAAAACAACGACGCCCTGGCCCGAATTGACGCGGCACACGGCGGCCATGATGTCCTTGCGCCGGGTTTCCATGTCGTCGTCGGGGCCGATCGTGATCGTTTCGAGCTGCTCTTGCGTTCCCACCACATGCTCCAGCGCGGCCTTGAATTCCGTCGCGAGCTGCCCGTGGGTGACGAGCACCATACCAATCATAATGTCTCTGGTCCGTTCGCTCCTTGGAGCGGAGCCGCTATTTTGTGCATTGCAACGCCAAGCGCAAGAGCATTGAGACGAAATCTTCATCACAGTGTCACGACCACGTCGTAACACCCTTTAGTCTCGCCAGCACTATATCAAATAGGGGGGTTCCGGTTCGACTTGCAAGCCGGGGCAGCAAGAGGCCGCAGAGCGAAACCTCGGTCTCCTCCTGCTCAGGATAACGGATCGGGTCCGCCAGCGACAGGTCGATCACGAGGCGCAGAACGGCTGATTCCTCAAAGGGAACGGGTATAATTCCAAGGCCGCGCACCTCTATTTTCCCCTCGATGGGCTCGACAGGCCGGGCGACGAGGCGGCTTCCGAAAGGGGCGATCCGGGTGCGGTCGTCGCTGACCAGCCGCGCAAACATGCAAGCTTGGTTTGCAAGGAAAATCAGCTCGCGCGCCAGAGTCGACTTGCCCGTTTTGGGGCCGCCGCGAATGAGAATGCCGGATTCGTTCAGGACGATGCAGCCTGCATAGATGGTCTCGGCCCTATCCATGATTTTGGCCGGCGGCGGGGATGCGGATGATGAAACGCGCTCCAAGGCGCGTCGGCTCTCCGTCTTCGCCGGGCGCGCCCACCCGGTTCTCGGCCCGGATCGTACCGCGATGCGCTTCCACGATCTGGCGCGAGATCGACAAGCCAAGGCCGGAATTCTGGCCGAAGCCTTGCTCCGGGCGGTCGGTATAGAAGCGCTCGAAAATTCGGTCGAGGGCATGAGGCTCGATGCCGGGCCCGCTATCCTCCACAGCCACCTCGACCTCGTTGCGGCGGCGGCGCAAAGTCACCTGAACGGTTGCGTCCGGCGGCGAGAAGGAGCGGGCGTTGTCGAACAGGTTGTTGAACACCTGTCCCAGGCGACTATCATGACCGAAGATCAGGAAGTCATTGCGCCGCGAAGCCGAGCGCGCGATCTCGAGGCGGATCAACGGATCGTGCGCGTGCCGCCGCTCGTTGGCGACCGAGACGACCGTTTCCAGAAGGCGCGCCACGTCGACCACTTCCGCATCCGCTCGGGCGAGTTCGGCATCGAGCCGCGACGCGTCGGAGATATCCGTGATCAGGCGATCGAGGCGCTTCACGTCGTGCTGAATGATCGACATGAGACGTTGTTTCGACTCGTCGCTACGGGCGAGCGGCAAGGTTTCGACCGCGCTGCGAAGGGAGGTCAACGGGTTCTTCAATTCGTGCGCCACGTCGGCGGCGAAGCTCTCGATGGCGTCGATACGGTTGTAGAGTGCCCGCGTCATGTCGCGGATCGCACCCGACAGGTGGCCGATTTCGTCCGACCGATTGGTGAAGTCAGGAATTTCTTGGCGCGACTTCGTGCCCCACCGCACCCGCTCGGCGGCTTCCGCCAGACGCCGCACCGGCCCAGCGATGGCGCCCGCGAGAAGCAGCGAAAGTACGATCATGACGATGGCGGCGATCAGGAAGACCTGCAGCAGGGCCATGCGTTCGGAGGCGATGATGGAATCGATGTCGTTGCCCTGCGTGGACAGCAGAAGCACGCCCTGAATGGAGCGGAAGCGCTGGATCGGCACCGCCACGGAGACGATGGTTTCGCCTCGCGCATTGGTTCTCACTTCGTCCGATTGCTTGCCCAGGAAGGCCTGCTGCACTTCCGGCAGGGACTTGCCGTTGACCGGGCCGATTTCTTCCACCCCCGCGCGCCGTTTGCGGCGGAAAAAGGTACGGACGCTGTTCCAGGTGCGTTCGAAGAAATTCGTGTCTTCGTCCGTCACCGGCGGCAGGTCGAGACGCAGGATATCGCCGCGCGAATACAGTGCGCGGGAATCGAGAAGCAGCGCGCCGTCCCGGTCATAGATGCGCGCGCGCGTTCCCGTCGGCGTCACCAGGCGGCGGAGCAGCGGCGCGACGCGTTCGGGGTTGATGGAGAATTCGAGCGGGAAGAGATTTTCCTCGCCGAATTTCTCCGTCTGCCCCGCCTGCATCTGCAGGAGCTTGTCCGGATCGATGGTGATGTTGTCGGTCTCGACGGTCGCCGAACTCGCGATCGCCCCCGCGATGATTTCACCTTGCGTCAGAAGGCTCTGCACCCGCGCTTCGATCAGGCCCTCGCGGAACTGGTTGAGGTAAAGAAAGCCGATGAGGAGCGCCACGAGCCCGGCAAGGTTGAGCACCACGATGCGCCGCGTCAGGCTCGACGACATCTGCAGCCAGAGGAGGCGGCCGAAGCCTTTCAGGCGTGCCAGACCCCCCCGGGGAGCTGGCTGGTCCTCGCCCCCGGCTTCCACATTGATGAAATCAGCTTTCATGAGCCTTCTTGGCGTTCACGGCGGCCTCGATCAAGCGCATTTCCTTCGCAAAACCGGAGTCCGCTTTGCTCCGGTCTCAGTTTTCCTTGAACCGGTATCCTACGCCATAGAGCGTCTCGATCATCTCGAAATTATCATCGACGACCTTGAACTTCTTGCGGAGGCGCTTGATGTGGCTGTCGATGGTGCGGTCATCCACGTAGACCTGATCGTCGTAGGCCGCGTCCATCAGGGCGTTGCGGCTCTTCACGACGCCGGGACGGGTCGCGAGTGCCTGAAGGATCAGGAATTCCGTAACAGTCAGCGTCACGGGCTCGCCCTTCCAGGTGCAGGCGTGACGCTCGGGGTCCATGGATAGCAGGCCGCGTTCGAGAGCCTTGGAATCGGCTTCGCGCGGAGCTGATTGATCTTTCGGCGCGAACCGGCGCAGAACGGCTTTCACGCGCTCCACCAGAAGACGCTGCGAGAACGGTTTGCGGATGAAATCGTCCGCACCCATCTTGAGGCCGAACAACTCGTCGATCTCCTCGTCCTTGGAGGTGAGGAAGATCACCGGCAGATCCGATTTCTGGCGGAGGCGGCGCAGCAATTCCATGCCGTCCATCCGCGGCATCTTGATATCGAAGATCGCCAGATCCGGCGGGGAATGCTTCAGCCCGTCGAGGGCCGATGCGCCGTCGGTGTAGGTCTGGATCCGATATCCTTCCGCTTCGAGAGCGATGGAGACGGAAGTCAGAATGTTGCGATCGTCATCGACGAGAGCAATCGTCGGCATGAACTCATCCTTATCAACTGAGGCGGCCGCATGCTTTTTGCGGCTGGTGGCCAAAGACGCTGAGCGTCCAACTGTGCCTTTCTCGTGGCATATGTATGGTTCGTTGGCCCCAATCGCCAGTGGGGCGGGGTTATCTTAGGATTTTAAGCGCGGTGCGGCGAGGCGGATACCGGTTTGGCGAAAGATCGTGAATGATCGGCTCTTTCTTGAATCGCGATCATTCTCCAAGCTGAAACCTCAATCGGAGATGAACGATGGACGAGCCGAAAGCGCCTGAGATGAATTTCGACGGCGTCAATCTGGGCAGGCTTTTGCTGCGCAGCATTCGGGCCGGTGCCTTGGGCACCCTCGATGCTACCGGTTTTCCCTTTACGACGTTGGTGACGGTCGCGACCGATAGCGATGGATCGCCCTTGATCCTCACATCCCGCCTTGCCGCCCATACGGGAAACATGGAGCGCGATCCCCGCGTCTCCTTGCTTTTGGCGCAGACCGGGCGAGGCGATCCTCTGGCGCATCCCCGCCTCACGATCATGGGGAAGGCTTATCCGACGACGGATCCGCGTGCCCGCACGCGCTTTCTGGCGCGCAATCCGAAATCGCGGCTCTATGCGGATTTTCCCGATTTCTCGTTCTGGCGCATCGAAATCTTGGGCGGCCACCTCAATGGCGGCTTCGCCCGCGCGGCGAGTCTGAGCACGCAAGACCTCAAGACGGATCTCACCGGAGCCGAGGGAGTTGTCGAGGCGGAAGCCGGAGCCGTCGCTCATATGAACCAGGACCACCGGGAGGCTCTCGAACTCTATGCGACCCGGTTGGCTGGCGGCAGCCCCGGCGCCTGGGAGGCGAGCGGCCTCGATCCCGAGGGCATCGACTTGATTCTCGGCGATCAGACGGCGCGGGTGCTCTTTCCCGAGCGGGCGACGGACGCCATATCCTTGCGGCGTATCCTGAAGGATTTAGCCGGGCAGGCTCGGCGACGCGAAAAATAGAACGAAATGGAATGCCCTGGTTGAACGGCAACGCTCCATGACTTAAAGACCGCCCCATATGTTTCGACAGGGCAAGCGTTGTCCGCGTCGCCTGAACGTCAGAGATAGACCCGGATCGGCGTCAGGCCGATGATGCGGGTGGCCACAAGGGAGGTCTTCGTGGAGAATGTCGGCGTCTTCAACAGCAAACAGGGGTCTGAAACCTTCGGGTTCACCGATCTCCAGCGCGTCTTCTGGAATCTCGAGGCGCCTTCGCTCTACGAGCAGGCCCTGAAGCGGAACGAAGCGCGGCTCGCGCGCGGCGGCGCACTGCTCGCCGAGACCGGCATCCACACGGGGCGCTCGCCGAAGGACAAGTTCGTCGTTCGGGACGCGACCACGGAAGAGACGGTCTGGTGGGACAATAACGGTTCGATCACGCCCGGCAATTTCGATCTCCTGCTGCAGGATTTCATTGCCCACGCCAAGGGCAAAGAATTGTTCGCGCAGGATCTCTATGGCGGTGCGGATCCGACCTACCGGGTCAAGGCGCGGGTCTTCACGGAACTCGCCTGGCACTCGCTCTTCATCCGCAATCTCCTGATCCGGCCGGACGAGGGCGAACTCGCTTCTTATGCGCCCGAACTCACCATCGTCGATCTGCCGACCTTCAAGGCCGACCCGGCGCGCCACGGGTGCCGTGGCGAGACGGTCATCGCCTGCGACTTCACCCGCAAGATCGTGCTGATCGGCGGCTCGTCCTACGCGGGCGAGATGAAGAAGTCCGTTTTCACCTATCTCAACTTCGCACTGCCCAAGGTCAACGTGATGCCCATGCATTGCTCCGCCAATGTGGGCGATGCTGGCGATGTCGCCGTGTTCTTCGGCCTCTCCGGAACCGGCAAGACGACGCTGTCCGCCGATCCGAACCGCACGCTCATCGGCGACGACGAGCACGGCTGGGGCCCGAACGGCGTGTTCAACTTCGAAGGCGGCTGCTACGCCAAGACGATCCGCCTGTCGCGTGAAGCCGAGCCCGAGATCTACGCCACGACGGAACGGTTCGGAACGGTGCTCGAGAACGTGGTCATCGACCCGATCACCCGCGTACCGGATTTCGACGATGCATCGCGCACCGAGAATACGCGCTGCGCCTATCCGCTCGATTTCATCGAGAATGCGAGCACCACCGGCCGCGCGGGCATTCCGAAGAACATCGTGATGCTGACCTGCGACGCGTTCGGCGTCCTGCCGCCCATCGCCAAGCTCACACCGGCCGAGGCAATGTATCACTTCCTCTCCGGCTACACCGCCAAGGTCGCCGGAACGGAGAAGGGCGTCAGCGATCCGGAGGCGACCTTCTCGACCTGCTTCGGCGCGCCGTTCATGCCGCGTCATCCCTCCGTTTACGGCAATCTCCTGCGCGATCTCATCGCCAAGCACCATGTGGATTGCTGGCTCGTGAATACGGGCTGGACCGGCGGCAAATACGGTACCGGCCGCCGCATGCCGATCCGCGTGACGCGCCGGCTGCTTTCCGCTGCCCTCGATGGTTCGCTGTCGCGCGCCGATTTCCGCCGCGATCCTTACTTCGGCTTCGCGGTGCCGACTTCGGTGCCCGGCGTCGAGCCGCATATCCTCTATCCGGTCAAGACCTGGGCCGACAAAGCCGCCTTCGCCGAGACCGCGAAGCGCCTCGTGAACATGTTCAACGAGAACTTCAAACGCTTCGAGGCCTACGTGGATGCGGATGTGAAGGCGGCCGCACCGCAAATGTCGATTGCGGCCTGACACACCAGCTCCCTAGAACTTGATCGTGTCTCTTTGAAACATGATCAAATTCTCGATTCCTTATTGCCGCATGATCCGGGCGAACAACCGGTTTTCACTTGTTCTGATCATGCTCTAGATTGAGTGAACGGCGGCCCCGGGGTCGCCGTTTTCACGAGGTCTCCCATGGATGTTCTCGTTATCGGAGCCGGTGTGGTCGGCCTTGCCATTGCCCGCGCGCTGAGCCAACGCGGTCATGCGGTGATCGTGGCGGAGACGACGGGCGGCATAGGCAATGGGATCTCCTCGCGCAACAGCGAGGTCGTTCATGGGGGGATGTATTATCCCAAAGGTTCGCTGAAAGCCCGCCACTGCGTCGCCGGACGGCGGATGCTCTATGCTTTCTGCGAGAGCCACGGGGTGCCGTTTCGAAAATGCGGCAAGCTGATCGTTGCGACGAACGAGCGCGAAGAAGCCAAGATTGCGGGCATCTATCAGCAGGGTCTGACGAATGGTGTCGAAGGGCTCGTCATGCTGAACGCGCGGGAGGTGCAAGCCCTTGAGCCTGCGCTCGCTTGCAGCGCGGCGATCCTCTCGACGGAAACCGGCATCGTCGACACTCATGCCCTGATGGTGGCTTTGCAGGGCGATCTCGAAGCCGCCGGCGGCGTGGTGGCGTTCAACGCACCCCTGGAGCAGGTGTCGCGCCGCGGAAGCGGTTGGGATGTGCACATTGGTGGGGCGGAGCCCGCGACCCTGTCCTTCGATGCGCTCGTCAACGCGGCGGGCCTCGGCGCACAGGCTTTGGCGCGTGCCGTCGACGCCTATCCGCAGGAGCGCGTGCCGCCGCTCTTTCTTGCGAAGGGCAATTATTTCGGCTGCGCGGGAAAGCCCGTCTTCTCGCACCTGATCTATCCCGCGCCCGTCGATGGTGGTCTCGGCACCCACGTCACGCTCGATCTTGCCGGGCGCCTGCGTTTCGGGCCGGACGTGGAATGGGTCGAGAGCGAGGATTACGTCGTCGATCCGCACCGCGCAGAGAGTTTCGTTGCCTCGATCCGCCGCTATTGGCCGAGCCTGCCCGATGATGTGCTCGTACCCGATTATTCCGGCATCCGTCCAAAACTCACAGGCCCCGGCGAACCCGCCGCCGATTTTCTCATCGATGGTCCGCAAGAGCACGGGCTTTCAGGCCTCGTCCAGCTCTTCGGCATCGAAAGCCCCGGCTTCACATCCAGCCTTTCCATCGCCGAGGATGTGGTGAAGCGGCTTGAAGCCTGACCTGACCAAACGTCATCCCGGGGCTGCGAAGCAGAACCCGGGATCGCGGGACGATCGAGGCGCTTCATTCGGACGACGATCCCGGATCGCCTATGGCGTCCGGGATGACGATTAGGCCCTAAAGAACAAAAGCGTTACGAGCAGAAAAGTCGGAATCAACACCGCGCCCGACCAGAGAAGATAAGCAAAGAAGCTCGGCATCTTCACGCCGCCCTCGCGAGCGATGGCGTAGACCATGAAATTGGGCGCATTGCCGATATAGGAGTTTGCGCCCATGAACACGGCGCCGGCCGAAATGGCCGCGAGCGTCAGAGCGCCCTCCGTCATCAAGTGTTGCGCATCGCCGCCCGCCAGTTCGAAGAAGACGAGATAGGTCGGTGCGTTGTCGAGGAAGGATGAGAGGCCGCCCGTCAGCCAGAAATAAGCCGCGTTGTTCGCGCTGCCGTCAGCATTGGTGACAAGTGCGACGAGCGGCGCGAAGGCACCCGCGCTGCCAGCCTTCAGCATGGCGAGCACGGGGATGATGGTGATGAAGATGCCTGCGAACAGCTTCGCCACTTCCTTGATCGGCCCCCACGAGAATCCGTTCTCCGCGTGAGCGGCTTCCGGCGTCGTGGTGAGAGAAATAACGGTCACGACGATCATGATGAGATCGCGCAAGGCGTTCGCCAGTTCGATGTCGATGCCCAGGATCGCGACGCGGCCGAGATCGACCGTCGCGCTCATGAGGATTGCGGCGATGATCACGCCGATGAGCAGGAAGTTGATGCCGCCGGAGATTCGCAGCGGATTGTCAGGTGTCGGATCGGGGCGTGTGCGCCCTTCGAGCTTGTAGATCACGCAATCGAGCACGAAGAACACGAGCAGCACGAGGCCGCTGGCGAACAGGGTCTGGCCGAAAAGATGCTTCGTCGTCCAGAAGAAATCGACCCCCCGCAGGAAGCCGAGGAAAAGCGGTGGATCTCCGAGCGGAGTGAGTGAGCCGCCGATATTCGACACGAGGAAGATGAAGAACACCACCACATGGGCGTTGTGCTTCCGGTCGTCGTTGGCGCGCAGCACGGGGCGGATCATGACCATAGAGGCGCCGGTGGTGCCGATGACGCTCGCGAGCGCCGTGCCGATGCCGAGAAGCAGCGTGTTGGAGACGGGCGCTCCGTGAATGTTGCCCCGGATCAAAATGCCGCCCGCCACCGTGAACAACGCCAGCAGCAGCAGGATGAACGGGATGTATTCCAGGAAGGCGGTATGCGCCAGAACGCCGATGGTGGTTGAAGCCCCTTCGACGAGGGCAATCGGAACCAGCAACAGGAGCGACCAAAGCGCCGCAATCTTGCCCTGATGATGCTCCCAGGTATGCCCCGCAAAAAGCGGAAACAACGCGATCGAGAGGAGGATGCCGGCGAAGGGAAGCGCCCAGGATAAGCCCAGTGTCCGCCCGTCGAGTTCCGTCGCGCCGGCCGCTTCCGGCATGGCAAGCATCGCGGCGACAATCGCGAGAGCGCGGATTTCAGCGCGGATTTTCATGAATGAGCCCCCTCGTTCATCGGGTTCCCCGATGATTATTTTTGCAGCATTATGGAAAGCAATGAAGCGTTGCAATGGGTGACAATGCCTTGGCATTAACCGCCTGTTCAGCTTAACTGAAACATTATGAACAAGATGATGCACGGTGCTCGATAGCGCCTGGGGTTCAACGAAGCCGATGTGCCGCTTTCTTGCCTACCGGGGCGATCCGATCTTTCTGGCCGATCTGGTTTGCGCGCCCGCCCATTCGCTGGTGCACCAATCACTCCACGCCATCGAGGCGAAGACGGAAACGAACGGGGACGGCTTCGGTATCGGCTGGTATCGTGAGCGGCGGGAGCCGGGGCTCTATCGCGAGGTGCGCCCGGCCTGGTCGGACGAGAACCTGCGGAGCCTCTGCGATCAGGTGCGGTCCAGCTTGTTTTTCGCCCATGTGCGCGCTGCCACCGGCACCGCCACCATGCGGGCGAATTGCCATCCCTTCACCCATGGCCCTCATCTCTTCATGCATAACGGCCAGATCGGCGGTTACAAGAAGATCAAGCGCCGCCTCGAGGCGATGATCCCGGACGATCTCTTCGACACGCGTCACGGCACCACCGATTCGGAGGCCATCTTCCTTCTGGCGCTGGCGAACGGTCTTGCGGACGAACCCGTTGCGGCCATGGCGCGCACCTTGAAGACCGTGCGCGGCCTCATGGACGAAGCCGGCATTACCGAGCCGTTCAAGTTCACCGCCGCCTTCACCGACGGCGAGAGCCTGTTCGCCTATCGATGGTCCAGCGACGCGCAGCCCCCCACACTCTATTTCCGCGAGTCCGACAGCAATCTGCTCGTCGTGTCGGAGCCTATCGACGACAAGGCGAAAGGCTGGCGCGAGGTGCCGAAAGGCTGCAGCCTCGTCGCGCGCGCGGGAAGCCCCGTGACGGTCGAGTGCCTGAACGAGGCCATGAGTCGGTTGGCTGCATGATCTATCTCATCCGCCATGGCGAAACGCTGTGGAACGCGGTCGGACGCTACCAGGGTCAGAAGGATTCGCCTTTGAGCGAACGCGGACGTGAACAGGCCGAGCTCATCGGGCGCCTTCTCGCCCACGAGACCATCGATCTCACGTCGCCGCTTCGGGCCCATGTCAGCCCCCTTGGCCGCACGCAGGCGACGGCCGATCTGATCTCGCGCCATGTCGCGCTCGATCGTTCGGATGAGCCGCGCCTCGCTGAAATCTCCATGGGCTCCTGGGACGGCATGACGCGTTATGAAATCTCCATGGAATATCCCGATGCGTTGCACGGAGCCGACGCGTTCGACTGGTATTTCCGCTCCCCCGACGGAGAAACCTTCGATTCCGTTTGCGGGCGTGTGGCCTCGTGGCTCGCGGATCTCGACGGCCCCATCGTCGCCGTTTCGCATGGGGTGACGGGTCGGCTGATCCGCGGGGTGTATCTCGGTCTCTCGAAGCGAGAAATGCTGGAGCTGGCCGTGCCGCAGGATGGTTTCTACAAACTGCAAAACGGCCGGGCCGAATTGATTGGCGCGGCGTCCGGCAGCATGGCCTGAAGGCGGTCCGCCCTGTGGCTCCGCGCAAAAGCGAAAGGCCCTCGCGATATCGCAAGGGCCTTCCGTTTGGAGCATGAGCAGAACAAGTGGAAAACCGGTTGTTCGCCCGGATCATGCGCATCAAAAGAATCGAGAGTTTGATCACGTTTCAATCTGAAACGATCAAACTCTTGGCTCCTGAAAAAATCAGATGATCAGGAAGTCGGCGGAAGTCATCTTGAGCTTCTTCGGCAGGGCGGCGATCACGACTGCCTTGCCCGCGCCTGAACCGTCGGCATCGTAAGACAGCACGCCCTTCTTCGGGCCTGAAGAAAATATCAATCATCCAGTTCCGGATAGCGCCTGAAAATGCCCTCATCGTTGCGGGGAAGGTGCCGCTTGCTGGCGAGATAAGTTTTAATCCGGGGACGCTCCGCCACAGCGTCATGAAGTGCGGCGACGCGCGGCATATCCGGGATAAGCCGTGTCATGGTGTGGGGGAAGGCGTATGTAAGGCCCTCGACGACCTGGAACAGCGAGAGATCGACATAAGTCAGCGAGCGCCCGACCAGATGCCGGTCGCCAGAGGGGTTGCGCGCCAGAATGCGCTCGAACCAGTTCAAGAACTTCGGCATCCGGTTCTCACGAAAATCCTTCGCGCGCCGCAAAGCTTCTTTCTTCTGATCCTCGTAATAGAGCTCGACCGAAATAGGGTGGTGCGTGTCGTGCGCCTCCGCCACGAGATCGGTGATCGTGAGCTGGATCTGGTGCGTCCAGAGCCTGTCCGCCTCATTCTTCGGCGCAAGGTCGATCTTGGGGCCGAGATAGAAAAGAATCGCCGCCGTCTGGCCGACGATGACATCACCATCTTTCAGAAAGGGTGGTGCGAAAGGCGGGCGCTCCACGTTCTCGTCTTCGAGAATGTCCATGAGTGACGAGATACCGAGCCCCTTCGATTTGGGGCCGCGGGCTACATCGATGTATTCGGCACCCGCTTCTTCCAGCGCCAGCCGCACGAATTCGCCCCGTCCCTGGATGCCTGGCCAATAATAAAGCTCGTAGGCCATGGTGCGCTCCTTGCTTTGGTCTTGCTGCAAGCAACGCCCAAAATAGCAGGAGTTCCGCGTCGAGCAGATAAGCCTTCTTTGCCTATCTCTCCCGACGCGAGCGCATGTCTTCGCAAACAGCGTTGCCGCGTCGGGTATTCATGGCCTGATCGGACGTCGTCAGATCACAATAAAGCTTGATCATGTTTCAGAGAGGCATGATCAGCTCTAATGCGCCTCGTCCCAGTTCTGCGCCGCGCGGGATTCGACGGAGAGCGGTACTTTCAGATGGACAGCGGGATAGGCGGCTTGTGTCATCACGCGTGAAATCACCGGCAAGCTCGCTTCCACTTCCTCGTCGGGGACTTCGAACACCAGTTCATCATGCACTTGCAGCAGCATGCGGGCCGAAAGGCGTTCGGCGCGCAGCGCATCCTCCATCCGCACCATGGCGCGGCGGATGATGTCGGCGGCGCTGCCCTGGATCGGCGCGTTGATGGCCTGTCGCTCCACCGCCGCGCGCTCGGACGGATTGCCCGACTTGATCTGCGGATAATGGCAGACGCGGCCGAAGAGCGTCGTCACATAGCCATGCTCGCGGCAGGTCTTGCGGATGTTGTCCATGTAATCCCGGATGCCGGGGAAGCGTTCGAAATATTGCTTGATGAAGGCCGCCGCATCGGCGTTCGGAATGCCGAGGCGCTGCGCGAGGCCGAAGGCGGAGATGCCGTAGATGATGCCGAAATTGATGGTCTTGGCCTGACGGCGCAGATCCGGCGTCATCTGGTCGAGCGGCACACCGAACATGGCCGACGCCGTGGCCGCGTGAATGTCCTGCCCCCTGGCGAACGCCTCCTGCAGTTGCGGGATGTCGGCGATGTGCGCGAGAATCCGTAATTCGATCTGGCTGTAATCCGCCGAGATGATCTTGGAGCCTGGCTGTGCGATGAAAGCCGTGCGGATCTTGCGACCGGCTTCCGTGCGGATCGGAATATTCTGCAGGTTGGGCTCGGAGGAAGACAGGCGACCCGTCGTCGTTGCTGCAAGAGCGAACGAGGTATGAACGCGCCCCGTTCCCGGATTCATGTGATCCTGCAGCGTGTCGGTATAGGTCGATTTCAGCTTGGCGAGCTGCCGCCATTCCAGGATCCGCTCGGGCAGAACGTGCCCCGCCTGCGCGAGCTCGTCGAGAAGCGTCGCGGGTGTCGCCCATTGGCCGGATGGCGTCTTCTTCGCGCCTGGAAGGCCCATTCTGCCGAAGAGGATGTCGCCGATCTGCTTAGGCGAGCTGACGGTGAATTTCTCGCCGGCGATCTCGTGAATCTCGGCCTCCAGCCGCGCGAGCGATTGCGCGAAATCGCCGGAGAGGCGACTGAGGATCTGCCGGTCCACCAGAATGCCGCGCATCTCCATGCGCGCCAGCGTGTCGACCATCGGACGCTCCAGCGTCTCGTAGACGCTGGTGCGACGCTCGGCAGCGAGGCGCGGCTTCAAGACCTGCCAAAGGCGCAAGGTGACATCGGCGTCCTCCGCCGCGTAGATGGTCGCCCTTTCGATGTCGACCTGATCGAACGACACTTGGCTCTTGCCGGTACCCGCCACTTCCGAGAATGGAATCGGCGAATGGCCGAGATGACGGCGCGAGAGTTCGTCCATGCCGTGCGAGCCCTTGCCCGCATCGAGCACGTAGGAAATCAGCATGGTGTCGTCGAATGGGCGCACCTCGATGCCGTGGCGTTTCAGGACGACCCAATCGTATTTGAGGTTCTGCCCGATCTTGAGGACGGACGGATCTTCGAGCAGAGGCTTGATTGCATCGAGCGCATTCGTCATCGGCATCTGCCCCGGCACCACGCCGCCGCCGAAGAGATCGGTACCGCCGCGATGTTTGAGGGGGATGTAGCACGCCTTGTTCGGCGCAAGCGCCAGGGAGAAGCCGACGAGATCCGCAAGGTTGGGATCGAGCGCGCTCGTTTCCGTGTCGATGGCGACATAGCCCTGTTCGCGCGCCTGGCGCACCCATTCCAGCAAAAGCTGGACATCGGTGATCGTCTCGTAGGCGCTGCGGTCGAAGGCCTGCGAGGATCCTTGCATGGCCCAGCGCGCGGCGAGATCGGCGGGCAAGAAGGCCCCGTCCGCATTCGCGACCGGCGCGGCCGCGGCGTCGGGTGTTCCTTCGCCGGTCGACATTTGCGGGCGTCCGTCCCAGGTAATCGCCTCGCCGCCCGGCATGAGGCGCGAATCGGGCTCGATCACCGCCGGATCGGCCTCATAGAGTTCCGCGACGCGGCGCGTCAGCGCGTTGAATTCCATCGCCTTCGTGAAGGCCAGAAGCTTGCGTGCTTCAAGTTCCGGCAAGCCGAGTTCGTCAAGCGAGACCGGGAGCGGCGCTTCGCAATCGAGCGTCACGAGCTTCTTGGAAAGGCGCGCATTGTCGATGTTGGCAAGAAGCGTTTCGCGGCGCTTGGGCTGCTTGATCTCATCGACACGCGCGAGAAGCGTTTCGAGATCGCCGAACTCCTTGATGAGCTGCGCGGCGGTTTTCAGGCCGATGCCGGGAACGCCCGGCACATTGTCCGAGGTGTCGCCCATGAGGGCCAGCACATCGCCGATTTTTTCGGGCGGAATGCCCTCCCATTTCTCGGTAACGGCGGCCTCGTCCAGATTGCGCTCGGGCCGGTAGCCGGGCTTGCCCTTGGCGCCCGATTCGAAATCGTAGAAATCGACCAGCGGGCCGACGAGCTGCATCAGATCCTTGTCGGAGGAGACGATGAGCACCTTCGCGCCACGCGCCTTGGCCTCCTGCGTATAGGTGGCGATGAGGTCGTCCGCCTCGTAGCGGGCCTGCTCGATAGGCTCCAGGCCGAAGGCGCGAATCGCTTCGCGCATCAGGGGCATCTGAACGCGCAGGTCGTCCGGCGGATCGGGGCGGTGGCCCTTGTAATCCTCGTAGAGTTCCTTGCGGAACGAGCCTTCGGACTTGTCGAGCACGATGGCGAGATGGGTCGGCTTGAAGCCCGCTGCGCCGTCCCGCATGAATTGCAGGAGCTTCGTCACGAACAGGCGCACGGCCCCCGTCGGCATGCCGTCCGAGGTCCGGCTGTTGTATTTCGAGTCCTGGTTCATGGACTGGAAGTAGGCTCGGAAGATGAAGGACGAACCGTCGACGAGAAAGACGTGGTCGCCAGCGGAAACAGGACGGGAAGAAGCCATGGGTCTCGATGGTGCGGAATTGACAGCCAACAGATAGTGATTTCAGCACGCTCTGGCTATGGCGTTGCGATGGCGATTGCCGTCTAGCCGCCACTAACGCCCGGAAAGCGAACCAGTATAGTACGCAAGGTTTCATATGGCCCGGCTCCAAGCTCTCGCTTGAGCTCTTCTTCGATTCGGGCCTTTACGGTGGCGGCGTCCCGGAGAAAATTCTGCCCTTGAGGCGTGAAACTGATGAGGGTCGCTCGCTTGTCGCTGAGGTCTTGGGTACGGGCGACATAGCCGGCCTTCTCCAACTCGCCTATGAGCTGGGAGGCGGATTGTTTGCGCATTCCGGCGCGCTCGGCGATCTCGGTCAGCCGCGTTCCATCGGCGTCGATATGCGGCAGAATGGATGCATGGGCGAAGCTGAGCGCCGGATGCCCCGATTCCTGGACCGCCGCCATCGAGCGCTCATTGAACGCGCGCATGGCCCTCAGAAGAAGGCGCCCCGTATTCGTCTGGCGCAGGCCGTGATCGACAGCTTTGTTGTGAGAGGAGGGCATGGGGACAACTCTCTTGACAATATAGTCAGGCAACTGACTATATTGTCAGTCACCTGACTAGCCGATGATTTAACTTTCAGAGAGACCGATGTCCAACCAAAATGCCGAAAGGCTCATTCGCCATTTCATGACCGTCGCCTGGGACGAGGCGCGGATCGACGACGTCGACGCGCTTGTCACGGCGTCTTATACGGATCATGCCTACAGCGGCGGGATTGAAAGCCTGAAGGCCCAAATCGGCCAGGTGAGGGAGGCCTTTCCGAACTGCCGCCATCTCATCGAAGATTTGGTCGCCGACGGCGACAGGGTCATGTTGAGGGCGCGCCTTCAGGGAAAGCATACGGGACCATTCCGGGGCAATGCTCCGACGGACGCCTCCATCGACGTTCGGGTTGCGCGCTGGTTTCGCCTCGAGGGAGAGAAGATCGCCGAGCATTGGGCGCTGCTCGATACGATAAGCCTTTTCCGGCAGATCGGAGCGGAGATCCCTGCTCCGGCTGGCCGCTAGAGCATGATCGGAACAAGTGGAAACCGGTTGTTCGCCCGATCATGCGGCAATAAGGAATCGTGAGTTTGATCGTGTTTCAAAGAGACGCGATCAAACTCTAAGCCGCTTTCAGCCGCGCCAGTTCCAGATCGAGCTCCCTGAGCGCCTGCATCACCACGCCTTCGGTGAGCAGATCCATGGATGATTCGACCACGTGGATCGTGGACATGGCACGCAGTTCGGGGATCGTCTGGGTTTCCAGCGCCGCCTCGAAGGAGGGGCGCAGGAGATCCATGGCGCGGGTGCCCGGGCCGCAGATCACCACGTGGTCCGGTTCGAGCGTCTGAATCAGGATGCCGACTGCATCGCCCAAGACCTCGCCCGCTTCCCGGAAAAGGTTGAGAAGGGCCGGATCGCCCGCGCGGGCCTGATCGACAATGGCGCTCATGGCCGCCTCGCCGGGGAGGAGGATGCTCGGAGCCGGGCGGTGGTCGATGAGCTGCGCGTCCCGGTGCAGAGCGTAATCGGCCAGGAATGCCTCGATGCAGCCGCGCCCGCCGCAGCGGCATTGCGGACCGCTCCGGCGCAGACGCACATGGCCGAACTCGCTGCCGCCGAAGCGCGCGCCGCGATAGAGTTCGCCCTGGATGAGGAAACCGAGGCCGACGCCGTCGCCGATCATCAGGCAGGCCGTACGCCCGGCTCGCAAAGAGGGATCGCGCTGGGCGATGGCGAAGGCCATGGCGCTGGCGTCGTTCTCCATCAGAACCGGCAGGCCGAGCCTGGTACCGAGCCCCGCAGCCAGCGGCACATCGCGGATGCCGAGAACCGGGCTCCAGGCGACCACGCCGTCCTTGGTGTCCACATAGCCCTGACAGGCAAGGCCGATGGCCTTCACATCGGGTGCGCCGGTCTCCCGTGCGAAGGCGGTGATGACCTCCGCCAGCATGTCCATCACCTCCTCGGCGCCGAGATTGCGCAGGGGACGCTCCACATGGCGGCTCGCGCGGTTTCGACCTGCGCTGTCGACAAGCCGCAGCTCAATACGATTGAAGCCCATCCAGACGCCGATGACGCTGCCCAGTGTTTCGGAGAAGAAGAGCCGTACCTTCGGCCGTCCACGGAACAACCCTGGCGAGGCGTCGCCCGCGTCGTCGGCCAGAAGAACACCCTCTTCCATAAGGTTTGCCGTCAGTTCCGAGACGCTTGCGGGGCTCATGCTGAGCTGGTGGCCGATCTCGACGCGCGCCATCGGCCCTTCCCGACGCAAAGCATCGAGCAGGCGGCGGCGCGCGGTCTCACGAGGAGTCAGGGACGACAACGACATGCCTTCTTTTTTGTTCATTGAACGAAGAAAACAAGTCGGAAGATCGGGTTATTCGACCAAATGCCTAGATGTTTGCCGCTTGAAAGCATCCTGTTCCCGGATAATTAATTCTGTGGTCGAAAAAACTTTTGACGAGGGACCGCCCGTGCCCACGGCGGTTTCCCGGCCATATACAACCAAAGGGCAACGCTAGGGAACGCGCCTGCCCGAGGAGGAAACCCCATGTCGTTCAAGAAGCATGCGATGATCAGCCTCGCCGCTCTCGCCCTTTCGGCGACGGCGGCTCTTGCGCAGGGCAAGGGCCCTGTCGTCGGCGTCAGCTGGTCGAATTTCCAGGAAGAGCGCTGGAAGACGGACGAAGCCGCCATCAAGGCCGCGGTCGAAAAGGCCGGCGGCACCTACGTTTCGGCGGATGCGCAATCCTCGCCCGCCAAGCAGCTCACCGATATCGAAAGCCTGATCGCGCGCGGCGCCAAGGCGCTGATCATTCTGGCGCAGGATTCCGATGCGGTCCGTCCGGCTGTCGAGAAGGCTGTGGCCGAGGGTATTCCGGTGGTCGGCTATGATCGTCTCATCGAAATTCCGCAGGTGTTCTACCTTACCTTCGACAATGTCGAGGTGGGTCGTCTGCAGGCGCGTGAAGTGCTGAAGGCCAAGCCCGAAGGCAGCTATGTCTTCATCAAGGGCTCGGGCTCCGATCCGAACGCCAACTTCCTCTTCGCGGGCGCCATGGAAGTGCTCAAGCCCTCCATCGATTCGGGCAAGATCAAGAACGCCGGTGAGGCCTATACGGATGGCTGGCTCCCCGCCAATGCGCAGCGGAACATGGAGCAGTTCCTAACCAAGAACAACAACAAGGTCGATGCGGTCGTCGCCGCCAATGACGGCACAGCCGGCGGTGCGATTGCGGCGCTTGCGGCTCAAGGCCTTGCCGGTTCCGTTCCGGTCTCCGGCCAGGATGCCGACAAGGCGGCTCTGAACCGCGTCGCCCTCGGCACCCAGAGCGTCACCGTCTTCAAGGACGCGCGCGAACTCGGCCGCAACGCCGCTGAAATCGCCGTGGCTCTCGCTGGCGGCAAGAAGCTCGCCGAAATCTCCGGCGCGCAGAGCTGGAACCAGGGTGCGAAGAAGCAGAACATGACCGCCAAGTTCCTCACCCCTGTCGCGATCACGAAGGATAACCTTGCCTTGGTCATCGATGCCGGCTGGGTCTCGAAGGACGTGGTCTGCCAGGGTGTGAAGAAGGGCAGCGCGAAGGTCTGCGATTAAGTCAACCTCTGTCATTCCGGGGCGAGCGAAGCGAGAGCCCGGAACCCATAAACGCATTGGCTGAAAAGCTCGTTGGACCGTTGCGGGAGGGCCCCTCCCGCAACGGTTATGGGTTCCGGGTTCCGCTTCCGCGGCCCCGGAATGACGGCTTTAACGACTGTAGTTTTTATTATGACCGCACCACCCGTCGCCGCACCACCCGTCGCCACGTCCGCCCCGCCGCCCAGCGTCACGTCCGGATCGTTTCTCTCGAAGCTTGAAATCGATGTCCGCATGATCGGTATGCTGGCGGCACTCGCCGTCATCTGGATCGGCTTCGACATTCTCTCCGGCGGTTTCTTCCTCACGCCGCGCAATTTGTGGAACCTGTCGGTGCAGACGGCTTCCATCGCGGTGATGTCGACGGGAATGGTCCTCATCATCGTCACCCGCAACATCGATCTGTCGGTCGGCGCGATTCTTGGCGTCGTCGGCATGATCATCGGCGTGGCGCAGGTGCAGTGGCTACCCTCTTTCCTCGGCCTCGAGCATTGGCTCACCGCCCCCATCGCCGTTCTGCTCGCCGTTGCTATCGGCGGAGCTATCGGGCTCTTTCAAGGCTGGCTCATCGCCTATCTCGCCATTCCCTCCTTCATCGTGACGCTGGGTGGCTTGCTCGTGTGGCGCGGCGCGGCCTGGTGGGTCACCGCCGGTCAAACGATCGCGCCCATGGACACGCGTTTCAAGGCGTTGGGTGGCGGCGTGGAAGGCGCGCTCGGTGCGGTCGCCACATGGGCCATCGCGATGCTGGCCTGCGGCCTCATCATGGTGGGCTTAGGGCTCGCGCGCCGCCGCCGCATCCGTTTCGGCTTTCCGGTGCGGCCGGTCTGGGCCGACGCGGTGATTGGGGCCATTGCCTGTGTCGCCGTGCTCGCCACTGCGTTCGTCATGAATTCGTATCCGCTTCCCGCCGGCACCGCGCGCCGCTGGGCCGAGGCCAACGGCATCGCATGGCCGGAGGGCGGCCTGTTCGTTCCGCACGGTATCGCGCTTCCTGTCGTGATCGCCATCGTGGTCGGTCTTCTCATGACCTTCCTCGCGCGGCGTCGCCGCTTCGGCCGCTACGTCTTCGCCATCGGTGGCAATCCAGAGGCTGCGGAATTGTCGGGCATCAACACCCGCTGGGCGCTGATGAAAGTGTTCGGCCTCATGGGTGTGCTCTGCGGCATCTCCGCTTGCATTGCGACCGCGCGCCTGAACGCGGCCACCAATGCGGCGGGCACGCTCGACGAGCTTTACGTGATCGCCTCCGCCGTCATCGGTGGCACGTCCCTTGCGGGTGGCGTCGGCACGATTGCGGGCGCCATGCTCGGTGCGCTCGTCATGCAGTCGCTGCAATCGGGCATGGTGTTGCTTGGCGTCGATACGCCCTTGCAGAACATCGTCGTCGGCGCGGTGCTCGTGTTGGCGGTGTGGGTGGACGGGCTCTATCGCCGTCGTTTCAAGTAAAGGGGGGCATCCATGCAGCAAGTTTCCAAGCCTCTCGATTCCAAGCCTCTCGTGGAGATGCGCGACATTTCCATTGCTTTCGGCGGCATCAAGGCGGTCGATGACGTGTCCGTCGATCTGCGTCCGGGCGAAGTGGTCGGACTTCTCGGCCATAACGGCGCGGGCAAGTCGACCCTGATCAAGATTCTCTCCGGCGCTTATCGGCCCGATAGCGGCGAGATCTATGTGAATGGCGAGCGCGCGGAGATCGGCACACCGCGCGATGCCAAGCGCTATGGCATCGAGACGATCTATCAGACGCTGGCGCTTGCCGATAACATCGATGCGGCGGGCAACATCTTTCTCGGCCGCGAGGTGCTGACGCCTTACGGCACTCTCGACGATGCCACGATGGAATCGGAAACGCGCAAGGTGATGGCGCGTCTCAATCCGCATTTCCGCCGCTTCAAGGAGCCGGTGAAGGCGCTTTCCGGCGGTCAGCGTCAATCGGTGGCGATTGCGCGCGCGATCTATTTCAACGCGCGCGTGCTGATCATGGACGAGCCGACAGCGGCTCTCGGCCCCGCCGAGACGCAACAGGTGGCCGATCTCGTGCTGCAACTGAAGAAGGAAGGCATCGGCATCTTCCTCATCAGCCACGACATCCACGACGTGTTCGGTTTGGCCGATCGCGTCAGCGTGATGAAGAACGGCAAACTCGTCGGCTCGGCGAGCGTGAACGACGTCACGCAGGATGAAGTGCTCGGCATGATCATTTTGGGCAAGTGCCCGCCCGGCGCGACACCGGGACCGGGCGCGAGCTGAGAGGCACTGTCTTTCAAGAATGCGCGCCTCTTTCCCCTCCCCCTTGTGGGGAGGGAGGGGGCAAACGCCCACCTTGGACAGCGAAGCGCCAACACCCCCACCTCCAACTCCTCCCCACAAGGGGGAGGAGAGCGCGTGGCGATCAATTCCGAACGTTCGATTGCAGTTACAAGATATAAAGCGAGTCCTTATGACCCAAACCATCTACGGCTCTCTCAAGGGCAAAACCGTTCTCGTCACCGGCGGCGCGAGCGGCATTGGCGAGAGCATTGCAGAGGCATTTCATCGTCAGGGCTGCAAGGTCGGCGTTCTCGATTACAATGCTGAAGCGGGACAGGCCTTAGCGGAGCGCCTCGGCGAGCGCGTGCATTTCGAGCATAACGACGTGCGCGATATTCCGGCGTTGCAGGCGGCGATCAAGCGTACCAGCGCGGCGTTGGGGCCTATCACTATTCTCGTCAACAACGCCGCGCGGGACGATCGCCACACCATCGAAGAAGTGACGCCGGAATATTGGCGCGAGCGTTTCGCTACCAATCTCGACCACCAGTTCTTCGCGGCGCAGGCTGTGCTGCCGGATATGGAGAAAGCGGGCGGCGGCTCCATCATCAATATGGGCTCCACCAGCTACATGGCGAGCGAGGATTCGTTCGCGTCCTACAAGACCGCAAAATCCGCCGTGGTGGGGTTGACCCGCGCGCTCGCCCGCGAACTCGGCGCGCGGCATATCCGCGTCAATTCCATCGTTCCGGGCTGGATCATGACCCAGCGCCAGATCGATCTCTGGCTCACGCCGGAAGGTGAGGAAGAACTGCTCAAGCGCCAATGCGTGAAGCGCAAACTGATCCCTGAGGACATCGCAAAGGTCGCCTTGTTCTTGTCTTCGGACGATGCGGGCGCGATCACCGCGCAGAGCTATCTCGTGGATGGCGGCTGGGTTTGAACGCTCAAGCCTCCGATCGTGAGTTAGGTTCCAAGCTGGAGCTTCCTCAGGAGGCCGTTAGATCGTCGCGATGGGGAGGTGCTTTCAGAGCACGCTGGACCCTCCTTCGAGACGCGGCTTTGCCGCTCCTCAGGATGAGGGTCGAGTGTCCGGGATAATATCAGGTTGAAGGTCTCGCCGCGCGCCTAACGCTTCACGTCGGCCACGGATTTTGCGAGTTTCACCGAGCGCGCCACCATCGTCTCGATCTCGTCCGACAGGCGGCCCGCAAGGCAATCATAGCCTCGGTCGCCCATATGGAAACCGTCGGTCGCGAGCATGGAGCGAAGATCGTCCGACGATCCGCTGTTCCACTGCTTCATCATCGCGTAGCGCGAGAACAGGGAGATCTTGTGCTCCTCGGCGACGTCCCGGACAGTCGCGACAAAGCGCTCATATTGGGCGAGGTCCTTAATGGTCGGAAAGAATTGCTGATCGAGCAGCATCATTTCGACCCCGGCCTTCTCGACGGTCGTCACACCCTGTTCCAACAGGGCGCGGAAGGCGACTTCATCAATGCCCTTGACCGCATCGTTGGTGCCCACCTGCCAGATCACGAAATCCGGCTTGCTCTCTACAAGGATCTCCTTCAGGCGGCCGATGGTCTGGTTGGCAGTCTCGCCGCCCTTGCCCGCGTTGATGACGGTGATCCGTGTCCGCCAGGCCCGCGAAAGATCGTCTTCCAGTTGGGCCGGATAGGCTTGCGCGGGAGACGACGCTCCGTAGCCCTCCGTGGAGGAGGAGCCGATGGCGAGAACCCGGATCGGCTGCTTGCGCATCAGTTTCAATGCCAGGGTACGGAACTCACCCCCGGTGGAAAAAACGGATTGCGTCTTGGGGCAGGCAGAATCCTGCGCCTTTGCGGCGATGGGGGCGCCGCAGCTCAAACTAAGGGCAAGTGCTAGCCTGGCGACACGGACGACAGACCGAGACGTTTTGCGCGGCTTTTGCGCAAGCCGTCGGAGTTGAGCTTGTTCCATTCGAGGTATCGCGCCAGAGCAAGGAGACCGAACACGCCAGTAATCGTGAATACCATGCCGATCATGTGCGGACTAGCCGAGGATTTCACCGCCGTGAGCGTCATAATGACCTGTCCGAGTGCGCTCAAAATCGAGCCGACGGCGAAGACAGGCAACCCGTTCCGGCCAAGCCGCATCAGATCGGGGCCGACGGGGGAGCGCTCCCAGATGCGGCCGATGCGCAACTGCGTCACCACGTAGGCGAGGGCGAGAAAGTGGAGAAGGCGCCCGAGCCCGAGATCCTGCTTGGTCATGTCGAAATGCTCGAAGCTGTTGTCGAACAATCCGGGGGTGAGACTAAGAGCATTGGTCATGACGGCGAAGGACAGAGCGACGGCTCCCACGCATATGACGAAGAGCGTGTGCTGGTAGCGCGGACGGTGACCTGCGAACACGACGCCCGTGACGATGCCGATGGTAAACAGCAATTGCCAGGCGAAGGGATTGAAGAACCATGTGCCTGGCTCCGGCCAGCTCGGCAGGGTCAGCGTGCCGGTTCGCGCAAAGATGTAGATGGCAAAAGAGACCGCGAGCGCGAACGTCGCATGGATGCGCGTCAGGATCAGCGCCACGGGCGCCCACAGCATCAGGGCGATGTAGAGTGGCAAAATGTTGAAATAACCGAGTTGATGACCCAGCACCAGAATGCCGGTGATCCCTTTTGCTGTGTTTCCGAAGACCGCATCGCGCCCATCGGCTTCGATCAGGCCGATGTCGTCACTCAGTTCATAGCCGATGGAAAACAGTGCAATGGCCCCCGCCGTCAGGAGCAGATGCACCTTGTAGAGCTGGAACGACCGCAGAAGGCATCGTTTCGCGATGTCGAGGAGGCCGCTTTGCGCAATCTTCGGATAATACACAAGGGCGACCGAAAGGCCGGAGATGAAAATGAAAGCTTCGGCCGCATCCGAGAAGCCGTAATTGCGCGGCGTCAGATTTTCAACGAGATTGCCGGGAATGTGATTGACGAAAATCGCGATGAGCACGAACCCGCGCCAGAAATCGATGCTCGTTATCCGTTCCGAAGTTTTCATGGTCCCCTCAGACAAGGATGCACAACGCATCCAACGCCAAATCGGCGAAGCGGTTCGATCAATACGAAATCGTGAAAGCCGAAATCGTTTCCGGCGCGAGGCCGCGAATGGAATCAGTGAAACGAATCAGCGTGTTATTCCTCCTCATATCCTCGATGAAGGCGCGCATGGCAATTCCGGGCGCTACCGCAGGCCGCACCCGCAAGTTGAATTGTTGTGACTTCAACCTCAGCGAAGCTGGTTGCATGGTATTCGATAGCCTAATGGGAAAGCTTGACCATTTCAGGGCAGGGACGACGCCGTGACGGCTTATCGGATCAGCAAGGTGACGACGCTTTTCAGCGGGTGGCGCAAGCTTCTCAAACTCGAGATCGCGATGCCTGACGGGCGCGTGATGGAGCGGGAGGTTGGCCATAACGGTCATGCGGCGTCGGTGCTTCCCTATGATCTTGAACGCAGGACGGTCGTTCTCATCAGCCAGTTCCGCGCCGCCGTGATGTATGATTCAGGACCGTCGGCTCTTGTCGAAACCATCGCGGGTCTCCTCGACGGAGAGGAGCCGGAGATCTGCGCGCGTCGGGAAGCGTTGGAGGAAGCGGGCGTTCGCATCGAGATGCTCGAATCCGTCGGCGGTGGCTGGTCCGCGCCCGGCGCGACGACGGAATATGTGCACCTCTTTCTCGCACCCTACACCCAGGCCGACCGCGTTGCGGAAGGTGGAGGATTGGCGGAAGAGCATGAGGATATCGAAGTGCTCGAAATCACCTTCGCCGAGCTCGATTCCATGCTGGCGCAAAATCGCTTTGCGGATCTGAAGACCATCGCGCTCGTGCAAGCGCTGAAGCTGCGTCACCCGGAAGCGTTCGCGACCTGACAGTTACGAACCCGCATCGATCTGCGCCACGACTCGCGGATCGAGCTTCAACGCTCCGGCGAGATGCGCGAGGAAAACGCGCTCCTCGATGGCATTCGGCGTGATCACGCGCCGGGCAGCCATGTAGGCTTGCAGGGCCATTTCCGGCGTCTTCGCGGCTAAGGCCAGATCCGCGACACTTGCCGGGTGCGCGAGTTCCGCCTCTATCAGATGAACGCCCTCGCCATCGATTCCCGCCATTTTCAGAGCGCCGAGAATGCGCGCGCGTTCGCCTTCGTCGATGACGCCATCGGCTGCTGCGGCCGCGATCATGGCGCGCACGATCAGGAGCGCAGTCTCACCCGATTGAGGCGTTTCAGGTGGCGACAATTGAACTGGAGCGGTGAGTACGGGCTGCAGCGTGGCATCGATAATCGGCGGACCGCCACTCTTGTTCATGAAGCGGTTGAACAGAGCGGTGCCTTTGGTTTTCGCGGAAGCGGCCAGTTTGCGACCTGCCTCCGAATTCGCAACCGCTTTCGTTACGCCGAGCACGAGCGCGTTCATGGCGGCATTGCCCTGCGGCGAGCGCAGATAATCCTGCGCCTTGTTGAGAACGAGATCCGTCAGGTCCGTCGGTGGCGCGGCTTTGGCGGGTTTTGGCGGGGGCGCTTCACCTTCTGTCTTCTCGGAAGATAAGGGCGGAGGGCTCGGTTGGTTGGCAATCCCGATCAGGTCGCTGAGAAGGGTGCCCGCGCCCAGCGGATTGGCAGCCGGTTTAGCGTCAGTCTTCTTCTCGCCGGTCTCCGCTGCGGGTTTCTCCGGTGCGGGCGTGCCGGCCGGTGTCCCCAGCGCATCAAGCAGTTTCTTGGCGTCGAACATGGTTCTGGCCCTCGCGAGAGTAAGCGAAATCTAACTAAAATGGCCCGTAACGGACAATGTGTTCGGCAGTTCTAGAGTTTGATCGTTTCAGATTGAAACAGGATCAAACTCTAGATTCCTTATTGCCGCATGATCCGGGCGAACAACTGGTTTCCACTTGTTCTGATCATGCTCTAGAAAAGCATGTTCCAGACAATGCTGAGCAGGCTCCAGATCATCATGACGCCCATGATGTAATAGATCCATTTCGGCATGCCGGAGCCCGGTCGGCGGGAATGCCCGTCAATGGCGGCGATCAAGTCGGCTTGCGCCTGCTGGCCTTTGAGCGCCAACAGAGTAAGGCCCTGAATGGCCTCCGCCTGGGCGTTCAGAAGATCCTTGACATGCGCCCTCTCGGCCTCGGTGTCCGGGGTCTCGTTCAATCGTCCGAGCGAATGGCCGATCTTGGCGATGGCGCCACGCATGGTCTCGAAATTTTGCCCCTGCTCGGCAAGGCGCAAACGGGCCTGCGCCAGCGGATCGGGCATGTTCTTCTCGGCGACGCCCGCCAGATGCTGCATCAATCCATCCGGCCCTTTGGCGATGACCGCGCGCAAGGCCTTGCCCGCCTCGGAGGCGAACGCGGTTTGCGTCGCGCCGACGGCCTTGTTGACGATCTTTCCGGCATCGGAAGTAAAAAGCGGTTCGCGCGGCTGATTCATAGAGGTTCCGGTAGAAAGTGACGTTTCGGAAACTTGTTTCATAATCGAGAAACAGGGAAAGCGCTACATTCTATCGTAAAGAAGGAGGGAATTTCGTTCCCGCCAGACACGATGTGTGTGCCGCAACACCGGATCAAACTCTAGCGCACGAAGAAATAGATCGTCAGGACCGTACCGACGCCGATCACAAGCCAGCGGATCATCATGGGCGGCAGGCGGCGGCCGAAGACGACGCCGAGATAGCCGCCGATCACGGAGGCTGCGCCGACGATGACCATCTCCCGCCACGCGACGAGCCCCGCCGCGATGAAGATGACGACCGCGACGAGCTGGATCAGCGTCGAGCACAGGTGTTTTGCCGAATTGATCAGGTGGAAATCGTCGCCCTCGGTGATGGCGAGCGCGGCAAGCATCACGATGCCCATGCCCGCGCCGAAAAAGCCGCCATAGACCGCGACCGCCAATTGAAAGGCGAGGCCCGTCACCCAGGCTTTCGTCGAAGGGCTATGTCCTTCGTGCCGCGCGATGGAGCGCGCGAGCGCAACGATCTTGGGGCTTGCCGCAAACAACACCGTCGCAAACAGAAGCAGCCACGGCACGAGTTGGCGGAAGGCGGCATTATCCGTCGTCGTCAGGATGTAGGCGCCACCGAGACCCCCGATCAGGCTGACGATGCCGAGCGCCGCGAAGCGTTTGAAATTCGCGGCGAGTTCTCGCCGATAAGCCCAGGCGCTGGCGAGATTGGCGGGCGTGACCGCCACGGCGCTCGTCGCATTGGCGATGACCGGCGGAAGCCCTGTTGCGACGAGGGCGGAGAAGGTGAAGAACGTGCCGCCTCCGGCAATCGCATTGACGAGACCTGCCGCCAATCCGGAGGCGGCGAGAAGCGCGACGGTTGAAAGGTCCATGATTCTTGAACGTTCGAGAAGATAAAGAGGAAGGGCGCGCGAACGCCCTTTGCGGACGAATGTTGCGTCAGCCCTGAACGCAGAGCTGGCGCTGCGTGCCGAGACCTTCGATGCCGAGCGTTACCACATCGCCCGCTTTGAGAAACACCGGCGGCTTCATTCCGAGCCCGACACCCGGCGGCGTGCCGGTGGAGATGATGTCGCCCGGATGCAGCGACATGAATTGCGAGAGGTAGGAGACGAGATATCTCACGCCGTAGACCATGGTCGCCGAGGAGCCGTTCTGCATGCGGCGGCCGTTCACGTCACACCACATCTTGAGGTTCTGCGGATCGGCGATCTCATCTTTCGTCACGAGCCAGGGGCCTGTGGGCCCGAAGGTGTCGCAGGACTTGCCCTTGGTCCATTGCCCCTGCCGCTCCGCCTGGAAGGCGCGCTCGGAAACATCGTTGGTGAGGCAATAGCCCGCCACATAATCGAGCGCGTCGGCCTCACTCACGTACTTTGCGTGGCGGCCGATGACGATTCCGAGTTCCACTTCCCAGTCGGTCTTCTGCGATCCGCGCGGAATCTCGATATTGTCGTTCGGCCCGACGATGGCGCTCGTCGCTTTCATGAAGACGATCGGCTCCGGCGGCACGGTGGCGCCGGTCTCGGCGGCGTGATCGGAATAATTGAGGCCGATGCAGACGAACTTGCCCGTCCCGGCAACGCACGGGCCTAGACGAACGGACGGATCGACAGCGGGCAATGTCGCGGAATCGAGCGCGGCGATGCGCTTCAGGCCCTCCACCGAGAGTGCTGCTCCGGCAATGTCCTGCACATGCGCGGAAAGATCGCGAATGGCGCCGTTCGCATCCACCAATCCGGGCTTCTCCTGCCCGACCGGACCATACCGCAGCAGCTTCATTTCCTGGCGTCTCCCGTGAGGTGTCTTTGATGAGATTCGTTTGGTCGCAGACCGTGACGCTCAAAGCGCAACAAGGGAAGTCCCGTCCGCACTTTTTTCGCGAAAGTCTAACGGTTGACCCTTACATCCTTGCCCTCGTCCGATTTGCCTTCGATCTTCGTGTCGCGCATTCTGGCTGCATGAAAAGCATTGCTTTCCCGAATGGATCTTCGGTCCCCGCTCTCGGCCAGGGCACCTGGTATATGGGCGAGGCCGCCTCGCGGCGCGCCGACGAAGTCGCAGCCTTGAGGTATGGGATCGATTTGGGCATGACCCTCATCGACACGGCGGAAATGTATGCCGATGGCGGAGCGGAAGAAGTCGCGGGTGAGGCCATAGCAGGGTGCCGTGACGAGGTTTTTCTCGTCAGCAAGGTTCTGCCGTCCAATGCCTCGCGGAAAGGCACGGTCGCGGCCTGCGAGGCGAGCCTTGATCGGCTCGGTACGGATCGGATCGATCTCTATCTGCTGCACTGGCGCGGGGGCGTCCCCCTATCCGAAACGCTCCAAGCCTTCGAGACGCTGATGAGCGCGGGCAAGATCCGCTCCTGGGGCGTCAGCAATCTCGATGTCGCGGATATGGAGAAAATCATAGGCCTCAAGGGGGGTGACGACTGCGCCACCGATCAGGTTCTCTACAACCTCAGCCGCCGCGGCATCGAGTTCGATCTTCTTCCGTGGTGCCGGAAGCGCGGCATGCCCATCATGGCCTATTCACCCATCGAACAGGGCCGGATCCTGCGTCATCCAGCCTTGGCGAAGATCGCGGCAAGGCATGGGGCGACGCCCGCCCAGATCGCGTTGGCCTGGGTGCTGCGAGATCCGCATGTGCTGGCCATTCCGAAGGCCGGGCGGCGCGCTCACGTCGCGGAAAACCGGGCGGCGGCCGATCTGGTTCTGTCGCCGGAGGATTTTCACGAACTCGATGCGGCTTTTCCGCCGCCGAAGCGCTCACAACCATTGGAAATGCTCTGACGCGAAAGGCTCTATCCGCCGTGCGGTTAAAACCAATTCCCCTTTGGCGGATCATGCCCTAAGAGCGGCATGATCGTGGAGACCAAGCCGTGCCGGAGATCTTTCGCATCGAATCCATCGGACCCGAGGCCGAGGGTAGCGCCCTCGTTCGCCGGACATTGGTGCGGGTCGATTCCGTCGAAACGGCCAAGAAACGGGCGCTGAAGGTCTTCGAGAGGGCCCGCCAACCGCAGGGCCGGTCGCTCGGCGTGGAGACCGTGCGGCTGGTGAACGGGGCGGGCTACGAGGTCTTCTCGGTGAGCATCCGGGACTGAAGGGAGTTCGGCGCGACGCCAGGGACAGGCCCTCGCGGGTTTCCCGCGCGCCTTTCGGCTGCTAAACCACCGCCATGACCTACAAAGTTGCCGCCCTCTATCAATTCGTTGCGCTGCCGGATTTCCGCGACCTGCGGGAGCCTTTGCACGCGCTTTGCGCTGCCCTCGAATTGAAGGGCACCCTCCTTCTGGCGCAGGAAGGAATCAACGGCACAATTGCCGGCGAGGCCGACCGGATCGACGCCTTGATTGCCGAGCTTCGCGATGGGGCGCTCTTCGGTGGACGTCTCGACAATCTCGAACTGAAGTTCTCGGGCGCACTCGAAATGCCGTTCCAGCGCCTGAAGGTGCGCCTCAAGAAGGAAATCGTGACGCTCGGCGACCGGGACACCGATCCGACGACGGTGGTCGGCACTTATGTGGACCCCGCGGACTGGAACAAGCTTCTCGAAACGCCTGATCTCGTGCTCATCGACACGCGCAATGCCTTCGAGGTCGAGATGGGGACGTTCCAGGGGGCGCTCGATCCGAGGATCGAACGTTTCAGCGATTTCCGCACCTATGTGGAGCGCACGCTCGATCCGAAGACGCACAAGAAGGTCGCCATGTTCTGTACGGGCGGCATTCGTTGCGAAAAAGCGAGCTCCTACATGCTCTCGCGCGGCTTCGAGGAGGTTTATCACCTCAAGGGCGGCATTTTGAAATATCTGGAAGAGGTTCCGGAAGAGCAAAGCCGGTGGGATGGCGCGTGTTTCGTGTTCGATGAGCGCGTCGCTCTGGGGCACGGGCTTGTGGAGCAATCGGGGGCGGCGCCCGCCAACGGAGGCGTCGAAACCCATGAGTGACATCGAGGCCCTGAACGCGCGCATCGACAGGCTCGAAATGCGTCTCACCCACCAGGAGGAGACCATCGAGGATCTGAACAAGACCATCACCGCGCAATGGAAGCAGATCGACAGCCTGACCCGGCAGATCGTCGGCCTGCGCGACCGTGTGCAGGAAGCCGAACATAACGCCCGCGCCTCCTCGCACAGCGAGCCGCCGCCGCCTCATTATTGAACGCGGCGCCGGCATTTCTGCGAATGCCGGGGTTCGATGACATGAGTGCGCGCTGCCCTATCTGAATGCCAAGGTGACCGTTCAGGGGCGTCATATGCAGACCGAAATTCGACCGCCGGTTTCTCCGGGCGATATATCGCGAAAGTCGTTCTGGCTCGGCCTCGCAACGCCGCTGACGGTCATCGCATTGCTGCTCTGCCTGGCTTTCGTCTGGTACAACGCGGGTAGTCTGCTGTTGATCTTCAGCGCGGCCCTTTTCGCCTCCTTTCTCGATGCCTGCACCCGGGCGCTCGCACCGATCCTTCCGCTGAGGCGGTCCTGGCGTCTGGCGCTCGTGAGCCTGATCCTGACCGGCGTCATCGCCTTTGCTCTCGTCCGGGGAATCAGCCAATTGCCTGAACAGGCGCGTTTGCTCATCCGTGTCATGGATGCGCAGATCGACGTGCTGCAACAGAAGCTCACGAGCTTCGGCATCGATGTTCTGGGACCGGAGGGCGGGCGCGATTTTTCTCACCTGCTTCCCGATCCCGCGATTCTGTTCGGCCACGTGCAGTTCGCGCTCGGTACCGCCTCGGGGCTGCTGGTCAATATTGCCGTGATCGTGTGCCTGGGTCTCTTCTTTGCCGCCAACCCGGACGGCTATCGCGAAGGCGCTCTCTGTCTCGTGCCGCTCGGCTATCGCGCGCGCGCCCGCAACGTGTTTCGGGAGATGGGGGATGTGATGCGCGCCTGGATTCTCGGTCAGCTTGTGCGAACGGCCCTGGTCGCGGTCTTTATGTGGCTCGCTCTCTATCTTCTCGGTCTCCCCGGCGCTTTTCTGCTCGGTCTCCAGGCCGGATTGTCGACCGTCATCCCCTATATCGGGCCGTTGGTTGCGGGCATACCGGTGGCGCTCGTGGCGATGCCGCTCGGCACGACGATGCTCATCTGGGCGATGGCGATCTATTTCCTGATCCAAAACATCGATGGCTATGTGATCGGCCCGCTGGTTCACCGGGAAGCCGTGCAGGTGCCCCCGGCCTGGACGTTGGTCGGCATCGTGATTCTCGGTTCCTTCTTCGGCGTGACCGGCATGGCGCTCGCGACACCGCTGCTCGCCATCGCTCGCGTTGCGATAATGCGATTTTATGTGGAGGACTGGCTCGGAGATCGGCAGGCTGTCTCCCCGTAATCTAAAGCGACGGCTTCCGCGCAAGGTCCGCGTCGATCCCATTCAGCTCTTGATGAACGCTAACAAGTCGGCATTGAACTCGTCTCTTCGTGTCTCGGCGAGGCCATGTGGTGCGCCGGGATAGATCTTGAGCGTCGCGCCGGGGACCAGTTTTGACGACAGCATCGCGGCGGCGCCGATCGGCACGATTTGATCGTCATCGCCGTGGGCGATCAATGTCGGGATATCGAACTTCTTCAAATCCTCGGTGAAATCGGTCTCCGAGAATTGTTTGATGCAATCGAACGAGGCCTTGATGCTGGCCTGCATGCTCTGTCTCCAGAAGGAGTTGCGGATCCCTTTGGAGATTTTCGCGCCCTCGCGGTTATAGCCGTAGAAGGGCATTGTCAGATCCTTGAAGTATTGCGCACGGTCGGCGAGGACGCCCGCGCGAATTCCGTCGAAGGCTTCGAGCGGCGTACCGTTGGGATTGGCAGGCGTTTTCAGCATCAGCGGCGGGACGGCGCTGAGGAGCACCGCCTTCGCCAGCCGCGATGTGCCATGACGGCCGATATAGCGGGCGACCTCGCCGCCACCGGTCGAATGGCCGACAAGAACGGCGCCTTGCACGTTGAGCGCGGTGAGAAGTTCGGCAAGGTCATCCGCATAGGTGTCCATGTCGTTGCCTTCCCAGGTCTGGCTCGAACGGCCATGGCCCCTGCGGTCATGGGCGATGACCCTGTAGCCGAGCGTGCCTAGAAACATCATCTGGGCATCCCAGGCATCGGCGGAGAGCGGCCAACCGTGCGAGAAGACGACAGGCTGCCCCTGACCCCAATCCTTATAGAAAATTTCGGTGCCGTCCTTGGTGGTGAAAACGCTCATCGCGCCGATCCTTTCGTTCTCGCTGACCCGACCGGATCGCTCGAAAGCGAGCGCGCCGACGCCGGCTTGTTGAATTGAAAAGACTTTTCCGGAGGCCCGGATTTCACGTCTCCGGATCACATTCCAAGAGATAGAGCGCTCGCATCGGTTGGCAGGGGGCGGCCGAGGTTGCTCGACCCCCGTCGGAAGCACAGGTCAGGTTTGGCGGTGGCTACTCACGAGAATAGGGAAAGAAGGTCGAGCGCTACCGGCTTCCTTTCCGTCTCTCTGAGTGCGTGCCAGGGGCGAGAGCCGGGCATGTGTTTCAGCGCACGATCAAGCTCGGCCACGAAATATTATCGCCCGTGACTGAGAACGGCTTTCTTCATGCAAGAACAAGCACTTAGTTGAAGTCTAGCCAAGCGACGGGAACAACTTGAGTCTTCCCTAACGGCACATCCTCTCCGAACGGAGAGTTGCGAGGTCAAGCTTGCAGCAATATAGCGTAACGTCAATTCTCCGATGAATCAGTGGCCCGAAAGGCTGCGGATCGAGAGAGAAATATCTGAACGAAGACACGACAGGGCAAAGCTCACCCTTGCTTCCGTAGGATCCGGCCAAAGCCGGGTTGTCTACGCCCGCCGGCTCCGACGAGTTCAGGCTTGTCGGATTAAAGAATCACGCAATCATTCTCTGGCGTATTTGCCTTTCAGGAGAACATCAAATGACTATAGAGCAGAACCCGACATTGTGGGGATCGGTTAGCGTCGTCGCGAATGGCGATCTGGATGCCGTTTCGATGCTGCCGAACGGCGGCTACGTGGTCGCCTATCGGTGGGATAAACAGATTTCCTTCCAAATTTATAACGGCAACGGTGAGAAGGTAAGCACCCACTTCGTGGCAGGTCCGACCGATGGCAACATCTCACAATGGCAGCCTCACATTCTCACGAATACGGACGGATCGTTCGTGGTCACCTGGACCGAAGCGCCGAGCGCTGCAAGTGGCGGCCGTGTTCTGAAGAGCCAAGCATTTAACATCAATGGCGAAGCACTGGGATCTGCCGTAACCCTGAGCCAAGCGGCCAATGCCGATGGGGTCCATGTCGCTACCAACGGTCACGGCGGCCGTATGATTGCTTATGTCAAGGAGCAGAGCCCCGACGTTCCCAAGCTTACATTTCTGGAGATCACTGCAACAGGTCAGCGGAATGAAACTGTCCTCAACGTCGATGCCGCAAGCACCAAGGTAAGCTTAGATTGGCTGGGTGACGATATCGGTTACGCGGTCAGCTACAACGTCGGTAACGATCTGATGATCGCAACCGTCAAAAATGGTGCCATCCGTCTGTTTTCAACAGTAATTCCAGGTATCGCCGAATCCGACCTTGTCGCGTTGAAGGATGCAGACGGGAACCTAACCGGCGCGTTCGCCGTGACTTATGTGGATAGTTTTAATTATCAGGTCACAGTTGATACCTTCCATCTAAACACAACGACAAACACCATCGTGCGGGACAGCTCGGTTCCGCTCGCGCCTCGGACGACCGATAGCGGCGGATTGAAGACGAGCATCACCGCGCTTCATAATGGCGGGTATGCTGTTGCGTACAAGGGCCAAGCACCGGATGGAGACCAAAGAGCCGAAATCTATGTGAAGGTTTTCGATGCCGAGGGCCATGCGGGCCCCGCAATCCGGATTCCTCTCAATGGCCATCAGAGCATGCCTGCGATCTCCGAAATGGCCGATGGCCGTCTCTCGGTGTCATGGTATGATCCGTCGCTCGGCGTCGGCTCCGTTGAGACGGTGATTGTGGATGCCCGCGCAGCGGCAGTGACGGTCGTCGGCACAGGCGGGAATGACATCTATGCTCCGTCCAAGCACGAACACGACAACTTCGACGGCGGCGACGGCATCGACACCCTGACCTTCCAGGCCGCCGGCAGCGGCGTAGGGGTCAATCTCGAGACGGGCATCGGGACGGGCGGCGCGGCGGGCGATACCTACACCAGCTTCGAGAAGGTGATCGGCTCCAACTTCGCCGACACGCTCGTGGGCAGCAATGGCGCAAGCACGCTGCAGGGCGGCGCGGGGGACGATTTATACTTCGTCAAGGCCGGCACGGCGCTTGTCGAAGGTGCTGGCGGTGGTACCGACTCAGTTTATACTGACGCGACCTACACGTTGGCCACTCACCTCGAGAACCTGTTCGCCACGGGCGCCAGTGCCATCAACCTCACCGGCAACGAGAGCAACAACCTCATCGTCGGTAACGAGGCGCGCAACCAGCTCAACGGCGCCGGCGGCAACGATACCCTGATCGGCGGCGGTGGCGATGACGTCCTCAATGGGGGCGCGGGTAACGACGTGCTGGACGGCGGCGCGGGCGCCGACGTCATGGATGGCGGTGCAGGCGACGACGCCTACGTGATCGACAACCCCGGCGATGTGGTGAACGACACGGGCGGCGGCATCGACTCGGTGACGGTCAATATCTCGTACGACCTCAACAGGCTCGTCGGCATCGAGAACATCAACGGCTGGGGCTCCGGCTCGATCACGCTGACGGGAACCGCCGGCAACAACGCCATGAACGGCGGCGAGGGGGCCGACATTCTCTATGGCAATGCCGGCAACGACGTACTGAACGGCTTCGGCGGCAACGACCGGCTCCATGGCGGTCTGGGGGCCGATACCCTGACCGGCGGATCGGGCAAGGACATCTTTGTGTTCGACACCAATCCGAAGACGAAAGGCAATACGGATCGGATCACGGACTTCAACGTCCGCGACGACTCGATCTATCTGGAGAACAAATACTTCAAGGTATCACCTGCCGGGACGCTGGCGAAGCCGAAGCAGATGGCGAGCAAGCACTTCTACAAGGGTACAGCGGCGCACGATGCCGATGACCGGATCATCTACGACAGCAAGAAGGGCATTCTCTACTACGATGCCGACGGCACAGGCGCCGCGAAGCAGGTCAAGATCGCCACGCTCGATAAGAGCCTGAAGATGACCGCCAAGGACTTCTTCGTGATCTGACAAAAGCAGAGGGGCCCGTGCAGCTCGCTTAATATTAAATCTGAAAGCGCCTTGTTCCGCAGGGCGCTTTTTTCGTGCCGGTTATCCTGCACACAGAAAGACGAAATCGCGTCCCTGTTCTTTTCTGTCGCTTTCCGGGGGTGGGGAACAAACTGCTTTTCTCTCCATTATTAATACAATATAACATATATAAATGACGGACGTAGGTGCAGCGATGGCTCTTTGGGGATCGAACTTTCTGGTCAATACGTCAACTGAAGGCGCTCAGAACGAGGTTTATGTCAGCGCCCTCGGGAATGGCACCTTCGTTGCCGTGTGGAGCAATAACCTCGGAACATCGCAATCCATCAAGGGACAGATGTTCAATGCCGACGGAACCCGCACGGGCGGCGAGTTCACCATCGATGCGGGCAGCAGCATCATCAGCCCGACACTGACGGTTCTGGCCGACAACCGATTCGTCGTCTCCTGGTACGATGGGGACGATTTCGTCAATGTCGGCTCCAAGATCCAAGCGCGTCTCTTCGGATCCGACGGACAACCCATCGGCACTGAATTCACGCTCAATACACTTCCAGAGGGACGCCGGGACGCACCGTCCGTGACCGCTCTCGCCAATGGCGGTTTCACCGTAACATTTTCGGACTACGAGACAGGCAAGATCCGGACCCGCGCGTTCGATCGTGATGGGCATTCGTCGCCCGAGAGCACAGTGAACGTCACTGATACCGGCCTCCAGGATCTGCCCGCCGCCGCAGGCCTGTTGGATGGCCGCTATGTGGTTGTCTTTGAGGATCGGAGCGCTAGCGCAGACGATCCCTATAACACCATCCGCGGCCGCATCATGAAGGCCGACGGCACGCCGGACTCGCTCGAGTTCCTCGTTCCTTCATCCGGAATGAACAAGACCGAGCCGTCCGTGGCCGCACTCTCCGACGGCCGTTTCGTGGTGACATGGACGGTCCGAGGAGTGTCCGGCAGCACCGTGACAGCTCAAATCTTCAACGCAGACGGATCCAAGTCGGGAAGCGAAATATCAATCGGTGTCGGGTTACCGGGACTTCCATCGAAATCAGACTTGATCGCATTGCCCAATGGCGGATTCGCCGTTGCGTATTGGGCCTATGGCACAAGCGCTGGTCTGGAAGAGATTCGCGTCTCGCTCTTCGACGGTGCGGGCGCCCATATCGGCAGCGATGAGAAAGTTGGACCATTCACGGCGGATGGACGCGTCTTCAGCACGCCCGATCTCGCACTTCTCCCCGATGGTCGCCTCATCGCCTCTTGGGGCGAGCGCCCGAACATTGCGGGAGCTTTCACCGATGCCCGCGCTCAGATCGTCGATTTGCGCACTGAGGCTGCCAATGTTTCCGGCACGGCGTCGGACGATCAGTTCATCGGGACACGTTTCGATGATCACCTGAGGGGAGCGGATGGGCGCGACTTTCTCCGCGGCGAGGCAGGGAATGACCTGCTGAACGGCGGCAGCGGCAACGACACTCTCGACGGCGGCGACGGCAACGACATGCTGGACGGCAGCACTGGGGTCGACGTGATGCGCGGCGGTGCAGGAAACGACGTCTACTACATCGACGATGTCAACGACCAGATCGTGGACAGCTCCGGTATCGACACCGTCTATCTCGCCGTGAGCTACGACGTTTCGCGTCTCGTCGGCATCGAGAACATCATGGGTGTCGGCGCGGTCGCCATCACCCTGACAGGCGATGACAAGAACAACGAATTAACCGGCAACGACGGCGCCAACATTCTGATTGGCGGCAAGGGCAACGACGTGCTGAACGGCGGTGCGGGCGACGACCGCATCCACGGCGGTCTCGGTGCTGATACCCTCACCGGCGGATTGGGCAAGGACATCTTCGTGTTCGACACCAATCCGAAGACGAAAGGCAATACGGATCGGATCACGGACTTCAACGTCCATGACGACTCGATTTATCTGGAGAACAAGTACTTCAAGGTCTCACCGGCCGGGACGCTGTCGAAGCCGAAGCAGATGGCGAGCAAGCACTTCTACAAGGGTGCCAAGGCGCACGATGCCGACGACCGGATCATCTACGATAGCAAGAAGGGCATTCTCTACTACGATGCCGACGGCACGGGCTCTTCGGCGCAGGTCAAGATCGCCACGCTCGATAAGAAGCTGAAGATGACCGCCAAGGACTTCTTCGTGATCTGACCCGGACTCCGGTCTATCCGTAAAGTGCGCGTGAGAGCCGCGTTTCGCGGTCCAACAAGCGCTGAAGGGCCTCGATTTGTTGCTCGGTTTTGGCTGGGATGAGCGCGGTTCTTTGCCGCTCGCTCTCAGCTAGCAGAACCATAATTCGCGTCGGACTGTGCCAGTACCTTAGATACCCGGGTTTCATAGCGTCGCTCCTTTAGCCACCCGATCATTCTACCGAGTCGTTTAAGGGGCGCACCGCACAAGTATGTATTACATATTTTTATTGAATTTCAAATAGTTAGTATTTTGCCCTAACGTTCACAGACGTACCAGGCGCGGACATACGGCCCGTCCCATAACGCCGTTCAAATCATGCCAAAAGGCCCGTTCGATCACGCCAAGCCCTGTGAAGTAGCGGCAAGCCAGATGCGCCTGATCAACTGCTTTCTGCGGCGGGACAATATCGCTTGAGACAAGCAATCCCGACGAAGTGAAAAACAATGCGGCCCAACCAATGAACACCAGCGCGAGAAGGGGTTTGAGCCACATCGCCGTTATTCCTTGTGGAGCCTGACGCCAGGGTTGCGGCCGTTTAAGAACTCAATGCCAACCGCCTCTAGGGCGGTCTGGGGCACTGATCCCTTCCATGCGGGGCAAGCTAGGCGCTGAAACCCTGAGAAAAATGGCGCACCCGACACGATTCGAACGTGTGACCTTTGCCTTCGGAGCGTAATACATAGAGTATTACTTTGCATGCCGTCGGATTTTATTTATAGACAACATTAGATTTAACTTCTTAATTTCTAAGGGAAACAACATGTTTGCTGAATCCCCTTTTTATGAAGCCTCAATTAACCAATAAACACTCCCCAAAATCGACATGGCACACTCCTGGCACACCTAATCAACCTGCCGCCCTGATGCCCAGAACCAGCGCCAAAAGCTCAAAAAGCCGCTCTGTTGAAGAAATGCACTTCCATCAGACTGGGCGATTTCAAATTAAGCCCGGCCTCGCCTTGTACAAAAACTCAAGGTCACGTTTCATTTATGCAGATCATGTCCTCTCGCCCAAGGAGAGGGTTCGCAACTCAACACGAACAGATAGTTATTGGCTTGCCAAGGATATTGCTCAACGGCAGCACAAGGACCTTCTGCACAGAGTGCAACAAGGCGCACCGATCCACATCTCCGGTCCCAGTGTCAGCGACTTGCTCGAAGCATATCTTGAGGGCCTGAACCGAAAGCTGGTTTTGGGCGATAAAAGTGTGAAACCAGAGATTTCCGCCATTATGAGGAATTTAGTTCCTTTTTGGCGCACGATCTCCTTGGGTCAACTTAACCGCCAAACCTTCTACCAGTGGGAGGAATGGCGGAAATCTAAGCATATCGAAGCACCAGTGTTCCGCACCTATAAGAGGGGCACTGCCACGATTACGGCCCCCACGAAGGAGAAGCCGCCGACCGTCAGCACACTGCAAAGGGAGAAAACTTACTTTGTGGGCGCTCTTACATGGGGCAGCAATCAAATTGAGAAGTGGGTCAGTGATGAGGTGGTCGCTGAAATCAGGCACCTCCCTCGCCGTCGATCAAACAAAAAGGCGCAAGCGGAAAACGACTGGAAGCGCGCAGCCCTCACGGACGAGCAAACAGCAATCCTGAATCGCGAGTTTGATGCTTGGGAAGAAAAGGAGAAAGCCCGCGCTTCTAAACGCGGAGAGCAGGGAAAAGGCCGGAATTACGAGCGAAGGCTCATGGCTCATAGGGTCAGATTGATGCTGGCTTCCGGTCTGAGGCCGGGCACTGAGGTTAATGACCTCAAGTGGAAGAACATTCAAACAGCGCGCCTCTCAGACGGTCGAGAGATCATTGTCATTACCCCCTGCGGAAACGGTAAGACAGGCCCAAGAGTGGTAAATTGTCTTCCTGAGTCGGTTAAGGTCATCGCATCTTTGCGCTCTATGCTTACAGAGTTTGGCTTTCCTATTGAAGGCGAGGCATCACTCTGGCCTCGTTTTGGGGGCGGTGTTGTGAATGATATGAACAACAGCTTCAAAGGCGTGATGAGACGGCTTAAATTTGGTCAGGAGCTTAGTTCAGAGCCCCTCTATATTTGCCGCCACACGTATATCACACATCTACTCAAGGCAGGCATTAGCTCGGACATCATCGCGACGAACTGCGGCACATCGGTTGAAATGATCGAGAAGCACTATAAGCATCTCAAGGCAGAAAGCCTGCGCGATGCGTTGGTTCCTCGGATCAACTCACCCCGATTGGGGCGCGAATTAGCACTACCGAGTGGAAGTCCGCACAAACTGGAACTTAGATCGGACGGCACGATGGCGCTGGCAAAGGCAACATAAGCCCTTGGGGCAAAGGTCAAGAAAATTGCTTTTTGCGATGGCTCTATGAGAAGATAAATATAAAGGAGATGCGCTTTCGAAGTAGCTTCTCCTTCATATCACTCAGGAGTTACAGGGGCGACTCCACCCCGAAGCCGCTATCTGGGACAACATACGAGGCATGGCGCATTGCCATAAGCCGCAGACCAGACGCGAGGAGAGTGACCGACCGAGACGGACATCATCGCCCATGATGGCAGATGAGTAACGGCTGCTCGGCAAAGGGCTGAAAGGCCGCTTTGCAAGAAGGCACTTAAAAAGAGGAGAAGTGCGTCCTTAGCTATCTGACGCCTCTCCACATACGTCCGATCCCCGCATTGTCGAGACGTATGAGGGTCGATCTTCATATCGACGACCGTTGGGGCCATTACGAGCCACCCGGAGTACAAGACGCGGAAATGAAAAAGGGCGATAGGCCACATTCCCGCACAATCCCAAAGCTTCATCTACTAGGTGGGTTCGGTCACGAATGGGCTGCTATAAGCTGGTACAGGGCAACCGCCAGCGCTGAGTAAAATCGGCTACGTGGCTAATGCGGAGATATAGACTCAGGCAGGGTCAATCTCATTCGTCTCCTTGTTCTGGATGATTTTTGACCCGTCCAGGACAGGGGGACAAAAGAGAAGCGATCTTGGCAGTGATGGAAGAAAGAGGTCTGAATCAAGATCGCTGATGGCCTGAAATGCGAGCAATCACGAGAGGATCGAGTGATTGAGAGCAATGGAGGGCCAATCAGCGGGTTTAGAGGCATTAGCCTCTAAACCCCAAACTTAGTTTCTGGTCACTGGATTACGGGCTTAAGACTGCCTCTTGGACCATTCGAGGGGTCTAAACTAACTTTGGAAAGTTAGTTTAGACCCAATTATGCGGCTTCTGCCGGTTCCATAGCTTCGCATTGTCCTGCCCTAAGAGCGGCATAGTAGCTAGACTTGCTGATATCCAAAATCCGACAGGTCTCTGGGACAGTGGTGGCTGGATCGTCATGGGCGAGCATCACCTGCCGGATCAGAGCTTCCGTGATCTTGGGTGGTCGGCCAAAGCGAGTTTGGCGCTGCCGGGCGATGGCTCGACCTGCCGCACTGCGTTCGAGAAGAAGATTGCGCTCGAATTCAGCCAGGACAGCCAGCACACCAACGACCATCTTCCCCGTCGCAGTGCTCGTATCGATGTTGTCCATGATCGAAACTAACTTTGCTCCCCTGGCCTCGATCTCCTCAACGATTTGGAGCAGGTGAAGCTGAGAACGGGCAAGCCGGTCGAGGCGGTAGACCGTCGCCTGATCCCCCGAGCGAAGCTGATCGATCATGCGACGCAGTTCGGTCCGATCTCGCTTCGCCCCCGACGCTTTCTCTCGATAGATGTCCCGGTCATCGACCCCGACTTTGATCAAGGCATCGAGTTGAAGGGACCAGTCCTGGTCAGAGGTTGAAACGCGCGAGTACCCGAACTTCCGGCCAACGATCATCCAAAAACTCCCGTGTAGTTCAGAGAAATTCTCGCACGGACTTTCTGCACGTCAAACAGTTTGTGTTTCCGTCGCCCGATCAGCAATCCAGAAACTGAAGACTTGTCGGACTGCTGATTAAGCCGATCTATGGGTCTTAGGCTATGGTTTTCAAACTAACTTTCCGTCGCCATCCTCACGATAGAGGAATGGCTCCCATGGCACATCGTGATCGGGAGTATCCTGAGTCCATTGCTGAGCCAATTCGAGATCGATCTCGGGACCGAGGTTGACCTCGTACTTATCGAGGTCATGCCTGTAGTTCTGCATCCGCAAGGGTAGCTTCGGGCCACTCTCCCACACGATTCCGCCCACCCACTGATAGTCCCGGTATTCAATTGGGAGGTCGCCATAAGTGGAAGCTAGAGTGTTCCCAAGGGCTCTCGACTCACCCCAGAAAATTCCAAGGAGGCTCTTTGTCTCGCGACAGCGTACAATGATGACGCGCATCCGCTCTTCATCAACTGCCAAAGCTATAACTCCTTAAATGATCAAGAAATCCTTGTAGGTCATCAGGAGGCCCTTGGCGAGTTGGGCAAACTTAGTTTGTGCGGTCCGACCCGTGCCGTCTGGATCGTAGTAGAGAGCACCACTCCTCGGGTCGTAGATGATGCGGTCGCTAGAGTCGTGAGCTTTGGTGCCAGCCCAGAAGTAGCCGGACTTCAAGGTGCCGTTTGAGCCGACCTTGGTGAAGATGGCATTCTCCAGGTAAATCGTATCGTACTTCACACTGAAGTCGGTGATCGTATCCACATTCGAGTATTTGTTCAGCGCCGTGCTGAATACGAACTTGTCCGAGCCCAATCCCCCGGTCAGACGGTCGTTAGCGAGCCCGCCATTGATCGTGTCATTCCCGGAGCCACCGCTGATGCGGTTAGCCCCAGCGTTTCCGGAGATCACGTTGTTAAGGCTGTTGCCGTTGAGCGTGATTGCACCGGCTCCGGAGCCATAGAGGCGTTCGACGTAAGACGCCAAGGTCAAGCTGACGCTGCTGTAAATGGTGTCGGCAGCGCCGCCGGTAGAGGTCTCGATCACCCGATCCCCGGCATTGTCCACGTAGTACGTGTCATTGCCGATCCCGCCATTCATCCAGTCTGCGCCTGCCCCACCGTCGAGGACATCGTCTCCTGCTTGGCCGTACAGTGAGTTCGCCGCAGCATTACCGGTGATGGTGTTGTTCAGGTCGTTGCCGATGAGGCTGATCGCATCCGAGCCCTGTGCGACGAGCCGCTCGACAAAAGCAGGCAGCGTATAGCCGACGGTCGTGTACACTGTGTCGGCGTTTCCGACGGTCGCGGTCTCAACCACCTGATCTCCAACGCTATCGACGTAGTAGGTGTCATCGCCGAGTCCGCCTTCGAGGTAGTCGTCGCCTGCCCCGCCATTCAGGACGTTATTGGCGTCGTCTCCAACCAGAATGTCAGCGAACGAGCTACCGAGCAGGTTCTCGATACTGATGTACTGGTCACCAGCCGCATCCCCAGTGTTGGCAGACGAATTGGAAAGATTGGCGGTCACGCCCGCAACGGCTCCGGCGTATGAAGCAGTGTCGCTCCCTAACCCACCATTGAGGGTGTCCGCTCCGGCGAGGCCCATGAAGGTGTCGTTCCCTGCCCATCCAGTAAGGCGGTCGGCCCCAGCCGTCCCGTTCGCTGTAATGGCCGTGGTAAAATCGCTATTGAAGTTGATGTTCGTGTTCAGCGTACCATAGACGCTCGACCGGGTTCCGTCCGAAAGGAAGACGTTATCGCGCAGAACCTGGAAATTCACAGTGCCGCTGGCAGTCACGTAAGGGATGAAGCGCGGGACATTGTCGATCCAGACTCCAGCGGCATTCTTAAATGTGTCCGCCCAGGTCAGGTACTCGTTGCGTACGGCAAGATGCAGGCGTCCCGATCCATCGTTGAGAAAGATCGCATTGCCGTGGCCGGTGTTTAACCCTTCTGCGGCAATAGCGAGGTCAATCGTACCATTGCCGTCGAAATCCCGAACCTGAAGGCTGTAGTCGGCTGTCCAGTTAGAATTGTATTCGGGCAGCCAAGTATCGGTGATATCGACGAAGTTGAAGCTGCCCTTGTTCTGGTAAATGCGGATGGAGGAGGCGTTCTCGCCGAGTGAGTAGTTTGTGCTCAGTGTCAGGATGTCGTTCAGGCCATCCCCATCTAAGTCCGCAATCATGGCGCGGACATCGTGACTATAGGTCTCTTGGAACAACTCACCAGTGCCGAAATCGATGGGCGAGAGACCATCGTGATGGGTCTCGAAGTACGGGGTGATCTTGGCGACCTTTGTGCCGTTCACCATCCCCGTCCCGTCGCCCTTCATTACGAGGATGTCGGCACGCTGGAAATATCCATGCTCGTCAAAGAGAGGGATGGAGGTATCGATGGCGTCTCCGATTACGAAGTCTACATAGCCATCGTTGTCGAGGTCACCAGCCGCTACCGCTGATCCTCCGGGCGAGCGATTAACCGGGTTTGCGTCAGGGGTATTCCAGACAGCAACAGGATTTGCGCCGTTCTGGCCAAGGAAGTACTGGTCCGAGGTGCGAGATGAGCCAGTTGCTGCATCAATCGCGCTATAGGTTGCCGTAACGACATCCATAAGGCCATCGCCGTTGATGTCGGCAAGGTTCGCGCCATGGGCAGCGATGCGGTCATCATAGTCCACGCGCGTATAGCCGGACGCACCAGAAATGAGGAAGGTCGAGCGAGCCGGAGTCACTGGAAAGTCGGTGAAACCGGCAACACCGATGTCGCCTTTCCCATCCCCATTGAAGTCGGCAATGAGCGGTTGCCATGTCCCGGCAATCACAGTGCCGGAAAGGCCGCTAAACTCCGTGAAACCACCCGATGCGTCCTGCTTTAGCACCAAAAGCCGGGTGGCGGCGTTGTTCGGACCGGTCGGGTCGCTGCCATAAGCCCATCCGCCGATCACCATGTCCAAGCGGCCATCTCCATCGAGATCGCCGAAATGGTACCCATTGTTGATCTGGTCACCCGCGAGCGTGGTGAAACGGAAGAGGCCGACCGGGGTTACGCCAGGAGACTTCGTGATCATTGCCCCTCCAGAGATGTCGCCCTTTTATTCTGCTAGGGCTCGGCTTTGTGCCACATATAGCACCTTATAACGTGCAATATATGGCGTCGCAATAAAACGCACGAGCCCGTCACATCCGGACATGGATGTACGGCGGAAACTCGGTGAAAACGTTAGGCTACTGCGCCTGCAAGCTAACCTGACCCAGCAAGAGGTCGCGGATCGGATCGGTGTAGACCGGGCTCACGTCAGTGCTCTTGAAGCGGGAACCCGGAATCCGACAATCCTCAGTCTCTGGCATATTTCTCTAGCGCTCGGGGTCAAAATTACCGACCTCCTCCAGGATTTCCCTTCCCAGTCGGGTGATAGTGCCTTGGCAAAGAAGCGGGCGAGCAAGCGCCGAGGGCCGAGAGCTAGGAAAGAAGAGAGTGCAGGCTAACGGGTGAGGCTCGACTTACGCAGCGCGAGCTACATCAAAAGCAAGTTTATCTGCCAATTCCTCAGCTTCATCGAGAAGGCCGAAGTCGTCTTGGTCAAAATCAAAAACCCCAATCAATTGGGCAACCCGATTAAAATGAGAGCCGTCCGAGAGGCGGCCTGGAATTCGAACGCCCGCCGCACTCAGCTTTTTGATGACGGCCCGCGTAATGACCGGATCGACTGGAAAATTTGAGCGACCGTGAACCGCACGGAATGCCCAGCCTTGGTCGAGCTTCTCAAGCTCAACGAGGCATGGGTCCGGAATGTACTCCAGGAACAGCCTCCTTCCGAGAGCCACCAAAGCAACTTTGGTCTCTAGGCAGTTGCTGAAGCGGCGACCTGTCTCTCGCATAGAGGCGGCATCTGCGATTACAACAAAATCAGAATCGCACAATGATGGCGGATCAATCCAGAGGTAGGATGCGCGGTCAAGCCAGCCGCGTACCCATTCTCCGAGGTTGCCTCCCGCCATATCTTCAAGGGAAGTGGCAAGAACTTCATCACTGACCTCTGGTACGACTCGCTTGATCAACTCGACAGAGCGCTGAAAGTCTTTCACTTGATGTACTGAAGCGAAGCATTCCACCAACTTCACTGACAAATACGGTGGTTCAAGAGCCATCAGGATTGCGAAAATTCGCGGAGGAATACGCCGCATGTGTCGTAGAGGAGAAAGCCGCATGCGGTGTTGAGGTTGCCTATGAAGCTCGACAATGAGACGGTAGTTCTCCTCGGATAAAGGTTCGCCGCCGATCTTCCCGAGAACTCCCGTCAGCCCTTGAGCTTCCGGGTACAAGCTGCGGACGATATCCCGAACCCGACGGTGCAAAATAGTATAGGCAATCAGAGCCAGAGGATCGGTAAAAGCCAAATCCGGCGTGTTGTTAAGAGGGCGAAGACGCGCTGCAAGCAGATCAGGACGCTCCAAATTAAGTTCGTTGAGAGCCAGGGCGATGACTTGCGCACGCAGAGGTGAAGCTGTGATGTAGCGGCGAAGAGTGCCTGGAAATGCCTCGTCGCAGGCAACGATCTTGTCCAAAATCCATCCGTCTACCGGCCTCTGCCGAGATGGAGAAATGCGACGCAGCCCTGGAAGCAAGAGTATCTCCGATACAGTTGCAGACTGACCGACGATCTCACGGAATTGGAATCTGTCAAATAATTTTCGAGCCGAGCACGGGCTTCCGTCCTCGGCTCAGAAGTCTAGCCTTCTTCAAAAATATCTATGAACCCTTATCAGGCCAATGTTTATATAGAGCGCGTATCACCTAAATTATTTGGGCGACCTATTAGGGCTCTTAGTAATCCTCTGTTACGTTAAGTTCGGAATGCACTCTAAGGATATAGGGTCCTTCTGGGCAATTAGCGGAGGCGTCTTCTGATACCAGCCTCCGCGTCTTCTCGGCTCGCTTGGCCCTCATAGGTCTGCGCGAGACTGGTCAGCACTGTGGAGGCCACAAATGGATGGGAGTAATGCAAGGCGTTAGCCCAATCCCGGTATTTTCTAGCCAACTTCCGCTCCTGATCCCCGCCTTCGCCGCGCCAGTGCGCTCCGCGTGCGTTATACAACCCAGTGTATGCGCCTTCTGAAATACTTTCCGATTGAATGTCTTCCATGACATCTCGTACCGGCTCGCATGGCCATATGCCGTCCTGACCTACAGGGGCGCACGAGAAGAGCTTGCCGAGACAAACGTCCCCAATTTCTGATCGACTAAGCTCTGAACAAGCATCTCTGACAGACTTTACCCATTTCGCCAGCAAGGCAGAGTCGAGTTCACCGAGATCATTATGACCAGGGATGCGCTTAATGCCGTCGAGCAACTTGTAGGCTTTATTTGCGAGATGTTCAGCATTCTCTGGATCAACTCTCCATTCCTGCGGATCGTCGTCATGGTCCCGTCGCCTATATCTCCAGACAATCGCCTGCACGAAGAACTCAGGATGAGCTTCGATATATCTCTCAAGGTTGGGAATACCGTAGCTTTCACGTCTACTTCCCGGTCGTGAAAGAACATCAATGAAAGAGAATTCGAGGCTGGCCTTCTGCTCCAATGTGAGTTCTGGGCCCTTGTCGATGAGGGTGAAAGCCTCTTCAATGTGGTATTGATCAAGCTGGTAATGGCCCGGTTTATCCTTGCCATCTTTCAAGCACCCAGAGAGCACCCGGAGCAGAGTCGAACTTGGAATGGCCTCCAGCCCCCTTCGAATGAACGCGAAGGCGGCCCGAGGTCGTTGTGCTACAAGCAAACGCTCAATGGCCTCACTATTCTCCTCATCAGATTCGAGAGGCCAGCCTACTGGAACCTCATTCCAGTATATCTGTCGATAGGTTTCCTCCAGGTCATCAACCAATTGCCATGTGCTTCGGCAAAAGGGTGCAAGTAGCAGAAGCTGAACCATATCTGGGTCTGATACTTGCTCTTTGACTGACTTCAACACACTCACACGTTCCGCCTCATCGGCGATGGAACCCAAGGCTCCAGCGATCAGGTCTTTTGCACCGCCAGATTTTTCGGTTGATGCTAATGGTAGGGCCATTAGGAGGAGGTCGTGCATCTTTGCTTCGGGCAGGATATCTATTGCTAAAAGCCGCCCTATTGTAGACGACGCCTCGCCCATACCAGCGATTTCGAAAATACCGGACAGCCCCCTTTGTTGCATGATCTCCTGAAGAGCCTCGATACGCTTTTGCTTGATGCGCTCTTCACGAAGTCGAAAGTCCATATTTTCATCGAGGAGTTCGTCTGCTGACTCATCCACCCATTGTGTTCGGAATAGCCATTCGTGCTTGGCGAGAAGATCGGTTGGCTCAAGCGCCTGATATGCGGACTTACCTGCTGTAGTCAGTCTCGCAAAGTTCGCTTCCTTGGATCGTTTCAGACCTCGCCTCGACATGACTGTGACGCGGATTCTCTCCCGCACTATTGCCTTGTCTTTATCGGTGGCCCCAGTGCTTGCCCACGCTAGAATTAACTCCCATACCTTCGCTTGATAATCTTCCGAGAGATCGTGCAGATGTTGGATGAGATCACAAAGCATCTCGCGTGAATGATTTTTCCAACTGAGCACTATGGTAGCCATCTCGCGCATGAACGCTATGCTTGGCTCCCATGTGGTGAAAGGCTCGCCGAAGCCATACCCATCTGTACGCCAACGGGGCTTATGGTTGTAGTGGCCCACCCTGTGACCCGTATTCAACTGCTCAATACAGATTTTCCAGGCAACAGCAGGATGCTTTTCCGTAAAAAGTTTGATTACGTTAAGGCGCACGTCGTGACTGGCCGCTGTCTGTGGCATCCAGGCCCTGAAGATAGATAACAAAGAGTTGATTGGCTTATTGACCCAGTTATCGTTGATCTCAACCTGAGCGAGTTGAGCCAGAATAAGAGCAGATCGCGGGAGTGTGTCTGGATTCCAAGCCAGCCCTTCGAGCGCCCAGAGCAGACCGGTTCGAGGACAGCCTCCAAAGAACCCCGTGTCAGCATTGGCAGGGCGCATCAATCCGACCGCAGCAGATTGCTCACTTCTCAAGTCGCGTTCCAGAATTGCTAGAAACTCCTCGGGAGCAACCTCCGCATATGTAGGAAGGTCCCGGTCGTGCGCTTCAAGAGTACGCAATGTCAGTGGGGTCAGGAGATCACGGATGAAACGTGCTGCTAATGCCTCCGCATCTATCCCAAGACGGGGTTTAAAGAGATGATTGCCATGCACGGCGAGCAATACCAGAGTTTCGGATATGCCCTCCCGTAGTGCCGTAGAGATTTCACGCGACTTGCCATAAATCGAAGCTGCCCACCGGGTGTTCTCAGGCAGGTCCAAACTTGGATCGTCCTCGCCTAAAACGATCTTCGCTGTAGCGAAGTATCGAGTTAAATCCTGGACTGTGATTGATCCGGCAATGGCAAATAATAGGTCAATCTTCGAGATTACACCCCGGTACGTCCCAACAGACCAGAGTGGAGCGTCATTAATCTGTGCTAGGCGTTGGCACTCCTTCTCCAGCGCCTCATACGGCTCGTCATCGGCTAGTAGCGTCAATACGGTTTGGTCGGCTTCGTTGTGGGAATTCCACGCGCCAGCCAACAGGAATGGGATCAGCTTCCCGGCGGTTGCATGATCTACAGCCCATTCGGGCTTTCGAACTGCCGGAGTTGTCGAGAGTTGCCGTCGAAGAACCGTGAGCGAACGACCAGAGGCGTTGCTGTACCTAGCAACATCGTCACGATTAAATCCCATACCTTCTAAGGCTGAGCCGAATGCCTCGTGACTCAAGGGCTCAAGTACGATGTGCGGGTCAGGCGCTGCATTTCGCGGATAGACGATGATGGTGTGAACGGAACGAGCAAGAGGTGCCAATTCACGCTCAACATCACGGGTAAAAGCCACAGGAATGAAGCTCTGAGCACCCTGTGCCAATCGGGGAAGAATGCCGGGTTTGTCAAAGACAAGGACACGATCACGGTAAAGTGCCAGTTCCTCGCCGCCTCTATCGCTGAACAACTGGGAGAGAAACGCCAGGGCTTCTTCGACAGAATCCGCTCCGATGATCGTTGGGCCTTCAGGTTCCTTCGACAGACGCGAAACTGCTGTTCTCTTGGCAGCGGAGATTGCGGAGTCGAACAAGTCCGCCACGAGAGGTGGATTGGTTGCACCTGCCCAGTCGGACCAGCACTGATCGAGGGAGCGAACTCCCTCAGATGGACGCATTGTCTCATTCGCGAACCACGCTTGGCCTGACAGTGACTGCTCCAGCCATTGCTCCAGATCGCTGGCGTCATACGCCCGCACGTCCCTCCAGAGCCTCTTAGCCTTCATCTCCTCTACCCAAGCACTCTTTCCTGCCCATCGTCGTGGCGTGACAAACACGAAGGTCGTGTTGTCTCTGTCGGCTTTCTTGGTTGCCTTCACGCTCTTTGTGAAGTCGCCGTCCGCTTTGCCCTTGATATCTACGTTGACGCCAAACTCCCAACCTGAAGTGCCGTCAGGAATCCAAGGTGTGCCTTCAGCGGCCTCGACAAAGCCATCCCATCCAGGCCGCTGAGCATCGTCGTTTCCTGGAAAATCGACTTTCTTCAATCCAACCCCTGTCGAATGGGCGAGGATACGGAGTAGGACTGAAAGGCGCGTACGCGCAGAGATATTCTGCGAGGCCCATGTCTCGATGTCATTCGCTTTTATGGTCAAGAATGGCGGAACGTACGCCTTCGTGTTGGCTGGCGCTCCCTTGGCTTTAGTTTGGGCTGCGTCATAGGCAGCCTGCATGTCTAAAATCGTCTGGGCGGACAAATTAAAGGCGCGCTCAATTCGCGATGCCATTTCCTGCGTAGTGGCAACCTTGCCATTGAGGAAGTTGGAGAAGGCCGGTCGGCTGACACCAACAAGGTCTGCCGCAGCCGTCACGGACATAGCCCTCGGAGTTAGAATAGTGTCCCGGACATATTGGCCTGGATGAATGTGAGAGGCGGCTCTCGATGCTGCTACTTTGTTCTTTGCGCTTGATTTGGCTGACATTGCAACGGGCTTTGATAGAGATCACTGGCCGTAATGTGACACTTTACAGAATGGCTGTAAAGTCATAGATTACAGCAAGAATAAGCCGATTTGAGTTAGAGTAACTTATGAGCACCATCAACGACTCGGGTGAAAACCATGTTGCACCCATAATGCCCACCAGTGAGGCCATCGCAAAGGTTGTCTCATCTGCAATGAAACTGGAGTGCCACACGTACGCCGCTGAATTTCAGGAGCGGCACTCAGGGATGCCGAACTCCGGATGGGATGTCCTGAGTCAAATCTTTCGCTTCCACTTTCACCCAGGTGATCCTGCCGAGCCCTTCCAAGCGATGCTGGTAATGGACGGTAAACGCAGCATGATCCCGGACGACCTCACGTCGGCTCATCTCGACGGGTTGGCCGAGACACTCAGGGTGATCGATGATCCCGAGTATCGAGCACGTATATGCGATGTGCTCTGGCTTCGCCGCCGGGACATCTCTGCGGCTCGCGACGCTGTGAACGCCTACGTGGCTTCAGCTACCCGCCTGGAAGACCCTGAGCATTGGGTTCCTGCCATGGAGCGTTACGAGCGGGCCGTACGGCTGGCCCGCCAGATCGAGCCAAAAGGGGAGCTTCCGGAGCAAGTGCTCGCCCACTTAGAGGCTCGTATTCTATATTATGATGGTCGGGACCCCCTTTATTTCAGTCTCAAGGCTATGAAGCTTCTGGAGGAGTTCCGGTTCGGGAACTTCGGGAGCCTTGCTGAGATCGCGGGCAAGATCGCACAGGCGGCCCGAGCATCAGGAGACAACGAGCGAGCGCGAAGTTACTTTGCCATTCAAGCACGCCTCCTTCGCCGTGCCGGGCGGTCAGAGGATGCAGAAGCAGCCCTTTGCTCTCGCGCTGAGAGCTTTGTGGCGGACGCAGAAGCGCTAGAGGCCGCTGGATCGTTCATTAGCGCGCACCACTTCTGGCAGGAGGCTGTCAAGGCGTTTCGCGAGCGGGCATCCCTCCGCGCCCGTGTGCCAGAGCTTCAGGCGCATCTTGCCGAAGCGGGGCGACAGACGCTCCAGGAAATGAAGACTGCCTCGACGGGTGAAATCGACATTCGCACCGAGGTCGAGCTTGTGCAGAAGCACTTTCGGGGTCTAACTCTGGACGACGCATTCTTCCAATTCGCGATGGCACTCTCACTCCTTGACCCAGTCAAGTTGCGAGAAGACAGTCTCGAAAGGATAAAGGAGTATCCCCTCCAGTCACTGTTCAAGGCTGACATATTCGATGCGGCAGGGCGTAAAATCGCTGTGCGACCGCCCCTTGGCACTGGCGATTCTAAGCAGGAAGAATTGGCCATTGAAGGGTTCATGGACGAGCAAGCTCGCCTACACAGGCACTTTCATGTCCATGCTGTGCTTGCACCCGCCGTACGCGTTATCCGGGATGAGCACATAGTAGATGAGGAGGCTATCGAACCCCTCATCAAAGACAGCGGTTTCATCCCTGAAGATCGCCTCTCGCTCTTCGTGAAGGGGATCGTCGCGGGTTTTCAATTCGACTTCTCGACGGCGCTTCATATCCTCATACCACAGGCCGAGAACGGCCTCCGGCACGTCCTGGAGCAGAATGGCGTCGTGACCCGGAGCTTCGATGCAAACGGGGTCGAAGATGTCTGGTTGCTTGGAAAGATTCTCGACCATGAGAAGCTGCCAGACGCTCTGGGTGAGGACATGCTTTACGAGCTTCGCACGCTGATGGCAGGGCGGCTCGGGCCAAATCTGCGCAACTCTATTGCCCACGGCTTGCTCGATGAGAGATCATTGAATGGAGAAATGGGCTTTTATCTCTGGTGGGTTCTTCTGCGGCTGGCGGCACTGCCTACGAGCGGAATGGCAGCGTTCGCAGAGCGCAAACGAGCATCCAAGAACAAAGGTTGATAAGTCTATCGGCCTGAGACCACTTAGAAAGGCACAGAGATGCCATCTAAGATGAGGAGGGAGTCGCTGGCTCGCCAATCACAGATGCACGAGTTCAACGACCTGAGCTTCGGGCACCAAATATTCCCAGTTCGGGTTGCTAGATGCGAGACAGTCCCAATACGCTTTAGCGCACTGGGCTAATAGGTCTGAAGTCCAGTCAGGATAAGTTTTGAACATTCTTTCTTGTGGAGTCCCAAAGTATTTCTTTTTCAAATGAGCCTTTTGTACGATCCCATACCAGCTATTATCATATTGCTCGACCATACCTAGCGGTTCAAGTTGGTAGACATAATCGCCTTCGACACCGTGGAGACCGATGTCACGATGGTCTGACATGAAGACGGCTGAGCGCCGATTTAGACAGTGCGTAGGACGGTGGGTTTCGAAAGCATCTTCGATCTCAGCAACGTTTCTTGGCAATCCACGCCCACACAGAACTGTACCGATTTGTAACGACACCTTGGAGCGGTGATAGTAGCTCTTCGTGCTGCTCATTGGTTTTGCTTACTTCAGTAATTGGTGATTAAACAAGAAGCGGGTGTACATCAATTATTACTGAGACAAAGCCCGCGCCTTGTATCAATCTTATGGAGCAGGAGGCTGAGATCGATAGCGGGATGATGAGTGGATACAGACAGGAGCGCAGCAGAACTCTAACTGGTAGCCGCTACTCTATATCCTCATCTGAGGTAGGCGGTCACGAGCTTGAACCGTAAAAATTCCGCCCCCGAACCTCTGTTATTCACAGTCCGAGCCGCTTGGACTTTGGCACACTTCTGGCACACCAGATAAAAAGTCACCCCCGCGCGATCTATAGCGCGCCATATAAATTATTGATTTTAAAGAGGTAATTGGCGCACCCGACACGATTCGAACGTGTGACCTTTGCCTTCGGAGGGCAACGCTCTATCCAGCTGAGCTACGGGTGCTTTCGGCGCACGGCCTATGAAATTCACTAGCTGATTGAGGGCGTAAGGGCAACCTTGGAGCGCCAGGCTGCGGAAATTTTCGTGATGAAGCCGTCCCGGCACAGGTCTTCAGGGGCCGCGACCGGAGAGCGGAAGCTCTCGGTTTGTTGACCAAGGTAGGGGTAGTTCAAGGCGGCTGAACCCTTGACAGTCGGGGTCCGCGCCGACTCAATGCCGCGATACAAATTTACACATCTTTTGGGGGAAATCAGAATGCGGTTACCATACGTCATGGCTGGCGCTCTCGCCGGCCTTCTTACGGCTGGCACCGCCTCGGCGGCCGATCTCAAGATTGCGCTGATCGCAGGCAAGACGGGGCCGCTCGAGGCTTATGCCAAGCAGACCGAGGCCGGGTTCATGCTGGGTCTCGAATATCTGACCAAGGGCACCATGACCTGGCAGGGCCGCAAGGTCTCCGTCATCGTCAAGGACGATCAGCTGAAGGCTGACCTCGCCAAGACCCTGCTGGAACAGGCCTATAACGACGATAAGGTGGATATCGCCATCGGCACGACCTCGTCGGCCGCGGCGCTCGCCATGCTTCCCGTGGCGGAAGAGAGCGGCAAAGTTCTCATCGTCGAGCCCGCCGTGGCGGACGCCATCACTGGCGATAAATGGAACCGCTTCATCTTCCGCACCGGCCGCAATTCCACGCAGGACGCCTACGCAGCGGCGGCTGCCGTGCCGGAGACCGGCGACGTCACCATCGCCACGCTGGCGCAGGACTATGCCTTCGGCAAGGACGGCGTGGCGGCTCTCAAGAGCGCGCTTGCCGCGATCCGCCCGAACGCCAAGGTTGCCTTCGAGGAATACGCCCCGCAGAACACGACGGATTTCACCGCTTCCGCCCAGCGCCTCTTCGATGCGTTGAAGGACAAGCCGGGCCGCAAGATCATCGAGATCATCTGGGCCGGTCCGCATCCTCTGCCGAAGATCGCCGATCTGAAGCCTGAGCGTTATGGCATCGAGATCGCACCGGGCGGCAACATTCTGCCCGTCATGAAGCTCTACAAGAACTATCCGGGCATGGAAGGCGCGGTTTATTACTACGCCGATTTCCCGAAGAACCCGATGAACGATTGGTTCGTCGCCGAACATAAGAAGCGCTACGGCACGCCACCGGATTTCTTCACGGCGGGCGGCTTCTCGGCGGCTTCCGCAGCACTGACCGCCGTCGAAAAGGCGGGCGGCACCGACACGGAAAAGCTGATCGCTGCCATGGAAGGCATGACCTTCGAGACGCCGAAGGGTCCCATGACCTTCCGCAAGGATGATCACCAGGCGCTGCAAGTGATGTATCACTTCAAGGTCAAGGCGAACGGCAAAGACGAGAACGACCTGCTCGATCTCGTCGCCACCATTCCGGCCGAGAAGCTGCCGATTCCGGTGCGCAACAAGCGCTGATCCATCTCCGCGACGGGACAGCCGCTGGAGCATCCGATCTGACAGGATCAGGTCGGATGCTTTATCTTATTATCCTTGTCGCACTTTCTTCGCCGAACCGGTGTCTGCTTCGCCGGACGATGCCCTAAAGCATGATCAGAACAAGTGGAAGCCGGTTGTTCGCCCGGGTCATGCGAAAATAAAAACTTGGCGTTTGATCATGTCTCAACGAGATATGATCAAACGATAGAACAAGGGAAGCTCATGGCTTCTTCATCGCCATCGACGCCCGCGCTGGAAACGCGCGGGCTTACGATTCGCTTCGGCGGCCATGTGGCCGTCAACGACGTTTCATGCGCCTTCACCCCCGGCACGCTCACCGCCATCGTTGGGCCGAACGGGGCCGGCAAGACCACCTACTTCAATCTGATCTCCGGTCAGTTGAAGGCGAGCGCGGGCTCCGTTCTCGTGGATGGTCACGATGTCACGCGCCTGCCCGCTTCCACCCGCACGCATCGCGGTCTCGGGCGCGCGTTTCAGCTCACGAATCTGTTTCCGCAACTGACAGCTTTGGAAAATGTGCGCCTCGCCATTCAGAGCCGCGCGGGCGCAGGCTGGTCGCTGTTTCGCACCTGGGACACGCGCGGCGATCTCATCGAGAAGGCGGAATCCGTTCTGGAGACGGTGCATCTCGCCGACAAGCGGCATCTCTCGCCAAAAGCCCTGTCTCATGGCGATCAGCGCAAGCTCGAAGTGGCCTTGCTCATGGCGCTCGACCCCAAGGTCTACATGTTCGATGAGCCGACAGCGGGCATGAGCGTCGACGAGGTTCCGACCGTGCTCGAATTGATCCAGGAAATCAAAAATCGCGGCGACCGCACCATTCTGCTCGTGGAGCACAAAATGGATGTGGTGCGTTCGCTGGCCGATCGCATCATCGTCTTGCATAACGGCACTCTTGTCGCCGATGGCGAGCCCGCGACCGTGATCGCATCCCCCATCGTGCAGGAAGCCTATCTCGGCGTGGAGGCTGCTCATGGCTGATGCGACCCTCGTTCTCGATGGCGTGCAGACGCATATCGGGCCCTACCACATTCTCCACGGCGTTTCGTTCGAAGTGCCGAAGGGCGAATTGACGATGCTGCTCGGCCGCAACGGCGCGGGCAAGTCCACGACGCTGCGGACCATCATGGGTCTCTGGCAGGCCTCGTCGGGCAGAATCCTGTTCGAAGGCAGTGAGATCACGAAGTCTGCGACCCCGGACATCTCGCGCTCCGGTATCGCCTATGTGCCGGAATCCATGGGCATCTTCGCGGGGCTCACCGTGCAGGAGAATCTCGTTCTCGCGGCCCGCAGCGGCGAGATCGACAAGGACAGGCTCGATTGGATCTTGAGTCTCTTTCCGGCGATCAAGCGGTTCTGGGCGCTTCCGGCGGGCAATCTCTCGGGTGGGCAGAAGCAGATGCTCGCCATCAGCCGCGCGATTATCGAACCGCGCCGCCTGCTTCTCATCGACGAGCCGACCAAGGGCCTCGCGCCGGTGATGGTCCGCAGCATGATCGAGGCCTTCAAGGCGCTGAAGGCGGCGGGTGAAACCATCCTTCTCGTCGAGCAGAATTTCCACGCGGCTTCCGTTTTGGGCGACAGCGTCGTCGTCGTGGATGACGGCAAGGTCGTGCATCGAGGCGCCATGAGCGAACTCGTGGCGGACAGCACCCTTCAGCAGAGCCTGCTGGGGTTGAGCATGGATGCGCATCAATGACATCGCAAGTCACCAACACCGACAATGCCCTTCCCGATCTGCCGCGCACCCCGCGCGACTGGGTGCCGCTTCTTCTGGTTCCCGCGCTGATCGTTCTCTCCGCGCCGCTTTTCGGAAATCTCTCGTCCTGGGTCACCCTGACGGTGGCGGGTCTTGCCATGGGCATGATGATTTTTCTCATGGCCTCGGGCATGACGCTCGTCTTCGGCCTGATGGACGTGATCAATTTCGGCCACGGCGTCTTCATCTCTCTGGGCGCTTACGCCACACTCATCGTGCTCGGCCCGCTTGCCGGTTGGGCGCAAGCGGATTCGGTCGCTCTGAATCTCGGATTGCTGGGCCTGTGCATTCTCGTCGCGATGCTGACCACCGGAGTGATCGGCGCGCTCTTTGAGCGGATTATCGTGCGACCCGTGTATGGCAGCCATCTGAAGCAGATTCTTGTCACAGTCGGCGGGCTCATCGTCGCGGAACAGGCGATTCATGCGATCTGGGGTGCCTCGCCCATCACCATCGCGCTGCCTGAGACGTTGCGCGGAGCCTTCGTCTTCGGCGACGTGGCGGTCGAGCGGTATCGCGTCTTCGCCATCGCCATCGGATTGATCGTCTTCGGCATCATGTATCTGGTTCTCAACCGCACGCGCATCGGGCTTCTGATCCGCGCGGGCGTCGAGAACCCGGAGATGGTCGAATCGCTCGGCTATCACATCCGCCGTCTTTTCGTCGGCGTCTTTGTCGTCGGCTCGGCGCTTGCGGGGCTCGGTGGTGTGATGTGGGCGTTTTACCGTCAGACGCTGACGGCGGGGATGGGCATGGAAGTGATGGTGCTCGTCTTCATCGTCATCATCGTCGGAGGGTTAGGCTCTATCGGCGGCTGTTTCGTCGGTTCGTTGCTCGTGGCGCTGGTTGCCAATTATGTCGGCTTTCTCGCGCCGAAACTCGCCCTTGTCTCCAACATCCTTGTCATGGCGCTGGTTCTCGTCTGGCGTCCGCAAGGACTCTTTCCGGTGACGCGCCAATGACGGACGCAGCGCTTTCTCCTTTGCCGACATCCACCCGCGTCCCGACGCAAAGTGGCTTTCTGCGCGCGATCCTTTCCGCCGATACGCCACGCTCGAAGGCGCTCTCGCTGCTGCTGATCGTGATTCTTCTCGGGCTGATCGCGACGCCGTTCGCCTTGCCCGGCAGCCAGCCCATCGGCACCGCCGCGAAGATCTGCATCTTCATCCTGCTCGCGGCAAGTTATGATCTTCTGCTCGGCTATACGGGCATCGTGTCGTTTGCTCACACGATGTTCTTCGGCATCGGCGGTTACGGCGTCGCCATCGCTTTGAATCGCCTCGGCACGACGTGGAGTTCGGTCTTCATCGGGCTGGGCTTGGCGCTTTTGCTCTCGGCCGCGCTCGCTTTCGTCATCGGTCTGGTGTCCTTGCGCGTGCGTGCGATCTTCTTTTCCATGATCACGCTGGCGGTCGCCTCCGCGATGCTTGTGCTCGCCTCGCAATTGTCGGGCATCACGGGCGGTGAAGATGGTATGTCCTTCCAGTTGCCGCCGGAGCTTCGCCCGGCCTATCGCATCACCACGCTTTTCGGTACCGCGATCAACGGGCGACTACTCGCCTATTATCTGGTGCTCTTCGTGGCGCTCGGCATGTTCCTGCTGCTGCTGCGCATCGTGAACTCGCCGTTCGGGCGCGTGTTGCAAGCGATCCGGGAAAACGAGTTCCGCGCCGAGGCCTTGGGCTATCGCGTGGTGGCCTACCGCATCGCGGCCTCTGTCATTTCCGCGTTGGCCGCGACGGTCGCGGGCGCTCTGCTGGCATTGTGGCTGCGCTATAACGGGCCGGATACGACCCTTTCGTTCTCGATTATGATCGACGTCTTGCTGATGGTCGTCATCGGCGGCATGGGCACCATGTATGGCGCGGTGATCGGCGCGACGCTCTTCGTGCTCGCACAAAGCTATCTGCAGGTGCTGATGGCCTCGCTCAGCACGTCGCTGACATCAATTCCACTGCTCGCCAGCCTCACCCATCCCGATCGCTGGCTGCTCTGGCTCGGCATTCTCTTCGTCGCCAGCGTCTATGCGTTCCCAGGCGGTATCGTCGGCCGCCTGAGGAAGTCTTCGTAAAGATCAGCGCCGGATCACACCTGCTTCAGCATCCACTCGTGATCCGGATCGTTGTAGAATTTCCAGACACGCTTCGGCCCGGCCATGACGTTGAGATAGTATAGCTCGTAGCCGTGCGGCGCGCCGACCGGGTGGTAGCCCTTCGGCACGAGAACAACGTCGCCGTCTGACGCGGCGAGCGTTTCGTCGAGGGAGCGATCATCCGTATAAACCCGCTGCAATGCATAGCCCTGCGGCGGGTTGAGGCGGTGATAGTACGTCTCTTCGAGGAACGACTCGTTCGGCAACGCATCGCGGTCGTGTTTATGGGGCGGATAGCTCGACCAGTGGCCCGATGGCGTGATGACCTCCACGACGAGGAGGCTTTCCGCGGGCTCCGTCTCGGGCAGGATGTTGCGGACATGGCGCGTGTTCGTGCCTTTCCCGCGCGTTTCCTGGCCGACCTGGTCGGGGCGGATGACGCGCGCAGGCAATTTACCTGTGCCCGGCGCGGTGCAGAGCGCGACTTCGCAATCGGTCTCGGCGGTCAACGCCCAATCGGACTTGGCAGGCACGTAGAACGACCACGGATCCGGCTCGAAGGGCGATGAACGTCCGCCGATCACGCCGAAATCCTTAGCCCCGGAAGCAACCCGCGCCTTGCCCGAGAGCATGACGAGGCATGCCTCCCGATCTTCCGTCGCCTGCTTCACATTCTGCCCGGCCTTCAGGCGGTAGACCTCGAAGCCGACATAGGTCCATCCGGCGGAAGCCGGGGTGACGGAATGGATGCGCCCATTCGCATCCGGCTTCGAGGGTTTGACCAGGAGGTTCGACATCTGAAAGTCCTCTTGCATCTTATTCCCCTCCCCCTTGTGGGGAGGGGCTAGGGGTGGGGGTGTTGGCGCAACATTGGGAAGGATGCCGCTTGCACCCCCCTCTCCAACTCTCCCCCACAAGGGGGAGAGGGCCGGTTGTGCTTGATCTCGACCGAGTTTACCGCAGCCCGGCTTCCTTCAGGAAGCGGGTGAGGTTGGCGTAGCCCATGGTGGCATATTTGAGCGGGTTCGCCTTCTTCGGGTCCTGCTCGGCCTCGATCACAACCCAGCCGCTATAGCCCGGCAGTTCCTTGAAGACAGACACGAAATCCACCATGCCGTCGCCCGGCACAGTGTAAACGCCTTCGATGACCGAATCGAGGAAGCTCCAGTTGTTGGCTTTCGACTTCTCCATCACGTCCTTGCGCACGTCCTTGGTATGCACGTGGCTGATGCGATCCTTGTAGCGGCGCGCGAGCGCCGCCGGGTTCGCGCCGCCCCAGGTGGCGTGGCCGGTGTCGAGCAGAAGATGCGCCGCGGGACCGGTGGAGCGCATGAAAGCATCGATATCGTTTTCCGATTCGACGATGGTGCCCATGTGGTGGTGATAGACGAGGCGCACCCCTTCCTTGAGGGTCGCTTCGGCAACCTGCGTGACGCGGCGGCCGTATTCGGCCCAGTCGCCGTCCTTCATCACCGGGCGCTGCGAGAGCGGCTTCGAGCGGTCGCCGTGAATGGCGTTCGAGGTTTCCGCGAAGACAAGGACGTTCGAGCCCATCGCCTTCAGCAGGTCGAGATGAGCGCGCAGATGCTTCATTTCCTCATCCGCATCGCGCTTGAGCAATTCGGCGGAGTACCAGCCGGAAATGCAGGCCATGTTGAACGGCGCCAGCGCCTTCTTCAAAGCCTCCGGCTCGCGCGGAAACTTGTTGCCGAGTTCCATGCCTACGAAACCGACCTGCTCGGCCTCCGCGAGGCAGACTTCCAGCGGCGTCTCGCCGCCGAGTTCCTGCATGTCGTCATTCGACCAGCCGATAGGATTGGCCCCGATACGGATCGTCATGTTCTTTTCCTTACCTTGTTCACTCATCCTCTGTCCTCATCCTGAGGAGCAGCCGTGAGGCTGCGTCTCGAAGGAGGATTCAGTACTCTCTGGACCCTCCTTCGAGACGCCGCTGCGCGGCTCCTCAGGATGAGGGTGGTGCTTTCCATCAATCGCCCACGCGCTGCGCGCCAAGAGCGGTTTCATAATTCTCGCGTGCCGCGTTCACCTGCGGACGGGCGGAGACTTCCGGCACCGCCACATCCCACCAATGCCCGCCTTCGTCGGTCGAGATCAGCGGATCGGTGTCGATGAGGATCACGGTGCTGCGGGTGGCGGAGCGCGCCTTCTTCAACGCGGATTCAAGTTCGGCGATGCTCTTCACCTTTATCGAGTCCGCGCCGAGACTCGCCGCATGCGCGGCGAAGTCGATATCTGGCAGCGTTACGTGCTTGGTATGCTGGAGCAGGTTGTTGAAGCTCTCGCCGCCCGTCGCCCGTTGCAGGCGATTGATGCAGCCATAGCCCCGATTGTCGAGCAGTACGACGGTAAGCTTGTGGCCGAGCATCACGGAGATCGCGAGTTCGGAATTCATCATGAGGTAGGAGCCGTCGCCCACCATCACGATCACCTCGCGGCTCGGGTCTGCCATCTTGACGCCGAGACCGCCCGCGATCTCGTAGCCCATGCAGGAATAGCCGTATTCCATGTGGTAGCCGAGCGCTTGCGAAGCCTTCCAATGCTTATGCAACTCGCCGGGCAGGCCGCCCGCCGCGCACACCACCACATCGGTCGGCGACGAGGTGCGCTGCACCGCGCCAATCACTTGCGCATCGGACGGAAGTTCCGCGTTGGTGGGGTCGGTGAAGCGCGCAGACGACGCGAACCAGCGCGTCTTCTCGTCCTTCGCCTTTGCAGTCCAGGCGTCAGGCGCTTTCCAGTCGGAAAGGGCCTTGCTCAATTCCTCAAGCCCGACTTTCGCATCGGCCACGAGGGGCTGCGCATTGTGCTTCGTCGCATCGAAAGCCTGCACGTTGAGGCCGACGATGCGGCGGGTCGGGTTCTTGAACAGGGCCCAGGAGCCCGTGGTGAAATCCTGCAGCCGCGTGCCGACTGCGATCACCACATCGGCTTCTTCGGCGAGTGCATTGGCGGCGGCGGTGCCGGTGACGCCGATGGAGCCGAGATTGGCAGCGTGGTCGTAAGACAAGCTCGACTTGCCGGCTTGCGTCTCGCCGACGAAGAGTCCGTGCTTTGCCGCGAAATCGGCGAGCCCTTTTTCAGCATCCGAGAAAAGCACGCCACCACCCGCAACGATGAAGGGCTTTTTCGCGTTGCGGATGATCTCGACCGCCCTCGCCAGCTCGTTCTCGTCCGGACGAATCCGGCGCGGTGTCCAGATCTTTTCGGCAAAGAAGCTTTCGGGATAATCGTAGGCCTCGGCCTGCACGTCCTGACAGAGCGCGAGCGTCACAGGCCCGCATTCGGCGGGATCGGTGAGGACGGTCATGGCGCGTTGGAGTGCGGGGATGATCTGTTCGGGCCGCGTGATGCGGTCGAAATAGCGCGAGACCGGCTTGAAGCAGTCATTGGCCGAGATCGTGCCGTCCGAAAAACTTTCGATCTGTTGAAGCACCGGATCGGGCAGGCGATTGGCGAAGACGTCGCCGGGGAGCAGCAGCACAGGTAGACGGTTCACATGCGCCACGGCGGCGGCGGTCACCATGTTGGTCGCGCCGGGGCCGATGGAGGTGGTGCAGGCCATCATGCGGCGACGGCGCGAGGCCTTGGCGAAGGCGATGGCCGCGTGCGCCATGCCCTGTTCGTTGTGGGCGCGGTAGGTCGGGAGCTTGTCGCGCACGCCGTAGAGCGCTTCGCCGAGCCCCGCCACATTACCGTGGCCGAAAATCGCCCAGACACCGCCGAAGAGAGGCAACACCTCCCCATCGATCTCGGTCTTCTGCGCGGCGAGGAAACGGGCGAGCGCCTGGGCCATGGTGAGGCGGATCGTGCTCATGCGTGCTCCTAATCGAAGGGCGTCAGCGGAACTGACGCAAAGTCTCAAGTGAGGTCGTTGTCATCGAAGACAAGAAACGGCGGCGGTCAAGGCTGTCAGGCGGCTTTCGCCTTACTGGCAACACGCTGCCACGCATCGACGAGACGTTGGAAGCGTCCCGCCATATCGGCGACCGCGGCTTCATCCGTGATCTCGCCTTTCAGCCAGCGTCGCGCCGCATCGTTGAAGATCGTGCGCCCGACAGCGAAGCCCTTCACCTGCGGTTCCCGCGCGGCGGCGGCGAAGGCGGCTTCCAGCTCGGTCTCCGGCGCTTCGAGACCGAGGAGCACGATGCCGCGGCAGAGCGGATCGTTCTTCGTGATCACCGCGCCGATGGCGTTCCACGCGGCCGTATCCTGCTGCGGCTCGAGCTTCCACCAATCCGGCTTGATGCCGAGATCGTAAAGGCGTTGCAGGATGGTCGGGATCGTATCGGTTTTCAGTGGCCCGTTCTTGCCCGCGATGATCTCGACGAGAAGTTCGCGACCGACACGCTGCGCGGCATCGTAGAGGCGCAAAAGATCGCGCTCTTGCTGCGCCTTCATCTCCGGCGGGTCGTCGGGATGATAGAAGCACAGGCACTTGATGGTATGGCCGACAGGCCATTCGATGAGCTTCGCGCCGAGACTGCCGCCGCCCTCGAAATCGAGCGGGCGCGAGCCGGGCAGTTCCACGGGACGTCCGACCCAGAAGTCGTGGTCGGCGGCGCGGAACAACGCTTCACGGCCATAGGTGCCATCGAGCAGCATGCCGAAGCCGGGACGGCCATCCGCCACCTTCGCGGCCGCCTTGACTGCGAGCACTTTGAAATCCGGAACGCGATCGATGGATGCGCCCACCTCCTTGGCCATCGTTTCAAGTTGCATGCGATGATCGATGGCGAGCGCCATCAAGGTCGAAGGGCCTGGACGGCGCGTCGTTGCCCAATGGATGTGATTGAGATCGTCGTCGAAGCGCAGGGCCTTGTGGCGGCTGCCGTTCTTCAGGAAATGCTGCAATTCCGGGAAAGTCGGGATTTCCGGCGAGCACAGCAGACGCGAGACGGCGAAAGCGCCGCTGGCATTGGCATAGGCGCAACAGGTCTCCAGCGCCTCGTCTTTCAGCCATCCGCGCAAGAAGCCGGAGAGGAAGGCGTCGCCCGCGCCGAGCACGTTATAGACCTCGACCGGAAAACCCGGACCCTTCACACCCTTGTCGAGGGAATCGGGAATGTCGCCTGGAAACACCACGCAGCCCATCGGTCCGCGCTTGCAGACGATAGTGGCCTTGGAGACGGTGCGGATGTTGCGGATGGTTTGCAACGTATCCTCGGAGCCGCCCGCGATATGCAATTCCTCTTCCGTACCGACGATGAGGTCGCAATCGGCCAGAATGGGCTTCAAATGCTCCGTCACCGCGTCCGAGCGCACGTAGCGTGATTCGCCCGCACCATGGCCGAGAAGGCCCCAAAGATTCGGGCGATAATCGACGTCGAATACCACCTTGCGGCCATTCGCCTTGGCGATGCGGATCGCCTTTTTCTGCGCGGTGGCGGTGGTTTCCCGGGAAAAATGCGTGCCGGTGACGACGATGGCGCCGGCAGACGCGATGAAGGTCTCGTCGATATCGGTCTCGGTCAACGCCATGTCGGCGCAATTATCGCGATAGAAGATGAGCGGGAAGGATTCCTCGTCGCGCACGCCGAGGATCACGAGCGCGGTCAGGCGCTTGTCGTCGGTGACGATGCCCTTGGTCGCAACGCCCTCGCGCTCCATCTGTTCGCGGATGAACCGTCCCATGGCCTCATCGCCGACGCGGGTCACGAGGCCGGATTTCAGACCGAGCCGGGCCGTGCCGATGGCGATGTTGGCCGGGCAGCCGCCGACCGCCTTGGAGAAGGAGGCCATGTCCTCCAGCCGCCCACCCACCTGCTGACCGTAAAGATCGACAGAGGAGCGGCCGATGGTGATCACATCAAGGGTCGGCTTCATGATATTCCTCCCACGCGGAAATCGGAGCTCCGTCGTGATTGAGCCTGTTTTGCGGCTCTTGCGGCGATAGAATGTTTATTCTATTAGCATCTTGTGCTGGAACATCAATTCCAAATTTGCCGTAAGCCGGCAAAACAGTCGGGGGAAACATGATCAGGATCGCCGTCTTAGGCGCGGGCCGCATCGGCCGCATTCACGGGCGCAATGCCGCCAACCACAAGGACGCTCGCCTCGTGGCGGTGGCCGATCCGCATGCCCCCTCGGCACAGGAGTTGGCAGCGGCGACGGGCGCCGAAGTCGCGTCCCTCGATGAAATCGTCGAGCGCTCGGACGTGGACGCCATTCTCGTCTGCACCCCGACCACGACCCACGCCGACCTGATCGAGCGCGGCGCACGCGCCGGCAAGGCCGTGTTCTGCGAGAAGCCGGTGGATCTTTCGAGCCTCCGCATCGAGACCTGCCTTGGCGTGGTCGCGAAAGCCGGCACGCCGCTGATGATCGGCTTCAACCGTCGCTTCGACCCGAATTTTGCGTCCCTCCGCAAACGCCTGGCCGATGGCGAAGTCGGTGATGTGGAACTCGTCACGATTCTCTCGCGCGATCCCGGCCCTCCGCCGGTGAGCTACATCGCCACTTCGGGCGGGTTGTTCCGTGACATGATGATCCACGATCTCGACATGGCGCGCTTCCTGCTGCTCGGCGACGAGCCGGTGGAAGTGCATGCGGTCGGCTCCTCGCTGGTGGATCCGGCCATCGGTCAAGCCGGCGACGTGGATACCGCAGCCGTGCTGCTCAAGACCGCCAAGGGCCGCATTGTCCAGATCTCCAATTCCCGCCGCGCCACTTATGGCTACGACCAGCGCATCGAGGTGCACGGCTCGAAGGGCATGATCCGCGCGGGCAACGTCCACCGCACGACGGTGGAAGTGGCGAACGCCTCCGGCATCTGTGCCGATCCGGTCCAGGACTTCTTCCTTGAGCGCTATGCGGACGCCTACAAGGATGAACTCGATGCTTTCCTCACCGCCGTGAAAGCAGGCAAGGCCTGTGAGCCGAACGGCACCGACGGTCTCAAAGCTCAGCGCCTCGCGGACGCGGCGACGGAGTCGGCGCAGACGGGCAAGCCTGTGAAGGTTTGATTCGCTTAAAATATCTTTCGATGGCCGGGCTCGTCCCGGCCATTTTGTTTCGCGCACTTTCGGGCGCTGTCGCAAATCCCCTCCTCCTTGTGGGGAGGGGGTGTCGGCGCGACGTTCCGAGATGTTGGCGCTCACACCCCCCACCTCCAACTCCCCCACAAGGGATGTCGCGCATTTGACAGCGCGGACTGTTTGCAGACGACGCGCTTACCCCTCCGCTCGCTTCTCCGCTGTGCCCACGGCCAGCGCCATGGCGAGGGCGAATGAAGCTGACAGCGAGCGGAATGCGCCGAAATCCGCCTCTGCTACTTCGAGCCAGATGTCGGCGCTCGTCACCAAGGGTGAGAACGCGGAATCGGTGATCGCGACGACGGGAATGTTGCGCCGGGCCGCTACCGCCGCGAGATCTGCGGTGACGGGGGCGTAAGGCGTGAAGCTGATGGCGAGAACCGCATCCTTTTCCGACGCCGTCGCCAATTGCTCCGGGCCGAGTTGCGCGATGTGGTCGATCAGGATGGCGCGGATGCCGAGCTTGCCGAAGGCATAGGCGCAATAGGCGGCGATGGGGAAAACGCGCCGCGCGCCGAGCAGATAAATCGTGTCGGCCTTGGCCAGCGTTTCAATGGCGCGCGCGAATTCATCGAGGCGAACCGATTCACGCATCCGGTCGAGGGAAAGCGCAGCGGCTTCCGCAAAGCCCTCGAGGAGTGCCGCGGCATGATCGTGATGGCTGTCCGATTCACGCAAGGAGCGCAGACGCTCGCGATAATCGGGAAAGCGCTCGCGCAGCCGGTCGCGGAAAATCTGCTGAAGGTGAGAGAAGCCTTCATAGCCGAGGCTTTTGGCGAAACGGATCAGGGTTGAAGGTTGCACGCCCGCATGGTCCGCGATTCCAGCCACCGTGCCGAAGGCAACTTCTTCCGGATGATCCAGGGCGAAGGCGGCAAGCTGTTTCAGGCGCTTGGGCAGAGTTTCGCGCCGACTGACCAAAAGAGCTCGCAAGCCCTCGTAATCCGTAGGAGCCATACCCAATGCCATGTCCGCCTGTTCCCCCATCGTTTCCCCTTCTCCGCTTCGCCCTACCTTAGACGTAGAGAAAGGGATCTTGACACTTTGCGTTGAAAAATGGAATAAAAATTCCAAACTATACAATAAAAGATCTGCTCATTCCGTTTTGGATGGGCGGAAAAGCAGAGGAAACGCCGCTACGCCAAACGATCCGAGTAATCGGATCTCTCTCCTGTTTCCTCCTGCTGCTCAACCTCATCGCGCGGCCTTGCCGCAGCGATCATCGCGACGGGCTTGGTTCGGCGCGATGTTCGAACGAGAGAACCCTTTTGGGAGGAAACTGATGAAGTCGTTCGTTACAGGTCTTGCCGCAGCCGCGGCTCTCACTTTCGGCCTCGCCGCTCCGGCGCTGGCGCAACAGCCCACCCGCATCATCGTCGTCAGTCACGGCCAGGCCAACGATCCGTTTTGGTCGGTGGTGAAGAATGGCGTGGCGGCGGCAGGCAAGGACATGAATGTCCAGGTCGATTACCGCGCGCCGGAAACCTTCGACATGGTCGCCATGGGCCAGCTCATCGATGCTGCCGTGAACCAGAAGCCCGCAGGGCTCATCGTCTCGATTCCCGACGCTTCGGCGCTCGGGCCCTCGATCAAGAAGGCGGTTGCCGCCGGCATCCCCGTCATCTCCATGAATTCGGGCTCCGACGTTTCGAAGGGGCTCGGCGCACTGCTCCATGTGGGTCAGGATGAGGCCGATGCCGGCAAGATCGCCGGAGCGAAGCTGAAGGAAATGGGTGGCAAGGTCGGCCTTTGCGTCAACCATGAGGTCGGCAACGTCTCGCTCGATCTGCGCTGCAAGGGCTTTGCTGAGGGCTTCGGCGGTAAGGTCACGGTGCTCCCGGTCTCCTCAGATCCGGCCGACATCCGCGCCAAGGTCAAGGCGGCTGTGGCGTCCGATCCGTCCATCGACACCGTGATGGCACTGAGCGCGCCGCTCGGCGGCGAGCCCGTGGTGGCCGCGATCAAGGAAACCGGCAAGTCCGGCATCCGCGTCGTCTCCTTCGATATGTCGGCCAACTTCCTGAAGGCGATCATGGCCGGAGACGCCACCTTCGCCATCGACCAGCAGCAATATCTGCAAGGTTATCTGCCGGTCGCGTTCCTCGCGCTTCAATCGAAATACGGCCTGATCCCGGGCGGCAACGTGCCGTCGGGCCCGAACCTGATCACCAAGGATAAGGCGGGTCAGGTCGTGGACTTGTCGGCGAAGGGCATTCGCTAAGTCGTATCGTCGGGAGAGCTCGCGGTCCGGCCGCGGGCTCTCACATTTTTCCCGATTGCGTTTGAAGGGGGCGTCCCCATGACGGATATCAGCCATGCTGCGGGCCACACGCCAGCAGAGGAGATCAAGAAGATTCAGGATGAGCGGCTGAAGGAGGTTTCCTTCGTCACCAAGATCATGCGCCGCCCCGAACTGGGCGCGCTCGCGGGTCTCATCCTCGTCACGATCTTCTTCATCTCCACTGCCGATCCGTCCATGTTCAGCCTCGCGGGGGTGATGAACATTCTCTCCCCGGCGTCGCAGCTCGGCATCCTGGCAATTGCCGCAGCCCTTCTCATGATCGGCGGTGAGTTCGATCTCTCCATCGGTTCGATGATCGCTTTCTCGGGTTTGGTTTTCGGCTCGTTTCTCGTCTTGACCGGATGGCCGCTGCTGCTGGCCATTGCCGCGACATTTATCGTCGCAGCTTTGCTCGGTGGCTTGAACGGTCAGCTTGTCATCCGTACGAAACTCCCGTCCTTCATCGTCACGTTGGCTTTCCTGTTCATCCTGCGCGGCTTGTCGCTCGTCGGTCTCAAATGGGCGACGGGCGGTTCCACACAAATGCGCGGCATTGGAGACAGCGCGGGCGAGGGCATTATCCGCGAGATCTTCTCCGGCAATGCGCTGGAAGGTCTGTTTTCGTGGCTCGCGACCCACGACATCATCGCCAAATTTCCGAACGGCACGCCGACGGTGACGGGCGTTCCCGTCTCCATCGTCTGGTTCATCCTCTTTGCCATTGTCGCCACGTGGCTGCTTTTGCGCACCCGCCTCGGCAACTGGATTTTTGCGGTCGGCGGCGATGCCAATGCGGCGCGCAATTCCGGCGTTCCTGTCGACCGTGTGAAAACCGGCCTCTTCATGTTGACGGCCTGTGCGGCGACGCTCGTCGCAGTGCTCACGGTGCTCGATGCGGGCTCGACCGATTCCCGGCGCGGCTTCCAGAAGGAATTCGAGGCCATCATCGCGGCGGTGATCGGTGGGTGTCTGCTCACTGGCGGCTACGGCTCGGCCATCGGCGCGTTCTTCGGCGCGATCATCTTCGGCATGGTGTCGATCGGCCTCACCTATACCCGCTTCGACTCCGACTGGTTCCAGGTCTTCTTAGGAGCCATGCTGCTCCTGGCGGTGTTGTTCAACAACTTCATCCGCAAGAAAGTGACGGGAGAACGCTGATGGCAACGCAAACTCCGCTCATCGACGTCCGCGACGTCGTCAAGCATTTCGGTTCCGTCATCGCCCTCTCCGGCATTTCCATGACGGTCAATCCCGGCGAGGTCATGTGCCTCCTCGGCGATAACGGCGCGGGCAAGTCCACACTCATCAAGACCTTGGCGGGGGTGCACAAGCCGACGACCGGCGAGTACTACGTCGAAGGCAATGAGGTGAACTTCTCAAGCCCGCGCGATGCGCTCGATGCAGGTATCGCCACCGTCTATCAGGATCTCGCGATGATCCCGCTCATGTCGGTCACGCGTAATTTCTTCATGGGCCGTGAACCTATGAAGGGCGTGTGGCCACTGCGCTATGTGGATTTCGACCATTGCGCGGAGGTGACGCGCGAGGAGATGCACCGGATCGGCATCGATGTTCGCGATCCCAATCAGGCGGTCGGCACGCTATCAGGCGGCGAGCGTCAATGCGTGGCGATTGCCCGCGCGGTCTATTTCGGCGCGAAAGTGCTGATCCTCGACGAGCCGACCTCGGCACTTGGTGTGGCGCAAACCTCGATGGTGCTGAAATACATCCATCAGGTCCGACAAAAGGGCCTCGGTGTGATCTTCATCACGCACAATGTCCGCCACGCCTATGCCGTCGGCGACCGCTTCACTGTGCTCAATCGCGGTAAAACGCTCGGCACCCACGGCAAGGCGGAAATCGAGATCGATGAATTGCAGAATCTGATGGCGGGCGGCAAGGAATTGCAAGCGCTGTCCTCGGAGCTCGGCGGCATGGTTTAAGGGATAAAAACGGCATGGAATCGCTCGGTATTGGCCTAATCGGCACAGGCTATATGGGCAAGTGCCACGCGCTTGCGTGGAACGCGGTCGCCGCCGTCTTTGGTGATGTGCCGCGTCCGCGCCTCGCGGTTCTGGCGGAGGTTTCGCAAGCTTTGGCCGAAACCAAGGTGCGTGAACTCGGCTTCGAGCGTGCGACAGGCGATTGGCGCTCGCTCGTGAACGATCCTGTCGTCGATGTGGTGTCCATCACGACACCGAATGCGTTTCATCCCGAAATGGCGATTGCGGCCTTGGAAGCAGGCAAGCACGTTTGGTGTGAGAAGCCCATGGCAGTGAGGCTCGCGGACGCGGAGCGCATGCTGGCTGCCGCGCGTGTTTCCGGCAAGGTCGGGGCGCTTGGTTACAACTACATCCAAAATCCGCTCATCGGTCTTATGCGTCGCGTGATCGATGAGGGCCAGATCGGTGCGGTCAATCATGTCCGCATCGAAATGGACGAGGATTTCATGGCGGACCCGGAGGAGCTGTTCTACTGGAAGAGCGAGGCGACTTCGGGCCATGGCGCGCTCGACGATTTCGGCGTTCATGCCTTGAGCCTGTTGTGGGTTCTCTTCGGTGGTGTCGCCCGCGTCTGCGGCCATATGACGAAACCCTATGCGGACCGTCCGGTGAAGGGCGGGGGCCGTCGCGCGGTCGAGACCTGCGACATCGCCACGACGATGCTTGAGTTGGAGAACGGCGCGTCAGGCGTGATCTGCCTGAACCGCTCCGCCTGGGGCCGCAAAGGCCGCATCTTCGTCCAGATTTTCGGATCGAAGGGCACCCTCATCTACGATCAGGAGCGCATGAACGAGGTGCAGCTTTATATCGCCGAAGGACCGAAGGAGACGCAAGGTTTTCGCACCATTCTCACCGCGCCGCATCACCCTCCTTACGATAAATTTCTACCCGCGCCGGGCCACGGGCTCGGCTTCAACGAATTGAAGATCATCGAGTGCCGTCAACTGATCGGGCGCATCGGCGGTGAGAAGGGCACGCTGATCGATTTCGAGGATGGTATCCGCATCGAGCGCACGGTCGATGCGATTGCGCGTAGTGCGCATGAGGGACGGTGGATTGAAGTCGCGGCGAGTGTAACGGAGGCGGCGGCTTAAACATCTGCGATGTCATTCCCGGCCGGAGCGAAGCGGAGGGGAAGGGAATCCAGAGCGCTGAGCGTGGGGCGTGGATTTACGCTCGCCGAGATGACACGAGATGCCCCACAGCCTCACCCTGAGGAGGCCGCAGGCCGTCTCGAAGGGCGTGGCGTCTCCAGCATGCACTGGATCCTCCTTCGAGACACGGCTTCGCCGTTCCTCAGGATGAGGTGGAGGATAGCATGATCGCCTTTGGCGTCCGGAATGACGGCGTTGAGTGGTTCAGCCTAAGCCGCATGTTCGCGGATAAGATCCAAAAACGCCTCTGCGTAGCGTTCCAACTTCGCCTGACCGACGCCGTGGACCTCACCAAACTCGCCCCGTGATGTCGGCTTTTTCGCGGCCATGTCGATGAGGCTGCGGTCGGAGAAAATGACGTAAGCCGGAACGCTTTCCTCCTTCGCGAGGCTTGTGCGCAAGCCTTTGAGGGCGAGAAGAAGCGGATCGTCTCCCGGCACCACAGCATGGGCTTCAAGGGCTGCTCGCTTACGGCGGCGTTCGCGCGGTTGCATGAGCACGTCGGAGCGCAGTTCGATCCGCTCCTGCCCGCGCAAAACCGCATCGCCTTTGTCGGAGATGGTCCAGCGGCCGTATTCGGAGAGTTCGAGCGTCACGAGCCCGGCGGCGTAGATCTGGCGCAGGAGCGAGCGCCACTCGGTTTTTGAGCGATCCTTGCCGACACCGAAGGTTTTCAGCTTGTTGTGTCCGAAGCGCAGAACCGCATCCGTTTCCTCACCCATAAGAATGGTGATGAGGTGTTCGGTGCCGAAGCGTTCGCCCGTGCGCGCGATGGCGGAGAGAAGCTTTTGCGCCTCGATGGTGCCGTCGAAGGACATGACGCCGTCAACGCACAGATCGCAATTGCCGCAAGGCTCCGTCGTCTCGCCGAAATAGGCGAGCAGGGTCTGGCGGCGGCAGCGCGGCGCTTCGCATAAAGCGACCAGCGCATTGAGGCGCTGGCGCTCGATGCGCTTCTGCTCGTCGGCGGCATCGCTGTCTTCGATCTGCGAACGGCGCAGGCGCATGTCGTCGAGGCCATAGAGGGTGAGCGTGTCGGCGGATGCACCGTCGCGGCCCGCGCGGCCGATCTCCTGATAATAGGCTTCGATGGATTTCGGCAAAGCCGCATGGGCCACGAAGCGCACATCGGGCTTGTCGATGCCCATGCCGAAGGCGACGGTCGCGACCATCACGATTCCGTCTTCTTGGAGGAAGATGTCCTGGTTCTTCGCGCGTTCTCCTTGAGGCATCCCTGCGTGATAGGGCAGTGCGCGGTAGCCCGCCTGGCTCAAGCTGTCCGCGAGCTTTTCCGTCGCGTTGCGCGAGGAGCAATAGACGATGCCGCTCTCGTGCCGATGCTTGTCGAGAAAGGTGAAGAGCTGGCGCTTGGTCTGCTCCTTCGCCTGCATGGCGAGACGAAGATTGGGCCGATCGAAGCCGTGAATGAACGTGCGCGGCGCGCGCTCGAACAGACGATGTGCGATGTCCTCGCGCGTCGCCACATCGGCGGTCGCGGTCAGCGCGATGATCTGCACATTGCCGAGCCGCTGCCGCACCTCGCCGAGAAGCGCATATTCCGGGCGGAAATCATGCCCCCATTGCGAGACGCAATGGGCCTCGTCGATGGCGAGCAAGTTGACGCCCGAGCGGGCAAGCCATTCCGTCGTGCTCGTATTGGCCAGCCGCTCCGGCGAGGCATAGAGAAGCCGCATGGTCCGGTCGCGCACCGCATCCACCACGCGCCGGTTCTCGGCCGGATCGTTGGCGGAGTTGAGGCTTCCTGCCTCGATGCCGAAATGGCGCAACGCCGCCACCTGATCGCGCATAAGCGCGATGAGCGGTGACACCACGAGGGTCAGCCCTTCCCGCGCCAGCGTCGGCAATTGATAGCACATGGACTTGCCGGCCCCGGTCGGCATGATGGCAAGCACATCCTCGCCGTTCAGAACGGCCCGCACGATGTCCTCCTGCCCCTCGCGGAAGGAGGAGAAGCCGAAGACGTCGTGGAGAATTTTGCGGGGATCGGTCACGGCTGTCGTGTGACCGAGGGCTTGGATTCGGTCAATCCTTTGCCGGCATGGAGACAGGCGAGAACGCCTTTTGCAGCCGCGATGCCGGTGGCAAAGGTCGCCTGCAACAGATAACCGCCGGTCGGCGCTTCCCAATCCAGCATCTCGCCCGCGACGAAAACGCCGGGGAGGCGGCGTAGCATCAGATGCGTGTCGAGTTCGTCGAAAGACACGCCGCCCGCCGAGGAAATCGCCCGGTCGAGGGGTTTCACCCCGGTCAGCACGAGGGGCAGCGCTTTGCTTCGCTGGGCGAGAGCTTTAGGCTCGGATGGGAGCGCCCCGCCTTCGCGCAACAGGGCGATGGCGAGCGGGGAAAGCCCTGCCGCCTTGCGCAGGAAGGTCGAGGTCGATTGACCTTTGTGAGGGGCGCTGAGCTTTTGGGTCAAAGCCTCGACAGAAACGTCGGGCCGGAGATCCGTGAGAAGTGTTGCCTTCCCGTCGCGAGCGATAGCGTCCCGCAGAGGTGCGGATAGGGCATAGATTGCGCCGCCCTCGATGCCGTCCCGTGTGATCATGGCTTCGCCGCGCACGGTCTTGCCGTCGAAGGTCAGCGCAAGGGGTTTCAGCGGTTCTCCGGCGAAACGGTCCTTGAAATAGTCGGACCAGCCGATGGTAAAGCCCATATTGGCAGGCTTGAACGGCGTGACGGCGATGCCGCGCTCGCGCACAGGCTGGACCCAGCGTCCATCGGAGCCGAGACGCGGCCAGCTCGCCCCGCCGAGCGCCAGAATCGTTGCATCCGCTCTTACGCGGACTGATTCGCCCCCGTGGACGAAAACGAGGCGGCCTTCCTCGTCCCAGCCCTGCCAGTCGTGACGAAGCGCGAAGCGCACGCCCTGGCGCTCCAGCCGCGCCAGCCAAGCGCGCAGAAGCGGAGAGGCCTTGAAAGCCTTGGGGAAAACGCGCCCGCTCGTGCCGATGAAGGTTTCTTGCCCCAGGCCTTCGCTCCAGCCTCGTAGGGCCGCGGGGTCGAAGGCTTCGATGAGCGTTTTCAGGCGCGGCATGGCCTCGCCGTAGCGGGTCATGAACCGGGACAGATCCTCGCTATGGGTCAGATTCAGGCCGCCACGCCCGGCCATGAGCAGTTTTCTGCCGACCGCAGGCATGCGCTCATAAACCGTGACCGCAAGACCGGCCTCGCTTAAAATCTCCGCGGCGATCAGCCCGGCCGGTCCGCCGCCGATAATGGCCACGCTGGAGGTTGAAAGGGTTAACATGCGATCAGCTGACGCGGGGCGCTTTTCTGGACGCTTCAAGGCCGACATGCCATTCAACGTCGTGGAACGGGTGGATTCAGGCTCTCTGCATGACCGCCCGGGCCGTCTTTTTCAAGAGGAGCGGCGATTTCACGCCGCCATCATTTTAAGGGGTATTCATGAGACATTTTTCCTTTTGCGTTCTTGTCGCGCTCGCGCTTGCGGGCTGCGCCTCCGAAATGCCGTTGACCGGCACCCACAAGGTTCTCTCGACCTCCACCAGCGAAGCCCATGCGGCGGCGAACCTGATTTCGGCCTATCGCACCTCCAGAGGATTGAGCCCGGTCACGGTCGATTCGCGCCTCAATCAGGCGGCGGTACATCAGGCGCGGGCGGTCGCGGCGGCTGGCAACCTCAGCCACGGCGATTTCAGCGGCCGGATGAAAGAGTTCGGCATTCGCGGCACTTCCGCCGAAAATCTCTCGGCAGGCGGAGCGGATAATGTGGAAAACGTCATCGTTCGCTGGAGAAACTCGCCGGGACACAACAGCAATCTTTTGATACCGGAGGCCCGAAAGATCGGGCTTGCCCGCGTCGTTACCGATGGCGGTTATGGCCGCTATTGGGCTCTGGTGCTCGGTCAATAGAGCACGGCGCGAGAAGCGAATCGGGAGCAAACTTGGCCGTTGCGCGTTTGAAGAGCTTGGAACCTCTTTCAGGCGCGCGATGAATCTTCAACAAGCTCTTGCCTTCGCCACCGTCGCCGGAATGATGGCGCTCTTCGTCTGGGGGCGTTTTCGCTACGACGTGGTGGCGGCGTTCTCTCTTCTCGCCGCGGTCGCCATCGGTATCGTGCCGCCGGATAAGGCCTTTTCGGGCTTCAGCGACGATATCGTGATCATCGTCGCGAGCGCGCTTCTGGTCAGCGCGGCGGTCGCGAAATCGGGCGTGTTGGAAGCCGGCCTCAACCGTCTCGCGCCTTATCTTCGCACCACGCAGATGCAAGTCATCGTGCTGGTCGGCGTCGTCACGGTGCTCTCCGCCTTCGTGAAGAATATCGGTGCGCTGGCGATGATGATCCCGGTGGCGTTTCAGATTGCGCGCCGTACTGGCACGCCGCCATCAAGCCTGCTTATGCCGATGGCGTTCGGCTCGCTTCTCGGCGGTATCGTCACACTCGTCGGCACGTCACCCAATATCATCGTGGCACGCGTTCGCGGCGAACTTTTGGGCCAGCCGTTTCATATGTTCGATTTCACGCCGGTCGGCCTCGGCATTGCGCTCGCCGGCGTGATTTTCCTCGCCTTCGGTTATCGACTTCTGCCGCAGGGGCGAAAGGGCGCATCCTCGATCGACGAAGCGCTCGACATCAAGGATTACGTGACCGAGGCGCGTGTTCCGGCACAATCCGAGATGATCGGAAAGACCGTCGCCGATCTGCACAAGATGGGAGACGAAGAGGCAAAGGTTTCCGCGATCATCCGTGATGAAACCCGCCGGCCAACACCCTTGCCGGATGCCGCGATCCGCGCGGGCGACGTGCTCATCCTGGAAGGCGAACCGATGGCGTTGGAGCGCATCGTGGCGCGGGCCGGCTTGAAGCTGTCCGGCGAGCATCGCAAGCCCAAGACTGACGAGGCAACCGACGAGATCGGCGTGATCGAAGTGGTGATCGGGCCGAACTCCGTGCTCACGGGAATTTCGGCGGAGCGGATCGATCTTTTCGAGCGCTACCAGGTCAATCTGATTGCCGTCAGTCGCAGGGGCCAACGCTTGAAGGAAAGGTTGCGCGATATCGACCTTCATCCCGGCGATGTCATCGCTCTTCAGGGGAACCTCAAGAAACTGCCGGACACGTTGAAGGCGCTCGGATGCCTGCCTCTCGCCGCGCGGGATATTCGCCTCGGCAGCGCGCGACGCAGCCTCTTGCCGGTCGCTATTCTTGCCGCCGCGATGGGGCTCGTCGCCTTCGATCTCGTGCCCGTCGCCATCGCTTTCTTCGGCGCTGGCGTGCTGCTCGTTCTCTTCGGTGCGCTCAATTTGCGCGAAGTGTACGAGACCATCGAGTGGCCCATCATCATCATGTTGGGCGCGTTGATTCCCGTCAGCGAAGCGGTGCGCACGACGGGCGGCACGGATCTCATCGCCGCATGGTTGTCGTCATTTGGTGGGACGTTGCCGCCGACCGGTTCGCTGGTTCTCATCATGATCGCCGCCATGGCCGTGACGCCTTTTCTCAACAATGCGGCGACCGTGCTCGTGATGGCGCCCATCGCCGCGAGTTTCGCATCGAAGCTCGGCTACAAACCGGATGCTTTTCTCATGGCGGTCGCCATCGGCGCGGCCTGCGACTTTCTCACGCCCATCGGGCATCAGTGCAACACGCTCGTCATGGGGCCCGGCGGCTATCGCTTCGGCGATTACTGGCGGCTCGGCCTGCCTTTGTCGATCATCGTCGTCGTGGTCGGCATCCCGCTCATCATGCTGTTCTGGCCGTTGCGCTGAAAGGCGGAACGCATCCGCGTCTCTTTCGTTGACAGAGCATTCACGAAAAGGAGCGCTCATGACGCGAGGTCCCGGCCCTTACGACCCGCAACCGCATAGCCCAAGCCCAAGCCCCGATCACGTTCAGCCCGGTCACAATCCGACCGAAGTGCCCGTTCGTCAGCCGTCCGAGATACCGGGAATCGATCCCAACCGTGCGCCGGAAGGACCGATGAGCGATCCGGATGCGGCGCCCGTCAATCCTGGTCCGCGCGCTTGAGAATCAAGCTCCCATCAACCCGGCGAGCTTAATGTGTTGGAGAAGCATGATCGTCTTGCCGTCGATGATCTCGCCGCGACTGATCATGGAAAGAGCGTTGTCGAGGCTGGTCTCGATGACGTCGATATCCTCACCCTCCTCGCTGTTGCCGCCACCGTGTCCGATCTTGTCGCCGGGCGCGTAGCAGGCGACGAAAAAGACGAGGCGCTCGGTAACGCTGCCGGGACTCATGAACACATCGAAGACACGTTGCGGCTCACGCAAGCGATAGCCGAGTTCCTCTTCCGCCTCGCGTGCGATGCAGGTCTCGGGATCGTCCTTGTCGAGCAATCCGGCGCAGGCCTCGATCAAAGGTTCGGCATGTCCGTTCACATAGGCAGGCAAGCGGAACTGGCGCGTCAGAAGCACGGTGCCGCGTGCAGGGTCGTAGGGCAGGATGACGGCGCCGTTTCCCCGATCATAAGTCTGCCGCACCTGGCTCTCCCAGGTGCCGTCCTTGCGTTGGTAATCGAAGCGGTGCTTTTTCAGAATCGCCCAATCGTCCGAAAGAACCTCGGACGTATGATTGCGAATGCGGGTGTTATTCATCGGGAAGGTCTCCGTTCAACTCGGAGTGAACATGGCCTCTAGGCTGAATGCACCCTCATAAAAATGGAATGGTACTCTTCACCCGCGAGGCTCCGTCAGTTCAGGGTGGATGAAATGATGAGAGCCATGCCGGCAATCGAGGAGGCCAGCGCAACGATCAGCGCCCAACAATGGAGCCGGTCCGGCTCCAGCAGAATCAGCATGGAGCGGGTCCGAACGCTACGCTCTTCCAGCGCGGCATGGCGCTTTCCCTCCGCATTCGCGCCCACGTGAACGAAACGGATGGCGCTTTCCGAAAAATAGCGCTGCCCGGGCCGTTCGGTCTTCCGCGTGGAAGCGGGAGGGCGATGAATGGTGCTGTTCGGGTGCATGCGGGTTTCGAGAGCGCGCCTTGTTCGGGAGCAGTTTGAAACCCGCGGAGTGAATGGGGAGTAAAGCCCTGCCGATATCTGCGATCTCGGTAAATCAAACCTTTCAGGGGGTATCGCAGAAAGCGGGTGGCGTTTCGGTTCGGGATGGGAAAAACCATGAAAGCAAGTGTTTTTGGTGAGCCCCATGTCCTCCTCCGTCCAACCGACCATGAATGCCCGTGATTGGGCGCTTCTTATCGGCCTCTCCATTGTGTGGGGCGGGTCCTTCCTGTTCGTCGGCATCGCGGTGAAGGAATTGCCGCCTTTCACGATCGTCGCGCTGCGCGTGTCCATCGCGGCCATCGCGCTCATCGGTGTTCTTCGCGTCATGGGGGTGGGCTTGCCGCGTGACCGAAAGGTGTGGGCGGCGTTCTTCGGCATGGGGGTTTTGAACAACGTCATTCCCTTCCTGCTCATCGTGTGGGGACAGGGTCATATCGCAAGTGGCCTCGCCTCGATTCTCAATGCGACGACGCCGCTCTTCACGGTGATCGTCGCCCATTTCCTGACATCGGACGAGCGGCTAACCGGGCGACGCCTTGGCGGTGTCGTCTTGGGTTTCATCGGCGTTGCCGTAATGATCGGAGGAGCCGCCTTGCAGGCACTGAATGCGAATGTGCTGGCACAAATCGCGGTTCTCGGCGCGGCCTTGTCCTATGCTTTCGCCAGCGTGTTCGGGCGGCGTTTCAAGGCGATGGGCGTTCAGCCTATCGCCACGGCAACGGGGCAGTTGACGGCGTCGAGCATTCTTCTGCTGCCGTTGGCGCTCTTCGCAGACCGGCCCTGGACCCTCCCTATGCCGCACATGAGCACGTGCCTGGCGATTCTCGGCCTCGCTCTCGTGTCTTCGGCCTTCGCCTATATTCTCTTCTTCAGACTTCTGGCGAGCGCGGGCGCGACCAATACCGGCCTCGTCACGTTCCTCATTCCCGTGAGCGCAATTCTCTTCGGCGTGCTCTTTCTGGGCGAAGTGCTCTCAACCAAGCAGGTTCTCGGCATGGCGCTGATCGGCTCAGGCCTGCTCGTGATGGACGGGCGTGTCCTCAGGGCTTTGGCGCGGCTTTCGGGCGCGCGTCCCGTGCCGCGCGAAAACGGTTGAACACCATGTCCGGCGCGCTGGTGTTGTGGCGCGAGGGAACGAGGCGGCCCGCCCAGACATCCGTGGCGCGGGCACTGCGGAAATTCATGATCGGCTCTTCGCGCCAGGAGCGGGCCTTGTCCTCACGCACAGCGATGCGCGCCACATCGGCGTTGAACTCGGTCACGTACATGGAGCGCAGGGCTGCGAAGGGCTTGTCCTTGACCGGCTGATCCATGGTCACGTCAAGCGTCAGGCGCTCGGTATCGAGGGTCTTGAGGGAAACCGTTGCCGTGCCGCCATTTGCGAAGGTGAGGGTGAAGGTCATGGTTTTGGGGTCGAAGGCCACGTCTTTCAGATTCACCACCGGGCGCTGGTCCATCTCCACCGGTCCGATCAGAAACGAGGAGCCGTAGGCGCTCCAGCCAAGATGCTGCGGCGGTAAGGGGCGAATGCGCCAGTAGCCGTCCGCCGGATAGAGCACGAGCACTTCCTCGACCCGCTCGTTCCGGCGCACCCAGAGCTGCACCATGTGGAGATTGCGCTCGACCCGGTCGCCGATGCGCATGGTCACATCGCTCGGGCGCCAGAAATTGGGGAAGGAGAAGCCCGTCAGCCACATGTCGACGCTCTCGTAGAACGTCACCTTGCGCGGCGGCGGCCCCTTGGAAGTTTCCTCCGAGATATCCTCACAGGCCGTCCAATCCGGCTCCCAGCGGTCCTGCCGCAGGTTGCCCATATAAGCAGGGTGGACTGCCTCAATCTGGAAATTGTGCACCTCAGGCGAGGCGAAGTTGATCGCCACATTGTCCTTTTCCGCGCAAAGGATAGGCTCGCTCGTATTCGTCACATCGACGGCAAGCCCGTCGAGACTGGCGGCCAGGGCCGGCGTGGCGGAGAGCCAGCCTAAGGCGGCGAGGAGAATAAAGGACTGGCGCATCGCGAAGAACAGTCTCAAGGGGCTATGTGTCGAAGGGTGGCCGCACAGATACCCTGGAGCGGTTCCGGCGTCGAGCTTGGGTTTGAAGCTGGCGGGCATTGATGCGACATGGCTGCCATCTCATCTGGGGTTAGGGGTTCGTCCCCTGCCTGTGATAAGGTCCTTTGAGTTCGTCTCTTTTAAGTACGATTGATGACGCGTCTTGTTCTGAACCCATCCGATGATCTCTCGACCGTATCGGTCGAGCGGGTCATCATGGAATTCCGCAGCGCCCGCCCGGTGGTGATCGAGGGCGAAAGCGCGGGTGCGCTTGTGGTTGGCGTTGAAAATCTGGATGCTGGGTTGTGCCGGCGGATCGATGCTGTGTCACAGGGTAAGGCGCATCTCGTCCTGCCCTCGGCCCGACTTCGGCGCCTCGGCCTCGATCGCGACATGCCCGGCGTCGTGGCTCTTCCGGTGGTGGATCACGCGCGGATCGAGAACCTCGCTTTGAAGGTCGAGGGGCGAATCGACGCTCCCGTCAGTCCTGTCAGCCGCCTCGACGAGGAGGCGCTGGAACTCGCCCGTCTTTCCCTTGTCCTGCCAAGTGTCGTCGTCGTGCCGGTGGATGAGCACGCCGACATCGATCCGGCTCTGTTGCGTGTTTCCGGCAAGGCCCTTCGCGCCTATCGCCGCGCGCAGGCGGCCGATTTGAAGATTGTTAGCCGCGCACCCGTGCCGTTGGAAGGTGCGCCGCAGACCGAGTTCGTCGTCTTCCGGGGCGGTGAGGGCCTGCGCGATCAGGTCGCGATCATCGTCGGCGCGCCGGACTTCACGAAGCCCGTGCGGGTGCGCCTGCACTCGGCGTGCCTGACGGGCGATCTCTTCGGCAGCCTGAAATGCGATTGCGGCGATCAATTGCGTGAGACGGTGCGTTTCATGGCCGAGAACGAGGGCGGAATTCTGCTCTATCTCGATCAGGAAGGACGTGGAAACGGCCTCGCCAACAAGATTCGCGCTTACAAGCTTCAGGCGCAGGGCTACGATACCTATGATGCCGACGAGGTTCTGGGCTTCGGCTCGGACCAGCGCCGCTTCGATTTCGCGGCAGCCATGCTCAAGCAGCTCGATGTAGCGGCGGTGCGGCTCATGACCAACAACCCGGAAAAGATCCGCGCCGTCAGCGAGGCCGGGATCGAGGTCGTCTCCGATCATCGGGTCATCGGGCGTCGTACGGCGGAGAATGTGCGCTACCTCGCCTCGAAGCGCGACCGTGCGGGCCACTACATCGACCCTGAAGGCGCGCTCGCCTGCTCCAAGCCCGATTGAGGCTTTCACCTTAAGTCCAATATTGTCACATTGAAGCAGCCCCCTAGCTTCTCAGATGCGGAATGACCGCTTCGGTCTGGCCGCCTCGATTGCGATTGCCGAGGGAACGCTCATGTGGAGCCAGGTTTACGACCCGTTTGGGAGCCCGGTGCTCTCGACGCTTATCGCCACGTTGCCGATTTTGTGTCTGCTCGGGCTCATCGCCTTCGCCAAGGTGCGGGCGCATCTGGCGGCGCTGACAGCGCTCGTGGTGTCGTTGCTTGTGGCCATCGTGGCCTTTGGGATGCCGACAGGCATGGCCTTCAGGGCTGCGGGCTTTGGCGCACTCACCGGCCTTTTTCCCATCGGCTGGATCATCATCAACGTCATCTTTCTCTACCGACTGACGGTGGCGAATGGCTCCTTCGTGATCCTGCAGGATTCGATTGCGGGCATCACGTCCGACCGGCGATTGCAGCTTCTTCTCGTGGCCTTCGCCTTCGGCGCGTTCTTCGAGGGAGCGGCGGGGTTTGGCACGCCTGTGGCGGTAACAGGCGCTATTCTCATTGGTCTCGGCTTCTCGCCGCTCGCGGCTTCCGGCCTGTCGTTGATCGCGAATACCGCGCCGGTGGCATATGGCGCGCTCGGCACGCCCATCGTGACCCTCGGCGCGGTGACGGGTCTTGATCCGTTCGCGCTCGGCGCGATGGTCGGTCGGCAATTGCCGTTCTTTTCGCTCATCGTGCCGTTCTGGCTGATCTGGGCTTTCGCCGGATGGCGCGGGATGTTGCAGATCTGGCCGGCGATCCTGGTTTGCGGGGTCGCTTTCGCGGTGCCGCAATTCCTCGTCTCGAACTTTCACGGGCCCTGGCTCGTGGACGTGGTCGCTTCTCTTGTTTCCATGGGCTGTCTTGTGGCCTTTTTGAAGATCTGGCACCCGGCGCAGATCTGGACCAGCCCGATCCTGCGCAGCGGCAGCGATTCGGTTTCCGCCGGCGCGCCTTCGCCGCTCGGCGCTGCCGCAACGCCGCACCAGTTGAGGAAACACAGCGCCGGCGACGTGTTCAAGGCGTGGCTGCCCTGGATCATCCTGTGCGTTTTCGTGTTCATCTGGGGCACGCAGACTTTCAAGGACGTGGTCAACCCGCTCTACTTTCCGAAATGGGTTTTCGAAGGCTTGCACAATCTGGTGCAGAAGGTACCACCGGTCGTCGCCAAGCCCGCGCCCGAGGCGGCCATTTACGGTTTCAATATTCTCACGATGACGGGAACCGGCATTCTGCTTGCGGCCATCGTCTCCGGTTTCGCGATGAGATATTCCCCGTGGCGTCTCATTAAAGCCTATGCGGAGACGTTCTGGGTCGTGCGCTACTCGCTGATCACCATCGCGGCGATGCTCGCGCTCGGCACGCTCACGCGCTATTCGGGCGTGGATGCCACGCTCGGTCTTGCCTTCGCGCAGACCGGCTTCCTCTATCCGTTCTTTGCCGCGATGCTGGGCTGGCTCGGCGTTGCTTTGACCGGGTCCGATACCGCTTCGAACGTTCTGTTCGGCGGTTTGCAGAAGATCACCGCCGGGCAGCTGGGCTTGTCAGAGATTCTGATGTGCGCCTCGAATTCGAGCGGCGGCGTCATGGGCAAGATGGTCGATGCGCAATCCATCGTCGTTGCCTCCACCGCCACCAACTGGTTCGGTCACGAGGGCGATATCTTGCGTTTCGTGTTCTGGCACTCCATCGCGCTGGCGGCACTCGTCGGCGGCCTCGTCATGCTCCAGGCCTATGTGCACCCGTTCACGGCGATGGTCGTGCAGTAAACGTCCAGACATGCAAAACGCCGCCGGTATGAAGCCGGCGGTGTCTTTTGCTTGTCCGCTGTGCTTCAGCGCGCAGGCATTCCGGTCTCGATGATCTTCGCCCAGAGCGACACGCCGTAGGGCGTCGCGTCGTCGTTGAAATCATAGGCCGGGTGGTGGCAGCTGGCAGTATCGCCGTTGCCGAGGAAGATGTAGGCGCCGGGGCGTTGCTCCAGCATGTAGGAGAAATCCTCCGCACCCATCATCGGCTGGATCGCGGTGTTAACGGCCTTGTCGCCGACAACCGCCCGCGCAACCTTCGCCATGAACTCGGTCCTGTCCGCATCGTTCACGGTCACCGGATAACCACGGACGTAGTCGAGTTGTCCCACCGCGCCGAAGGCGGCACAGACGTTCTCGACGATGCCGCGGACACGCTGCTCGCTGAGGTCGCGAATCTCAGGCGTGAGCGAGCGCACGGTGCCGAGCAGCGTCGCGTGATGGGGGATGACGTTGAAGGCTTCGCCGGCTTTCACCGAGCAGACCGAAACGACGGCGGCTTCGAGCGGATCGACGCTGCGCGAGACGATGGATTGAAGCGCGGTGATCACGTGGCTCGCCACAAGAATCGGATCCACCGAACTATGCGGCTGCGCGGCGTGCCCGCCCTTGCCTTCGATGACAAGTGTGAAACGGTCTGCCGCCGCAGCGATCGGGCCGGGACGGATCGCGAATTGACCGACCGGAATTCCCGGCATGTTGTGCATGCCGTAGACTTCCTGGATGCCAAAGCGCTCCATCAGCCCGTCCTTCACCATGGCGTCGCCGCCCCCGCCGCCTTCTTCCGCCGGTTGGAAGATCATGATGGCGACGCCGTCGAAATTGCGTGTCTCGGCCAGATATTTCGCGGCGCCGAGCAGCATGGAAGTGTGTCCGTCATGGCCGCAGGCATGCATCTTGCCCGGCACTTTGGACTTGTAGGGAACGTCCGTCGCTTCCTCGATGGGCAGCGCGTCCATGTCGGCGCGAAGGCCGATGACTTTCCCCGAGCCGTTTGACCGTCCGCGGATCACGCCGACGACGCCGGTTTGCCCGATGCCGGTGACGACTTCATCGCAGCCGAATGCTTTCAGCTTTTCCGCGACGATGGCGGCGGTACGATGCACATCGAACTGGAGTTCCGGATTCTCGTGAAAATCGCGACGCCAGCTGGTGATCTCATCGGTGAAGTCGGCGACGCGGTTGATAATGGCCATGATGAACCTTTTCTCGAAGAGGCGGACCAGCGAAGCAGAGACAGGGTCTCGTGGTCAATCCGTCAGGCGGGCTAGAGCTTGATCGGTTCAGATTGAAACATGATCAAACTCTAGTTCTTTGATGCCGCATGATCCGGGCGAACAACCGGTTTCCACTTGTTCTGATCAAACTCTAACGTGTCGGCACAAGCGGACGTTCGCGACGGAGAAGCGTCGCCTTGGGGCGTTTCGTGCGAAATTGCCCGCGCTCGATTGCCACGAACATCAGCATGGCCACGACAAGCGCCGTGAACCACCACGCCTGCGCCGTGCCGATGCCCAAGCATCCAAGTGCATAAGCCGAGGCGAAAGTTGCGATGACGCCGGGAACGAGCAGAGGGCGCTCGCTAACCGAGCCGGCGACGGACGCGTAAAGGACGATGGCGCTGGTCGCTGCGCCGATGATGCCGAGTTCGTACCAGATCTCGAACAGGAAACCGGTGGGCGCGCCGGGCGCGAGCAGGCCGGCGAAACGTCCTCGGAGGGCGGTCTCCAACCCGTGCCCGGTGACGAGCCGAACCGGCTCGTCGATGATCACGGAGCGCCAGATCTCAAGCGAGGTCTCGGGGCCGAAGAGGTTCGTCGCTACCGGTCCGAGCGCGAAGGGGATGGCCGGCGCGAGCAGGACCAATCCCGCCATGACGGTCGCTGTAAAACGAACGCCGAAGCCGGGGCCTATTGCCGTCAGCACGAAGATCGCAGCGCCTATAGCCAGGCCTTGCAGAGGCAGAGCGCTGGGGCTGAGCACCGAGGCCAAAGCCACCGCGACGGCGAGCAGCAGCGCTTCCAGATTGCGTCCGCGCGAATGCAGCCATGTCACCGCGGGCCATACGAAGAGAACGAGAAGAATGACCCCGCGTTCGAGGTTCTGTCCGTCGGTGCTGGCATACGCCACGCCACGAAGGGCAATCGCGCTGGCGGCAATGGCGGCAAGAGCGACGCCTACGGAAAGCATGTAGAGATTTGCCGAGCGCATCCGGTCCGGGAGAGCGAGATAGCCGGCAGCGGCCATGATCAGCATGCCGATGAGATTGAACAGGCGCTCAGTCGCCTCGGGTAAAAAGGGTGTCCAGACCAGCGAGAGGGCGGTCCATAGCAGCAGGACGAAGCCCGCCGTGCCGCCCGCGGAGCGCAGGAGGTGCCCAAGATGCTGGCGCGAAAACCGCGAGGTTCCATCGAGCAAAGCGGCCAGCACCAGAAGAATGATCGCGACTGGCCCTAAGATGACAATGGCACGCCTTGCAAAGAGAGCGGCGACAGGCCCCACGAAGAACAGGAGCGCGAAGCCGAGCCGCCGCAAGATCGCGGCAGCGGCGCCGGAAGGGTCAGCCTGGGAAGAAAGGGGGGACATCAGGTCGGGTCATCGGGAGTTGAGAATGTGACGCGAATTTAACGTAATTGAGGTGCGTCTCGAAAGCTGTAGGAGCGCTGCAACACTGGAGCTTGATTGTTTCAGCTTGAAACATGATCAACTCTCGATTCTCTGGTGGTGACTCAAGTTTGGTCTGCGCTCTTCCCTCTCCCTTGCGGGGAGGGGCAGGGGTGGGGGTTGAAAAGTCAGAGCGTTGCCAGTGATCCGATAAGCAGGCTGCTACAGCGCCAGACGTATGAAAGTCTCACCCGGGCGGACCACCCCCACCTTCGTTCCGCAAGGGGGAGGGAAAGCCTGCGCCTTATCCTCATCAAACTGAGTCACGCCCGATTCTTTTGATGCCGCATGATCCAAATGATCCGGGCGAAACAATCGATTTCCACTTGTTGTGATCATGCTCGAGCCTGACCTTATTTCCCTCAGGAAACTATCGCACTTCAGCTCGCCCGCGCAGAAAGTTGATGATGGCGGAGAAATCCTCGCCCCCATGGCCCTCGCCGTTGAAGAGGGCATAAAGCTGGGCCGCCTCCGCGCCGAGGGGCGTCACCGCACCGGAATCAAGCGCCGCGTTCTGCGCGAGCTTGAGATCCTTGAGCATGAGCGCGGCTGCAAAGCCCGGCTGGTAGTTGTTGTTGGCCGGCGAGGTGGGCACGGGGCCCGGCACCGGGCAGTAGCTGGTGAGCGACCAGCATTGACCGGAGGCTGTCGACGCGACGTCGAAGAGCGCCTGATGGGAGAGGCCAAGTTTCTCGGCCAACACAAAGGCTTCCGCGACGCCGATCATCGAAATACCGAGGATCATGTTGTTGCAGATCTTGGCCGCCTGCCCTGCGCCGGCCTCGCCGCAATGGACGACACGCTTTCCCATTTGCGAAAGGATCGGCTGGGCCCTGGCGAACGCCTCGTTCGAGCCGCCTGCCATGAAGGTCAGCGTCGCACCCTTTGCGCCGCCGACGCCGCCGGAGACGGGGGCGTCGAGAGAGGGTAGATTTTGCTCACGCGCCATGGCGTGTGCCTTCCGAGCGCTATCCACGTCGATAGTGGAGCAGTCGATGATCAAGGTGCCCGGCTTCACCTGGGGCAGAATATCGGTCCAGACCGAGAGCACATGCGCGCCCGCGGGCAACATGGTGATCGCCACATCGGCGTTGCGGACGCTGTCGAGAGCCGAGCCGACGACCGTGGTTCCATCCGCCCGCGCTTGATCGCAGGAGGTGGGCGAGAGATCGAACCCGACGACCTCATGACCCGCTTTTACGAGATTGGCGGCCATGGGGCCGCCCATGTGGCCGAGGCCGATGAATGCGATGGTGGTCATGGGTCCCTCCGGCATTATTCCCTCCCCCTTGGGGGGCTAGGGTGGGGGTGTCAGCACCCCGCTGGATCAATCATGGCGCTCATACCCCCATCTCCAACTCCTCCCCACAAGGGGAGGAGGGCATGTTGGCGCTTCTATCGAGACTGGTTTCCTCGTCCCACGAGATCGCGTGCCACAATGAGCCGCATGATCTCGTTGGTGCCTTCCAGGATTTGGTGGACGCGCAAATCGCGCACGATCTTCTCGATGCCGTAATCGGCGAGATAGCCGTAGCCGCCGTGAAGTTGCAGCGCTTCATTGGCCACGTCGAACCCGGTATCGGTGGCCAGGCGCTTCGCCATGGCGCAGAGCTTCGTCGCATCCGGCGTCTTGGCGTCGAGTGCCGAAGCCGCGCGCCAAAGAAACGTGCGGGCGGCTTCCAGTTCCGTCGCCATGTCGGCGAGCCGGAATTGCAGGGCTTGAAAATCCGCGATGCGCTTGCCGAAGGCCTTGCGCTCGGATGTGTAAGCGAGTGTCTTGTCGAGAGCCGATTGCGCGCCGCCGAGCGAGCACGCGCCGATATTGAGCCGCCCGCCATCGAGTCCCGACATAGCGATCTTGAAGCCCATGCCTTCCTCGGAGAGGCGGTTGGCGATGGGCACGCGCACGTCTTCGAAAATCACGGCGCGGGTGGGATGCGCATTCCAGCCCATCTTCTTTTCGAGTGCGCCGAAGGAGAGACCCGGCGTGTCCTTTTCGATCACGAGAGTCGAGATGCCGGAGGGGCCGTCCTCGCCGGTGCGCACCATCGTCACATAGATATCGGAGACGCCCGCGCCGGAGATGAACTGCTTGACGCCGTTGACGACGTAAAAGTCCCCGTCGCGCACCGCGCGGGTTTTCAGCGCCGCAGCATCGGAACCCGAACCCGGCTCGGTGAGGCAATAGCTGCCGATCAGCTCCATGGTGCAAAGCCGCGGTAGGAAGCGTTGGCGCTGCTCTTCCGACCCATACCGGTCGATCATCCACGAAACCATGTTGTGGATCGAAAGATACGCGGAAATGGCGGGGCAGCCCGTGGCCAAGGCTTCGAAGATCAACGCCGCGTCGAGGCGCGTCATACCCGACCCGCCGACATCGTCGCGGGTGTAGATCGCGGCCATGCCGAGAGCGGCGGCCTCGCGCATCACATCGACAGGAAAGTGCTTCTTCTCGTCCCATTCGAGGGCAAAAGGCGCAAGATTGTCCGCCGCGAAGGCGAGAGCCATGTCGCGGATGGTGATTTGATCGTCGGTCAGAGAGAACTGGGTCATGGTCCTAGATCGTCACGACACGAGCGGTTCGGGCACCCCGACTTTGGATCTAGAAACGAAATGGCCGGGAGCGAGCCCCGGCCATTGCAGTTTCGATTTTACTTCATTGTCGGAATAGCGAATTCCGCGCCTTCCTTGATGCCGGACGGCCAGCGGGAGGTGACCGTCTTCGTCTTCGTGTAGAAGCGGATCGCGTCCGGACCGTGCTGGTTCAAGTCGCCGAAGCCGGAGCGCTTCCAGCCGCCGAAGGTGTAGTAGGCCAGCGGCACCGGGATCGGCACGTTGATGCCGACCATGCCGACATTCACACGCGAGGCGAAGTCGCGGGCGGCATCGCCGTCGCGAGTATAGATCGCGACGCCGTTGCCGTATTCGTGGTCAGTCGGCAGACGCAGCGCGTCCTCGTAGTCCTTGGCGCGTACCACTGAGAGCACGGGGCCGAAGATTTCTTCCTTGTAGATGCGCATGTCGGTCTTCACCTCGTCGAAGAGGCAGCCGCCCATGTAGAAGCCGTTCTCGTAGCCCTGCATCTTGAAGTTACGGCCGTCGACCGCAAGCTTCGCGCCTTCCTTCACGCCGAGATCGACATAGGAACGCACCTTGTCGAGATGGGCTTTGGTGACGAGCGGACCGAAATCGGCGGCCGGATCGGTGGAGGGGCCGACCTTCAGGCTCTCGACGCGCGGGATCAGCTTGTGCATGAGCGCGTCGGCGGTGGACTTGCCGACGGGCACCGCGACCGAGATCGCCATGCAGCGCTCGCCCGCCGAGCCGTAGCCCGCGCCGATGAGCGCATCGACCGCCTGATCGAGATCGGCGTCAGGCATGATGATCATGTGGTTCTTCGCGCCGCCGAAGCACTGCGCGCGCTTACCCGTCGCCGTGGCGCGGGAATAGACGTATTCCGCGATGGGCGAGGAGCCGACGAAGCCGACCGCCTTGATGTCCGCATCGTCGAGGATTGCGTCGACTGATTCCTTGTCGCCGTTGACCACGTTGAGAATACCGGCGGGCAGGCCCGCTTCCATCATCAGCTCGGCGAGACGCATCGGCACGCCCGGCGCGCGCTCGGAGGGCTTGAGGATGAAAGCGTTGCCGCAGGCGATTGCCGGAGACAGCTTCCAGAGCGGGATCATCGCCGGGAAGTTGAACGGGGTGATGCCGGCCACGACGCCGAGCGCCTGGCGGATCGAATACATGTCGATACCGGGGCCGGCGCCTTCGGTGAACTCGCCCTTGATGAGGTGCGGGATGCCGGTGCAGAACTCGGCCACTTCGACGCCGCGCTGAATGTCGCCCTTGGCGTCCACAATGGTCTTGCCGTGCTCACGGGCGAGCAGTTCAGCGAGTGAATCGGTTTCCTTGGCGATGAGTTCAAGGAACTTCATCATGACGCGGGCGCGGCGCTGCGGGTTGGTGGCGGCCCATGCGGGCTGGGCGGCCTTGGCGTTCTCGACCGCCTGGCGCAACTCGTCCTTGGTGGCCAGCGCGACCTTGGCGATGACCTCGCCGGTCATCGGCTGGAAGACATCGGTGGTACGGCCCGATTTTCCGGCAACGTGCTTGCCGCCGATGAAATGTCCTACTTCGCGCATGGCGTATTCCTCCGAATTTGTTGGTGCACCGTTGTACCCTTGTCGAAAACGCACTTCTATGGGTGAAATCGAAGCGACGTTGTGCGAAAATGCCAATATGACTAGGGGCAGATCATGAGCCGCTTCGACTGGGACGATCTCCGCTATTTTCTCGCCGTCGCCCGCACCGGGCGATTGACCGTCGCCGCACGGGGTCTCGAGGCGGACCATACCACAGTTTCCCGCCGGATCGCGGCCTTGGAAGGGGTGCTCAAGGCCAAGCTCTTTGAACGCAGCCCGCAGGGCTATGCCTTGACGGAGCAGGGCGAGCGCCTTCTGGCGAGGGCGGAGGGCATGGAAACGCAAGCGCTTGCCGTGGCGAGCGAGGTCGGCGGATCGGATCTTGCGCTTTCCGGCACCGTGCGTGTCGGTGCGCCGGACGGGTTCGGAACCTATTTCCTCGCGTCGCAGCTCGGCGCTCTGGCCGAGCGACATCCGGATCTCACCCTGCAGCTTGTGGCTCTGCCGCGCACCTTCTCGCTCTCCAAGCGGGAGGCCGACATCGCCGTGACGCTCGAACAGCCGACGGAAGGGCGTCTGGTATCGCGCAAACTCACCGACTACCGGCTCAGACTCTACGCCTCGAAGAGCTATCTCGATCGCCACGGTCCCATCACGGAAGCCTCTGATCTTGAGGGCAAGACCCTCGTCACCTATGTGCCGGACCTGCTCTACAGCCCCGTGCTCGATTACTTCTCCGGGCTTGAGAAATATACGCAGCGCCATTTCGAGTGCGCCAGCGTCGTGGCACAGGTCGAAGCCGTGCGGGCGGGCGTCGGCATTGGCGTGCTGCACGATTATGCGGTCAGGCCCTTTCCTGAGTTGCAGCCGATCCTGCCCGATATCACGCATCTTCGCACCTACTGGCTCGTCACCCATACCGAGGTGCGCAGCCTGCGCCGGGTCGAGGAGGTCCATTCCTTCATCCTGGCGCGGGTAAAGGCCAACCGCAGCCTTTTTCTATGAACGGCTACTGCGGCGACCGGCGGTCACGGCCCGGCCTTGGCTCCAAGGTCCCGCAAGACGGCGTGAAGCGCGTCCGGTTGGACCTTCACCGATCCGGCGAAGGGATGTTCGATTGCGACGATGACGAGCAGCCCCGAGAAGATCAAGCAGGACAGCATCCCTGTCATCATGGACTGAACGAGTAGATTCTCGGTGCCGAAAAAGAGCGTGAAGGCAACGGTGAGAAAAGCGCCGCCGAACAACACAAACCAGAGCACGCCCGGAACGGCGCCGGAGGCCAGGACGAGCCGCGTACGGCGGGCCTGGGTAAGAACGTCGAGCTGATGCAGAGCCTCGGACAGAAGAGCCGTCCCGCGGCCGTCATTCGGGCTGAAGGTCAGGAGCGTGGCGTAGGTGTTATCCAACGTGCGTGTTACCGCGAGGCTTGACCCGCTTCGTTCCATGGCCGGCCAATCCTCCTCAATGGTCCTATGGACATAGCGGGTCAGGCTGTCGTGAAGAGCTGCGCCCGGATCGCCCCCTATTTCATGGGCCAGCCGGTAAAGCGTCGCCACGGCTCCGGCCTCCTGGGCGGCCACGGTTTCCGCTTCGGCGAATTTCTGCCAGACGATGATCACGGCGAAGGCAAGCAGCACCGCGAAAAGGACGCCGACTGTCGCGAAGGTGAAACCGGCGACTTCGTTGTTGATTCTGTGGCGTTCAGCGGGGATGCGACGGCGGACAAAGAAGAGGGCGATCATCGCAAGGAGCGTCGGCGCGCCGATGAGGATGGCGCCGGATATCCACAAAGGCCAGACGGTCAGGAACAGCATGTGACAACACACTCCAATCCGGCTCCGGACGATGGCGGCCTTCAATCCCGAAAGCAATGGCCCAGCTTCAACCGCCCAAATCCAATCGCTCGGCCCGCCTCAAATCCCGGCCCTCAGCTCCGCGCAATCGCGTTGGGGCAGAGAGAGAAAGTAGAACAGGGGCTGTGAAGGTCTACCGACATTGGCGCTGGTGCCGGTGCGACGCACTCGCGGACTTCACGTGGCCCGTGAGACGGTCTAAGTCTCTCCCAAACGAACGGAGTTTCCGATGCCTTCCAAGCTCGACCAATTGCGCGCCATGACGGTCGTCGTCGCCGATACGGGTGATCTCGACGCAGTGCGCCGCCTGAAACCCCAGGATTGCACGACCAATCCGACCCTCATGCTCAAGGCGGTCGAGAATCCTGCCTATGCTGCCATTGTCGATGAGGCTCTGGCCTGGGGCGGCAAGCAGGGCGGTTCCCGTGAAGGTGTCGTGGCTGCGATCTGCGACCGGCTTGCGGTCGCCTTTGGTGCCGAGCTTGCAGGCATCGTTCCGGGGCGGGTCTCCACGGAAGTGGACGCCGATCTCTCCTTCGACACTCAGGCCACCCTGGAAAAGGCGCGGGCCATCATCAAGGCCTATGAAGCACGCGGCGTCGGCCGTGAGCGCATCCTCATCAAGATCGCTTCCACCTGGGAGGGCATCCGCGCGGCGGAGGTTCTGCAGAAGGAAGGCATCGACTGCAATCTCACGCTTCTCTTCGCACAAGCGCAGGCGCAGGCCTGTGCGGAAGCCGGCGCTTTCCTCATCTCCCCCTTCGTCGGCCGCATTCTCGACTGGCACGTGAAGGCGGGCGGCGGGCCCTACACGGGCGAGACCGATCCCGGCGTTCTCTCGGTGCGCAAGATCTACGCGTCCTACAAGGCGCAGGGCATCAAGACCGTGGTCATGGGCGCGTCCTTCCGCAATATCGGCGAAATCGAAGCGCTCGCCGGCTGCGACCGCCTCACCATTTCGCCCGCGCTCATCGACGAATTGGCGAATGCGCAGGGCGATCTTCCGCGCAAGCTTTCGACGGACAACGTTGAAAAGATCGCGCCGCTACCGCGTCTCGACGAGAAGAGCTTCCGTTTCGCGCTGAACGAAGATGCGATGGCGACCGAAAAGCTGTCCGAGGGCATCCGTGCCTTCGTGAAGGATCTACGGTCCTTGCGCGCGCTCGTCGCCAAGCACCTCGATACGGCGAAGGCGGCTTGAGCAAACGACCATGACCACAGCGCTCGTCATCATCGACGTTCAAAAGAACATTCTGGCCATTCCAGGCGCGCGTCCGGCCGTTCTCGAACGGTTCGATGAGGTGCGCGGTTGGATCGCGCACCTGGTCGATGAGGCGCGGCGCGCGGATATCCTGGTGATCTTCGTCCAGCATGACGGTGCGCCCGGGCACCGTCTTCAAGCAGGATCGCCCGGGTGGGAGATCTGCGAGGACTTGAACAGGTCGCCCGCCGATACAGTCGTGCGCAAGACTGCGTGCGATTCCTTTCATGAGACGAATCTTCAGGCCGCGCTCGCCGCACGCGATATTCGGCATCTCGTGATCGCCGGTCTCATGACGCAATATTGCGTCGATACCACCTGCCGCCGTGCAGTGGGCCTCGGCTATGACGTGACGCTCGTCGCCGACGGGCACACCACGAGCGACAGCGCTTTGCTGAGCGTCGAGCAGATCGTCGCGCATCACAACGCTGTTCTCGACGGGTTCAACGTCGAATCGGCGGTTCTCACCGTCACTCCTGCGAGCGACGTGAAGTTCAAGAATGGCGGAGAGGCGACTTAAGGTCTCCGACTAAGTCAGCGTATTCTATTAAGCGCGACCTCATCCTGAGGAGCAGCCGCAAGGCTGCGTCTCGAAGGAGGGTCCAGCATTCACTGGAAACGCCTCGCCCTTCGAGACGATGCTTCGCATCCCTCAGGGTGAGGCTCTGACGTCGTGTGCTCGAATCTGCTCAGCCCTTTTTCGCGAAGGCCTGCTCGCGAATCTGCGTGAGCGACATCGAAGGTGTAATCGCTTCCGGGTCGAGAATGCAGTGCAGGATCGCAGGCTTGCCGGAGGTGAGTGCGCGCTCCAGCGCGGGTCCGAACTCTTCGGTCGTCTCGACACGCTCGCCATAACCGCCGAACGCTTTCGCGTAAGCCGCGAAGTCGGGATTCTTGAGCATTGTCGCGGACACGCGGCCGGGATATTCGCGCTCCTGGTGCATGCGGATTGTGCCGTACATGCCGTTGTCGACAAGAACGACGAGGATCGGCAGATCGTATTGCACCGCGGTTGCGAACTCTTGCCCGTTCATCAGGAAATCGCCGTCACCTGCGAACACCACGACAGTGCTGTTCGGCTGAACGCGCTTTGCGCCGACCCCTGCCGGAACGCCGTAGCCCATGGAGCCGGAGGTCGGCGCGAGCTGTGTGCCGTACGATGTGAACGGCCAGAAGCGATGCACCCAGGTGGCGAAGTTGCCCGCGCCGTTGCAGAAGATCGCATCCTTCGGCAGAACCTTGCGCAGGTGGGCCATCACTTCGCCCATTTGCAAACGGCCCGCGTGACGGATCGCGGGCGGATCGCTCCAGGCGAGATAACTGTCATGCGCGCTTCTGGTGCCTTCGCTCCACGGCAATGAGACCGGGGGATGCACGCTTTCCAAAGCCGCCGAGAAGGCGACGGGCGAGGCATTGATCGCGAGATGCGGACGATAGACGCGACCGAGTTCGCTCGAATCCGGATGAACGTGCACGAGTGTCTGTCGCGGCGCGGGAATATCGAAGAGCGTATAGCCCTGGCTCGGCACTTCCGACATGCGACCGCCGACCATCAATACGAGATCGGCTTCCTTGATGCGCGCAAGAAGCTTCGGGTTCACGCCGAGACCGAGATCGCCTGCGTAAGAAGCATGATCGGCTGGAAACAGCATCTGCCGACGGAAGGTGCAGGCGACGGGCAGATCGAAACGCTCGGCGAACCGCACGAAATGCTCGCGGGCACCCGGCGACCAGCGGCTGCCGCCGACGAGCGCGATGGGGTTCTCAGCATTGTGCAGAAGCTTTTGCAGTTCCGCCATCTGGCCGAGCGAAGGATGCGTCTCGATGACTTGATAGGCAGGCGCATCGGGCACGCTCGCCATCTCGGTCAACACGTCCTCCGGCAACGCGATCACGACGGGGCCGGGGCGGCCGCTTGTGGCGACATGGAACGCGCGGGAGATGATCTCGGGGAAGCGCGCCGGATCGTCCACCTCCGTCGCCCATTTGGCGAGAGGGCCGAAGGCGGCGCGGTAATCGAGTTCCTGAAACGCCTCGCGCTCGCGCATACCGCGCTCGATCTGACCGACGAACAGGATCATCGGTGTCGAATCCTGCTTGGCAATGTGGATGCCGGGAGAGGCGTTGGTCGCGCCGGGGCCGCGGGTGACGAAGCAGATGCCGGGACGGCCAGTGAGCTTGCCGTGCGCCTCCGCCATCATCGCCGCCCCACCTTCCTGACGGCAGATGGTGACGTTGATCTTGGCGTCGTGGAGAGCATCGAGCGCCGCGAGATAGCTCTCACCCGGCACACAGAAAATGTGATCGACCCCATGAAGAGTGAGTTGATCGACCAGAATCTGGCCACCGGTGCGGGAACGCGACGTCATGGGATCACCGTGGGGAGAAGGTGTGGAAAAGCGTTGGAAAAGTTTGGGGAGAACCTTGGGATGATCGGAGGATATTCCAAGGAGATGGTGAATGAAAGCGGCCGGTTTCCCGGCCGCTTCACGTCCTGTCGGATTTACGCATCCACATCGAACTTAACGCCTTGCGCCAACGGAAGCGTCTTGCCGTAATTGATGGTGTTGGTGGCGCGACGCATATAAGCCTTCCAGGAATCCGAGCCCGCCTCGCGGCCGCCGCCCGTCTCCTTCTCGCCGCCGAATGCGCCGCCGATTTCGGCGCCCGAGGGACCGATATTGACGTTCGCAATGCCGCAATCCGAACCCGCCACCGAGATGAAGGTCTCGGCCTCGCGCATGTCGAGGGTGAAGATCGACGAGGACAGGCCCGCGCCGACCGCGTTGTGCGCGGCAAGCACCGCATCGAAATCCGAATAGCGCATCACATAGAGAATCGGCGCGAAGGTCTCACGCAGGACGGGACCCTTCTGCTCGGGCATCTCGACGATTGCGGGCTTGGCGTAGAAGCCGCCCTCCGTGCCGTGGCGTCCGCCGCCATGAACCTTGCCGCCGGCAGCGCGGGCTTCGTCAAGTGCACGTTCCATGCCGTCGAACGCGGCTTTGTCGATCAATGGTCCGACGAGGGTGCCCTCGGCGCGGGGATCGCCGATCTTGACGTTGCCATAGACTTTGACGAGGCGCGGCACGAGCGCGTCGTAGACGCTGTCGTGCACGAAGAGACGACGCAACGTGGTGCAGCGCTGGCCCGCCGTGCCCATGGCCGCGAAGGCGATGCCGCGAAGCGCGAGATCGAGATCGGCAGAGGGCGTCACGATGGCGGCGTTGTTGCCGCCGAGTTCGAGGATCGCGCGGGCGAAGCGGCTTGCGAGCTTCGGGCCGACCTGACGGCCCATGGCGGTCGAGCCGGTGGCGGAGAGAATCGGAACGCGATGGTCCTCGACCAAAATCTCGCCGAGTTCACGGCCGCCGAGCAGGAGTTCAAGCAGACCGTCCGGCACGCCACCGAAACGCTTGGCCGCGCGCTGGGCGATGGCGTGGGTGGCAAGCGCCGTGAGAAGGGTCTTCTCGGACGGCTTCCACACGACCGAGTCGCCGCAGACAAGCGCAAGCGCCGCATTCCACGACCACACGGCCACGGGGAAGTTGAAAGCGGAAATGACGCCACAGACGCCGAGCGGGTGCCAGGTCTCCATCATGCGGTGGTCGGCGCGCTCGGTGGCGATGGTCAGGCCGTAAAGCTGGCGCGAAAGGCCGACTGCGAAATCGCAGATATCGATCATTTCCTGCACTTCGCCGAGACCCTCGGAGGTGACCTTGCCGGCCTCCAGCGTCACGAGACGGCCGAGATCGTCCTTCGACGCGCGCAGTTCTTCGCCGAGCAGGCGCACGAATTCGCCGCGGCGCGGCGCTGGGATCTTGCGCCAGGCGAGAAACGCGTCGTGGGCACGGCCGATGGCGGCCTTCGCCTCGGCAGGCGTCGTCTCTTTCACATGAACCAGAATCTCTCCGGTGATCGGGGAGGTGGCCGGGCGACCGGAGGGCGCAAACGCGCTGTCGGGAACGCCAAGGCGCTTCAGAAGGGCGCGCGCCTCATCCGCAACGGAGGCGGAGGCATCGACGGTCTTCAAGGCAGCTTGATCGCGGGCGGACATCAGGAATCTCCCATGGGAAACAGGCGTTCAGGCTCAAAACTCAAGCCCGCCACCTTCGCTTGTCATTAAAACAGGACCGACGGCGGCCTCTTCTGCCACCGTCTTAAAGCATGATGCGGAAAAGTGAGAACCGCTTTTCCGCATGAGTTCATGCAGTTTCAGAAAAGAGCGCGATCCCGTCTCGACGAGATCGCGGCTCAGCTTCTTACGCAACCGCGTCGAGCTTGATCTTGTCTTCGCTCAGGCGCTCGCCCGCATAGACGCGGCCGAAACGGTTGGCGAGGAAGGTGTCGAGATCGATTTCTTCCTGACGGCGGAAGCCCTTCTGCGGCAGCTTGCCTTGGACCAGAAGGTCGAGCATGGCGCAGATGCCGGCGGCGGTCGTTACCTGGATTGCGGTGCGCTGGTTTCCGGCGACCTTCTGGCCATAGATGCTGCGGGCATAGGTTTCCTGCACGTGGCGGCCGTCGCGCTGGCCGGTCACGGTCACGAAGACGATGACCATGTCCTGCATGGTGGCGGGCACCGCCTGCTCAAGAATGTCCTTGAGGACTTCGCGGCGATTGCGCAATTGCAGGTCGTTGAGCAGCACGCGCATCAGGCCGCAATGGCCGGGATAACGGATGGTCTTGTAATTCAGGGCGCGAACCTTGCCTTCGAGCGTCTCACAAAGCGTGCCGAGACCGCCGGAGGTGTTGAAGGCCTCGTAGCGGGTGCCGTCGAGGGAGAACTCTTCGAGCTCTTCCATGGCCGGAACTTCGCGCAACTTGCCGTCGACCACCGCTTCGCAGCGCTCGATATATTCGTTGATGACGCCGTCCGTGCTCCAGGTGAGGTTATAGGACAGGGCGTTCGAGGGGTATTGCGGCAGCGCGCCAACGCGCAGGCGCACCGTGTCGAGCTTGTCGAAACGGCTGGCGATGTCGTGGGCGACGATGGAGATGAAACCCGGCGCGAGGCCGCATTGCGGAATGAAGGCGTTGGAAGCGCCTTCCGCCAGTTCCTTGACCATGCGGGTGGTGGCCACGTCCTCGGTGAGGTCGAAATAGTGGACGCCGGCAAGGCGAGCGGCCTTCGCCACGTGGGCTGTCAGATGATACGGCGCGGCGCTCAGGACAGCATAATGGCCCTTCAGGGCGGACTGGAGCGCGACGGCGTCATTGAAATCGAGCTGAATCGTCTTGATGCCGTCCTTGGCGACGGTGGCGAGAGCCGCCGCCGAGGCGTCGGCGACCGTGACGGCGTAGTCGCCCGTCTCATGAAGCATGTCGGCGATGGTGGAACCGATTTTGCCGGCACCGATGACAAAAATTGAATGCATGAAAAGCCTCCCGGAATGATGGCGTAAGAAAGTCATAAAGCTTTGCAGAACGCCATAGACAGGTTGACGAAAAGCCGAGTACCTTTCGGCGAAACGCCGTCATGATTGGTCATAGTGATGCTCGACGAGACAGATCGTGCCTTGATTGCCCTTTTGAGGGAGAACGCCCGCATCGGTCATGCCGAGGCGGCACGGCGGTTGCGGCTTTCGCGGACCACCGTGCAGGCCCGCGTCGAGAGTCTGGAGCGGCGTGGCATCATCGTCGGATACACATTGCGGCTGGCCGAGGACGTCAGTCGGCGCATGGTGCGCGCTCACGTGACCATCGTGGTCGCGCCCAAGGCCTCCGGCGCGGTTGCGGCGGCGATGCAGCGTATGCCGGAATTGCGCGCGCTTCATTCGGTCGCGGGTGTCTTTGATCTGCTGGCGGTGGTAGAGGCAGAGGATGTGCCGTCGCTCGACGCCGCCATCGATAAGATCGGCGCGCTGGAGGGTGTCGAGCGCACCCAGTCCTCGATTATCCTCTCGACGAAGTTCGAACGATGACCTCTTCTTCTGTTGCAGCAGCCGATGTCGTGATCGTCGGCGGAGCCGTCATGGGCTCTTCCACGGCTTATCACCTTCTCGCGGATCCTAATTTCAAGGGGCGCGTGGTGGTGGTCGAGAAGAACCCGACCTACGAGCTTTCCGCCTCCGCGCTCTCGGCGGCCTCGATCCGGCAGCAATATTCGAGCGCGGTGAACATCCGGATTTCGCTCTACGGCATCCAGTTCCTGCGCAGCATCGGCGAGCGTCTTGCGGTCGATGGCGAGCGGCCCGAGATCGGCCTGCGCGAGGGCGGCTATCTCTATTGCGCGACGGAGGCCGGGGCCGCCATCCTGGCGGAAAACCACGCGCTGCAGACCGCCGAGGGTGCGGATATTCTCTATATGGATCCGTCCTCGCTGAAGGCGCGCTTTCCCTGGCTCAACGTCGAAGACCTGAAGGCTGGCACCTGGGGCCATTCGGGCGAAGGTTGGTTCGATGGCTGGGGACTTCTCCAGGCGTTCCGCCGCAAGGCGCGCTCGCTCGGCGCGGAATATGTGCAGGGCGAAGTCGCCTCCGTGGAGCGGGAGGGCAATCGCGTCGTCGCCGTTCACTTGCGGGACGGAACGCGTATCCCCTGCGGAGCTCTCGTCAATTGTGCGGGCTCTGGTGGGAGTGCGCTCGCCAAGGCGGCGGGCGTGTCGATTCCCGTGCAGGCCAAACGTCGCTACGTCTTCACCTTCACCTGTCGCGACAGGATCGAGAACTGCCCACTTCTCATCGATACCTCCGGCGCCTATGTCCGGCCCGAAGGCGAGGGCGGTTTCATCTGCGGTGCGTCGCCCGAGGCGGATGTGGATCCCGACTGGTATGACGACGATCCTGCCTCGCAGGATATCGACTTCTCCTTCTTCGAAGAATTCATCTGGCCGGCGCTCGCACATCGCGTTCCCGCCTTCGAAGCCATCAAGCCGGGTCGGGCCTGGGCGGGTCCCTACGACATGAGTCTCCTCGATCACAACGCCTTCGTCGGCAGGGCCGGCGAGGTCGAGAACTTTTATCTCTGCAACGGCTTTTCAGGCCATGGCCTGCAGCAGGCCCCGGCCATCGGGCGCGGGTTGGCGGAACTCATCGCGGATGGCCGCTACCGGACGCTCGACCTGTCGGAGCTCAACTTCGAGCGCGCCATTGAAAATCGCCCGCTGTTCGAGCGCAATGTCATCTGACCTCTGTCTGTCGGTTTGCAGGGTAGAGACGACATATTGAACTTTAGGATAATAGGCAGCCCCATTCCATTGGGGCCGCCTTTTCATGGGAACTCTTCAAGCAAGCGCCCGTAAAGCCCATACCGAGAACGAAATTCCCCAAGCTTGGCTGCGCGGGGAATAGGTTCCCAGAGCGCATCGTCCCCAGCTGTTAAATGTTGCATATGAAAAGGGCTTCCATTTTGAAGCCGGCTATGCTTGTCATGATTCCGTCATTGTACTGTCATTCGGCTTTCGCGACAGGATGACCATGAACGACAAGAACATCCCGCCGGGATGACATGGGAGAGACTAACGATGATGAAGAGGACCGTCCTCGCCGCTTTGGCGATCGGGCTCGCCACGAGCACTTCGGCTTTTGCACAGACCGAAATTCAGTGGTGGCATGCCATGACCGGCGCCAACAATGACGTCGTCAACAAGCTGGCTGAGGAATTCAACGCCTCCCAGAAGGATTACAAGGTCGTCGTTGCCTTCAAGGGCTCCTACGCCGACGCCATGAACGCCGGCATCGCTGCTTTCCGCGCTGGCAATGCTCCGCACATTCTCCAGGTTTTCGAAGTCGGCACCGCGACCATGATGGGCGCCAAGGGCGCGATCAAGCCGGTCTATCAGATGATGGCCGAGACCGGCGAGAAGTTCGATCCGAAGGCATATCTGCCGACGATCACCGGCTATTACTCCACGGCGAAGGGCGAAATGCTCTCCTTCCCGTTCAACTCCTCCTCGATGGTCATGTGGGTCAACAAGGACGAGCTGAAGAAGGCTGGCGTCAACGAGATCCCGAAGACCTGGCCCGACGTGTTCGAAGCCGGCAAGAAGCTGAAGGCAGCCGGTCACTCGACCTGCGGCTTCACCTCGGCCTGGACCACCTGGGCGATGATCGAGCAGTTCTCGGCCTGGCACAACCTGCCGCTGTCGACGAAGGCCAACGGCCTCGACGGTTTCGACACCGAGTTGAAGTTCAACTCGCCGCTGCACGTCAAGCATCTCGAGAAGCTGATCGAGCTGCAGAAGGACAAGACCTACGATTACTCGGGTCGTTCCAACACGGGTGAAGGCCGCTTCACCTCCGGCGAATGCGCTATCATGCTCACCTCGTCGGGCTTCTACGGCAACGTGAAGGCGAACGCTAAGTTCGACTTCGCTTCGGCTCCGATGCCGTATTACGCGGACGCAGCCGGCGCTCCGCAGAACTCGATCATCGGCGGCGCTTCGCTGTGGGTGATGGGTGGCAAGTCGGCTGAAGAGTACAAGGGTGTCGCCAAGTTCTTCTCCTTCCTGTCGGACACGGACCGTCAGGCGAAGCTGCACCAGGAATCGGGCTACCTCCCGATCACCAAGGCAGCTTATGAGAAGACCAAAGCTTCGGGCTTCTATGACAAGAACCCCGTCCTCCAGACCCCGCTGATCGAACTGACCAACAAGGAGCCGACCGAGAATTCTCGCGGTCTGCGTCTCGGCAACATGGTGCAGATGCGCGATGTGTGGTCGGAAGAACTCGAAGCGGCTCTTGCTGGCCAGAAGTCGGCCAAGGACGCGCTCGATACGGCAGTCTCTCGCGGTAACCAGCTGCTGCGCCAGTTCGAGCGCACGGTCACCCGCTAAAACTTAAAAAACATACCGAAAATTCATCCCGGGCAGTCTCCGATTGCCCGGGATGATTGTATTAAAAAGGAGCCTCGCAGACAGGTCGGAAACGATCGCTGCCGGCATGACTGGGGGGCTGAGACGATATGGAAAAACGGGCTCATTTTTCGAGCAAGATCGTGCCGTATATGCTGCTTTTTCCGCAGCTCGCGATCACGCTCATCTTTTTTTACTGGCCTGCCTCGCAGGCGATCTGGCAATCGTTCCTTCTGGAAGATGCGTTCGGTCTTTCGTCCGAATTCGTGGGGTTCGAGAATTACCGCCTGCTCTTCGCTCAGCCCGAATACTATAAGGCGATGACGACGACCTTGGTCTTCTCGCTCGCCGTCGGCATTCTGTCTCTCGCCTGCGCGATCCTGCTGGCGACCCAAGCCGACAAGAAACTGCGTGGCGGCGAGGCCTTCAAGACGCTGTTGATCTGGCCCTATGCGGTGGCCCCTGCCATCTCGGGCGTCTTGTGGATCTTCATGTTCCATCCCTCCCTCGGCACGCTGGCGCATCCGATCCGGGCGCTCGGTCTCGATTGGAACCCGTTGCTCAACGGCACTCATGCCATGATCCTTCTGGTGCTTTCCGCAACCTGGAAGCAGATCAGCTACAACTTCCTGTTCTTCCTCGCCGGCCTGCAGGCGATTCCGCGCAGCGTGATCGAGGCGGCGGCCATCGATGGCGCGCGGCCGATCCGCCGGTTCTGGACGATCATTTTCCCGCTGCTGTCGCCGACCACCTTCTTCCTCATCGTCGTCAACATCGTCTACGTGTTCTTCGAGACGTTCGGCATCATCGATGCCGTGACCGGTGGCGGCCCGGCCGGGCAGACGACGACTCTCGTCTACAAGGTTTATGCCGATGGCCGTGTCGGCGGCGATCTCGGCGGCTCCGCTGCGCAATCGGTGATCCTGATGGTCATCGTGATCGCGCTCACGGCCTTCCAGTTCAAATTCGTCGAGCGCAAGGTGCAGTACTGATGGTCGAGAACAGACGTTACAGAAACATCCTCGCCTATTTCGTTCTCGCGATCGGCATCATCATCGTCGCCTTCCCGGTCTATCTCGCGATCCTGGCGTCCACCTTCGATTCGGCGACGATCATCAACGGCAACATGCCGCTGATTCCGGGTGATCAAGCGAGCGAGAATTACTACCGCACTCTTTTCATCGGTTCTTCGCGTTCCACGCGCGAGCCGGTGAGCGTCATGATGTTGAACTCGTTCATCATGGCGATGGGCATCGCCATCGGAAAGATCCTGATCTCGATCCTCTCGGCCTATGCGGTGGTGTACTACAAGTTCCCGTTCCGGCGCGCGGCTTTCTGGATCATCTTCATCACGCTGATGCTGCCGGTCGAAGTGCGTATCTACCCGACCTACAAGATCGTCGCGGATCTGGGTCTTCTCGATACCTATACCGGCCTTATCCTGCCTCTGATCGCGTCCGCCACCGGTACGCTGCTCTTCCGGCAGTTTTTCATGACGATCCCCGATGAGCTTCTGGAAGCCTCCAAGATCGACGGTGCGGGCGCGTTCCGCTTCTTCAAGGATACACTTCTGCCGCTATCGCTCACGACCATTGCGGCACTCTTCGTGATTCAGTTCATCTATGGCTGGAACCAATATCTCTGGCCGCTCCTGATCACGACGAGGGACAACATGCAGACCATCGTGATCGGCATCAAGAAGATGCTCACCACGCAGGACGCGCTGACCGAATGGCAGATTGCCATGACGACGGCCGTGCTCGCGATGATCCCGCCCGTTCTCGTGGTGGTGCTCATGCAGCGCTTCTTCGTGAAGGGCCTGGTCGAGACCGAGAAATAACGCGCGATGTCGCGCACGCCCCGCGCGGTTTCGCGAGGGGTGATTGGGAACAATGGATTTCATTTTGCACCCCATGTGGTGCGAAGCTGATGTGAAGGAATGAAACAATGGCAGGCGTAACGCTTGATACCGTCCGCAAGACTTATGCGGGCAATGTCGATGCCGTTAAGGGCGTGTCTCTCGGTATCGAGGACGGCTCGTTCTGCGTGCTTGTCGGCCCCTCGGGTTGCGGCAAGTCAACGCTTCTGCGGATGATCGCCGGCCTCGAGACGATTTCCGGCGGAACGGTGGATATCGGCGGGCGCGTGGTCAACGAGATCGAACCCTCCGAGCGTGACATCGCGATGGTGTTCCAGAACTACGCGCTCTATCCGCACATGAGCGTCTACGACAACATGGCCTACGGCCTGCGCAATCGCAAAACGCCGAAGGACGAGATCGATAAGCGCGTGAAGGAAGCGGCCCGTATTCTTGCCATCGAATCCTTCCTCGAGCGTAAGCCGCGCGCCCTGTCAGGCGGTCAGCGCCAGCGCGTCGCCATGGGTCGCGCCATCGTGCGCAAGCCTCAGGTCTTCTTGTTCGACGAGCCGCTCTCGAACCTTGACGCCAAGTTGCGCGTGCAGATGCGCGTGGAGATCAAGCGCCTTCAGAGAGCTTTGGGCGTCACCTCGATCTACGTCACGCACGATCAGGTCGAAGCGATGACGCTTTCCGACAAGCTCGTTGTCATGAGCGGCGGGCAGATCGAACAGGTCGGCACGCCATCGGAAGTCTATCGTCGTCCCGAGACGCGTTTTGTGGCGACCTTTATCGGTTCGCCTCCGATGAACATCCTGCCGGGCAAGGTCGAAGGTCCGGGCCGCGTCTCCATCGGCGGCCAATCCTTGTCCGTCTCGGATATGCGCGACGGCTTGACCGCAGGCGCGGATATCGAAGTTGGCCTGCGTCCGGAGGACGTCCGCTCGGGCCCCGGTGGATCGCTGGTGATGAATGTGGATTTCGTCGAGGAACTGGGCGCGACGCAGCTCTTCCACGGCAAGCTCGCCGGAGCGGAGTTCGTGGTTCAGGCCGCTACGGGCCAGATCGCCGCCGACGCGAAGCAGCTTTCTCTCTCGGTCGATCCGTCGAATGTGCATTTGTTCGACCCCACGACCACGAAGCGTCTCGGCAAGGCGTAAGGAACAGACCTGCCGTCATTCCGGGCTCTTTCTACGCTCGCCCCGGAATGACGGCGGATCTCACAGCCTGACGAGTTGCGCCCCGCCGCTCGCGCCGGTATCCCTTTTCTTAAAGTTGAGGGATAGGCCATGGCGGTCAAGATTGACGGGTTGAAGCTGAAGATCCGGGACGTGGCGCGAGTGGCGCGCTCGAACGGCAAGGGGCGGTTCGAGAAGGCCGCTCTCGACCCCCAAGCGCGGGAGCGAATTGCGGCGACGCGGGCCTATATCGACCGCACCTGGATGCATGATGACGCGCCGCTCATGTATGCCTTCAATACGGGCGTCGGGCTGTTCAAGGACCAGCGCGTCCTCATCGCCGAAATGGCGGCCTATCAGCAAAAGACGGTCTATGCCCATGCGACCGGCCTCGGCGAGCCCTTCGCCGAGGATGTGACCCGCGCGATGATGCTGTTGCGCGCCAACGCCTTCGCGTCGAACTATTCCGGCCCGCGCGTCGAACTGGTGGAACGCCTCATCGCTTTCCTCAATGCCGGCCTGCATCCGGTGATTCCGCAAAAGGGCTCAGTCGGGGCCTCCGGCGATCTCGCTCCGCTTGCGCATATGGCGGGCGCGGTCTGCGGTTTTGCGGAAGCCGAGATGATCTACAAGGGCAAGCGTCTTCCCGCACGCGAGGCCATTGCCAAGGCGGGCTTCGATCCCGATTTCGATCTCGGCGCGAAGGATGCCTCCGCGCTCATCAACGGTTCTACAACGTCGCTCGCGCTGGGGGCGCTGGCGACCTTCGATGCGCGCAAGCTTTTAAAGCATGCCGATATTGCCATGTCGCTCTCGTTGGAGGCGATGCGCGGCGAACTCGCGGCCTTCGATCCGCGCGTGCACAAAGCGCGTCCGCATCCGGGACAGGCGCGCGTCGCGCGCAATCTCCTGCGGATCTTGGAGGGCTCGAAACGCTGCTCGCAAGCGGCACGCGACGTGGTGTTCCCGGACGAGCCGCGCCAGCCCGGCACGCCGGCAAGTCCACGTGTGCAGGACGTCTATTCCCTGCGCTGCACGCCGCAGGTTCACGGCCCCGCCGTCGAGGCGGTGGAATATGTGGAGCGCATCATCGGCACAGAAATCAATTCGGCGACCGACAACCCGCTCATTTTCGACGACGGCCTGGGCGGCTATGTATCGATCTCCGGCGGTCACTTCCACGGTCAATATGTGGCGCAGGCCATGGATCTTCTTGGCCTCGCCATGGCCGATCTCGGTTCGATCTCCGAGCGCCGTCTCGCGCGCCTCATCGACCCCACTATGTCCTACGGACTGCCGCGCAATCTTCTGGCGGGCAAGCGCGGACTGAACACTGGCTTTGCCACCGTGCAATGTTCCATGTCGGCTCTGGTGATGGAAAACCGTGGCCTCGCGACACCGGGCTCGGTCGATTCCATTCCCGGCAAGTCGAATGCCGAGGATCACGTGTCGAACTCCACATGGTGCGGCCGCAAGGCGCGCACCATCGTCGAGAACGTGGAGCAGATCGTGGCGGGCGAATTGCTCATGGCGGCACAGGCGCTCACTCTCGTCGAACCCATCGCCAAGGATCACCCGCTCGGCAAAGGCACGCGCGCGGCGCTGGAGGCGATCCGCGGCGTCATTCCGCCAGCCCTCGATGGCGACCGCTGGTATGCGACCGAGATGCGTCAAGCTCTCGATCTCGTGCGCTCCGGCGCGGTGGTCGAGGCCGTCGAGAGCGCTATCGGCACGTTGGAGTGAGCGCATCTTCCATGAGCCGCGTTTCCGTTCAACCTGTTCGGTTCGAGGATGGTGACGAACTCATCACGGCAAACCTCGCGAGCCTTGCGCTGCACGAGCCGTGGGTTTTTCCCTGTCGGGATGGGACTGCCTTCATGGCCTATCTGTCCCGCTGCGATGGCGAGCGCAATATCGGCTTCATCGTCCGTGAGCGCGCGAGCGGCCGCATTGCGGGTGTCATCAATCTCAACGAGATCGTGCGCGGCCTCTTCCAGAATGCCTTCGTCGGCTATTACGGCAGCGTCGGCATGGCCGGGCGCGGCTTGATGCGTGAGGCGCTCGGCGAAGTTGCCACCCTTGCTTTCGGTGCCTTCGGCCTGCATCGGCTCGAAGCGAATATTCAACCGGGGAACCTCGCTTCACGCTCCCTTGCGGAGGGTGTCGGCTTTCGGTTGGAAGGCTATTCCCCGCGTTATCTCAAAATCGGCGGCGAATGGCGCGACCATGAGCGATGGGCGCTTCTCGCGGAAGATTGGGCTGTGGCTAACGCGAGACGTTGAGAAGCGTCACTCAAAGTCGATTGCTTCGCGAAGCGTGGGCTCCGCGACATCGGTCAGCTCAATAATCGGCAATGAGCTTTGGGTCATGATTGAGCGGTGACGATCTTCTTCACGGTTTCAATGAGAACGCACGCGGCGATGTCCGCATCTTCGATCGTGATCGATTCTGCCGGGTTGTGACTGACGCCGCCCTTACAGCGCACGAAGAGCATGGCGACGGGGCAAAGAGATGCCATCGCGACAGCATCGTGGCCGGCACCGGAAGAAAGATGGCGCACAGGGAGATCGAGCGATTTTACGCCGCGCTCGAATTCTCGCATCAGGCCTTGATCCATCGGCGTCGCGGCCGAATCCATGAAAGGTTCGAAGCGGAACGCGACGCCTCGCCGTTCCGCGATGGCGCTGCATTCTTGCACGATGTCGTCGACCATTGCGTGGCGTACAGCGTCATCCGGGGAGCGCGCATCGAGGGTGAAATCGACACGCGCGGGAATGACGTTGATCGCGCCGGGAGCGACCAGCGCCACGCCCACAGTCGCGACGGTGTCGGGATGCTTGGCGCCGATCCGTTCGACGGCCAAGGTCATCTCCGCGACAGCGGCGAGCGCGTCGCGGCGCATATTCATCGGCACGGTGCCCGCATGGCCCGCCTCACCGATCACGGTGGCGCGGGCGCGTGTCGCGCCGTTGATCGCGGTGACGATGCCGACCGACAGGCCTTCCGCCTCCAGAAGCGGCCCTTGCTCGATATGGACTTCGAGATAACCGCGATAGCGGGCGGGATCTCGCGTAAGAGCCGCGATGCCCTCCGGATCGCCCCGGAAGGTCGCCAGCGCGTCGCGTAAGGACACGCCTTGCGCGTCCTTACCGTCGAGCCATGCGGGATTGTAACGGCCGGAGAGGGCATAGGAGGTGGAAAGGTTCGTCGGGAAGCGGGCGTTCTCTTCGTCGCCGAAAGCAATCACTTCGATAGGACAGGAAGGAACGATGCCCTCAGCCTTCAAAGCTTCCGCAACCACGATGCCGAGCACGACGCCGAGATTGCCGTCATAGCGCCCCGCATCCACCACGCTGTCGATATGCGAGCCGATGATGAGGGCGGGTGCGTCGGGGTTTGCACCTTCGAGGCGGCCGATCACCGAGCCGAGCGCATCGATATGGCTCTTGAGCCCAGCCGCGCTCATCATCGCTTGTGTCGTTTCCGCTGCTGCGCGGTGCGAGGGCGAAAGATAGAGCCGCGTGATGCGTCCGGGTTCATCGGAGTGGCGGGCGAGGTCCTCGATCAGCGCCATGACGCGCCGACCGAAGGTGAGATCGGAAATGGGCTTCATGCGGTTAAGAGTTTCAGGAACGCGCGCCCTCCGCAAGAGGGCGCGGTTTCATCAGGCCACGACGCCGAGTTTCTTCTGCAGGCTCGTGGACGAGGTCGTGTATTGGAACAGGAGCCTCTTTCCCGGATAGACGTAGTGGTAGACCTGCTGCGCCGCCAACGCGCCCTCATGGAAGCCGGAGAGAATGAGCTTCAGCTTGCCCGGATAGGTGTTGATGTCGCCGATGGCAAAGATGCCGGGAACGCTCGTCTCGAACTTCTCCGTATCGACCGGGATCAGGTTCTCATGAAGGTTCAGGCCCCATTCGGAGATGGGGCCGAGCTTCATGGTCAGGCCGAAGAAGGGCAGGATCACATCGCACGCGACTTCGAAGGTGGAGCCGTCATCCTTGCGGATCACGACGCTCTCGAGCACGGGCGCTGCGCCCTTCAGTTCGACGATCTGCCCGAGATGCAGATCCATCTCGCTCGACGCCACGAGCGAGCGCATCTTCTCCACCGTATGCGGCGCGGCGCGGAAGGCGTCTCGCCGGTGGAGGAGAGTCAGGCGCTCGGCGAGCGGTTGCAGGTTCACGGTCCAGTCGAGAGCCGAATCGCCGCCACCGACGATCAGGATCTTCTTGTCCTTGAACATCTGCATGTGGCGTACGGCATAGAACACGCCGGTGCCCTCATAGGCCTCGATATGGTCGATGGGCGGCTTTTTGGGCTGGAACGAGCCGCCGCCCGCCGCAACGATCAAGGCTTTGCAGGTGAAGGTGGTGCCGGCATCCGTCTTGACCCGGAACAGCGGAGCCTCGGGCGTGCCGAGAGACTCGACGCTCTCCACCATCTCGCTCAGGTGGAAGGAGGGATGGAACGGCTCGATCTGGGCCATGAGATTGTCGACGAGGCCCTGGCCGGTCACCATCGGGAAGCCCGGAATGTCGTAGATCGGTTTCTCAGGATAAAGCTCGGCGCATTGGCCGCCGATTTTCGGCAGGATGTCGATGAGGTGGCATTTGATATCGAGGAGGCCCAATTCGAATACGGCGAAAAGGCCAACAGGCCCCGCGCCGATGATGACGACGTCCGTTTCGATATTGTCGGTCATGAACAGGCTCCTTCGAGAGGCCCCCGAAAAGCACTTTCTGCCGAGTTTTGCAATGTACCCCTGTGCAGATCAGCCGCCCGTGGGGGCGAGCGTCACCTCTAGCCCGTCAAGCTCGGGCGTCCACAGGATCTGGCAGGAAAGGCGCGAATTGGACCGCGTCATGACCGTGTCGAGCTGATCCTCCTCCTCACCCGTGGGTGGATAGAGCTTGTCCAGCCACTCCTCGGTCACGAAGACATGGCAGGTGGCGCACTCGCAGGCTCCGCCGCACAAGCCCTCGATGGGCAGGCCCCAATCCCGGATGATCTCCATGACGCGCCAACCCTCGATGGCCTCGAGAGTATGACGTTCACCGGCGCGGTCGATCACATGGATGACGCCCATGGGCTAGGAATTCCTTGAAAAGGTTTGGTTTTCAATGAATGGCGCGGATCACGCCGGACGGCCTGCATATCGTCTTTCCCACTCGGCCCGTCAATATGAGCCCTTCCCTTGTCATTCCGGGGCCGCGCAGCGGAGCCCGGGAACCCATACGTGCAGGTTGGAAAAGATGGATCGCAAGCGTGACGTTTTTTCCTGAACTCTCGGCGGGTATGGGTTCCGGGCTCGTGCGCACGCCCCGGAATGACGGGCGGTTGCCGTCACACACCCAGCGTCTCCGCTCGTAGCGCATGGTCGGCCATGAAATCCGCCATGGAACCCTGAAACCGCGTCTCGCCGCGTTCGATGACGCAGGCCCGGTCGCTGATCTGGGCGGCGAAGGCCCAGTTCTGTTCAGAGAGAAGGACGGCAACCCCTTCCGCCTTCATGGCGCGGATCGCCTCGGCCATCATCTGAACGATGACCGGGGCGATGCCTTCCGAGGGCTCGTCGAGGAGAATCGCGTCCGGGTTGCCCATGAGAGTGCGGGCAATGGAGAGCATCTGCTGCTCGCCGCCCGACATCTGACTTCCTCGTCGTCCCTTCATTTCGGAGAGGTTCGGAAAGAGCCGAAACAGCCGCTCAGGATTCCAGGGTGAATGGCCCGGACGTCCGGCCCGGCGGCCGACCTCCAGATTTTCCGCAATGGTCAGATCGGTGAAGATGCGCCGATCCTCGGGCACATAACCGAGGCCGAAGCGGGCGATGCGATAGGTCGGCACTCCAAGGAGCGAGTGGCCGGCAAAGCTCAGCCGCTCGGCTCTTGCGGAAAGCAGTCCCATGATCGCCTTGAGGGTCGTCGTCTTGCCAGCGCCGTTGCGCCCGACCAGCGCCACGACCTCGCCCGCGTGAAGCTGAAGCGAGAGGTCGAACAGCACTTGCGCGCGGCCATAGGATGCGCAGAGCTTCGCCACATCGAGCAAGAGCGTCGTCATACGGACCTCGCGAGCGCGTGGCTGTCGCCGAGATAGGCTTGTCTCACCTGCGGGTCGTTGCGAATCTCTTCCGGCGAACCTGCTGCGATGATCTTGCCGCGCAGCAAAACCAGCACACGATCTGCGTGGCCGAAGACCACATCCATGTCATGTTCGGTAAAGAGCACGCCGATCTTCATCGTGTCCACGATGCTGCTCGTTAGATCCATGAGCGCCGCACGTTCACGCAGGGCCATGCCGGCCGTGGGTTCATCCATCAGAAGAAGTCGCGGCTCTCCGGCCAGCGCCACCGCCAGTTCCAGGCGCTTCACGTCGCCATAGGCGAGCGTCGAGCACGGCTGGTCGGCAATGTCCACCATGCCGACGCGTTCGAGCAGCGTAAAAGCCTCTTCCCGATGAAGTTTGCGCGCGGGGTTCCAGGCGCGTCGGCTTTCGTGGCGATGACTGATCAACGCCATCTGCACGTTCTCGATCACGGTCATGGATAGAAACGTCTGCGCCACCTGAAAGGTACGCCCAACGCCGAGGCGGAACCGCTCCTGTGGCGATGCGTCGGTGATGTCAGTATTCTCGAGAAGGACGCGCCCATGATCCGCCTTCAACTGGCCGCCGATCATGTTGAAGACAGTCGACTTGCCCGCTCCGTTCGGGCCGATGAGCGCAACCATTTCACTGCGAGCGACCGTGAAGCTGACATCTCGCGCGGCGGTGACCCCGCCGAAAGACTTGCTGATGCTTTCCACATTGAGGAGGATCATCGCCGCTCCTCGCGCCAATGCCGCAACGTGCCGACAAGGCCGCGTGGGAAGAGGAGAACCATGGCGATGATGCTGAGGCCCAGAAGCAGCCGCCAATAGGCGGTGAGCGGCATGATCTGATCGCGCAGCGTGTGCAGCACGGCGGCACCGGCGAGCGGTCCGGTGATCGTCTGAATGCCGCCGAGGAGCAGCATGGTGAGCGCATCGACGGAAGTCGGAATGCCGAGCAATGTCGGATCGACGGAGCCGCGCGAGAATGCGTAGAGCCCGCCGGCCAATCCCGCTGCCGCGCCCGCGATGATGAAAGCGAGCCAGCGATGGTGGCGGATACCAAGGCCGATGGCTTCCGAGCGTGCTTGTGAATCGCGCATGGCGCGCAAAGAATAGCCGAAGGGCGCGTCGATAACGCGCTTCAGGAGAAGGATCGCGCCTGCGGTGAACGTGAGGGTCAACAAGTAATAGGCGGTTCGCCCTGCAGCCCAGGATGATGGCCAGATCCCGACAAGGCCGTTGTCGCCGCCCGTCACATCAACCCATTGAAACGCGACCGCATAGAGAATTTGCGCGGCGGCAAGCGTCATCATGGCGAGATAGATGCCGGAGAGGCGCACGATGAATGCGCCGACAGCCATCGCGCCGAGCGCCGCTAGAAGGGGCGCGAGCGGCAACGCGCTTTCCATCGACGCGCCAAGCCATTTGACGCCGAGCGCCGCGCCGTAAGCGCCGAGACCAAAGAAGGCGGCATGACCAAAACTGACGAGACCGCCGACACCGATGAGAAGCTGCAGGCTGAAGGCGAACAGCGCGAAGATGAGGATCTCGGTCGCGACTTTCAGGAAATAGTCATCCGCGACGAGAGGCAGAGCAGCGAGGAGCGCAAGAAGCACGCCTGTGGCTGATGCGCTGTAGCGGTGCGGCGTGTGGCTCGAAATGCCGACCGCATGAGCCCCGCTGATGTTCTCAGGGCGTCCGAACAAGCCGTTCGGGCGAATGGCGAGTGTGACGGCCATCAGGAGGAAGACGATGACAAGCGTGCTCTTCGGAAAAAGCAGAATGCCGAAGGCCTGCAATTGTCCGATGATCAATGCCGCGAGAAACGCCCCCGGCACGCTGCCCATGCCGCCGACGACGGTGACGACGAAACATTCGGCGATGATCGAAAGATCCATGCCGTTATTGGCCGCGACCCGCGGGACCTGCAATGCGCCGCCGAGGCCTGCGAGGAATGCACCGAGAAAGAGCGTACCGGTGAACAGCAGCGCCTGGTTGACGCCGAGCGCGGCAACCATCTCGCGATCCTGCGTCGCCGCGCGTAACCGAACGCCAAAGCGTGTACGCCTCAGGATGAACCAGACGAAGCCGAGCACGATGGGACCGGCTGCGATGAGAGCGAGTTCGTAGGATGGAAACCGTCGCCCAAAGATTTCGACCGGCGCGCGCAAACCCGGCGCGCGTGGGCCCAGAATATCCTGCGGCCCAAAAATCTGCACGACGAGATCCTGCGCTACGAGAACGACGCCGAAAGTGGCGAGCAGCTGGAAGAGCTCCGGTGCAGTGTAGATCCGCCGCAGGAGCAGCACTTCGATCACGACGCCGATGACGCCGACGATCAACGCGGAGACGAGAATGCCGAGCCAGAACGGTGCCGGTCCGTAGGACCATTCAAGCAGACGTGGAATGAGAGTCGCGGCCGTGTAGGCCCCGATCATGTAGAGCGAACCGTGCGCGAAATTCACGATCCGCGTGACACCGAAAACGAGGGTAAGGCCGCAAGCGGTGATGAAAAGGGATGATGCGCTGGAAAGCCCGTTCAGGGCCTGAATGGCGAGGAAGGAGAGATCCATACGCCTTATTCTTCCCGGATGGACAGCGACAACTCCGACAATCCCTCTCCCCCCCGGATCTCGGGCTTGCCCGAAATCCGTTTCTCTTTGTCCAAGTCGGGAACACCCGACTTGGAGCGGGGGAGAGTTGGAGAGGGGGGTGGCACCGGACCGACTGGGCGCGAGGATCGATTCGTTGGTGGTATACCCCCCTCCCTAACCCTGCCCCACAAGGGGGGAGGGGATGGGGCGGTGCATGCGGAGGTTGAGGCTTCCTGTGTCATCGAGGTGTTCCCACAATCTCTCTTCCTCCTTGTGGGGAAGAGTTGGAGACGGGGTATGAGCCTAGGGCCTCAGAATGTGGCGCGAGCATCCCCCCTCCCTAACTCTCCCCCGCAAGGGGGAAGGGGATCGGCGACGTATGCGCTGCTCACTGCTTCCGCACGGCCTTTACTTCCGCCTCGCTCGGCATGAAGGCGGTTCCGTCGTTGTACTTCCAATCCTTCATGCCGCCGGCCGTGCCCTTGAGCACGAGCTTGCCTGTCCAGGCGCCCAGGGAGGCCTGATGGTCGATGCCGCGCATGGTCACAGGCCCCGCGACGGTGTCGAATTTGGCGTTCTCGAGGGACTTGATCAGGGCGTCGGTCTCCACCGATCCTGCGCGCTCGATGGTGTCGCGGATCATGTGGACGACCATGTACCCGAGAAGCGAGCCGAGACGCGGTGTCTCGTTGTATTTGGCGCGATAGGCGTCGACGAAAGCCTTGTGCTTCGGGTCGGCGATCTCGTCCCACGGATAGCCGGTGACGGTCCAGCCCTCCGGCACTTCATCCTTGAGGGGCAGAAGCCATTCGGGTTCGCCGGTCAGCAGCGACAGAACTGACTTCTTCTCGAAGAGGCCGCGCGTATTGCCCTCGCGCACGAACTGGGTGAGATCGGGCCCGAAGAGCACGTTGAAGATGCCGTCGGGCTTGGCCTGCTCCAAGGCCGAGACGGTTGCTCCCGCCTCGATCTTGCCAAGCGCCGGGTATTGCTCGGCCACGATCTCCGCACCAGGGACGCGTTCCTTGATCAGCCGCTTGAACACTTCCGCCGCCGACTGGCCGTATTCGTAGTTCGGCGCGACGATGGCCCAGCGCTTGGCACCTGAAGCCTTGGCCTGCTCCACCAGCATGCCGACCTGCATGTAATTGTTCGGTCGGATGCGGAAGGTGTAGCGGTTGCCTTGCGCCATGGTGATAGCGTCGGTCAAAGGTTCGGCGGCGATGTAGACGATCTTTTTCTGGTTCGCGAAATCGGCCATGGCGACGCCGACATTCGACAGGAACGAGCCGAAGAGGAACGATACACTTTCGCGAGTCACCAACTCTTCCGCGACGCGGGTCGCGTCGCCCGTGGTCGCTCCGTCTTCACGGGAGACGATTTCGATTTTGCGGCCGAGGACGCCGCCCTTGGCGTTGATCTCGTCGAGCGCCAGTTGCCAACCATTCCGGTAGGGCACCGTGAAAGCCGCCCATTTGCCATAGGAGTTCAATTCTCCGATCTTGATCGGCGGCTGCTGCGCATTCGCGGCCGTTGCGCCGAGCGCAAGGGCTATTCCAAGGGACAGCGTACGGAAGATCGGAGTCATGGCTCGTTTCCTGGCCTCAGTTTTCAGCGACATCGTGTAGGGCCAATCGCGCTCTCACGGAAGCCTTAATGCGAGGCATGGAACGAATTCCTCGCCTGCGTTAAGAGTACTTCCATCGGCTTGGTTGAACCCGGCCCGGTTTGCCCGATTTACTGGCAGAGCGAGAGCACGTCGGCGAAAGTGGAGACGACATGAGCAGCCCAACCATCCATCCGCATATGCCTCATGTCGCCGTGCCGAGCGCCTGCGTCCTTGGGGAGGGAGCGCTCTGGGATCACAGAACGGGCACGCTCTACTGGGTCGACATCAAGAACCCCGGAATTTGGCATTACCAGCCCGAAACGGGCAAGCATGGCCGTGTCGATGCCCCTGAGCGGGTCGGCTTCGTGGCACTGACGACCGATACGGACATGGTCGTCGCGGGGTTCAAGTCAGGGCTCTACCGTCTCCATCTGTGGGGCGGGCAGACGCAACCCCTCGCTGCTCCCGAGCCCGACAAGCCCGGCAACCGAATCAACGACGGGCATGTGGGGCCCGACGGTTGCATCTATTTCGGAACGATGGACGATTCGGAGGAAAGCCCCTCCGGGGCGTTCTGGCGCTGGGACGGCAGAAAGCTGACCCGCCTGCGCGACGGCATCGTCATCACCAACGGCCCGGCCTTCAGCCCCGACGGAAAGACCTTCTACGGCATCGATACGTTGGGAAAGACCATTTATGCCCACGATGTGCAGAATGGCGTGCTTGGCTCAGGCCGGGTCTTCGTCCACTTCGAAGACGGTTGGGGTAATCCCGACGGCATGTGTGTCGATGCGGAGGGGCATGTCTGGGCCTGCCATTGGGGCGGTTCGCGCATCACCCGGTTCAGGCCGGACGGCAGCATCGAGCGGATCCTGCCCGTGCCGACCGCACAAGTGACCAAATGCGCCTTCGGCGGTCCCGATTTGACGACGCTCTACATTACCACCGCAGGCATCGGGCATGACCCGACCATCGATCCCATGGCCGGTCATCTCTTCGCCGTCGAGACGGGGATCAAGGGATTGAAGGCAGAGATTTTCCACGGATAGGCTCATGACGGTAGAGCGCTTCGGCTCCATCGGGGGCCAGGATATTCTCGAAGTGGCGCTCCGAAGCGTCGGCGGGGGGGCCGAAGCGCGCATCCTCACCTGGGGCGCTGTCGTCCGGGATTTGATCGTTCCGACGCTTCACGGTCCGCAGCGCGTGGTTCTGGGGCTGAACAGCATCGAGGATTATGTCGCGCACTCGCCCTATTTCGGGGCCGTCGTCGGACGATACGCCAACCGGATCGGGCACGCGCATTTCAAACTCGATGGCAAGGTCTACCATCTCGATGCGAATGAGGGCCGCAATCAGCTGCATGGCGGTTCGAAGGGATTTGGACGGCGCATCTGGTCGCTGATCGATCACACGCCCTCGAGCGCGACTCTGTCCCTGGTCTCTGAGGATGGTGATATGGGCTATCCGGGACGCCTGATCGCAACCTGCACTTATGTTTTTGTCGAGCCCATGACCTTGCGCATCGTGCTCGAAGCCACGAGCGACGAAGCGACGCCGGTGAACCTCACCACGCATGGCTATTTCAATCTCGACGGAAGCGCCGATATTTCATCCCACCACCTGATGATCGCCGCCGACTATGTGACGCCGACACATCGCGATCTGATCCCGACCGGGGAGATCAAAAGCGTCGAAGGCACTCCGTATGATTTCAAGACGCTCCGCCCTATCGGCGCGGCGCAGTTGATGCAGGGGCGGATCACCTACGACACCAACTACGTTCTTCGCCGGTCAGGCGAACTGTCGCATGCTGCAACGCTGTACGCGCTCAAAAGCGGTGTGTCGATGCAGCTCTGGACGACGGAGCCAGGGCTTCAATTCTATGACGGGCATATGATTCACGTTCCCGTCCCCGGGCTCGACGGCGCTCATTATGGCCCGCATGCGGGGCTTTGCCTCGAGCCGCAACGGTTTCCCGACGGCCCCAATAAAGCCCATTTTCCAGCCTGTATCTTGCAACCGGGAACGGTGTCCCGACAGGTGAGCGAACTTCGATTCGCTCACGCTTGAGGAACTCCGAGCCCTATTCGACCGTTAGCTTGGCAGTAAGATACCGCCAAGCTGTCAACAACGAGCAAGGAGTGCAGGATGCCGGTGCTTGACGCGAAAGCCTTGAAGACGGACCCCAGGGGAGCCGCCTATCTGCTGCGCGTTCTGCGTCGCCAGCCCTTGTCCGACGACGTTCCCGCGAAGCTCACCTCCCGCGTTCTGCGGAAGGTGTATCTCGTGCGGTCGAGCTTTAAACTTTCCGAAGAGAACGCGTCGAGCTGCTGAGTTTTAAGCCGCCGGTGTCGCCACAAGCCCGCGCTTGGCGAGAAGTGCGTCGGGCGTTGGCAAACGTCCTCTGAACGCCACATAGGCCTCAGCCGGATCGCGCAAGTTTCCAGCGGCGTAGATGAAGCGCTTGAGCTTTTCCGCCGTCTGCGGATCGAAGGCGTTCCCGCTCTCCTCGAATGCGTTGAAGGCATCCGCGTCCAGCACCTCCGACCACATGTAGCTGTAATAGCCGGACGAATAACCATCACCTGAAAACACGTGCGCGAAATGCGGTGTGCGGTGACGCATGATGATTTCGCGCGGCATGCCGATCTTGTCGAGGGAGGCTTTCTCGAATGCGCCGACATCGAGATCGTCGACCTTGGTCACAGAGTGCAGATCGATATCGACGAACGCGGAGGCGAGATATTCCACCGTCGCAAAGCCTTGATTGAAATTGCGCGCGGCCATCAGGCGATTCAAAAGATCTTCCGGAATCGTCTCACCGGTTTTGTAATGGGTCGCATAGCGGCGCAGAATATCGGGCTGCGAGAGCCAATGCTCGTAGAGCTGCGAAGGCAGTTCGACGAAGTCCGTTGAAACGCTCGTGCCCGCGAGCAATGGGTAGGTCACGTTCGATAATAAGCCATGCAGGGCGTGACCGAATTCGTGGAAGAGCGTGCGGGCATCGTCGAAGCTCAGGAGTGCCGGTTCGCCTTTGCCGCCCTTCGAGAAGTTCATCACGTTGATGATGATCGGGCGAATGTCGCCGGTCAGCTTTTCTTGCATGCGGAAGCTGCTCATCCACGCGCCGCTGCGCTTCGAGGGCCGTGCGAAATAATCGCCGATGAAGACGCCCACATGCGCGCCTGCTTTATCGGTGACCTCCCATGCGCGGATATCGGGATGATAGCGCGGGAAGTCCTTCAATTCCTTGAAGCTCAGTCCGAACAGGCGATGTGCCGTGTCGAACGCTGCTTCGATGATGCGATCGAGCTGGAAATACGGCTTGATGGTCGCCTCATCGAGATCGTGCTGCGCCATGCGCACCTGCTCGGCATAGTAGCGCCAGTCCCAGGCTTCGATGACGATGTTGTCGCCGCGCGCTTGCGCCTGAGCCTGCAGATCGTCCCGCTCGTCCATGGCGCGGGCGCGCGCGGGCTTCCAGACGGCGTTGAGAAGGTTGCGCACGGCATCCGGCGTCTTCGCCATGGTGTCGGAAAGCTTGAAATCGGCGAATGTCTCATAGCCGAGAAGTTTCGCGCGCTCTGCCCTGAGCGAGACTGTCTCGGCGATGATCGCCTTGTTGTCGGTCTTGCCTCCGAGATCGCCGCGCAACGCCCAGGCCTTGAAAGCCTGTTCGCGTAAGTCGCGCTGACTCGAATATTGCAGGAACGGCTCGATGCTGGAGCGCGAGAGCGTAATGATGTGTTTGCCGGGAAGACCGGCCTCCTCCGCCGCCTGTGCGGCCGCTTCACGTAGGAAGGCCGGCAGGCCGGCGAGATCCGCCTCGTTTTCGATCACAAGACGATAGGACGTCTCGTCCGCCAGCACGTTTTGCGAGAATTGCGTGCCGAGTGTCGCAAGGCGCTCCGTGATGGCAGCAAGGCGCGTCTTGCTGTCACCGCGCAGTTGCGCGCCGGCGCGCACGAAGATCGTGCGATATCGGTCGAGGACGCGCGCCTGTTCCGGCGTCAGGCTCAAGCCGTCACGATTTTTGTGAAGAGCGTCGACGCGCGTGAACAGCTTCTCGTTCATGAAGATGCTGTTGCGGTGTTTGGCGAGGAGCGGCGCCATCTCGCGCTCGATGGCCTGAAGTGCCGGATTGGTATGTGATCCGGCAAGGTTGAAGAACACCGCGCTCACGCGCTTGAGTGTGGCTCCGCTCTTTTCCAGGGCCTCGATGGTGTTGCCGAAGGTCGCGGTTTCCGGATTTTCGGCAATGGCCTGAATCTCCGCTTGCTGTTCGACGAGGGCCTTGTCGAAGGCCGGTTTGTAATGCTCCGGCGCGATGCTCTCGAAAGGCGGCAGGCCGAACGGGCTGGTCCAGGGCGTGGAGAACGGGTTGGTTGTGACTGATTCGGCCATGTGGGGTTCGCTTTGCGGCTTGTCGTTCCCCGGGAAGGTAGTGGCCTCACTCCTGGACGGAAAGAGGGGTCTTCGACGGGTTTACTCTTCCGTCGGGCAGATATGTCTGCAGAAACGCGATGACCCGTTGAATGCCATCGGTTAGCGCCTTGCCGCGGAAGCCGTGCCCCTGGCTCGGATAGATGTGGATGTCGTGCGGTATGCCTCGCTGCTTGAGCAGCGCTTCAATGGCATAAGCATTGGCGACAGGCACGATAGCGTCGAGTGCCCCATGGAGGATGAGCGTCGGCGGTAGGCGCGGATCAGCCGTGAAAGCGCCGATAGGCAGCGGCCCGTAATAGGCGATAAGCGCCTTGATTCGGGGATCGGAACTGGCGACGAGGCCCAGGGCGGCTCCGAGTGAAATTCCGATGATGCCGATGCGGTCGGGATCGACCTCCGGCAGTCCCGAAACCCAATCCGTTGCATCCTTGACCGTTTCCAACCAGGGTTTGAAATTCTGGAACAGGGTGGCGAGCGAGGCGTGCCACTCCTCCGTTCGATTGAGATAGTGAATGAGATAGACCCGGTATCCGGCCGCAGCCAGGGCGTTGGCGCCCTCGCGGTATCGCGTATTCGTCTTTGGGCCGTCCGCCCCATGAAGCATGAGCAAGGCCGGGCGCCGGTCCAGGCCTTCTGCCACGATGGCTTCGACCAGGATCGCTGTCTCGCCGCTGACAAAGCTCAGTTTTTGTGTCGTCACCGTCATCGGTGGTTTTATTCTCCGACGGCGGCCGGTAAGTCGCCGCCCCCGAATTAGAAGCATGTTGCAGTGCAAAAAGCGAGGTAAAAGGCCCCGACTGCGGGGGCGTGACGCGGGAAGGATCGTTCCGTGCCGTCGGACGTTGACGGATTGCCGCAGGCTGTTCTGCGGCTCGATCAAGGATACCAATGGCCGCCCGCGACCCCGATTTCGACCCCTCCCTTCGACAAAACCGAATTCCTTCCCCTCAAGTGCCCGGCGTCTCGGGGCTCGTGACCCTGATCGTCACAGCCGGTGTTCTGGTTGCCTTGTATGTGGGGCGGGAGGTTTTTCTGCCGATCACGCTGGCGATACTGCTCGCCTTCGTCATCGCACCTTTCGCCGATATTTTGCGGCGCCTGGGTCTTGGTCGGGTGCCGTCGGTCCTCATCGTCGTTGTCCTTGCGCTCGGGATTCTGTTCTCTCTCGGAAGCATGATCGGCTACCAAGTGGCCGGGCTTGCGAAAGAGTTTCCGACCTATCAGGCGACAGTCAAGGACAAGCTCTCAGGCCTGCGCGAAGGTATGATCGGCAGATTGCCGGGGCTCGTCCGAAGCATTGGCCAGGAGTTGAATAAAGCCACGAAGGAAGAAACGCCCCTAGCGACTCCTCCCTCTTCTGTCGCCCCGCCCGAGCAGAAGCCGCTGCCTGTCGAAGTTCATCAACCGGAGCAGACGTCGCTCGAACTCGTGCAGGATATTCTCGTTCCGGCGCTGAAGCCTTTCGCCACCATCGGCATCGTGTTCGTCGTGCTAATCTTCATCCTGCTGCAGCGGGAAGACCTGCGGGACCGTATGATCCGCCTATTCGGTGCGACGGATCTCCATCGCACGACGGTGGCGATGGACGACGGCGCGCGTCGTTTGAGCCGCTTCTTCCTCACACAGCTTGCGCTCAACGCATCCTACGGCGTCTTCATTGCGTTGGGATTGTGGGCCATCGGCGTGCCGAGCCCTATCCTGTGGGGAATCTTCGCCGCGTTGATGCGCTTCGTGCCTTATATCGGTTCGGTCATCGCCGCCATATTGCCTGCCCTGCTCGCCGCCGCCGTCGATTCCGGGTGGACCATGACGATCATGACGCTGGCTCTGTTCCTGATTTCGGAGCCGATCATGGGGCAGATCGTCGAGCCGCTGGTCTATGGCCAAAGCACCGGCCTCTCTCCCTTCGCTGTGGTCGTGGCGGCAATCTTCTGGACCTGGCTGTGGGGACCTGTCGGTCTGCTGATCGCAACGCCGCTGACCCTCTGTCTTGTGGTACTCGGCCGCCATGTGGAACGGCTCGAATTTCTGGATGTCCTTCTCGGCGACAGACCCGCTTTGTCGCCTGCTGAAAATCTCTATCAACGCATGCTGGCGGGCGATCCCGACGAGGCGCTCGAATCTGCTGAGGCGCTGCTCAAGGAACGCCCGCTCTCGGACTACTACGACGAGGTTGCACTCGGTGCCCTTCAAATGGCGGCGAACGATGCGGCGCGCGATGTTCTGACAGAACTCCAAATGGAGCGGATTACGAACGTGGTGCAAACGCTCATCCATGATCTCGACGCTCATGCCGATACCGAGCCGAAGCCTGATCATAAAGGTACGGCATCCGACGTAATCGCATTGGAAGCGGGGCCCATTCACGGAACCTGGAAAACCAGCGGCGCGGTGATGTGTATCGCCGGGCGCGGTCTGTTCGACGAGGCGGCGGCAGCGATGTTGGCGCAGCTTCTCGAAAAGCACGGCCTCGGATCGCAAGTGGTGCCTGCCGAAGCTGTTTCGCGCATCGCCATCGCAGATCTCGATACGGAGGGCGTGAAAATGGTGTGTGTGTCGTCTCTTGAATTCGGAGGCACACCTGCGCGTTTGCGCTATCTCGTGCGGCGTCTCAAAGTGCGAATGCCCGACGTTCCGGTCATCGTGGGGATTTGGCGCGCGGATGCCATGCCGACGGAAACGGATGCGCTTTGCACGACCCTCGGTGTGGATGGGTGCGTCGTGACCCTGCACGACGGCGTTGCACGGTGCCTCGAACGCGCCAACGAGGACGCGGACGATCGATCGCAAATGGCGCGGCCGGCAGCGAATACCGGCACAGGTGTGGAATCACCCATGCCGGTTCGTAAAGATCAAGCTGTAGGAGCTTCCAAAAACTTCTCCGCGTAATGACAGGCGACCTTTCGCCCATCGAGTTCGCGAAGGGCAGGGCGCTCGGTACGACAGCGATCCGTCACATAGGGACAGCGCGTCGAAAACACGCAGCCCGTGGGTGGATTGAGCGGGGACGGCAATTCGCCCTTCAGCACGATGCGTTCGCGCTTCTGGCCGGAAATGCCGGGTGTCGAGGAGAGCAGAGCCTGCGTATAGGGATGAAGCGGGCGGGCATAGATCCGCTCCTTCGGTCCCTGTTCGACCACGTTGCCGAGATACATGACGAGCACGTCATGGGCGATGTGCCGAACGACGCCGAGATCGTGCGAAATGAAGAGATAGGCAAGCCCCATCTCCGCCTGCAGATCGGCAAGAAGATTCAACACCTGCGCCTGGATCGACACGTCGAGCGCGGAGACCGGCTCGTCCGCCACCACGAGCTTCGGCGACAGCATGAGCGCGCGCGCAATGGCGATGCGTTGGCGCTGGCCGCCTGAGAACATGTGCGGATAGCGATTGTAATGCTCAGGCCGCAAACCCACCTTCGTCATCATCGCGCGCGCGCGTTCCGTGCGATCGGTCGAGGAAAGGCTGGTGTTGATGGCCAGCGGCTCTTCGAGAATGGAGCCGACTTTCTTGCGCGGGTTGAGCGAGCCGTACGGGTTCTGGAACACGAACTGCACCGTCCGGCGCAAGGTCTTGGCCATGCCGGCGGGCTGGTTGACGGCATCATGGCCGTCCAGCGTCAGCGTGCCCTCGGTCGGCTTTTCGATCAGCGTGATCATGCGGGCAAGCGTGGATTTGCCGCATCCGGATTCGCCCACCACGGCAAGCGTCTTGCCGGGCTCGATGGAGAACGACACACCGCCTACCGCTTGCAGATGGGCGGGTTCCTTGAACAGACCGCGTTTGATTTCATAAACGCGCTTAAGGCCTTTGGCTTCAACGACAGGAGCGCTCACGACGCAGTCTCCGCTCCAAGAGGATGATCGGCTTTCATATGAGCTTCCCGGCTCGGATCCCCGAGCGGATAATGGCAGCGAATCTGACCGCCGGCCCAGGAATGCAACTCGGGACGCACATTGCGCGAATGGTCGGTGGCATAAGCGCAGCGCGGGCTGAACAGGCAACCCTTCGGCCGGTCATAGAGGCCCGGCACGACGCCCGGAATAGTGGCAAGGCGCCCGCCTTCGCTCCGCTCGGGGAGAGCCGCGAGAAGGGCCGCCGTGTAGGGATGCTGCGGCGAGGCGAAGAGATCTTCCGCCGCGCGCTCTTCCATGATTTGGCCCGCATACATGACCATCACGCGCTTCGCCGTCTCGGCCACGACACCCATATTGTGGGTGATCATGACGAGACCCATGTTGCGCTCTTTCTGCAGGTTCATCAGCAGATCGAGGATCTGCGCCTGGATCGTCACGTCGAGTGCCGTCGTCGGTTCGTCCGCGATCAGGAGCTTTGGATTGCAGGCGATCGCCATGGCGATCATCACGCGCTGATTCATGCCGCCCGACAGCTGATGTGGATAGGCGGAGAGACGACTTTCCGCTGACGGAATGCCGACCTGTTCCAGAAGGTCGATGGCGCGGCGGCGGGCCGTCTTGCGGTCCATACCTTCATGCAGGCGCAGCGTCTCAGTGAGCTGGAAGCCGATGGTGAAGCAAGGATTCAGGCTCGTCGTCGGCTCCTGGAAGATCATGGCGACGTCCTTGCCCGTGAGCTTGCGGCGCTCGCGGTCGGGCATCGTCAAAAGATCGCGTCCGTTGAAGGAGAGCTTGTCGGCTCTCACCTTGCCGGGGAAGGGAACAAGGCCCATGAGAGCGAGCATCGAGACGCTTTTTCCGGAACCGGATTCGCCCACGACACCGAGAACTTCGCCTTCCTCGAGCTTGAGGCTGACGCCGTCCACGGCGCGCATGATGCCGCCTTGGGTCGGAAATTCGACCGAGAGGTTTTCGATTTCAAGCAGAGCCATGATCAGCGCTTCAATTTAGGATCGAGGGCGTCGCGGAGACCGTCGCCCAGAAGGTTGAAGGCCAGCACCGTGACGAGGATCGCAAGACCGGGGAAGGTCACGACCCACCAGGCGCGGAGCACGAATTCGCGGGCATCGGCCAGCATCGTTCCCCATTCGGGTGACGGCGGCTGTGCGCCGAGACCGAGAAAGCCGAGGGCCGCCGCGTCGAGGATCGCGGTGGAGATGCCCAGCGACGCTTGCACGATGAGGGGCGCGGTGCAGTTCGGCAGGACCTCCTTGAACATCAGACGCAACGTGCCGGCGCCGCTGACGCGCGCGGCGGTCACGTAATCCTTCGATGTCTCGGTGATCACGGCCGCACGGGCAAGGCGCACGTAGTGCGGCAGGATCACCAGGGCCACGGCGAGCATCGAGTTGACGAGGCCAGGGCCCAGCACCGCCACGATGACGATAGCGAGAAGCAGGCTCGGCATGGTCAGGATGATGTCCATCAAACGCATGATGGCGATCTCGGTAATGCCACGCGAGAAGCCCGCCACGAGGCCGAGCACCGTGCCGAGCACAATGGAGATCGAGACGACGATCACGCCGATCAGGAGCGACAAGCGCGAGCCGTAAATCAGGCGCGAAAGGATATCGCGACCGATGGCATCCGTGCCCAGCGGATAGGAGAACGAGCCCCCTTCCTGCCAGAACGGAGGTTTGAGGGCTATGGCCGTATTGGTGAGATACGGCGAGTGCGGTGCGAGCACGTCTGCGAGTAGCGCCACCAGGATGACGCCGGCGATGATGAAGAGCCCGGCGACCGCGCCGCGATTGGCGCTGAAATAGCCCCAGAATTCACGGAGCGGATGAGGCGGCGCTGCGGGTGCAGCCGCAACGCCCGGAGCTTTGATGGTTTCTGCGGTCATCGGTTATGCCTGATGCGCGGATTGATGAGGCCATAGGTGAGATCGACAAGCAGGTTGACGCTCATGACGATCACGCCGACGAGGAGCAGGCCGCCCTGAAGGACGGGATAGTCGCGACGGAAAATCGCTTCGATCAGCCACTTGCCGATACCGGGCCAGGAAAAGATCGTCTCGGTCAGAATCGCGCCCGTAAACAGAACGCCGACCTGCAGGCCGATGACGGTGACGACGGGGATCAACGCATTGCGCAAGGCATGCAGGAAGATGACCCGGAAGCGCGAGAGGCCCTTCGCCTTGGCGGTCCGGATGTAATCCTCGCCGAGCACCTCCAGCATCGCTGAACGTGTCATGCGCGCGATGGTGGCGAGCGGCTGGGTTCCGAGCACGATGGTCGGCAGGATGAGATGTCCGAGCGCCGACAGAAACACGCCTTCATCTTCCGAGAAGAACGAATCGATCAGGAGGAATCCGGTGACCGGTTCGATGTAATAGAGCACATCGATGCGGCCTGAGACCGGGGTCCAGCCGAGCTGAACGGATACCACCAGAATGAGGATGAGGCCCCACCAGAAGATCGGCATAGAATAGCCGGTCAACGATATGCCCATGACCCCATGATCGAAGATCGAATTTCGTCGAACGGCGGCGATGATCCCGGCGGGAATACCGAGCAGAAGCGCGAAAATGATCGCGCACAAAGCCAATTCGACGGTCGCAGGGAAGAGTGTCTGGAACTCGCTGAGCACGGATTCCCGTGTCACGATCGATTTGCCGAGATCGCCATGCAGAACGCGCTCGATATAGTAGCCGTATTGCACGATCAGCGGCTGGTCGAGCCCGAAATCCTTCTTGAGCTGTTCATGGCGCGCAGCGTCGATGCCGCGTTCGCCCGCCATGGTTTCGATCGGGTCGCCTGGCACCAGGCGGATGAGGAAGAAAGCCAAGAACGTGATCCCGATGAACGTCGGGATGACGAGGCTCAAGCGTGTGAGGATGAAGCGGAACATGTCTTTAAAAGGAAAAAAGGCGGAGCGGCTATGAAGCCGCTCCGCCAGAGGCCGATGTGAAAGCCTTACTTACCCTTGATATCCACGCCGTAGAAGGTGTGGCGACCGAAGGGCGAGAGCTTGAAGTCGACGACTTCCTTGCGGATAGGCTTCAGCTGCACGGCGTGAGCAACCGTGAACCAAGGAGCCTGCTCCTTGAAGATCACCTGAGCCTGCTTGTAGAGCTCGGTGCGCTGCTTCTGGTCGGACGTGACCTTCGCCTTGGTGACGAGGTCGTCGAACGGCTTGTAGCAGAACTTAGCGATGTTCGAGCCAGAAACGCCCTTGGCCGAGTCGCAGCCCAGCAAGGTGTGCAGGAAGTTGTCCGGATCGCCGTTGTCGCCCGTCCAGCCCATTTGACCCATCTGGGATTCGCCCGCCTGAAGGCGCTTGCGGTACTCACCCCACTCGAAGGTCTTGATTTCAGCCTTCACGCCGATCTTGGCGAGATCAGCCTGCATAAGCTCGGCGACACGCTTGCCGTTCGGATTGTAGGGACGCTGAACCGGCATCGCCCACAGGTCGGTTTCGAAGCCGTTGGGGTAGCCAGCCTCGGCCAGGAGCTTCTTGGCAGCGGCCGGATCGAACGGATCGTCCTTGACGGCGTCGTTGTACGACCACATCGACGGCGGAATCGGGTTCTTGGCCGGAACGCCGCTCGACAGGTACACCGCGTCGACGATGGCCTTCTTGTCCATGGCCATGTTGAGCGCCTTACGGACGCGCACGTCGTCGAAGGGCTTCTTCTGGGTGTTGTAGGCGAGGTAGCCGACGTTGAGGCCAGCCTGATCGAGGACCGTGACGTTCGGATCCTTCTTCATGGCGTCCAGGTCTGCCGGGTTCGGATACGGCATCACATGGCATTCGCCCTTCTGGAGCTTCGCCCAGCGAACGGATGCGTCCGGCGTGATCGAGAACACGAGGTCGTCGATCTTGGCCTTGCCGCCGTAGTATTCATTGAACGCCTTGTAACGGATGGTGGCGTCCTTCTGATACTGAACCAGGTAGAACGGACCCGTGCCGATCGGCTCTTGGTCGATCTTCTCCGGCGTGCCGGCCTTCAGCATCGCGTCGGCGTATTCCTTCGACTGCACGGCCGCGAATTCCATCGCGAGGTCGGCCAGGAACGGCGCTTCCGGCTGGTTCAGAGTGACCTTGACGGTGTAGGGGTCCACCTTCTCGACCGACTTGAGCAGCTTGGGCATGCCCATGTCGTCAAAGTAGGAGTGGTTCGGGCTCGTGACCTTGAAGAACGGGTTGTCCTGCTTCCACTGACGTTCGAACATGAACACGATATCGTCGGCGTTCATGTCGCGGGTCGGCTTGAAGTTCTTGTTGGTGTGCCACTTCACGCCCTTGCGGAGGTGGAAGGTGTAGACCGTGCCGTCAGCGGAGATGTCCCACTTTTCAGCGAGGCCGGGCTGTACCTGCGTGCCGCCACGCTCGAACTCGACGATGCGGCTGTAAACCTGGGTGCTGGCGTCAAAAGACGTACCGGTCGTGTTCACGCCTGGATAGAAGTTCTCGGGGCTGCCTTCCGAGCAATAAACGAGAGTTTTGGCTGCAAGCGGAGCGGCGGCCAGGAAGGCCGGAACGCAAACGGCAGCGAGAAGCGCTGACTTCTTCATGTCTTTGTCCTCTGAGACGGCACTGGAGGCGGCCGTTCTGAGACAAAGTTAAGGTGCGAAGCCTCGCGAATGTCAATCTATGGGAGCAGAGTTCCGGTTTCTTGGGGAAAAATAAATCATTTCATGCTTACCAAGGCCGGGTTTGGCATTTTTCTGACGAAAATTAGCAAAAACAGCTCAGGACTGTTAGTTGGCTTATTCCACATTTAATGTGTGTATGATAGTGCCCAGCCGAGCCGCGAGATCTTCGCGGCTGAAGGGTTTGGTGAGAATCGGATATCCCTCTGGCATCTTGTCGGGGTCAGCATAGCCCGTCACGAGGAGAACGCCGAGACTGGGCCGGTGGGCGCGTGCGTGATCGGCGAGCTCGAGGCCCGTCATTTCCGGCATGGCAAAATCGGCGACAATGAGATCGATGCGCGAGCTCGATGCCACGATCTGCAGGGCCGCAGCGCCGCCCGACGCTTCAATGACGTGATGTCCCATCTCATTCAAATAGGCGGCCGTGACCGCGCGAACCTGCGCATTGTCGTCGACCAACAGGATGTGAGATTTCGGCGCCCTAAAATCGATCGGCGCATTTTCTTCAGCACCCCTGTCGGCGCGCGCCGAAGCTCTGGAGAGGTAAAGCTCCACGCTCGTACCCGACCCGATCGTGCTATCGATCGTCACCACGCCGCCGGATTGCTGCGCGAGTCCGTAGACCATCGCAAGCCCGAGGCCGGTACCCTTGCCCACTTCTTTTGTGGTGAAGAACGGTTCGAACACGCGAAGCAACACGTCGGGCGGTATGCCTGCTCCGGTGTCGGCGACGGACACGACGACGTAATCGCCCTCCGATAGATCGGCGATCTCCCCATCCTTCACGGAGGCGCTGCGCGTAGACAGGGTGATGGTTCCCCCCTCGGGCATGGCGTCGCGAGCGTTGATGCAGAGATTGAGAATGGCGAGCTCCAATTGATCCGGATCGACCCTTGCCGGAAACAGGCCCCCCGTCAGGTTCCTTTCAATTTTGACCATTCCGCCGAGGGTCCGCGTCAACAGATCCGTCATGCCGACGACGACCTCGTTCACATCCACATTGCGCAGGCTCATGTCGCGCTGGTGGCTGAAGCTGAGGAGACGTTGTGTGAGCGAGGCGCCCCGTTCCGCGGCATAGATGGCATTGTTCAGCAGTCTCGAAAGACGCGGATCGTCGGGTAGTCGACGCGAAGCGAGATCGAGGCTTCCGAGAACCGCCATCAGCAGGTTGTTGAAATCATGCGCGACGCCGCCCGCGAGCGTTCCGAGCGCTTGCATCTTGTCGGTCTGGCGAAGCCGCATTTCCATCAACTTGCGCTCGGTGACATCGCGCTCGATGGTCGCAAGGCTCGTCACCGCTCCCGTTTCGCCGAGAATTGGAATGCGATGGCTGACGATCCAGCGCGACAAGCCCTCGGCACTCTGTTCCTCATTGAGAATTTCGATCGGTTGCGCGGCTGCTATGGCCTCTCGGTCCGCGCTTTCCACCGCGAGAGCTTTTTCGGGAGTGACAAACTCGCCTTCCTTGCGCCCGATGCAAACCTCGATGGAGGCACCGAGACTTTCCGCCTTGCTGGTGTTCAACCGTATGAATGCCCCATCCGGACTTTTGAAGGAAATTTGATCCGTCGAGTTTTCCATCAAACCGCGCAGCAGAGCGCGTTCAGTCTCCAGTTCGCGGGCGAGACGATGCCGCTCATAGGCCGATGCCACCATGCTCGTGAGCGCGATGGGGTCCCAGGGTTTGGGAACATAGGCCATGATGCGGCCTTTGTTGACCGCACTGATGACCGCTGTCAGATCGGCATATCCGGTAAGAAGTATTGTCTGCGCGTCGGTCAGCGATCCGGCCTTGGCGAGGAGCTGATCGCCCGGCATGTCCGGCATGCGCTGATCGGAGAGAATGACGGCGATATCGGGCTCGCGCTTTAATATGGCGAGCGCCTCACCTGAGGATGAGGCGGTCAGAACGCGATAATCGTCCTCGAACAGATCTTCGATCGCCACGAGAATATCGGGCTCGTCATCGACGACGAGGATGGTGCCCCGGCCCAGATTTTCACTGATAAAGGCCTTCATTCGACATTTCGCCGTGGGATCATGATGGTGAAGCGAGCCCCTCCCTCCGGGCCGGTTGTAACGCGGATCGAACCATCATGAGCCTGCACGACGCTATAGGCTATGGCAAGGCCAAGTCCTGTGCCGGTGCCGACGGGTTTCGTCGTAAAGAAGGGTTCGAAGATGCGTTCTCGAAGGTCATGCGGAACTCCAGGTCCCGAATCACCGATGACGATCGTATAGGCTTCGTCGTCGTTTGTGGTCTCGATTTCGATGGTGCCAGAATCCTCGATGGCGTCTGCAGCATTGCTGACGATGTTCATGACGACCTGGTTCAAGAGAGCCGGCAGGCAGTAGAGTTCTGGCGTGGCATCATATCGGCGCCTCACCGCGATACGATTACCGAGTTTCGGTGCGAGGAGGGTCAGCACCGTCTCGATGGATTCCGACACATTGATGGTCTGGAAACTACCTTCCTCGAGACGCGAGAACCGACGCAGGTTCACGACAAGATCCTGAATGCGTTCCAATCCCATTTTCATCGCATTCAAACGTTCACGCGATTTGGTGATTTTGGCGTCGAGCCCAACCTCAGGTGGCACGCGTGCGGCGAATTCGCCCAACAGCTTCTCGACGGTGCCCTGATGAGCAGCAATGAAGGCGAGGGGATTATTGATCTCATGCGCAATTCCGGCGACCAGTTCGCCGAGCGAAGCCATCTTGGCCGCCTGCACCAACCGTCCCTGCGTTTCTCTCAGCTTGTGGTTGGTTTGCTCCAACTCGGTATTGGCTTGGGCAAGTGCGCCGACAAAGGAGGCCCTGGTCTGAGCCGCGACGGCTTCCGCGCGCGCGCGTTCGACGGCGAGTTCGTGTTGCCTCAGTTCCGCTTCGATGCGTGCATTCTCGTCCTGCACCAATTTTCGGCGCACGAGGGCGCGGATACGCACGCGCAGCACATCTTTATCCACCGTCGCTGGAATGACGTCATCTGCGCCTGCCGCAAAGGCTTGGGACAGAACCTGACCGCCTTCGTCGTTGCCGAGCCCGACAATGTAAAAGCTCGGGGCTTCCATATCCGGGAGCGAAGCTGCGCCACGATAAGTGTTTAGCTGCCGACACAGCTCGACGCCGTCGAAGTTGGGGCTGCGGATATTGACGATGATGCAATCCCAGGATGCCGATCGCGAGCTGACAAGATCAACACCCTCCGCCCGATGAGACGCGAGCGTGACGTCGTAACCTTCGCGCGACAAAAGATCATGCAAGAATGCCGGATAGATCGCACTGTCGTCGATGATGAGGATCGAGGTGCGCCGAAAGACGCTGCTGTCGTTCGATTCCGTCGGCGACGGAAGACGTCGACGCAGAAGCGCGCGGATGCGCAGGAGGATCAGATCGTGTTCCGCCGATTTTTGAACATAGGCGTCCGCACCGCTCTCCAAACCTTCCCTTTCCCGTGATCGCTCGCGCGTCTCAGTGAGCATGATGATGGGAATGGCCCGCGTGTGCATGTTGAGGCGCATCTGTCGCGCCAATTCGTCGCCGTTCATGCCGGGCAATTGGTGGTCGGCGATGACGAGGTCTGGCAGACGCTCGCTCAGGCTCTCCAGCGCCTCCTCCGCGGATGCGCATAAGGCAACCTGGAACCCGTTTACGTGAAGGGTTTTTCGAACCTCCAGCGCTTGATCCTCGTTGGCCTCCACAAGGAGAACACGAGCAGCGCGTGCTTCGATCGCCTCTCTCATGCAATGTCTCTCTGTAGCCGTGATCGAGCCGCTGACACCACGCCGGTCTCCTCATGGGTCCTGATGCTCCGCCCATCGAAGCTTGACTTCGATATATGTACGATAGCGTTCAAATCGAGCCCTGAGATTCATCCTTTGGGCGAACTTGAAATTGCTCACCCTCTGGCGCAGCGCAGAATTGCCGATACGGTCCTGCCGTCGCTTGGTCGGCTAATATTGCCTGATCGGCTGCGTGGCCTCGAGAATGGCGTTCAGGCCCACATTGGCGTCATTCGAAAAGCCGGTCCGCTGCACGGCCTGAAACACCTGCTTCGCATCGTCATAGCGTCCGAGTTTGAAATAGGACCAACCACGCAACAGCATCAGATCGTTCTGCTCGGGCACAATCCTGGCGCGTTCGCCAAGGGCGAGGATCACCTCGACAAAACGGCCTGCGCGATAGGCTGCGACGGCTCGTTGAGCAAGAATCGTCGCGCTCAATTCGACTTGACGCCGCGGCTCCTGAGGCGCTTCCGCCGCCGCGATTGCCGCTTGCGAGGTCAGGTCCTTGCGCAGATAGGCCAGCGATTTGCCGTAAGCGGCGTCTTGCCGGGTCCGTCCGTTCCCCCGTTTGATCGCTTGATCGAAAGCCGTTACCGCCTCAAGGGGGCGGTTGAGTTCCATCAGGCACCACCCGAGCGTCACGGCTGCGTCCGGAGAAAGGGCATGGGGATTGCCGGTCCCGGTGCACTTGGCGCCGCGGCCGGCTTGAGTGCGTGGCACATTCGCTCGCGTGGTCGGGACGTCGTTCGGATACCTATTTTCGGCGCGCTGCGTGGGAGCTGCTCTCGGCTGCGGGATAGGTTCGGCACGTGGCTGGACCGCGATGATTTCATCGCGGCTGGGCGTGAGCGGTTGACTCTCCACTGGGAGGCGCGTGCCCGGTCGGCCATCCGCCAGATCGGCGATCTGCTGCGAGCGTGCGCGCCAGGCGTTGGCAATGGAGGCGAACCCCGTGCGATCGTTCAGCCGCTGGTAGGACAGCGCGAGCCCGTAAGCCGAGGGTTCGTCGTCGGGTTTCCAGCTCAGCGCCTTCATGAACCAGTCGCGCGCGGTGCGGAACTGGTTGGTGTTGTAAGAGTACCAGCCAAGCGCCTGGCCGCCATTGCTGAATCTCTCACGCGTGATGACCGGTATGGAGCGTGCGATGATTTCAGGATCGACACGCAATGGCGGGTCTTGACTCAAGAGAGCCGTAATCACGTCGAGATAGACGCTGAGATTGTCTTTCGATTTGTCGTGCCATTCATATGCGATGGCATCGGCGGGAACGAATTGGTTGAGCGCGCGCAAGGAGAGCGCCAGTCCTTCGGCGGCTTTCGCACCACCATCGCGGTCGAGCGCGATCTTGAACCAATCCCGCGCCTTTTCCGGCTGCGCGTGATGGTAATTGTACCAGCCGAGCAGGAGCGCATTGCCCGGCGCGCTCTCACCTTCTGCGAGACGCTCCACAACGGCCAGATCCTCGGGCGCAGCTTTCAGCTTGGGGTCGGTGGAGGCACGCTCGACGCGCTTGCGCGCCAGCTCGTCCCGCACTTCACTGAAATCGTCCTGATCTGTGCCGGTCTTGCGCTCGAATTTCAACAGGTCGAGTATCGGCGCCTCGGGCAGAAGCGACACCGCCTTTTGCAAGGTCGCGAGACGCTCCGAGCGATTGTTACAATTCGACAGGATGTAAGTGTAGACGTCCTTCGTGCGCGAAGCCTGGTTCGTCTTCGAGAAGGCTTCCGCCACGCGCCACAGGGCGTCCACGTTGGCGCAGGTGAGAAGGGTGGGCGTCTCGGTCGCGATGGAGAGCACCGTGCGCCATTGGCTGTTGTCCGACGCGTTGGTGAGGCGGATGCGTGCTTCTGCGACGTCGAGTGCGCTTATCAGATCCGCCGGAGGTTTCCATTGCGGCTCCGACGCCGAGCGATCAGCGATGGCCGCGCGAGCCTCGGCAATGCGGCCTTCGGCATAGAGCGCCCAGATCTTATCCGTCGCCGCATCGGGCTGTGGTCCGCTCGGCGTAGAGAGTTGTGTCAGATCGGTCGGCGGAGTCCAGTTGGGATAGAGTGCACGCAGGCGAGCGATTTCCGCATCCACACGGCGTGTATCACCTTGAGCCGCGAAATAACGCAAGGCCGATTCGTCCACCTGTATCGGCGCCGATTGAGGCGCGGTGGGGCTCGCTCCTGGCGGGTTTGTTGTCGGCGCAGGCGCTTGAGCGGTGAGAACGCCGTTCGTGAGCACGGGCGTCGTGGCTTGCCGAAGATTGGGATTTCCGCCACCGGTCTGAGCGCTGGCGGAGAAGGCCGCGCTGGCGAACAGAGTCGCTATGATGCCACGGATCAAAGGCATTGAGGGTACTTCTCGCCCAGAAACGCCATCGAAAGCAGGTACAGGGTCGACGGATAGTAGAGATTCGGTTCGAACGTCTTCAGCGAAGCCGGCACCGGCGTCTTGTCCATGACGCAAGCCAATGTCGCCGCGAGCGCGTCATAGCCCTGGTCCGTCAGGCGCTCTTTCACCTGGCCGGTCGTAACGTTGACGATTGCGACACCTTCATTGCCGAGCCAGCGCTGCTTCAACGTTTTCAACCACTCCACATCCGACATCCCTGCTCTCAAGAGGTAAAGAGGTATCCTTAACGAGTTGTAACCAAACTCGGGTGGAAAGCCATCGGCCGGCCCAATCTGGCCCTTCTCGCGAATCGAGAGCCAATCCGCCGGCAGGCGCGTTTTCGTTTGGTCGACCTGTTGCAGAAGCGTGATGCCCTCGCGCCAGACGCCGTTCCAATCATATTCGGGTGCCAGGGCGGCAAGCGTCGGAAAGGCTTCGAAAACCCAGTAGGACAGATTGATGATCGGGCCGTCGGGCCGGTCGGCCAAACCGAAGCCTGTTGAGCCGGGCAGGAGCACGGGACGGCCCGTGCCGCGCACGATTGCACTGCGGCCGATAGCTCTCGCGATGCTCTGCGCGGCCTGCACGTAGCGGGAGTCGCGCCAGGAGGCCCCGGCTCTGGCAAGCGCATAGGCGATCAGGATATCACCGTCGGTCGCGTTGTTGCGGTCGGAGACATTGGGCCTCGCGTCGGGATCCCATTTCCACACGGAGAGGCCGTCGTCGCGAATGAGGAACTGGGTGAACGTGAAGGTCCAGATCTGCTCGAAGGTCTTTCTGTCGCCGGCGGCGAAGGCGAGCAGCAGGCCGTATCCCTGTCCCTCGCTGTGGCTGATGTCGCCGTTGGCGTTGTCGATGACACGTCCGGTAGGGGCTACGAAACGGGCGCGGTAAGCGTCCCAATCAGTCGAGGATATCGTGCCTTCGATCTTCAGGCGTCCAAGCTCCGTGCTCCCCGCAGCGTGCATCGACACCACCAGAAAGCCTAAGATGATCCAAAGCCGGGTCAGAGGTCCCGCAATCATGACTTGCGCCCCAGCCGCTTCAGGAGGAAATACGTCGTCCCGCCGAGCGCCGCGCAGCACACCACCAGAAGCAGCGCGTATTGAAGGATGTTGATGGACATCCAGTTCGCCGCGACGAGCCGCAGATTGAAAAGCGAGAACGGCTGCGTCTGCACGAAGGTGAACGATCGCACCGGCTGTGTCTCGATCCAGCCGTCGTCGGCGCCGAGCGTGACGATGCGTCCGGAAACTTGCGGCCAGAGACCGGGTTCCGTCATTCGCGCGGTCGAGTCCGCCAATTCGCTCTCCGTGCGGGCGGTCATGACGGTCCAGGTTCCCTCACCTTCCGAATCGTCTTGCGCCAGAAGCAGCGTCGCGCGCTGAGGCGGCTCGAATGCGGAGCTCGCGCTGTTTTGAAGGGTGAGAGAAGCAACGGACAGGTTGAAGGTCTGCTCGACCCAGGCCTTGAAGGAATCGAGGCGCGTCTGCAGGAACCCGCGACGCGAAAGGGATTCCGACCAGTGTTTGCGGATATCGTCCGTCGAGCCTTGCGCCGCGCGATCGGTCAGACTTCGTTCAGGTGTGGCGTGCTCGCCATCGCTTGCGACGCGCTGACCTTCCGAGCCCGGGGCCGCCGAACTGGTCCGCACCGGCATGGGGGTCGATTGCCAGATCGTGCGGGTTCTCTCCGCCACGCCGACGCGTGACAGCATGCCTTGGGGCAATTGATCGATCGCACCAATGAAGACCGTCGTGGGATCGCCGACGACAGCCGCATTGGCGAAGGTGGCGCGGACGGGTGTGCCCGAATCCCGGGCCATGCGCGCAAGAAGGGTACCCGTAGTGGCGTAGAGAAGCGGGTTCTGTCGCGCGAGAACGAAGGTCGCCGGCACATTCCCGAGAGGAAAGCCGCCCGCGCTCATCGCCGCGAGATCAGGGAGGCGGCCGATACGCCCGAAGGTCGGAAGCTCGAAGCTCGTCGTATCGAAGAGCGCAAAGCGGCTGGTCTCGGAGAGCGTTCCTCCCGGCGGGCATCGGTCATCCGCATCGGTCATCAGCACGGCCTCGAACCAGAGGTCATTGATGCCGGGCCGGAAATTCCGCATGGGGATGCGGATCGGATGACGACGGAAGATATCACCCTTCGCCGTGATGCGCATGGTCGCGCTGATATGGTCGTTTACATAAAGATCGATATGACTGCCGGGTCGCACGGCGGGAGTGTAGGCGGCATCGAGATAGAGCAGCGCCTCGCCATAATCGTTCGCATAAAAATCAGCGGGTAGGTTGATCGCGAAACGTGCCCGAAACCGGCGTCCGGAAAACTCCTGGGTGGGGATTCCGAGATCGGAGAACTTGACTGAGCGCGCCGCCTGAAATGTGGGTGTATCCGGCCACATCCATGAGGCGTTATCCAGGCTGTTGCGCTCGGCGGGCCGGTTGTTGACCATCGCGTTGGCAATCACGTTGATCGCGGTGTCGAGGTCGGCCCAGCCCGGTCCGGAAACGACAAGCGCTGGAGATCCCGCGTCCTGCGTCACGAGTGCAATCGGTTGGCTGATGGCTGCTTCGGGAGGCAGCACCATGATACCGCGCAACTCGCTCGCAGGGCCCAAGAAAACCTTGATCGTTCCGGGCTGAACCCGGCCCGGATCGGTTTCCGAGACCTTCACCACCGGATGCGCGTAGCGGCCCCGTAGCGAAACCATCTGAACGAGGCGAAGCAGGCGATCGCGCATCTCTGGGCGGTAAAGCTTCGGCGCGATGACATGGATCGTGGTCGCGCCGGTCGCGTCGACTCCGACGGCCGGCAAATCCTCGAGACCGCGCAGGAACCGGGGCGTGTTCTCGCCGAAGACGATGGCGGTCGAAGCGGAATCCACTTCCGTCCACAATTCGTAGGTCGCACGCACCGTGCAATCGGTGCGATGGCGCTGGACGACTTCGAGGCGAACGATGTTTTGCCCCGGACGCAGCAGACCTGCGCGAACCGGCAGAATGACCCGCTGTATATTCTGCGCGGATGCGATCGGTGTATCGATGACAAGTTCGCCGTTGATGTGCGCCCGGATGCGCGACGCTTCCGGCATGACCACCACCGCGTTGCGATAGCCGAGAGCGAGGCTCGCGCTCGCTGCCGCTTCGTCCTGTGTCAGATAAATCGCCCAACTGCGGGCATCGACTTCACCATCGAGGCGAACGGTCGCGGACGGCAGAATCGGTTTTTCATTGCGCGGCATGGCGCGCGCGACGGGTGTTGCTGTCGGCTTGACCGCTGGAGGCTGCGGTTGCGCGGGGCGCGGTTGTGCGACGGTTGGGCTCGGCGCAGGCTGCGTGCCTGGGGGCGTCATATTGAATGGGGCGGGTGCGGTGGGTACTCCGATTTGAGAAGGCCGGCGCATGTCGAAGGGCGCGGCCGTCGCGGAGGGAGCCGCTGGCGGTGCTTGCGGACGCTCGGCCTCGACAGGCGGAGCGGCCGGCTTGTCCGGATTCATGCTGAACGGTGCGACCTGCGCCGCAGCGGCCGTGACGTTGAGGATCAGAAGCGCGGGAAGGGTGCGGGTCAGAAAGAGGCGAAACGACACGAGCATCCCCTACTGGGCCGTTGTCGAAGCGGCTGTGGGAGCCGGCGCTACGGGCGGGTTGGAGACGCCGAGCTTTTGCAACCCGAACAGGTAAGCAAGGCCGCGGCCGGTCTGATAAAGTGACACGGCGAGGAACCACAAGGTGCCGCGCAAGACGCCGATATCGTGATGGCGGCGCTTCTGGAAGGCGCTCCACTGGTCGGCGTTTGCGAAAACGAGATCCGCGATCAGCTGATGATGAACAGGCTCCAACGTCTGGAAGCGGCATCCGACCAGGATACCCTTTTCATCCATGCTCATCTTGCGCACGTCGACGGGAAGAGAGTTCGACGTCAGGGGGATGTGCGGCTTGAACTCGACGGTGCCGATCGCGCCTTTCTTCAAACCGTCGAGGGAGGATTGGTGCAGTCTGAAGCGTGCGCCACCGACGGAAACGTCCTCGATCACACCATCAACCGACTGACCGCCCAAAACGAATTTGCACGGGCGATTCGCGAGCACACGATGGCTCTGGCGACGCACTGCGCGCTCGGACACGACGCCGAGCGCACATCCTGCGATGATGAGATTCAGAAGGTTCCACCCGCCGGTCACGAGTGCCACATCCGCCTTGTAGGGTTCGGCCCAGATCCGCACGACGGTTGCGACGACGCCGAGCAGAAGAATACCGAAGATGATGAAGAACGGAGCGCCGAGTTCCGAGATGCGGCTCTGGCTCATGGATTGGTTCTTGGCGGTCACCTTGAAGGTCGGCTTGCCCGGATTGGCGATCACCGAAAGGATCGCGGGCAAGAGGTAAACGCTCTGGATGAACTCATACAAATCCGAGATCCACGGCCAGCGATACCGCCCGTAGAGGTAGTTCTGCATCATGAGATTCACGAGCATGTAGGTCGATGTGTAGGCGAGGAATTCCCCACCGGAGGCTGTGAAGATTTCGAGCGAAAAGAAAAGGTAGCACAGCGGCGAAATCAGAAAGAAGCAGCGCGTGAAGGGGAACAGCCAGAACAGAACGCTCGAGATATAGCAGAGCCGCTGCGGCAACTTCAGGCCGCGTTTGAGCGGCGGAAAGCGGTAGCGCATGATCTGCATCATGCCCTGCGCCCAGCGGGAGCGTTGGCCGATGAAGCTCGCGAAGGTTTCTGGCTGAAGCCCGGCGATCAGCGGCTTGTCCACATAGATGCTGGTCCAGCCACGCGAATGCAATTCGAGCGCCGTTTCGCAATCTTCCGTGATGCTCAATCCGCTGAATCCGCTCGTCTCCTGCAGCGCCTCGCGCCGCAGGACAGCGGCCGAGCCGCAGAAGAAAGCGGCATTCCATTTGTCGAGGCCGCGCTGGATGATGCCGTAAAACATCTCATTCTCGGACGGCATGGTCTGGAACGTACCGAGATTGCGCTCGAGCGGGTCGGGATTGAGGAAGAAATGCGGCGTCTGAACGAGGAAAAGGTTTTTCTCGACCGCGAAATAGCCGATGGTTTCCTGCAGGAAGGATCGTGCGGGCGCGTGATCGGCATCGAACACCACCACGAGATCGCCCGTGGAATGTTCGAGGCCGTTATTGAGATTTCCCGCCTTCGCATGGACGTTGCGCGCGCGCGTCACATAGCGACAATCGAGGGCCTCGCAGAGTTTGTGCAGCTCGGCACGGCGAGCCTTCGCTTCGTTCGCCGTCTGGGCATTGTTGGAATTGCACTTCTCGTCCGTGCCGCCATCGTCGAGAAGCCAGACGGTGAACTTGTCGCGCGGGTAATCCATGGCGCGCGCAGCGGCGAGCGTCGTCGCGAGCAGGCCGCTGTCCTCGTTGTAGCTCGGGACGAAAACATCGACTGTCGGGAGATTGTTGTGATCGAGCTTGGGGGCATCGCGGGGCGGGAGCGGGCTCGATACGACGAAGAGGCTGAGAAACAGCATCATGACGCTGTACATCTCGGCCGCGTAGAGCAGGAAGGCAGGGATGTAGTTGGCGATCTCGGCTATCGGCGGCAGGGTGCTGGTGGTGCGCCAGAAGACATAACGCAGAACGATTGCCGTCCCCAGCGCCAGCGCGACCTGCCGCCAGATGCCCTCCGCGCGGAAAAATTTCAGAACGATCATGCAGGTCACGACGACGAGACCGGCGATCAAATGGGCCTGGAGGCTGATCGGAAGCGCGACGAGCAGAAGAACGATTGCGGAGGCCGCGGCCCAAAAGGCCACAATGATTCCCTGTCTCATCATCCCTCGTTCTCGCTCAATCTTTCTCTACGGCAGGTCTTCAAGCAATTTCTTGCATTGAAAGGGTTTCGCGCCAGTTAATGTTCTTTAATTTGCCTTCTCTCGTTCGACTATAGTCAGTCTTTTCTTTCGCGATTGTTTTGACGGGCTGATGACACCAAGGTCACGGCGGCGGCGGGACAACTGGGAAGCCGAGGCGATCCTCGGTAAGGGAGGCCGGGCGTGTCACGTTTTCGGTCTCGGGTGCGATAACGGGAGGCTTGGCCGGCGCGCGACGGATCACGGTTTGCGGCCGGGGGCTCGGCGGCGGGGCGGTCCGCAAAACGGTTACGCCTGTGGGGAGAGGATAGACGGGGGCATCGATCTGGCCGAGCTGCGGGGAAACCGGGCCGGGTGAACCGTAGGGATTCCAGCCTCTTGCCTCGAAATAGGCCGAAATCGTGTAAGCATACATGGTCCGAAGCAACTGCTCTTCGGTTGCGCCGGCTTCGCAGAGGCGCAGGCGTACCGAGACGATGCCGCTCGTCGAGAAAATCGCGTTCTCCGTGGGCTCGATTAGCTGCCAGGCATAGAGGCAGAGATCGCGAGCGGCGGAGTAACCCAAAGCGTAGCCGAAGGGGCCGTATTTGTTCTGAACGAAGTAGGGTGACGGCCTCATGTCGATTCCGGGGAGCCGGGCGTCCATCTCGACCTGGATCCGTTCCGTCGTGATTCGCCGGATTGTCAAAACGTCGTCGTTTTCCGTCAACGCATCGGGGTCGTTCATCATGCTGACCCAGAAAGCATTCTGGCCCACCCCTTCGGCGGCTGTCGAGAGCGCGACTTCCTGAGAAACGCCGTTCAGAAACTTATTTTCGACGACGGCCACCACAGCCGGTCCACCCGGTGGGGGAACCACGATAGCCTTGATCACCGGGACTTCGGTCGCCAGGGTCTTGAAATGCAGGTCGGAGCGCATCGAGCAGGCGGGCAGCAGCAGGATTGCGCCCGTAACGGCAAATCGTTTCCAGTGCTCGGCAGCCATGACTAGCGCTCGGGAGAGACCACTTCGGGGTGCCGCTTGAGCCTTCGAGAATCTGCTTATGAAGTCGGTTTGGGACCTGGGGAACATATCATTTCGAGAAAAAGCGGCGTGATCGAAGGCGAAGGAATCTCTTGGCGCTGGGGCTCCCGAATTGGTGGCTGACGGGCCTTTTGCCGCGTGGCGGCGTACGTAGCGGAATGCTTGAGAAGATATGGCTAATCATAGTTAACGATGGGTAAAGCGTCGGTACGAAAGAGTTGTGTCAGCCTGAAATTCCTTGGTTTTTCGGGGATTTTTGGGAATCGGACAGCACGGGCATGACGTAGAGTTACGCACCCAATCGCCGATCCGGAAAGGTCGAGGAGATGGCGCCGTGACACATGCGCGTAATGCTGCCGGGGACCGTGCGTTCATGCGTGGAGTGCATAGGCTCGGCTGGCGTGGGACTTGACCTGACTCGGGTGCGGCATAAAGTGCCGCCAGCGACTCGGACCGCCTTGCCCGTCGTGCCATTGCCCGTTCCGGGCGTGTTTTCCTTAACCGTTGCTTCTTCAGTGCTTCCCGCTCTTTGTCGAGCGGCGGGCCGTTTTTGATCCTTTGGACGTTTCCGCGATGAAGACCTCTTTTCTCCGCAATGCGCTCGTGCTCGGCATGTTGTCCGCCATCGGGCCCTTCGCCATCGATATGTATCTGCCGGCCTTCCCGGCCATCGCCCGCGAGCTTCAGTCGGATATCGGCGCGGTGCAGATGAGCCTGATGAGCTTCTTCAGTGCCGTTGCAATCTTTCAGATCATTTATGGCCCGGTCTCGGATCATGTGGGGCGCAAGCCGCCGCTCTATTTCGGCCTGACGCTCTTCATCCTCGGCGCGATCGGCTGCAGTTTCGCGCCCAACGCGGAAGTCTTGATTGCTTTCCGCTTCCTGCAGGGCATCGGCGCCTGCGCGAGCATGGTGATCACGCGCGCCATCATCCGCGATCTGCACACCGGGGCCGAGGCGGCGCGCCTCATGGCGACGACCATGCTCGTCTTCAGCGTCTCGCCGATTCTCGCGCCGCTCGCGGGCAGCGCGCTGACCGAGTTCTTCAACTGGCGCATCATCTTCTGGGCCATCGCGGCGATCGGCGTGGCTGGTCTTGCCGTGGTCGCGCTCCTTCTGCCGGAAACGCGAAAGCCTTCGACGCAGGAGCGCAGCGTCAGTGAGATCCTGCGCACTTATCGTTCTCTCTTGAAGGACTGGCACTTTCTCGGCCTTGTCTTTATCGGAGGCCTCGGTCAGTCGAGCTTCTTCGCCTATCTGGCAGGCTCGTCGGTGGTCTTCATCGAGCATTTCGGCTTGTCGCCCTCGCGCTACAGCCTTGTCTTCGCGTCGAACGCCATCGCGTTCATCGGCGGTGCGCAGTTCAACAGCACGCTCATGCGCCGCTTCGGAGCGCCACGCGTTGTGCTGACTGCAATCTCGATCTTCGCGTGCCTGACGTTCCTGCTCCTGGTCGTGACACTTTCCGGTGTCGATCACGCTGTCGTGCTGTGGGCGATGCTCTTCATGTCCTTCGGCTGCCTTGGCCTCGTCATTCCCTCGACGGCCGTGCTGGCGCTCGAATCGCATGGCCCTATCGCGGGAACGGCCTCTGCCTTGATGGGGACGTTGCAACTTGCGACCGGCGCGCTTGTGATCGTCCTCGTCAGTGCGTTCTTCAATGGAACGGCCCTGTCCATGGTCGTGGCGATCGCGTCTTGCGGCCTGACGGCCTGTGCCTTGAGCTGGAACGTGCTGCGCCGCCCGCGCGTTTTTGCAAAAGCCTAGGGCCCGATGGTGCGCTAACCCATGCGGGTCTTGGCTAGAATCCAGTCGCGGAAGGAGCGCACGAGCGGTGCTTCCGCCTTCGTTTCGGGATAGACGAGGTAGTAGGCTCCGTCGCTGACGAGGCTTTGCGGGAAGAGGATTTCCAACCGCCCGGAGGCGAGTTCGTCGGCGATCAGGAAATGCGGCACGAGCGCCGCGCCGAGTCCCGATACGGCGGCCTGCGCGACCATGGCGAATTGCTCGAAGCGGGGACCACGAAGAGGATTGCTCCCCTCCACACCGCAACTCGCGAACCACTCGGCCCAGGCGGTCGGGCGCGTGCTCTGCTGGAGCAGCGTCGCCCGCGTCAGGTCGCTTGGCGAGCCGATGTTCTCCCGCCGCCGATAGGCTGGGCTGCAGACCGGCACCACTTCCTCGTCCCGCAGGCGCTCGCAAATCGCTCCGGGCCAATGTGGCTGGCCGAAATGGATCGCGGCGTCGAAGGGATCCGTGCCGAAATCGAAAGGGACGAGCCGCACCCCGAAATTCACGGTGACGCCGGGATGAAGCGTAAAGAATTCCGGCATGCGTGGAATGAGCCAGCGGGTGCCGAAGGTCGGCAAAACCGCGAGGTTGAGAACGCCATGAGTTCCCGATAGCGCTATGGCCTGGTGGGTCGCCGTGGAGAGATCGGCCAGCATCGCGCGGACATTCGCCGCATACATGCGCCCCACATCGGTGAGCACCACCCGCTGCCGCGAGCGGCTGAACAGGGAGACGCCGAGAGACTCCTCCAGATGCTGGATCTGCCGGGAAACCGCGCTTTGCGTCAGGTTCAATTCCGCCGCCGCTCGCGACACGCTGCCATGCCTTGCCGTGGCCTCGAAAGCCAGAAGGTTGCCGATACCCGGCAGAAAACCCCGTCGAAACACAATTCATTCCATTTAAGAATAACCTGCTTCGAAGATGTCTCTTTACATCCGCCCTGTCCAGCGCGACTTTGCCCGCCAAATCGAAGGATTGTCGGTCGTTTGCCCCGTTTGGGCAGCCCGATCTTGGAAGAGGTAAAATCATGTCAGTCGCACTCGCGAAGTTCCATTGGGAAGACCCGCTTCTGCTGGACGACCTTCTCACCGATGATGAGCGCATGATCCGCGACACCGCGCGCGCCTATGCTCAGGAAAAGCTCCTTCCGCGCGTGATCGATGCTTACCGGGAAGAGAAGACGGACCGCGCCATCTTCGACGAGATGGGCGAACTTGGCCTTCTGGGTGTGACGCTGCCGGAGGATTACGGCTGCGCGGCCGCTTCCTACGTGGCCTATGGCCTCGTGGCTCGCGAGGTCGAGCGCGTCGATTCCGGCTATCGCTCGATGATGAGCGTCCAATCCTCCCTGGTCATGTATCCGATCTACGCCTACGGCACGGAGGAGCAGCGCAAGAAATATCTGCCGAAGCTCGCCACCGGCGAATATGTCGGCTGCTTCGGCCTGACCGAACCCGATGCGGGTTCCGATCCAGGCGGCATGACCACCCGCGCGGAAAAGATCGACGGCGGCTATCGCCTCACCGGCACCAAGATGTGGATTTCGAACTCCCCCATCGCCGACGTGTTCGTGGTGTGGGCGAAGTCGGCGGCGCACGGCAACGAGATTCGCGGATTCGTTCTCGACAAGGGCATGAAGGGTCTCTCCGCACCGAAGATCGGCGGCAAGCTTTCGCTTCGCGCCTCCATCACCGGCGAGATCGTCATGGATGGCGTCGAAGTGTCGGAAGATGCGTTGCTGCCGAACGTGTCCGGCCTGAAGGGCCCCTTCGGCTGCCTTAACCGCGCGCGCTACGGCATCTCCTGGGGTGCCATGGGTGCAGCGGAGGATTGCTGGCACCGTGCGCGTCAATACACCCTCGACCGCAAGCAGTTCGGCAAGCCGCTGGCGCAGACGCAGCTCGTGCAGAAAAAGCTCGCGGACATGATGACGGAAATCACGCTGGGCCTGCACGCATCCTTGCGCGTCGGGCGTCTCTTCGACGAAGGCCGCCTTGCACCGGAGATGATCTCCCTCGTCAAACGCAACAATTGCGGCAAGGCGCTCGATATCGCCCGGACATCGCGCGACATGCACGGCGGCAACGGCATTCAGGAAGAATACCACGTGATGCGCCACCTCCAGAACCTGGAGACGGTCAACACCTACGAGGGCACGCACGACGTCCACGCATTGATTCTGGGCCGTGCGCAGACCGGGCTGCAGGCGTTCTTCTGAGCATTTTCCGCAAAGGTGGAAAGCAGGTTTTGCGAAAGAAAGTGCGATCATAAAGGACGGCGACTGCAATCATGACGAAGCCGCTTGAGGGACTGAAAGTCCTCGAACTCGCTCGCATTCTCGCCGGCCCCTGGGTCGGCCAGCTTCTCGCCGATCTCGGCGCGGATGTGGTGAAGGTGGAGCGTACCGGTGCGGGTGATGACACGCGCGGCTGGGGTCCGCCCTTCATCGAGGGCGCGGATGGAGATCATCTCTCGGCGGCTTATTTTCATGCCTGCAATCGCGGCAAGCGTTCCATCGAGGCGGATTTCGAGACGCCCGAAGGGCAGGCGCTCGTGCGCAAGCTCGCCGCGCATGCAGATGTTGTCATCGAGAACTTCAAGGTCGGCGGCTTGGAGAAATACGGGCTCGACTACAAGAGCCTGAAAGCCGTCAACCCCCGCCTCGTCTATTGTTCGATCACAGGGTTCGGCCAGAACGGGCCTTATGCGGCGCGCGCCGGCTACGACTTCATGATCCAGGGCATGGGCGGCATCATGGATCTAACGGGTGAGCCGCAAGGCGAACCGCAGAAGATCGGTGTCGCCTACGTGGACATTTTCACGGGTGTCTATTCCGTCGTCGGCATTCTCGCGGCCTTGCGCCGCCGCGATGAGACGGGAGAGGGCGCGCATCTCGACATGGCGCTCCTCGATGTGCAGACGAGCGTTCTCGCCAATCAGGCCATGAACTACCTCGCCTCCGGCGTTTCGCCCCGGCGCATGGGTAACGCGCATCCGAACATCGTGCCCTATCAGGTGTTTCCGGTCTCGGATGGTCATGTGATCGTCGCGGTGGGCAACGATGGGCAGTTCGCGCGGTTCGTCGCTGTCCTCGGTCAGCCGGAATTGGCGCAGGATCCACGGTTCAGGACCAATGCGGACCGGGTTCGCGCGCGCTCCGAGTTGATTCCCGGATTGACTGCTTTGACCTTGAAATTCACGCGCGATGGGCTTCTCGCGGCCTTGGAAAAGGCAGGCGTGCCGGCTGGCCCGATCAACACCGTGGCCGATGTCTTCGACGATCCGCAGGTGATCGCGCGGGGCATGAAGATCGAGCTCCCGGCGCCCGGTGCAAAACAGGGCACGATCCCTTCCGTCCGCTCGCCTATCGTCCTTGACGGAGAGCCGATGGCGGCCGGGCGTCCCTCGCCGCGATTGGGCGAGCATACGGATGCGGTGCTGAACGATCCGTCCTGGATCGGTTGAGGTCGCTTACTCGGCGAACCCCTTGTCCAGAAGGCGATTAACCGCCGTCACGACCTTTTCGCGGTCGACGTCGCCGAAGGGGCTGATGTCGTGCAATTCGAGGCTGCACATTCCTTCAACCGCAAGCCATGCGATGAGGGCCGCGTCGGGGTCTTCCGAAGTCGTCTTGAGATGTTCGAGAGCCTCTTGCAGCACTTGCCGGACAGGTTCCAAAAGCTTCGGGTTTTCGGAGGAGGCCGCGAGCATGCCGTTCGAGATCTCCTTCATTTTGCCCGTGCGCATCTTCAACGCCGCGTTCACACAAAGGCGGGCCTCGAGGTTGCGGCCGCCAAGCTTCGACCGAAGGGCCTCACGCTCGGCTGTCACCTCGTCGATCATGCGCTGGATCATGCCCTGAAGCAGCGCATCCTTCGTGGGAAAATTATAGAGAAGGCCGCCTTTGCTCAGGCCCGCGCGCTCGGCCACCGCGTCGAGCGTCAGGCGGCCTGAGCCGATCTCGCTGACAAGCTCCGCCGCAGCGTCGAGAATCTTCTCGCGCGAACTTTTGCGGCCCCGAATGCAATTGAACATCTAGTACTCTTGCGCCAAACCGTCCAGACGGTATATAAATGACTTCTAGGCATTGGCGTCAATAGAAACTTCAGCTAATGCCAACCTCCACAATCAGAGAGCTATCCGGGCTGGCCGGACCACAGGAATTTCGGAAGATCGAAATGAAGCGCCGCATCGTCATCAGCATCGTATTCATCCTGGCGATAGGGCTTTGCGCCGGCCTGGTATGGTTCAACTTTTTCCGCGCGAAGATGATCGCGAACTTCTTCGCGAATATGCCGCAGCCGGCACAGACGGTTTCAGCGATCAAAGTGGAAGCCAGGACATGGACGCCCGGAATCGACGCCATCGGCACGGCCAAGGCCGCCAACGGCGTGGAACTCGCGGTGGAAACCTCTGGCATCATCAAGCAGATCAACTTCAAACCGAACCAGTATGTGACCGAAGGCACGCTGCTCGCTCAGATCGACGACGCGGTTGACCGCGCCGACCTTCAGGACGTGCAAGCGGCCGTGAAGCTCGGCGAAGCGGCTTATGAGCGCGCCAAGACCTTGACCGCGCGCGGCTACGGCACCGAGGCGTCCTATGACGAGATCGTCGCCAAGTTGGCGACCGCCCGCTCGCGTCAGAATCGCCTGCAAGCCATCATCAATCAGAAAGGTTTGAAGGCCCCGTTCTCCGGAGTCATCGGCATTCCGCGCATCGATGTGGGTCAATATGTGCAGACCGGCACGACTGTGGCGAGCTTTCAGGACCTCGATTCCATGAAGGTCGATTTCACGGTTCCCGAGCAGATGGCCGACAAGATCAAGCTCGGCCAGGAAGTGCGCGTGGGCGTGAACGAGAAGACGCTCAAGTTCGTGGGCCACGTGATCGGCAAGGATCCGCGTGTCGACCCGCAGACCCGCCTCGTGGCGGTGCAGGCGCTTATCGAGAACAACAAGGACCGGGCTCTCCTTCCCGGCCAGTTCCTGCATGTGCGAGCCGTTCTCCCGACGGAAGACAACGTCGTCACGGTGCCGCAAACGGCTGTGATCACAAGCCTGTACGGGAATTATGTCTTCACGATCGAGCCGACCGAGAAGGACGGCAAGACCATCGACATCGTCAAACAGGTGTTTGTGAAGTCCGGCCGTCGTGAGGGCGACGTCATCGAGATTCTTTCGGGCGTCACGCCCGGCCAGCAGGTCGTCATGTCGGGCCAGAACAAGCTTCAGGCCGGGGCCGCCGTGAAGATCGACAACAGCATCGACGTGACGAAGCTCGACGCTTCGAAGCTTGCGAACGGACAATAGGCTTAGCGCCATGAGTTTCACGGAACTGTTCATCCGCCGCCCCGTCCTGTCGATGGTGGTGAGCCTCCTGATCTTGCTGCTTGGCGCTCAGGGGCTGATCAGCCTTCAGGTGCGGCAATATCCCGAAGTCGAGGAAACCACGGTCACGATCACGACCGCCTATGTGGGCGCGAGCGCGGATCTGATGCAGGGCTTCATCAGCACGCCTATCGCCAAGGCGGTATCGAGCGCTGAAGGTGTCGACTATGTCAGCTCGCAAAGCCGCCAGGGTCTGAGCACCGTCTCGGTGCGCATGCGCCTGAATACGGACCCGAACGCAGCTCTGACCGAGGTGACGTCGAAGGTTCAGCAGGTGCGGGCGCAGCTGCCCAGCGATGCCGAAGATCCGGTGATCATGAAGGGCACGGGGCAGACCTTCGCTCTCATGTATATCACCTTCGCCTCGACGGAGATGAACCCCGAGCAGGTGTCGGAATTCCTGACGCGCGTGATCCAACCTCGCTTCGCGACGCTCGAGGGTGTCGGCTCGGCTGAAATTCTCGGCGGGCGCGATTTCTCCATGCGCGTGTGGATCGACCCGATCCGGTTGGCCGCACGCGGCGTGACCGCGGGTGAGGTCGTAGGCGCGATCCAGGCCAGCAACTTCCTCGCGGCACCCGGCAAAACGAAGAACGATTTCGTCGCCTACGCCATCGAGATGCAGACGACCCTGCAGACGCCGGAATCCTTCGGCATGTTGCCGGTCCGCACCAACGGCGACCAGATCGTCCGCCTGCGCGATGTCGCCAATGTCGAATTGGGTCCGAAAAGCACGGACACCATCGTCAGCTTCAATGGCAAGGAAGGCACCTTCATCGGCGTCACGCCGACGCCCTCCGCCAATCCGCTCACTGTGGCTGAGGCCGTCAACAAGGCGATCGACGAAGTTCGCCCGACCTTGCCGAAGGGCATGACGGTCCAGGTCGTCTATGATGCGTCGAACTTCATTTCGGCGTCGATCACGGAAGTGTTCAAGACCATCGGCGAGGCGGGCCTCATCGTTATCGTCGTGATCCTGCTCTTCCTGGGCTCGTTCCGCTCGGTGGTGATCCCTATCGTCACGATTCCGCTCTCGCTCATCGGTGTCTGTTTCGTGCTTTACGCGCTCGGATACTCGATCAACCTGCTCACCCTGCTCGCCATGGTGCTGGCCATCGGTCTCGTGGTCGACGACGCCATTGTCGTAGTGGAGAATATTCACCGGCACATCGAAGAGGGATTGAAACCGGTCGATGCGGCCGTCGTCGGCATGAAGGAGATCTTCGGTCCCATCGTGTCGATGACGATCACGCTGGCTGCGGTTTATGCGCCCATCGGCTTCACGCAGGGTCTCACGGGTGCGCTCTTCCGCGAGTTCGCGTTCACGCTGGCGGGAGCGGTCATCATCTCGGGTATCGTCGCGGTGACGTTGTCGCCGATGATGTCCTCGAAACTTCTGAAGCCGCATGAAAAGAATGCACGCGGTTTCGCGGCCTTCGTGGATCGCAATTTCACCCGGCTCGAGAACTGGTACGCCCGGCGTCTCTCCGGTTCGCTGGATGTCCGCCCGGTGACGCTCGTCATCGTCGCGGCCTTGCTGGCGACGACCGTTTTCATGTTCACCAAGACACCGTCCGAGCTTGCGCCTGAAGAGGACCAGGGTGCCTATCTCGGTCTCGTCAACGTGCCGCAATATGCGACGCCGGAATACACGCAGGCCTTTTCCAAGCAGTTCACCGGCGCTGCCGACAAGATCCCGGAGATCGAAGATTCCTTCATGATCATCGGCATCGATGGTGGCGGCAGCGGTTTCGTCGGCTTCAAACTGAAGGAATGGGGCGAGCGCACGAAGAAGGGCCCGGTCACTAAACAGGAGATTCAAAACCTGCTGAACGACAATGCCGGCGTTCAGGCTTTCGTCTTCGCACCGCCTTCATTGCCGGGCGCCGGCGGCGGTCTGCCGATCCAATATGTGCTGCGCACGATTTCCGATCCGGCGCAGGCCTACGAAGTGGCCGAACAGGTCAAGCAGAAGGCGCAGGCCTCGGGCAAGTTCATCGTGGCCGTCAACTCGATGTCGTATCAGACGCCTCGCGCGCGGATCATCATCGACCGAGACCGCGCGGCGGTTCTGGGGGTGCGGATCAGCGAGATCGGTACCACTCTCGGTGCCCTGGTCGGCGGAGCGCAGATCTCCAAGTTCGATCGTGACAACCGCAGCTACGATGTTATTCCGCAGGTCACGCAGAATGCTCGTCTGAATCCGGAGAGGCTCGGCGAGTATTATGTGCGGGCGGCGGATGGCACGATGGTGCCGCTATCCGCTTTGGTACGGGTTGAGACTAATGCGGCTCCGGCTTCGATCGATCAGTTCAACCAGCTCAACTCCGCGACGATTTCGGCGCTGCCTATGCCGGGTGTGACGACGTCGGAAGGCTTGCAGATCCTGCGGGATATCGCACAGCAGGTCATGCCGAGCGGCTTCTATACGGACTATGCGGGCCAATCCCGCCTCGAGGTCCAAGAGGGCAGTTCCATCGCGATGGCCTTCGGCCTTGCGGTCATCGTCATCTATCTGGTGCTCGCCGCGCAGTTCGAGAGCTTCCGCGATCCGTTCATCATCATGATGTCGGTGCCGCTCTCCATGTTCGGCGCGATGATGTTCCTCTATGTGGGCCTTGCCACATTGAACATCTACACCCAGGTCGGCCTGATCACGCTTGTCGGCCTGATCACAAAGCACGGCATCCTGATGGTGGAGTTCGCCAACGAGTTGAAGCACAAGCATAGGCTCAAGCGCCGCGCGGCGATCGAGGAGGCGGCGAAGGTTCGTCTTCGTCCGATTCTGATGACGACGGCGGCCATGGTGCTCGGCGTTGCCCCGCTCATCTACGCCAGCGGCGCTGGTGCGGCGGCGCGCTTCTCCATGGGTCTCGTCATCGCCTCGGGTATGTCCGTCGGCACGATCTTCACGCTCTTCGTCGTGCCGATGTTCTACACCTTCATTGCGAAGGAAACGCCGGACGCGGCCGAGGAGAAAAAGCCTCACTTGCAGCAACAGGCGATTGCAGCCGAATAAGAAAAAGGCCGGGCATTGCCCGGCCTTTTTCATTTCGTCTATTTGGACGAAATACAATTAGCGAGCGATCTCGCCTTCCACTTCCACGAAGGGCGAAATCGACTTGAAGCCGGCCTCTTCGGCGGCCTTGCGAATCGCATCTCCGACTTCCTTGGAATGGATTTCGACGCTCTGGCCCGTGCGCGAGCAGACGAACATCACCTTGACCGCGCCTACATCGACCTCGCCATGGGAGACGATGTATGAGTTTTGCGTCGCCAGACGGTGAACGAGACCCGCGTCACGAAGGAAGTCGAGGGCCCGATAAATAGTGACCGGGGCAATGCGGCGAGACTTGCTGCTCAACCGTTCCACCAGATCGTAAGCGCCGACCGGGCCGCCGCTTTGCACGAGTTCGCGATAAACGCGCTCGCGCATCGGTGTCATGCGCAGCCTGTTCTCACGGCACACTTCATCCGCTCGTTGGAGCAGATCGCTATCTTCTTTAATCCGATCTTGAGCAATCGCCACGGGACCTCTCCTGCGTTGGAAACCTACCCATTCATATAGGTAAGTAATGGGATCCGCAATGTGGTAGCGTTGCAATTTATACTTGCAGCAATGCAATAACCTTCCGCAAGGAAAGATCAATGTAACGCTATGTCATCTCAATAAGCAGGTCTCACAAAGACCGCGAATTTCAACCGTAGTCTTCTTGGGATGAAATTGGTTTGCTTCGCTCCATCGATCAAGGCGCTCATCGATGGTCGGGTCGCTGAATTCCGTAACTGTTCCGCACGTTTCACAGATCGCGAAGGCCGCCATCTCGTGTGGGTGCGTGTGCTTACACACGACGTAGGCATTCAGGCTCTCCAGCCGGTGGGCCAAGCCCTTCTCGATCAGCTTGTCGAGAGATCGGTATATCGTAGGAGGGGTCACGGCACCCTTGGCGCGCATCTGATCCAGCACCTCATAGGCCGAGAGCGGATTCTGGGCAGCCGCCAGAATCGTGTGAACGCGCTTTTGCGTATCGTTCAGCGAGTCCAGGGAATGATCGTGATGCGCGCCCATGGGGAGGTTACCGGTTCAGGTTGTCATATAGTATATTATACGGCCATTTGAAGGCCGTTGTTCAAAGCTTTCGTGACTGAACATTTCCGCGCTGACAAGCGCTCATCCAAGGCACCGGTATGCCCGCTATGGGTGATTCAGGTCGCCCTGCAACGAATGGGCGACATTTTATCGTGGGGTGCTCGCCAACCGCGAATCGGCCGCAGGACGCGCGTTTGCTAGACCGGAACCCAGGCCGCCTTCCGCTGCGAGGAGCGCACGGCGGCATCGATGAAGCGCACCCCCCGCACCCCGTGCTCGACAGTTGGCGCTTGCAAGGAGTACGGATGCGGGTCGCGTCCCTCGATACGGGCCACGATTTGTTCTGCCACATCGGCATAGATCTGTGCAAAGCCTTCCAGATAGCCTTCCGGATGTCCCGCCGGGATGCGGCAGGCGGCGCGCGAGATCTCGCTGGTGCTCGCACCGTTGCGGCGGATGAGACGCTGCGGCTCGTTCAAAGGGGAGAAGATGAGGACGTTCGGGTTTTCCTGATGCCATTCCAGCCCCGCCTTTTCGCCATAGACGCGAATTCGCAGGCCGTTCTCCAACCCGGCGGCGACCTGGCTGCACCAGAGCATGCCCTTCGCGCCGGAATTGAAGCGCAGCAGCATATGCGCATTATCATCGAGCCGACGGCCTTCGACGAAGGTGTGCAGCTCGGCTGAGAGCGATAAGACCTCATCGTTGGTGATGAACTCGGCGAGATTGAAGGCATGCGTGCCGATATCGCCCACGGCTCCGGCCGGCCCTGAACGCGCGGGATCAGTGCGCCATTCCGCTTGCTTGTTGCCGGTTCCCTCGGTGCGGGTGGCAAGCCAATCCTGTGCGTATTCCACCTGCACGACACGGATGGCGCCGAGTTCGCCCGCTTGCACCATGGCACGAGCCTGCCGCACCAACGGATAGCCGGTATAGTTGTGCGTGACCGCGAAGATGAGGCCGGAGTCGCGGGCGAGTTTTGCAAGCTGATCCGCCTCGCGGCGTGTCGTCGTCAGCGGCTTGTCGCAGATCACGTGAATGCCTGCTTTGAGGAAAGCGCGCGCGGCAGAAGCATGGGCGTGGTTCGGCGTGACAATGGCGACCGCATCGATACCGTCTTTCAAGCGCCGCTCGCGCCGGGCCATCTCATTGTAATCACCGTAAATGCGATCCGCTTTCAAAAGGAGATCCTGGCCCGAATGTAGCGCGCGTTCCGGGTCGGAGGAAAGCGCGCCGGCGACAAGCTCCCAGTGATCGTCGAGCCGCGATGCGATGCGATGCACCGCACCGATGAAAGCGCCGCGTCCGCCGCCCACCATGCCGAGCCGCAAGCGGCGCTTGATTGTCTGGTCCTGTGATCCCGTGATCGACATTGTGTTCTACTCCGCCGCCTTTTGCAGGACATCGAGCCCGAGCATGCGGCGATTGGCTGCCTCATCCGTTCCGCCGGAGGCGAAGTCGTCAAAGGCTTTTTCGGTCACGCGAATGATGTGCGATTGAATGAAGTCCGCGCCTTCGCGTGCGCCGTCCTCGGGATGCTTCAGGCAGCACTCCCATTCCAGCACCGCCCAGGAATCGTAATCGTATTGTGCGAGCTTCGAGAAGATCGCCCCGAAGTCGACCTGTCCGTCGCCAAGCGAGCGGAAGCGTCCTGCGCGGTTGATCCAGCTCTCATAACCCCCATAGACGCCGACACGTCCGCTCGGGTTGAACTCCGCATCCTTGGCATGAAACGCCTTGATGCGTTCGTGATAGAGATCGATGAACGCCACATAATCGAGTTGTTGCAGCAGAAAGTGGCTCGGATCGTAATTGATGCAGGCGCGCGCATGTCCATCGACCGCATCGACGAAGCGCTCGAAAGTGGCGCCGTCGTGAATGTCCTCGCCTGGATGAATTTCGTAGCAGACGTCGCAGCCTGCCTCGTCAAAAGCGTTGAGGATCGGCTTCCAGCGCCGCGCCAGCTCCGCGAAAGCGGTCTCGATGAGACCGTTGGGACGCTGCGGCCAAGGGTACATGAAGGGCCAGGCGAGTGCGCCGGAGAAGGTGACATGCGCGTGAAGGCCGAGCCGCTTCGAGGCTTTTGCCGCCATCAGCATCTGGTCCACGGCCCAGGCCTGCCGCGCGGTCGGATTGCCGCGCACGTCCGGCACCGCAAAACCATCAAAGGCTTCATCGAAGGCCGGATGAACGGCGACGAGCTGACCTTGCAGATGCGTCGAGAGCTCGGTGATCTCAAGACCGTGGCTTTGCACAATGCCTTCGATCTCATCGCAATAACTGGCCGATTCTGCCGCCTTCTTCAGATCGAACAGTCGCGTGTCCCAGGTTGGAATCTGCACGCCCTTGTAACCGAGAGAGGCGGCCCATCGGCAAATTGTGTCGAGCGAATTGAACGGTGCTTCGTCGCTTGCGAATTGCGCGAGGAATAGGCCGGGGCCCTTCATGGTCTTCATCTTCGTCTCCCGAAAGATCCCTCCCCTTTGCGGGGGAGGGATAAGTTTGGGTCAGGAAACCGGGAGGGACAGCATCGTGACTTGCGCCGAGATGTTTGATCCCACCCGGGAGGAGGGAGGTCTCGTCAGAAGGGCGAGTCGGGGTAGTAGAAGTTCTTCGCGTTTTCTTTCGTGATCAATTGGGCATTGAGCACGTATGTGCCGCGCATCGGCGCATTAGTGAAGAACTGCGCGGCGGTGACCTGCATGGCCGTCGAGATCATGCCCGGCGGATATGACACGTTGGCCGGGATCATCTTGTCGCCGTCCATGACGCGCTTGACGATGTCCTTCATGCCGGCGCCGCCGAGCACGAACTTGATGTCCTCGCGCTTGCCTTGACGGATCGCTTCCATCACGCCGAGCGCCATGTCGTCGTCGGAAGCCCAAACCGCATCGATCTTGGGATGCTTGGCGAGATAATCCTGCATCACGCGGAAGGCGTCGTCCCGGTTCCAGTTGGCGTATTGCTTGTCGAGAACCTTCACGCCCGAGCCTTCGAGCGCCTTCTCGAAGTTCGAAACGCGCTCCTCGTCGATCACCGTCGGAATGCCGCGAAACACCACGACATTGCCCTGCTTCAGAGTGTCGGCAACGAACTTGCCCGCGACACGTCCGAATTCGGGATTGTTGCCGGCGACATAAATGTCCTGGATTGAAGGGTCCTTCAGGCCGCGATCGACGACCGTGATGAAGGTGCCCTTTTTCTTCACCTCGCGCACAGGGTTCGTCAATTCGTCGGAGTTGAAAGGCAGAACGACGAGGGCGTCGATCTTCTGGGCCGTCAGATCGTCGAGGGCGTTCGCCTGCGCGGCGCCGTCGGGCGAGGTTTTCACGATCACCTTCAGGCCGGGATAGGTTTTCTCCAGCTGCTTGGCGGCTTCTTGTGCGTGATAGACCACGCCGCCGGTCCAGCCGTGAGTCGCGGCGGGAATCGAGACGCCGATGGTCACATTCTTGGGTTGCGCGAACGCACCGGTCGACAGACCCGCCAGAAGGCCCGCCGTCGCTGCAAGCTTCAATGCCGTACTTCTCATGTTTTCCTCCCAGAGAATTGGCTGAGCCCCGATCCTGTTACCGGTGGGCTCTCACCGGATTCACCGCCCCCGCTGCAGGCTGCGCTGCACCAGCATGGCGATAATGATGATGGCGCCCTGCACCGCGCCCACGAGAAACTCGGAGACGAAGTTTGAGAGCACCATAATGTTCGCGACGAGTTCGAGAATGATGGCGCCGATCACCGTGCCGCCGATGCGCCCGACACCACCCTTCAAGGCCGTCCCCCCGATGACGACGGCGGTGATGGCTTGCAATTCCCACAACAGACCCGTGGTCGGCGTGGCCGAGCCGAGGCGCGGCACGTACACGAGAACGGCGATACCGACGCACAGGCCCTGAATCACATAGACCAGCGTGCGCACGCGCCAGATCGGCACGCCGGAATAGCGCGCGACGTCCTCGTTCGACCCCAGCGCCACCACGTGACGGCCGAAGGACGTCTTGTAGAGAATGAGTGCGCCGATGGCGGCAACCGCGAGAAAGACGAGGATGGGAATCGGAACACCGAGCACATTCCCGAAATAGAGCGGGCGATAAAGTTCCCGCAGTTCGGAATTGCGCATGGTGATGGTGCCGCCCGCCGCGAGCCAGATCACGAGGGATCGGAAGATCCCCATCGTGCCGAGCGTCACGATGAACGGCTCGATGCGCCCGAAGGTGACCGTCAAGCCGTTCGCGAGGCCACAGACGGCGCTCAACGCCAGCGCGGCCAGCATGCCGAGCGCCAGCGTGCTCATATCCGCGCCGCCGACTTTGTTGAGTGTGAGGATCATGACGCCCGCCACGAGGGCCGCCATGGAGCCGACCGAAAGATCGAGCCCACCGCTCGCAATGACGAAGGTCGCGCCCACCGCGATGATGGCGATGAAGGCCGAACGGGTGACGACATTGAGCAGGTTGCCGGCGGTCAGGAAATCCGGATTGATGAGGGATCCGGCGACAACCAGAACGACGAGAGCGATGAAGGGCGAAAGCGCCCTGAGATCGAGATTGAAGCGGCGTGGCTTAGCGCTTGTGGGAAGAGCGGTTTCGGTCATGCTTGGCCTGCGGCGATCCGGGCCGCCCTTTCTTCGTGAACGCCGGTGGCGAGAAAGACGATGGCATCCTCCGACAGATCGTCTCCGGCCACCTCTCCGACGATACGTCCGTTGCGCATCACGAGAACCCGGTGGCACAGGCCAATCAGTTCCTGCATCTCGGAAGAGATGACGACGACCGCGCGACCTTGCGCCGCCAACGTCGCAATGAAGCGGTAGATCTGTTCCTTGGTACCGATATCGACGCCGCGTGTCGGCTCATCGATGATGACGATGCGCGGATCCGCCAGCATCATCTTGGCGAGCAGCAGTTTCTGCTGGTTGCCGCCGGAGAGCTGACCGGCAAGCAGATCGCGCCGCCGCGTGCGGATATCGAAATCGCGGATTGCCGTGTCGAGCGCTTCGTCCTCGGCCTTAACGTCGATGAGGGAGCCGGTTGTGAATTTCTCTAGCGCCGCCAGTGTCAGGTTGACGCGCAAATTTTGCCGCAGAAGAAGCCCTTTGCCTTTCCGGTCTTCCGAGAGATAGACGATTCCGGATGCCATCGCCTCCCGCGCGTCGTGGAAACGAACGGCGTGGCCGTTGAGGGTGGCGCGCCCCTGGCTCGGTCGCAGGCCGACGAGGCCCTCGAAAAGCTCTGTGCGTCCTGCGCCGATCAGGCCGCCGAAGCCGAGGATCTCGCCGCGCTTCAGCGCAAAGGAGGCTTGTTCGACAAAGCCCGGAACGATCATGTTGTCGACGCGCAAGATATCATCGCCCAATGCGACGGCGGATTTTGCCGGGTAGAGCTTCGACATATCGCGGCCCACCATGAGACGCGCCATCTCAAGCGGTTCGAGGCCTTCCACATCGCGCGTCGTGATAAGTCGACCGTCGCGTAGAACCGTCACTCTGTCGGCGATGGCCTTCACCTCACCGAGACGATGTGAGATGTAGAGAACGGCGACACCCTGCGCCTTCAGGCTTTGGATGATCGCGAACAAGCTTTCCGCCTCGATCGGCGTGAGCACGGCAGTCGGCTCATCGAAGACGACGACACGGTTCGGCACCAGAAGCGCCCGCGCGATCTGGACGAGCTGACGCTCGGCAATGGAGAGTTGGCGCACTCGGGCATCGGTATCGATGTTCGTGCCAAGACGGTCGAGGACCGTGCGCGCTTGACGGCGCATTGCCTTGTCGTCAACGAATCCGGCGTGGGTGATCTCGCGCCCGAGAAAGATATTTTGCGCGACGGTCAGATCTTCGGCAAGCAGGATTTCCTGATGGACGAGAACAATGCCATGGCCTTCGGCCTCGACGGGACTCGCGAATTGGATGGGTTGTCCGGCGAAATGCAGCTTCCCCTTCGTCGGCGTGAGATGGCCGGACAGGATACGCATCAGTGTCGACTTGCCAGCGCCGTTCTCGCCGATCACAGCGTGAATCTCGCCCGGTTCCAAATCGAGCGAAATGCCGTTCAGAACCTCGATGGGGCCGAACGACTTGGAAATGTTTTCTGCGCGCAGAACAGAATCCATTGACTGCTCCGGTCCGGACAAAAAGGATCGGTAACGCCTTCACGTATCGTGAAAGCGCTTTGGATGTCGCAAGAAGTCTAGGGTCGGATCAGCTTGAGGGAATGGCGGTCGGCATCTGTTCCTCCTGAATTGTCTTTCTTCGTCCTCTTTGCGGGACTGCGAGCGGCATCGGCATGACGGGTGATCGACAATGCACGATGTAATCGATTACATTCACTTTACCGCAATGTCGGCTTCTGTCAAACAGACCGGCGCGAAGGGTGGGTTCCATGAGTAAGGACGGGCGCAAGACCAGAGGACGTGGCGACGAGATGGGCCGCGCCGCGCGCATCCAGGATGTGGCGAAGCTCGCCGAGGTCTCGACGGCGACGGTCAGCCGGGCGCTGGCCAATCCGAACCTGGTTTCGGAAGAGACGCGCGGTCGCGTGCTCGAAGCTATCGCCAAGATCGGCTATGTGCCGAACCCCGCCGCGCGATCCTTGCGCTCGCAAAAGACCTATATGGTGCTGGTGGTTCTGCCGAATCTTGCGAACACGTTCTTCTCGAAAATCCTGCGCGGCATCGAGGAAACCTTATTCGAGGCAGGTTACGGCATGATCATCGGCGATCTCGACGGTTCGCCGGAGAAGGAAGCACATTTCGCGGGCTTCACTGCCGCGGGGCGTGTCGATGGCGCGATCCTCCTCAACGGTCATCTGTTCGGCCAAAGCCGCAATGCCAAAGGAGTGCCCGCCTCGATCAACATTCCCCTCGTCGCACTCTGCGAGGCGATCCCGGGTGCTGCTATTCCGCAGATCGAGATCGACAACCGTGCTGCCGCAAGACGGATGACGCAGCACCTCGCATCTCTCGGCCATCGCCGCATCGCTTATCTTACGGGGCCTGCCGAGAACGTTTTGGAGAAAGAACGCATCCGCGGCTATCGCGACGGTTTGCGCACCGAGGGATTGGCCTTCGATCCCGACCTCGTCATCAAAGGCGACTACACAGTCGAGTCAGGCGTCGAAGCCGGCCGCGATCTGCTTTCACGCTCCACGCGCCCCACCGCTGTCTTCTGCACGAGCGATGAAATGGCGATCGGCCTCATGCGAACCCTGCACTCGTCCGGCGTGCGCGTACCGCAGGATATTTCGGTGGCCGGATTCGACGATATCGAATTCGCGGCTGTCGCCGATCCGGCCTTGACGACGATTCATCAGCCGCGTCGTGAACTAGGTCAAGCGGCGGCAGCAGCACTCATCGATTTGCTGCAGGGCCGCACGACGCCCGAGCGCATCCGCCTCAAGACCGAGCTCGTGGTGAGAGACAGCACGATCCCATTAGCCTGAGGGCCACGTCTCGGAAGGGGTAATTCAAGAAAGTGTCATGAACCCCGAATAAAAGTCACGCGGCGCTCTTTACGTTGGGTCGGCAATTGTGATTTGCTGGCTACATAAGAGATGCGCCGAAGCGCACGACATCGGGAGGAATGATGACCGTAACCAACTCTGGTTCGGCGGCGATCGATATTGACCATTTGAAGGTCGATTACGGCAGTAACCGTGTTCTGCATGGAGTGAATCTTTCTGTTGCTCCCGGTGAATTCATCGCAATTTTAGGCTCGTCCGGCTGCGGAAAGACCACGCTTCTGCGCACGATCGCCGGTTTCCAAAAAGCGTCCGCCGGCGCCATACGCCTGTTCGGTCGCGATGTCGTGGACATGCCGCCGGAAAAGCGCGGCATGGCGATGATGTTTCAATCTTACGCTCTGTGGCCGCATATGACCGTGCTCGGCAATGTCGGTTACGGGCTGCGGTTGCGCGGCGTCTCCAAGGATGAGATCCGCAAGCGTGTCGCCGATGTCCTGCGCATGCTCAACCTCTCGGGGCTTGAAGATCGCAAAGTCACGAATCTGTCTGGTGGCCAGCGACAGCGCGTGGCGCTCGGGCGCGCACTCGCCATCGAACCCCATATCCTCCTTCTCGACGAGCCGCTCTCAAACCTCGATGCGAAAGTGCGTCTGCAGCTCCGGAGCGAGATCAAGTCACTCCAGAACAGGCTCGGCTTCACGGCAATCCATGTGACGCACGACCGCGAAGAAGCTATGACCATGGCGGATCGCATCGTGGTGATGGATGCCGGCCATATCGCGCAGATGGGCACGCCGAAAGAGGTCTTCGACCATCCCGTCTCGCCCTTCGTGGCAAGCTTCATGGGTGCCGAGAACACACTTGATCTCGATGTGCGGTCATCGGGACCGGGCATCGAAGTCAAGGCGGAACAAGGACAGGCGGTTCACTGGAACGGAGACGTTCCGGTGGGCGCGGTCACCGCGTACTTCCGTGACGATGTAGCATCTCTCGACGATCCGAACGCCGCCATCGACGGCTCCATCGTGCTACCCGGCACAATCACGCAGAGAACGTATCCGGGTGGGCACTATAGGTATGTGGTCGCCATCGGGGACCGTCATTTTACTGTGACGGATGACGACTACCACGAGCTCGATCGTCCAGTCGGCCTTCGCTTGCCGCTGGCGTCGTTACACCTGTTTCCCAGCGAACAATCTCAGGGAGGATTCCATGCGTAAGAGTCTCTTGCTTGCGGGCTTTGCGGCCCTCGCTTTCAGTCAGGCGGCGAGCGCACAGACGCTCAATGTCGCGACTGCCGGCGACCAGAACATGGTCGACTACATCAAGGACTATCTCGGACCGATCTTCGAGAAGAGCCATCCCGGCGTGAAGGTCGTTGCGGTCGGCACCGGTCCGGGCGACGGCGGTTCGCAGAAGATCTACGAGAAGCTCGATGCGCAGAAGAAGGCCGGCTCGGCCAATGCGGATTTCGATGTCATCGTCATTCACCAGAAGGCGGCGGGTACGCTCGTCAAGGAAGAGCTGATCGAGAAATACCGCGACAAGCTTCCGACCGGAAAGCTCGTGACCCGCGACACGGCGACGAATTCTCTCGGCGCGGATGTGACAGGCTACGTCATGCCGATGTTTCATTCGCAAACGGCGCTTGCCTATAACCCGGATCTCGTGAAGAGCGTGCCCGCGTCATATGCGGAACTTCGCGACTGGGTGAAGAAGAACCCGAAGCAGTTCGGCTATAACGGCATCAAGGGCGGCATGTCCGGCGTCGCCTTCGTCACCGGCTGGGTTACAGCCTTCGGCGGCGATGCGGCGAAGCTCGAGAGCGGTCCCTACGACGCGGCCACCAAGGCGACTTGGGACAAGACGATGGCCGATTTGAAGGACTTCAACCAGAACGTCATCATCACCCCCGGCAATGCCGGCACGCTCGACATGCTCAACCGCGGCGAAATCGCCATGGGTCCGGTCTGGGTCGATATGTTCTATACCTGGAAGGCGGAAGGCAAGCTGCCGCCGAACATGCGCCTGAAGCTCGTGACCCCCGGCATGCCCGGCCAGCCGATGTACTACGCGATCCCCAAGAAGACCGCGCAGGAAAAGCTCGCGTCCGAGTTCGTCGCGCTCGCCACGAGCCCGGACGTCCAGGCGGAAGGCATCGTGAAGCGCTTCAACTGGTATCCCGGCATCGACGCGCAGAACCTTGAAGGCAAGCTCGATAAGGCTGCTTGGGATCAGCTCTTCGCCGATATCACGCCGAAGGATCTCGCCGCCAACGGCAAGCCTTTCCCGATCGGCCCGTACTTCAACGACATTCTCGAGACCTACGAGAAGAAGGTCGCGAACTAAGCTTTCGCTCATAATCATGCGGGCGGCTTAAGGGATCTCCTTTAGCCGCCCGTTGCTCGTTCTTGTCAGCGGGACACCAATTCTTCATGACCCGTCCGTCGTTTTTTGGCCTGCTTTTGATCGCGCCAGCTCTGGTGATGATCGGAGCTCTGTTTCTTTACCCTCTGGGTTTTTCGCTTGCCGCCGCCTTCACCGACGGAAGCGGAAATCTGACCCTCGCACATTTCGCGAAGGCGTATGAGCTCTATTCGACGGATATTCTATTCACGCTTTTCATCGTCATCACCTCGACGGTGCTGACGGGTATCATCTCCGTCGTCATCGCAGGTGTGCTGACACTCGGCGAGACACCGTGGCTTGTCGCGATTCTGCGCAATCTTTATCGCTGGCCGCTATTCATTCCCTTTATCGTCGCCGCGCAGTGCATGAGGACTTTTCTCGCCAAGAACGGATTGATGAACAATTCTCTCGTCGGACTGGGGATCATTGAGCCTCTTCAGGCGACGAGCTTTCTCGATTGGCGCGGCATCATCATAACCTTCGTCTGGAAGCAGGTGCCTTTCGTGACCTTGATGGTCGCCGGCGCCATGGCCGCCATCGACCGCGCGACTATCGAGGCCGGGCGCAATCTCGGCGCCTCGCGTCCGCGCGTGCTGGTGGAGCTGGTCCTGCCGCAGGTGGCCCAGACGCTTCTCGTGGGGCTCGTTCTTTCTTTCGTGACGATGCTTTCGGTCCTGTCGGTGCCGATGATGGTGGCCGGTTCGCAACCCACCATGCTCACCGTCGACATGGCGTTTCGGATCAATTCCTACGGCGACTACGCGACAGCGAATGCGCTCGGTGTGATCTCCTATGCAATCTCCGGCATCGCCGCCTGGATTTATCTGCGCCATAACGTGAAGCGCGAGGTGCAGGCATGACCGGCAAAATGCAACTTGCTTCCGCGTCCGCGAGCGTCGAAGCGCTCTCGGTCGGGCGCGTGCGATTCTGGGCTGTAGGATCGACCGTTCTCAAGGCTGCCGGACTTGCGATCTTTGCCTTTATGCTGTTCGGGCCGCTCGTCAATCTCGCTCTCTGGTCCGTCGCCGAGCGCTGGTATACGCCGTACAAGCTGCCGGTCTCTTACGGGACCCGCTATTGGGAGGTCGTGTTCCGGCCGACTGGCGACGCGATGTCTTCGCTGATGACAAGCGTCAGCATCGCGTGTCTCACGGTGCTGGTGGCGCTCGTGATTTCGGTTCCGGCCGGTTACGCGTTGGCAAGACTCAAGCTGCCCTGGCGCACGGCTTTGATGATCCTGTTTCTGCTGCCGCAAGCCTTTCCGTCGGTCGCGATCTACATCAACGTCGCGCGGGTGTTCTACAGCATCGGCCTCACGGGCACGATTGCCGGTGTGGTGCTTGTTCACGCAGCGCACGGCCTCGTCTACTCGGTCTGGATCGCGGCGGCGGCTTTCTCTGCTGTCGACCGGGATCTCGAACTCGCCGCGCGTAATATCGGTGCATCCCCCTTGCGCGCTTTCTTTACGGTGACATTGCCGCTGGCGTTGCCTGGCATCATGGCGAGCGCGATCTTCGTGTTCCTGGAATCGCTCGACGAGTTCACGGGGACATTCTTCGTCGGCGTGCCGCAGGTGACGACCCTGCCGCTTCTTCTCTACAACGCGAGCATGGGTGGCAATTATCAGATTGCATCGATCACGGCGCTGATCCTGCTCGTTCCGTCCGTGTTGTTCATGATCGTGATCGAGCGCTTCCTGAAAGCGGATGTGCTCAGCAAGGTTGGTCAATAAGACATGCTCAGGATTCTGACCTGGAACATCCAATGGGGTCTCGGCGTCGACGGTCGCCGCGATCTCAAGCGCTTGATTGCCGATGCCCGCGATATGGTCGATTTCGATATTCTCTGCCTGCAGGAAGTCGCCGACAATTTCGGAGGCCTGAAAGGGCATGAGGCCGAAAACCAGTTCGCCGAAATCGCGGCTCTTCTGCCCGATTATCAATCTGTCGAAGGCGTGGCGCTCGATGTGCCTGACGGTCGGGGCGGGCGCAGCCGCTTCGGCAACATGGTTCTCTCGCGTCATCCCGTTGCGCAGATCCTGCGCTACACCCTCCCCTGGGAGGCGGCCGCGACGCGAAATATGCCGCGTCTGTTACTCGAAGCTGTGGTCGAGACTCCCGCCGGGCCGCTGCGGGTCATGACGACTCATCTGGAATATTCGTCCGACAAATTGCGCCGCGCCCAGGTCGAGGGCATCCGCGAAGCGCATCGCACGGCCTATGAGCGCACAATTGTGCCGCGTGAGGCTGGGCCCGGCACCTATGCCCTGTTTCCGACTTCGCCCTCCGCCATCTTGACGGGCGATTTCAACATGAAGCCGGGCGATCCGGTGAAGAAGCGCGTGTCGGACGCATTCGAGGTCGCCGCCCCGCGTCTCGTCGATGCCTGGGAAGCGGCGCATCCGGGCGAACCGCATCCTGCGTCGTTCTGCCTCCATGAGCAGTCGAACGGGCAGCCTCATTGCTGCGATTTTCTGTTCGTCACGGAAGATATCGTGCCGAAAATCACGCGGATCGTCTATGACCAAGAGTGTCAATCTTCGGACCACCAACCTGTTTTTCTCGAACTGGCCCTGTGATTCTGGCTGCTGATCGGGCTCCGTGCCGAGTTGACGAGCTTCACAATCCCCTGTTCACCTCGATCAGGCACTTGATTGCCGCTGAGATGTGAAACAAGTTTAGTTCATGAAGCTTGCCAATCTGGAGACCTTCGTCCATCTGGCGCGGCTGCGCCATTTTGGGCGCACGGCCACTCATCTCAACACGACGCAACCCGCGGTTTCGTCCCGCATCGCGGCGCTCGAGCGCGAACTCGGCGTCCAGCTCATCATGCGTGAAGGCCGTGGCTTTCATCTGACGTCCGCAGGCCACGAGGCTCTTCGGGTCATCGAGAACATGCTGGGCGACTTCGATAAGCTCAAGCTTGGGTTTACGGACCCCGAGAACATCGCTCTGACGCTCAGGATCGGGGCTATCGACGCCATCGTTCAGACCTGGTTGCCTCGCCTCTACGAGCGCCTGCGGCAAACCTATCCCGGTTCCCAGATCGAGATTGTGACCGATTCCACGGTCAATCTTCTCAACCACATGAAGAGCGGCGATCTCGACATTACCTTCTGTCTGGATCCACTTCTTGAGGAAGGTTATCGCAGTTTCGTGGTTTGCACTTATGCCATGTCATGGATCGGCAGCCCGAAACTGATCGACAAGGAGCACATCTATACGGTGGCGGAGCTTGGCGCGATGCCGCTGATCACTTTTCAGCGCGGTTCACCACCGTATCGGATGATTGCGCCGTATTTCCAGGACGAGAGCGTCCTCGCCGGCCAGTTATCGAACTCCAATTCACTCCCCACCATGATCCGCTTGGCGATCGACGGGTTCGGGGTTGCCGCCGTTCCGACCGCGGTCGTGCAACGTGAGCTGGCTTCGGGCGAGCTTGCTTCGGTTCGGGTCAGCAAGCCCTTTCCGCCGCTCACCTTCATCGCGAGCTATCATCCGGTGCCAGGCTCTCTGCTCACGGAGCGCGTGGCCGAACTCGCGCGAAGGACGGCGATGGAGTTCTGCGCCGAAATCGATCCCGGTATCGCCTGGGTCGAGAGCATCTATCGATAAAAAAATTCTATCGTTCCTATAGAGAACGATAATTGGACACATAGTTTTTGAGCTGCGACCGTTCGCCCGCAAGATACTGGCGCAAAAGCCGGGAGTGTGGGAAACATTATGTCAAAACGCCGTCTTTACCTAAAGTTTGTCGAGAAGAAAGTTCAAGGCACCATTGAGCTCTACTGGGAGAACGCTCCCGTCACCTGCCAGACGATCTGGGACGCTTTGAAGAACCCGATTCAGGTTCCGGCCGGTCATGCCATGTTCGCTGGTCCCGAGATCATGATGGGTCTTCCCAAGGAGGCGCAGACCTTCGATCCTCTGTCGATCCCGGTCGAGAACCAGACCTGCTTCCCCATCGCGGGCGAACTCCTGTGGTTTTATCAGGCCAAAAACCTCTTCAAGGGCATGACCGACGAGTTCTGGGAAATCGGCATGTTCTACGACAATGGCGGCCGCATTTTCGGGCCCATCGGCTGGACGCCCTGCAACATCCTCGGCCGCATGACCGAGGGCCTCGAAGAGATCGCAGAGGCCTGCCGCAGCATTCGCATGGAAGGTATCAAGACGGTCGAGATCGGTCGTCTCGACTAAGGTATGATCACAAGAGCCTTCGGCTTTTGAAAAGATCGGACCTGCACAAGACGTCTGGAGCGGAACGACACGAGAGGACGCGGCGTCCTTCCGCTCTAGAATAGCGCTCACATCGGCAACGAACCAGAGGGTCGAACAATGGTTGCTAAAGTGTCTAAAGTCGCTGCAATGCTTGCTCTTGCAAGTGCCCTGGCGACGCCCGCCTTCGCGAAGGACAAACTCGTCATAAACTCCTATGGCGGAGCTTACGAGCAGATTCACCGAAAGCTCGTCATCGAACCCTTTCAAAAGAAGTACGATGTCGATGTGCAGGTGATCACGGCCTATTCGGCCGATGCGCTTGCGCAGTTGCGCGCCCAGAAAGCGGCTCCGCAATTCGACGTCATCCACTTCTCCGGCGGTCAGGAAGTCGTCGCCGCGCGCGAAGGCCTGATCGGCCCGATCAAGGCTGAGGAGCTCACCAACGCGAAGGATCTCTATCCGTTTGCGACAGAGGGTCTGGCTCGTGGCGAAGGCCCGGTTCACGCGGTGGCGGCCATCGGCCTTCTCTACAACAAGGACAAGGCTCCCAAGAAGCCGGCCAAGTGGGCCGATCTGTGGGATCCGGCATATAAAGATCACGTTGTCCTGACCGATCTGTCGAACAGCTACGGCCTGCTCGGCTTCCTCATGATGAATAAGATCAAGGGCGGCGACATCAAGAACGCCGAGCCGGGATTTGAAGCCGTCAAGGGCTTGCTCGGCGGCGCCGTTATCGTCTCGACCTCGCCGGAAATGCAGCAGAACTTTGCTCAGAACGACGCCTGGGTCGCGCCCTATGCGCAGGACTATGCCTACACGTTGCGCAAGGCTGGTCTGCCGATCGAGTTCGTGCAAGGTGCGGAAGGAACGCCGGCGGTCTATCTCACCGCCAATCTGGTGGCGAACCGTCCGAACCAGGATCTAGCCAAGAAGTTCATCGATTTCTCGCTCTCGCCGGAAGTGCAGGCGGGTTGGGCTCAAGAGCTGCGCTATTCGCCGACCAACAAGGCGACCAAGCTCGATGAGGCGCTCGCCAAGGAAGTCATCTATGGCGAGCAGGCGGTGTCGGGCCTCATGCGCTTCAACCCGATTGATGTGGACGCCAACCGCGCGTCGATCATCGAGCGTTGGAAGAAGCTGATCGCTCGCTAAGATATAGGCCGGGACTCCTCCATGCGTGATCGTTTCGAAGATCTAGCTCTTGCGAGCCCCGGCATTCTCCTGCTTGCGTTCGCTTTCGTCTTACCCATCGTCGAAATGCTGCGACTGAGCATCGTCGGTCACGATGGCGGCATGACGGCCGAGCATTTCACCCGCTTTCTGACGGATCCGTATTATCTCGGCATCGTCTGGCGCACGATCTATCTCTCGCTGCTCATCACGCTGATCTGCGCTGCGATCGGCTTTCCGCTGGCCTATGTGATGGCGCGTGTCGCGCCATCCTTGCGGCTCTGGCTCATTGTTCTCATCATCCTGCCGCTCATGACCAGCGTCGTCGTGCGCACCTTCGGCTGGATGGTGCTGCTCGGACGTGGCGGTCTTATTCCCTTCACACTCTGGAAGATGGGGTTCGTGGGGCGCAACTTCACGCTCATGCAGACGGAAGCGGCTATCGTCATCGGCATGGTGCAAGTTCTCCTGCCTTTCACCACCCTCTCAATTCTCGGCGTCGTTATGAAGATCGACAGGCGTCTGGAGGAAGCTTCGCGCACCATGGGCGCTGGGTTCCTGGCGACCCTTCGCACGGTGATCTTGCCGCTCGCCATGCCGGGCATTCTCGCCGGATCGCTTCTCGCTTTCACTCTGTCAGTAAGTTCCTTCGTGACGCCCTCGCTCCTCGGCGGCGTTCGCCTCCCCGTCATTGCAGGATCGATCTACGAATCGGCGACGAAGACGCTCGAATGGAATTTTGCGGCTGCCCAATCTGTCATCCTTCTCGTCGGCGTGCTTCTGGCGCTGACCCCGTACATCAAGCTCTCAGGCCGGCGTCATGGTTAAGGGCGTTCCGAACCTTCTTCGCGCCGTCACGTGGCTGTTTGTTGCCGTGACGCTCATCTTTGTGCTTGCACCGCTGATCGTTGTCGCCGGTGTTTCCGTGTCCGAGAGTCAGTTCATCGCCTTTCCGCCGACGGGTTTCTCCCTGCGCTGGTTCAAGGCGGTGTTCGAATCGAGCGCCTATGTCGGCGCGCTTGGCACCAGCCTCAAACTCGCAACCCTCGTCACCATCACGGCGACGATCATCGGCGCAGGGGCTGCGATCTCGATCAACCGCCGTCGGCTGCCCGGCTCCGGATTTTTGTCTGGCCTTTTCCTTTCACCGCTGATCCTGCCGTCGATCATCTTCGCAATAGGCCTGCTCATCCTATGGAGCGCCACGGTTGGACCAGTGTCCTTTCCGGCTTTGTGGATCGGGCATACGGTGATCGCGCTGCCTTACGTCATCCGCACGACGCTCGCTGTGCTGGTCGATTCCGATCCTTTCCTGGAAGAAGCCGCCCGCACCATGGGAGCGAGGCGCTGGCAGCGCATTCTTTATGTGGTGCTGCCGCAATGCGCGCCGGGTCTGGCGGCGGGCGCGTTCTTCGCCTTCAACATCTCCTTCGACGAGGCCGTCGTCGCGCTCTTCCTGCGCACGCCGGATCTCGTGACTCTTCCGATCCAGATCTACAACCAGCTCGAGTTCAGCCCCGATCCGACAGTCGCGGCGGTTTCCACGCTGATGATGGGTCTGACCGTCCTGCTGATCGCGGTCATCGACCGGCTTCTCGGCATCCAACGCTTCGTCGGGAATTGAAATGGCAAAACTGGAACTGATCGACATCGTCAAATCGTTTGGCGCGACGAAGGTGCTGCACGGCATTTCACTCACCATCGAGAGTGGCGAATTCGTCAGTCTGCTGGGGCCAAGCGGCTGCGGCAAGACCACGCTTCTGCGCAGCATCGCGGGGCTTGAGGGCGTCACGGGCGGCTCCATCCGCATTGGCGGAAGGGATGTGACGCAAATGCCTCCGGAGGATCGCGACATCGCCATGATGTTCCAATCCTATGCGCTTCTACCGCACATGAACGTACGCGAGAACGTGCGCTTCCCGCTTCGCATGCGAAAGCGCGGCACCCGCAAGGAGCAGGACGAGCGCGTTCAGGCAGCGCTCGAGACGGTGCAGCTCAGCCACCTCGCGGACCGCATGCCGCGCCAGCTCTCGGGCGGGCAGCAACAACGCGTGGCTTTGGCCCGCGCCATCGTGTCCGATCCGAAGATTCTGTTGCTCGATGAGCCGCTTTCCAATCTCGACGCGCGCCTGCGCGAAGATATGCAGGTCGAACTGATCGAGCTGCATCGCCGGCTCGGCCTCACGACGGTGTTCGTGACGCACGATCAGGAGGAGGCGCTCAGTCTTTCCGACACGGTGGTGCTGATGAATGGTGGCCGCATCGAACAGACGGGCGGTCCACAGGAGATCTATGCCGCTCCGCGCACGGCCTTTGCCTCCGAGTTCATCGGGTCGGCCAATCTCGTACCGGTCCTGATCGGGCAGGGCGATGGCACAGCGCAGGCGAGACTTCCCAATGGCGAATTGATCCCGGTGCCAGCCGATGTGACTACACGTGGCAAGGCGACCCTGTCTCTGCGCCAGGAGGATTTGAAGCTTCTGCCGGCCGGAACGGACGTGCCGGGGACTTTTCACGCAACCGTCGAAACCCAGGTCTTCCTCGGCGCGCGCATCCGTTATGTTCTGCGCCTTGGCGATCTACGGCTGAAATGCCTTGCGCCTGCGACCGATCTTTTCGCGCCGGGTGAGGCCGTGACGGTGCAAGTGCCTGAAGGGCGAGCGCGGATCATCGCAGGCTGAGGAGTGCATTCGAGGTGATCATGCGTCATGGAAAAAGCGCCGCGCGGCCTCTCTTGGGCGTTGTTGCATGCAATCGCCGCCTCGGTGACGAGATCGCGGCGAACGTCATGCAGCGTTATCTGATCGGCGCTGCCCGCTATATGGACGCCTCGCTTGTCATCATCCCGAGCCTTCCCGATTATATCGACGCGCCGCGCATCGCGGCATCGGTCGATGGGATCTTGCTGACCGGAAGCCCTTCCAACATCGCCTCCCACCGCTACGGCGACGACGAGGAGAATGCGGAAGGGCCGTTCGACGAAGCCCGGGATGAGACGGTCCAGCGCATGCTCGATGCGGCGATCGATGCGCAAAAATCGATCTTCGGCATCTGCCGCGGTCTGCAGGAAATAAACGTTGCACTTGGCGGCACGCTGCGCCGCGATCTCGGCGCGAAGCATCATGCACCGTCAGATGCGAGCTTCGAAAGCATGTTCGATCATCGTCATCCTGTTGCGCTGACAGAAGACGGAGTCCTTTCGCGCGCCCTCGGCGACACAAAAGCCGTCGTCAATTCCGTCCATTATCAGGGCATCGACGGGTTGGCTTCGGCGCTATCGATCGAGGCCCGCGCGCCGGACGGCGTTGTCGAGGCCGTCTCCGGCTCCATCGGCGCGTCGCGGATCATCGCGGTCCAGTGGCACCCCGAATGGAAAGCCGAAGCCGATCCGCAATCGCAGGCGATCTTCCAGCTCTTCGGACGCGCCCTTCGCGGCGTCTCCGATATCCCTGCTTCATCCTGAAAGAAATGCATTAGGAACGACCGATGTTCGAGAACGCGCAGGTTTTTATCGATGGCCGCTTCGAGGCGGGTGAGGGCGGCACTGAACCCGTCACCAACCCCTCGACCGGTGAACTGATCGTCGATCTGCCGACGGGGGGCGAAGCGCAGGTCGACCGCGCCGTCGCTGCGGCCGAAGCCGCCTTTCCGGCATGGGCGGCACTGACTCCCCGCGAGCGGTCCCGCGCGCTCCTGCGCATTGCTGATCGCATTGAGGAAGAATCGGCCGTCTTCGCTGAACTCGAATCCATGAATTGCGGCAAGCAGTATCGCTATGTACTCGGCGGCGAAGTGCCGAATGTGGTCGATGTCTTCCGCTTTTTTGCCGGCGCCGCGCGCACCATGCCGGGCGTGCCGACGGGCGAATATCGCAACGGCCGCCACACGAGCATGCTGAGGCGTGACCCCATCGGCGTCATCGCCTCCATCGCGCCCTGGAATTATCCCCTGCTGATGGCGAGCTGGAAAATCGCGCCGGCCATTGCGGCCGGCAACACGCTGGTCATCAAACCTTCGGAGCACACGCCCCTCACACTCCTGAAGCTTGCCGAGATCTTCGCGGAAATCCTGCCACCCGGCGTCGTGAACGTCGTTACCGGGACGGGCGCGACCGTCGGACAACGCCTGATTTCGCATCCGCTGGTACGCATGATTTCACTTACGGGCGATGTCGGCACTGGCCGCAAGATTCTCACAGCAGCCACGGACACGCTGAAGCGCACCCACCTCGAACTCGGCGGCAAAGCGCCCGTCATCGTGTTTGATGACGCCGATCTCGGCAGCCTCATCGAGACATTGAAGGAAGCGAGCTTCTACAATGCCGGACAGGACTGCACGGCCGCCTGCCACATCTATGCGGCGGCGCCCATTTATGACCGTCTCGTCGCGGATCTCGGCCAGGCGGTGAAGGCGTTGCCCTACGGGGAATCGGACGACCCGAAGGCTGAAGTCGGCCCTCTGATCACCGAGCGCCAGCGTGAGCGTGTCGCCGGATTCATCGATCGCGCGCGAGACAACGGCGCGGAAATTGTGGCCGGTGGCCGGGCACCGGATCGGCGTGGTTTTTTCTACGAGCCGACCCTGGTCGCCACGGCGCAGGATGCGGAAATCGTCCAGCGCGAGGTTTTCGGCCCCGTCGTCTCGATCACGCCATTCAAGGACGAGGAGCAGGTGGTTCGCTGGGCCAACAGTTCACCTTATGGCCTTGCCTCGTCGATCTGGACGCGTAATTCCGGCCGCGCGGCGCATTTGGCGGCCGCGCTTCGCTACGGTGTCACCTGGGTCAACACCCATGGCGTTTTTGCCACCGAGATGCCTCATGGCGGCGTGCGAAGCTCCGGCTATGGCAGCGATCTCTCCATGACGGCCCTGACCGAATACACACAAGTTCGACACGTGATGTTTGCCCATAGCCGCTAAAGCGTGATCAGAACAAGTGGAAGCCGGTTGTTCGCCCGGATCATGCGACAACAGGGAATCTAGAGGTTGACGGAGGGCATGACTGCGTGGCTTTGCTGCGTTGTGGGGTGATCCCCTCGCGATGCGTCTGGCAGGAAAGCGACGACCCCATGTCCTCCTTCAAACATATGATTTTCATCACCTCGCCCCTGGAGGCGGAACACGTCGAGCGCATCCGTGCGGTGTCGCCCGAGGTCGAGGTGATCTACGAAGCGGATTGCCAGCCGCCGACCCGCTACATCGCGGATCATGACGGGCGCGAAGGTTTCAAACGCACGCCCTCTCAGGAAAAGCGCTGGCGAGAAGCTCTTGGCCGTGCAACGATTCTCTGGGACTTTCCGGATGACGGGTTAAGCTCGGCGCCTCATGTGCGCTGGGTGCAGACGACGAGTTCGGGCGTCGGCCGTCGCGTGCATGCGCTCGGCCTGGCCGAGACAGACCTTCTGGTCACGACCGCGCGTGGTGTTCATGCCGATTCGCTGACGGAGTTCGTCTTTCTCGTCCTTCTCATGCATGCGAAGGATCTGCCGAGACTCCAAAGCGATCAGGCGGCGCGTCGCTGGGACCGCTATTGCTGCGGGGAGCTCGCAGGCAAGACCATCACCGTAGTCGGCGCGGGTCAGATCGGCGCGCGTGTCGGAGCCATCGCCAAAGCCTTTGGCATGCGTGTGATCGCTTTGGTGAACACTCCCGCGCCGGAGCGTCGCGTCGAGCTTTGCGCGGATGAGGTGCTGGGGCAGGCGGATCTTCATCGCGCCGTTTCCGATGCGGATTATGTCGTTCTCGCGACGCCGCACACCCCGCAAACCGATCGCATGATCAACGCGGCGGCCTTTGCAGCGATGAAGCCGGGTGTCGTTCTGGTGAACATCGCGCGAGGGCTGGTGGTGGATGAGGTGGCCTTGATCGATGCGCTGGCGCGCGGCCATGTCGGTTTTGCCGGTCTCGACGTTACGACGGTCGAACCTCTTCCACCGGGCTCGCCGCTCTGGACCATGCCGAATGTGCTGATCAGCCCGCATTCGGCCAGCACCGCCCCAAGCGAGAACGGCAAGATCACCGATATCTTCTGCCGCAACTTGAAGCACTATCTCGCCGGAGAGACGGCCAAGATGGTCAATGTGCTCGACAAGAAGCGGATGTATTGATCGAGACATCCGCCACGTGTGCGGCAACAGCGGCGTGTTCCCGCGCTACGAGATGAAGCGCGGGAATGAGGCTGATGGAGCTTATTGCGCGTCGAACGCGCTTAAGCCCCGATAAATTCCCGCAGCGGCTCGTCATAGATCGCGGTGCGCAGAACGTTATCTGCGCGCACATAGCCACGATACATTCCGGCGCAGTTGAACGGCAATGAGACCGCGCCTGTTTTGTCGACCGCGATCAGGCCACCGGAGCCATCGGCGGGCGCCAGAATGTCCATGACGACGATCCGTGAGGCATCTTCCAGCGATTGACCCGTATGGCGCAGGCGCGCGGCGATCTCATGCCCGGCAGCGTAGCGGATGAAGATTTCACCGTGTCCTGTGCCTGAAATCGCGCAGGCGTCGTCGGCCCAGGTGCCTGCACCGAAGATCGGGCTATCACCAACACGGCCAGGCGCCTTGCCGGTCATGCCGCCGGTCGACGTTGCCGCCGCGAGGTTGCCGTGGCGATCGCGCGCCACGGCGCCGACCGTGCCGTGCTTTCGCGAATCGTCGTGATCGTCCGCGCCTCGCTCACGGAGGGCGAGCGTGTCCTGAAGAGCTTTCCAACGCGCTTCGGTGAAAAAGTATGACGGCTCTTCGAAGGCGACGCCTTGCGCCCTACAGAAGGCGAGAGCGCCTTCGCCGATCAGCATCACATGGTTCGAGCGCTCCATGACGACGCGAGCCGCCAGCACCGGATTGCGCGGGCCGCAGATTCCAGCGACTGCGCCCGCCGCACGATTGCGGCCGTCCATGACGGCAGCGTCCATTTCCTGCTTGCCGGCCGAGGTATAGACCGCACCGCGACCCGCATTGAACACAGGCTCGTTCTCGAGTTCCACTACCGCCGCAGTGACGGCATCGAGCGCCGCGCCGCCATCCGCCAGCACAGCCCGGCCTGCTTCAAGGGAACGGCGCAGGCCCGCGTGATAGGCAGCCTCGCGCTCCGGCGTCATCGTGCTGCGCAGAATTGTGCCCGCTCCGCCATGGACGGCGAGAACGAAATCATTATCGGGAGAGGTTGAACCGGTCATGGTGTTCTTGGCTTTCCTTGGGCTTTCCTTGGGCTTTCGATGCGCCGGGCTCAGGCGCAGGCTTGCTTGGCATAGGCGGCGATCTCTGCATGAGTCGCGACCCATACGTCCGAACGTTTGGAGATCTCTTCCAGAAGCATTTCGAGAATCCAGATGCGCGAGCGATAGCCGATCACATGCGGATGCATGGTGAGGAGGAAAAGGCCGCCTTCCGCATAGGCGCGTTCGAATTCCCGGTGAAAGATGTCGTAGACTGCCGTCGGTGGCATTTGCGGGCGCAGGCCGTTGAAGCGGTGCATGTTGAAATAGACCGCATCGTCGCGAATCCATTCCACCGGTAGTTCGACGATCCCGGTCGGCGTGCCCTTCTCGACGATTTCATAAGGATCGTCGTCGGCCATGAGGGACGAATCGTAGAGCAGGCCGAGCTCGCGCTCGATGCGCAGCGTATCGGCGCTGAAATCCCAGGAGGGCGTGCGAAGTCCGACGGGGCGGACGCCCGTGATGCGTTCCAGCGTATCGGCGGAGCGGAACATGAGATCGCGCTCGATCTCATAAGGAAGCTGGCTGTTGAGTTCGTGAATCCAGCCATGGATACCGATTTCGTGACCTTCCGCCACCACACGCTGCTGCTCGTCCTCATAAAGAAGCGCACTGACGGCGGGAACGAAGAAGGTCGCCTTCGCGTCATGCTTTGCAAGCACGTTGAGAATGCGCGGCACACCCTGGCGGTTGCCGTATTGGCCCTGTGACATGCGGCCGATGGATTTGCCGCCGTCGCGCAGTTCATTCGTTTCGTGATCCGCATCGAAGGAAAGGGCGACTGCGCAACGAGCGCCATTTTTCCATGTGGTCGGCTTCAGGGAGCGTCCGGCACGCACATGCTCGACTTTTGCGCGCCAGGTCTCCTCCGGCCAGTTCCATGGGGCGTCTTGAGTCTCGCTCATGTCAAATCTCACTTTAAAAACGTGTGCTGTCGCCGATTACGACCGACCGCCATCGACGGAAATGATTTCTCCCGACACCCAGGACGCGGCGTCGGAGGTCAGGAACATCACCATGTTGGCGATGTCCTGCGGAGCGCCGAGGCGGCGGGTGTGGATGGTCTGCACGAGTCGCGCCTGGCCTTCAGGGCCATAGTTCTCCCATTGCCGTTGCGTGTTGGGGTTGGAGAGAACGAAACCCGGCGCGACGCTGTTGACGGTGACGCCGAAGGGGCCGAGTTCAAAGCTCAGTTGCTTGGTCAGACCGACGAGCGCGTGTTTCGACGCCGTGTAAGCCTGAATGCCTGTGAGGCTCGGGCGCAGGCCGGCGCCAGACGAGATATTGACGATGCGCCCAAAGCCGTTGCGCTTCATATGTGGTGCGACGGCTTGCGAGCAGAAGAAAGCGCCATGGACATTGGCCTCGAAGAGAACGAGCCATTCCTCCTCGCTCACGTCCTCGACGGGTTTTGCCACCTGGCCACGGACTCCACCCGCGCAATTGACCAGGATGTCGATGCCGCCGAGTGTGTCGGCCATCTCGGTCATGGTTCGCGCGACAGCGGACCGATCCGAGAGGTCGAGCGTGCGTGTTTGTTGCGCGCCGACTTCCTTAGCGGTGCGAAGGCCGACATCGTCCATATCGAGTGCCCAGACCTGAGCGCCTTCAGCCGCGAGGGATTGGACGATGGTACGGCCGATGCCTTGCGCCGCGCCGGTGACGACGGCGCGGCGGTTGGTGAAGTCGAGTTTCATGGGTTCAACAAAAGATCGAGAGTGGACCAGGATTGTTCGCGGCGATCGTCTTCAATGTCGTGAATGAGATCGACGAGCTTGGAGATGGTGGGCGTCTTTTGCCCAACTTGCGCTGCAAGCGTCGCGATAATCGCGATTTGCGCATCGACTTCGGTCTTGCGTTTGCGCACGGCGAGATCACGCCAGATGCCGGAATGTGTTTTGGCGGTGTGCCGGTTGAACTCGGCCATGGCGGCCACAGAGGTTCGCGCAGCGGCCTCATCGGCTCCGGGCATGAAGGCTTCCGGGACGAAGCCGTTGAACCCGAGCGGTTTCACGCTCCGCGCCTTTGCCACCGCCATCACCTCGCGGCCTAGTGCATGGAAGACGGGGAAATGACGCTCGGAGGCGAGGTTTTCCGACATGGAAGCAGGCGTGAGAGCGGTTGCGAACAACATCGCGCCATACCCGAGCTTCCCCCAGAGATAGCCCCAGATATTGTCTGTGAGCACCGCGTTGGGTTCGAAGATCGAGAGCAGGCGGTGATAATCCTCCACCTCTTTCGTCGCCTTGCCGTCAAGCGCACCAATGGCGACGGCGGCACGGTTGCCGAAGAGAATGCGCCCCGGTTCAAGCCAATCCGCGCCGAAATTGACGAAGCAGCCGACAGTCTTCGCCGCACCGATCTCTTCTGCGATCACGATCTCGTTGAGGCCGTTCTGGGCGGACAACACGGTGCCGTCCTCAGCCAGATGCGGCATGAGCGCCCGCACGGCATCGCGCGTGTGGTGCGCTTTCACAGCAAGAATGATTCGCTTGAAGCGTCCCTTGACGTTCTCGGGTGTCGTGGCGCGCACTTTTTGCGTGAAAGCCTCAACCGGACCTTCGATGACGAGGCCGTCCCGGTTCATGGCTTCCACATGCGGCTCGACGATATCGACGAGAAGCACGTCTTCGCCCGCGCGGGTAAGATAAGCGCCAAGCGTTCCGCCGATGGCACCGGCGCCCCAGATCAGAATTGTGTCGCTCATTACCAGGTCTCGATCAGCGCGCGGGTTTCGTCCAGGGCGACGGACCAGATGGCTTGCATGTCTTCGTCCGGGCGCTGAAAGCGACCGCCGAAATTGCCATCGGTGAGAATTTCGCGAACGCCCTCGGGGCCGAAGGTGCGCATGCGCTCAAGATCGACCATGGGTTTTTGGACATCGGGCTGCTCGATACCGGGTAGGCGTGTCCAGGGAAAATTCTCCATCCAGGAAGCATGCGAGGCGACGGGATCGATGGCCTTTACTTTCTCGAAGGTACGAGGAGCGTTCCACCAATTGTGGAAGCGAACACGACAATCGGAATTCTTGTCCATCCACTCGATGGCGGCAGCCTGCCCCGGTGCGTTACCGCCATGCCCGTTGACGAACAGGATGCGGCGGAAGCCCGTGCGGCGCAGCGAATCGAGAATATCGGTGATGATATGAAGATATGTCTCGGCTCTCATGGTGATTGTGCCGGGATAGGCCATGAAATAGGGCGTGATGCCGTAAGCAACAACCGGAAAGACCGGCACACCGAGAGGTTCAGCTGCTTCAACGGCAACACGTTCGGCGAGGATGCTGTCGACGGAGAGGCTCAGATAGGCGTGCTGCTCCGTGCAGCCGAGCGGCACCACCGCGCGGTCGTCGGTCTTCAGGTATTCCTCGACCTGAAACCAATTCATCTCGCTGATTTTCATGAAGGCTCTTCCTCTTGTTGGGCATTTGCCGAGCGCGCTCGCTCGAGCACGGGCAGCAACGTGGCGCGAATGGCGTGCGGATCCGGTACGTAGCGAAATTCCGTGGCTTGCCGATCAGGCGGTAGAAGCTGTTTGACCTTCGCTTCCGCGCCGCTGGCGTAAATCGCCACATCGACGGATGCGAGAAACGCTTCGAGGTCGGGAGCGGTCAGAAGCCTCACGTCCACATCCGAAACGTGTGGTGCGAAACGCAGCACGCCGGGCTTCATCAGGGCCATGAACTCGGGAAAGATCGACACGATGCCGACGCGGGCCATCGGATCGATCATGGCGAGCTGCGCGCGCGTTTCCTCTGAAGGAATAAAGCTCAGACCCACAACGGGAATGCTGGTCGGAAGCAGGTGCTCCACTTCGCCACGGCGGTGGGCGAGGGTAATGCAGACATCGCATGGTTGCGGAAAAGATTCGCCCGCTTGCAACGCATCGACGGTGGTCACCGTGATGCTGTCCCCAGGCTCGAGATATTCCCGAATCCGGTCGGCATATTGCCGCGTCGTCTCAATGAAATTGCCGACCATGACGAGATGCAGGGGACGCGTTTGCGCACGGCCACGAGCCGCACGCGCATTGACGAGCGAAGAGACGACGGAAGGCGCGAGCCCCAGCTCTTCCGCTTCGTTGAAGAGCGTTTCGACGCGCCGCTGGATCTTGCGCATGGCGGAAGAGCGTAGGCCGTCGCTGGAATGCCCGTCGCCCACATAAGTGCCAGCGCCGGGCTTTGCCTCGATCAGTCCGGCCTCGCGCAATTCGCGATAGACGGTCGCGACCGTCATGTGGGCGATGCCTGCTCGCTCGGCCAACTCGCGCACTGACGGAAGCCGCTGGCCGCTCGGCAGTTCGCCAAGCGCGATGCCGAATTCGATCAATCCACGCAGCTGGATTCCGAGCGGCACCGGTAGCGTGCGGTCGAGCGCAGCCGCGAGATTGGTCAGAATCTTCTCGTCGGGCGTCTGTTCTGTTTTATTATAACAGATGCCGTCAGAAATATCAGGTGATGATGGTGTTTTGTGCACGACGGAGTTGACTTTAATGAATTTGCTGACCTACCGTTCTAATCGACAAGAACACCTTGAACGAAAAGACCGGTCCTTAGCAAGAGGGGATATCTTATGAAACTTAATTTCAAGCTCGGCTCCACACTGGCGGCAGCCCTGCTCATCGGCACGACGCTTGGTGGCGCCGTATCGGCGCAGACGCTGACGATGGGTGTGCGCGCCGGGCCGGACTCGATCGACCCGCATTGGTCGACGCTTGGCAGCCAGGCAGAGACCTTGCGCCACATCTTCGACACGCTGGTGATGGCGGACGAGAACCTGCAGATGAAGCCGGGTCTCGCGACATCCTGGAAGCCGGTCGATGACACGACCTGGGAGTTCAAGATCCGTGAGGGCGTGAAATTCCACGACGGCTCGGAGCTGACGGCAGAAGACGTGAAGTTCTCCATCGACCGCATCCCCGTGGTGACCGGCCCGATGAGCATGACGATCTACACGAAGCAGGTGAAGGAGACGAAGGTCGTCGACAAATACACCCTGCACGTGATCACGAAGGCGCCTGCACCGACCCTGCCGAACGATTTCATCCGCCTCTTCGTGGTGTCGAAGTCCGTCGGCATGGAAGCGCGCAACGAGCAGTTCAATTCGGGTAAGGCCGCCATCGGCACCGGGCCGTACAAGTTCGTCTCGTGGGAACCGAAGGGCGATTTCGTCGTCGAGCGTTTCGACGGTTACTGGGGCGCGAAGCAGCCCTGGGCGAAGGTGATCCGCAAGGAAATCCCGAACGATCCGGCCCGCATGGCGGCGCTGAAATCCGGTCAGGTGGATCTCGTCAATTACGTGCCTGCAACCGACTACGCCGCAATGCAGAAGGACAAATCGGTCGACACCTTCGTCGCCGACTCGGTCTATTATCTCAACCTCACGCCGAACGTGAAAGAGACTTTGCCGAAGCCGGTGAAGGTCGACGGCAAGGAAATCACCGAGAATCCGCTGCGTGATCCGAAGGTGCGCGAAGCGCTCGATCTCGCCATCGACCGCAAGACGCTCGTTCGCGTCGTCCTCGAAGGGTTGGGTCGCCCCGCGAACCAGCTGATGCCGACGAACTTCTTCGGCGGTAGCAAGGCTTTGCCGGAGCGTCCTTACGATGTCGCAAAGGCGAAGCAGCTTCTCGCGGAAGCGGGTTATCCGAAGGGCTTCGAGATCGACTTCCATTGCACCAACAATCGCCTGCCTGGCGATTCCGCTGTGTGTGAAGCGCTCTCGCAGATGTGGGCGCGCGCAGGCCTGAAGGTGAACGCCAACGCACTCAACGGCACCGTGTTTTTCCCGGCGCAGCAGAAGGGTGAGTTCTCCCTGTGGATGAGCGGCTGGGGCACGCTGACGGGTGAGGCGAGCTACACCTACGGCTCGCTCGTGCACACGGCCGATCCAAAGACCGGTCTCGGCGCGTTCAACAAGCAGGGCTACTCCAATGCGGAAGTGGACAAGCTGCTCGAGGAAGGCTCGCGCACCATGGACGATCCGAAGCGCCGCGCTCTCTTCGAGAAGGTGACGGAAGTGTCCATGAACGACCGCGCGCTGATCCCGACCGTGCAGCTGCAGACGGTCTGGGCCGCGAAGAAGGGAATGTTGACCATCCCGTCGCGCGTCGATCAGGAGACGCTGGCCTACGAGATCAAGCCGAAGAGCTGATCGCCATCCAAGGACCGGCCGGGGTCATCCGGCCGGTCCTCCCTCATGACCAAACATAAAAGAGCATGATTGGTTTTTTGATTCAGCGCGTTCTTCAAGCGCTTCTTGTGATTATTGCGATGTCGATCATCGTGTTCCTGGGCGTTTACGCTATCGGGAACCCGATCGATGTGATGATCGATCCAGCTTCCGACCAGGCCCTGCGCGAAGCATTGATCCATCGCTACGGTCTCGATCGGCCTTTGATCGAGCAATACTTCGTGTTCATGAGCAACATGCTGCACGGGGACATGGGCGAGTCGTTTATCTATCGCCTACCCGTCATCGGTCTGATCTGGTCGCGCTTCCCAGCGACGCTGGAGCTCGCGGTGACGGCGATGGTCATCGCGACTTTTCTCGGTATTCCGCTGGGATTGTGGGCGGGTTACAAGCCCGATGCCATTTCGTCCAAAGCCATCATGGCCTTCTCCGTTCTGGGCTTCAGCGTTCCGACTTTCTGGGTCGGGTTGTTGCTGATCATGGCCTTTGCCGTGGAGCTCGGATGGCTGCCATCCGGCGGTCGCGGCCCGACGACGCATGTTCTCGGCATGAACCTGTCCATCACCTCACTCGAGGGGTGGAGCTACATCATTCTCCCGGCTTTCAATCTCGCGCTCTTCAAGCTCGGTTTGCTCATTCGCCTCACGCGCGCAGGCACGGCAGAGGTGATGAGTTCCGATTATGTCCGTTTCGCGCGGGCGCAAGGGCTCTCGGAAGGCAAGGTTGTCGGACTGCACGTGCTCAAGAACATCGCGATCCCGATCGTCACCGTTTTCGGCCTTGAACTCGGCTCGACGTTGGCTTTCGCAGTCGTAACCGAGACCGTGTTCAACTGGCCCGGCATGGGCAAGCTCATCATCGATTCCATTACGGTGCTCGACCGTCCTGTCATGGTCGCTTATCTCATTCTTGTCGTGTTCCTGTTTGTCCTGATCAATCTCGTCGTCGATCTCACCTATGGCCAGCTCGACCCACGCATTCGCGTCAAGGAAGCGTCATGAGCGCCATAGCTGCTGAAACGCGCTGGACGCGTCTTGCCGGGTTCTGGGCGGATTTCCGCCAGAGCCCGACGGCGGTCGCAGCTTTGATCGTTATCGTCTCCGTCATCCTGATGGCGGTGTTCGCGCCGCTGATCGCGCCGCAGGATCCGTACAATCAGGCGACGCTCGATCTTTTCGACGCACGCCTTGAACCCGGCAATGTCGGCTCCGCCGGATACGTGCATTGGCTCGGCACCGATGCGGCCGGGCGCGACGTGTTCTCGGCCATTCTCTATGGCTTGCGTACGAGCCTCATCGTCGGCGTTGCGGCAGGATCACTGGCCCTGACCTTCGGTGCCGTCGTGGGTTTGATCGCGGCCTACTATGGTGGGCGCGTCGAAGCGGTGATCATGCGCATCATCGATCTGCAACTATCGCTGCCCGCGATCCTTCTTGCGCTCGTTCTTGTCGCCATGCTGGGGCAGGGATTGCCGCAGCTCATCGCGGCACTGACGGCGGCGCAATACGCCTATTTTGCCCGCACCACGCATGGCGCGGCAAGCGCAGAGCGCAGCAAGGATTATATCGAGGCGGCTCTCTCGACTCCTTTGCCTGCGCGGCAGGTTCTCTTTCGGCATCTGTTGCCGAACGCCTTGCCGCCATTGATCGTGGTCGCCACGGTGCAGGTCGCCAATTCGATTGCCCTTGAGGCGACACTCTCGTTTCTAGGGCTCGGACTACCGCTGACGCAGCCTTCTCTCGGCTCACTCATTTCGAACGGGTTCCAGTTTCTGCTTTCGGGTCGCTATTGGATCTCGATCTATCCCGGCATCGCGCTGATGCTGACGGTGGTTGCCATCAACCTCGTCGGCGATCAGGTCCGCACCGTGCTCAATCCGAGGCGCAGCCGATGACGGACTATGTGCTGAACGTCAAAGATCTTCGCACGGAGTTTCAAACGCGTGCGGGAACGGTGAAAGCCGTCGACGGCGTGAGCTTTAAGGTCGCACGCGGGCGGATTCTCGGCCTCGTTGGTGAATCCGGCTCGGGCAAAAGCGTCACCGGCTACTCGATCCTCGGCCTCATCGATGCACCGGGCAAGATCGCGGGTGGGCAGGTACTGCTTGATGGAACGGACCTCACACACCTGAAGGGCGAAGCGCTTCGTCGCGTTCGCGGCGCGCGGATCGCGATGGTGTTCCAGGATCCGATGATGACCCTAAACCCGGTTCTCAAGATCGGGACGCAGATGGCCGCTGCTGTGCGCGCTCATGACAAGGTCTCGCGGAAAGAGGCCTTGAAGCGGGCTCGCGACGCTCTCGCCAAGGTCGGCATTCCAAGCCCCGAAGAGCGGCTGGACGCCTATCCGCATCAATTGTCAGGCGGCATGCGCCAGCGCGTCGCCATCGCGACGGCGCTTTTGCATAGCCCCGCCGTGATCATCGCGGACGAACCGACGACTGCGCTCGATGTCTCTATCCAGGGCCAAATTCTCGCCGAGGTGAGGCGTCTGGCCGATGAGACCGGCACCGCCTTCGTGTGGGTGACGCACGATCTTGCCGTCGTCTCGAGTCTCGCGGACGATATCTGCGTCATGTATGCGGGTCGCATCGTGGAGACGGGGCCGGCCGCCGAGGTCATAGCGTCCCCGCGCCATCCCTATACGGCGGGCTTGCTGCTCTCCGTTCCGGCCGAACATCCGCCCGGCGAGCATCTGCCGCAAATTCCGGGCTCCGCACCGTCGATCACCAACCTGCCGCCAGGATGTGCTTTTGCGCCGCGTTGCCCGCGTGCGCAGGCCACCTGCACCACGCCGCCGCCCGTTCGCGATTTTGCAGACGGGCGCACCGCTCTCTGTCATTTCCCCATCGAGTCAGAACAATGTCCTCCGCTCTCCTCGAGATCGACAATCTCTCAAAGCGCTTCGTAAAGCGCCCAAGCCTCGGCGAGCGCATCGCGGGCCTTCTCGGCGCCGGTCGCAAGGCCGAGATCGTGCGCGCCGTGACGGGTGTGAGCCTGTCGGTCGCCAAAGGCGAGGTAATCGGCCTTGTCGGAGAATCCGGCTGCGGGAAGTCGACGCTGGGCCGCATCGTGGCCGGCATCTATGCGCCCAGCGACGGTAAGGTTCTGTTCGAGAATGCGCCCGTCGCCAAGGAGCAGGGACGCCGGACCCAGAAGCTGACGACGCGCGTCCAGATGGTTCATCAGGATCCGTTCGCCAGTCTCAATCCCCGCATGCGCATCGGGGACACGGTTGCGGAAGGTCCGGTGACGCACCGCATCGTCAAGGCAGGCGAAGCAGACACTTACGTGGCCGATCTTCTGGCGCGGGTCGGGCTTGATCCTAGTTACCGCCGGCGTTTCCCGCACCAGTTCTCAGGCGGCCAGCGCCAGCGCATCGCAATCGCGCGTGCTCTGGCCATGAAGCCCGATCTGCTCGTGCTCGATGAGCCTGTCGCCTCCCTTGATGTCTCCATCCAGGCGCAGGTCTTGAACCTCTTCATGGATCTGCGGCGCGACCTCGATCTGACGGCGATTTTCATCAGTCACGATCTCGGCGTTGTGCGTCACGTGTCGGACCGGGTTGCAATTATGTATCTCGGCCGTATCGTGGAACTCGCGAAAACCACCGAGCTCTATGCTGCGCCGAACCACCCCTATACCAAAGCCTTGTTCGAAAGCGTTCCGCGGGTCGGCGTTGGTCGCAAGGATTTTCAGCCCATCGCGGGTGAAATTCCATCGCCTCTCAACCCCCCGAGTGGATGTCATTTCCATCCGCGCTGCCCCCTGGCGGGGCCGCGTTGCCGCAAGGAAGTGCCGGCCCTCACCGCCATCGGGTCCGGCCGGTTCTCGGCCTGTCATCTCAACACGGGCGGAACCGCCTGAACTCGCAAGCGAAGTATCATGATTCAAAATCCGGCCCTTTCGGCCCTCCACGAGCGCGTCGGCACCGTCAACGATGTGCTGAATGCCGCCTCCCTCCTGACCTGGGATTCGCGCACCATGATGCCGACCGGTGGTGCGGAGACGCGCGGCCACCAGATTGCGACTTTGACGCGATTAGCCCGCGACATCCTGCTTGCACCCGAGACAGAGAAGGCACTCGAAACGGCGGAGCGTGCGGTTGAATCAGCGCCGGAAGATTCGGCAGCTCGCCGCGCTGTGAAACAGACGCGTATCGCCTTCGATCACCACAATCGCATTCCTGCATCGCTCATTCAGGAGCGCGTGGCGCTTCGCACCCACGCGCAGTCGGCCTGGATCGAGGCTCGGGCAAAGTCCGATTTTTCGATCTTCGCACCGTTCCTTGAAAAGACGATGAATCTCGCCCGCGCCTATGCTGATGCGGTCGGCTACGGCAAGCATCCCTATGACGCGATGGTCGCGGTCTATGAGCCGACCGAGAGCGCGGAAAGCCTGAAGGTCTTCTTCGATGAACTTCGTACCGGTCTGAAACCGATTCTCGATAAGGCGCGCGCCCGTCCGGCTCCGCGCTCCGACTTCCTTTTCCGGGACTACGCGGAGGAAGGGCAGCATGCTTTCGGCGAGTTCGTTGCAAGAAAGCTCGGCTATGACTTCACCCGCGGCCGTCTCGACAAGACCGTGCATCCTTTCGAGGTCTCGTTTACGCGCAACGACGTACGGATCACGACGCGCTATCGGCGTGACTATCTTCCGGGTTCCATTTTCGCAACCGCTCACGAGACCGGGCATGCGCTCTACGAGCAGGGTGGCGATCCGGCTTTCGTCCGCACGACACTCGCGACCGATCTCATCGGTCTCTATGCTGTGAACGGCACGAGCCTGGGAACGCACGAATCCCAATCGCGACTGATGGAAAATCATGTCGCCCGCAGCCGGACTTTCTGGCAGTTGCACTTCCCCGAATTGCAGCGGCATTTCCCGAGCCAGCTCAGCGATGTCAGTGCGGAAGAATTCTACCGCGCCGTGACGCGCGTCGAGCCGGGCTTCATCCGCGTCGATTCCGATGAATTGACCTATGACTTCCACATCATGCTGCGTGTCGAACTCGAGCGCGCGCTCATGGAAAATTCGCTGAAAGTCGCCGATCTCCCTCAGGCCTGGAATGAGGCCATCAAACGCGATTTCGATCTCGTCGTGCCGGACGATGCACGCGGCGTTCTGCAGGATGTGCATTGGTCGACCGGCTATATGGGCTCGTTCGCGAGCTACACCATCGGCAACGTCATGGCGGCACAAGTCATGGAGACGCTGCGTTCCGAGGATAAGGGCCTGCACGACGCGATCGAGGCGGGCGAATATGCGCGCCTCAATGATGTGCTCGGGGAAAAGATCTGGCGCCATGGCCGCCGGTTCCAGCGCCAGGAACTTCTCACCAACGTGACGGGCCGCACCCTCGAAGTGGCCCCTTATTTGCGCTATCTCGAAGCGAAATACGCATAAGCGGAGCGCCGACGCGCCGACATTTCGTCTTCGATGCGGTTTTGTGCGATAAGCCGGCGGGTTCTATGAACGCCGCCGGCTCATCGCCGCGCAGGCGTCGAGCGGAACGCTTAAGTCGGAACCATCTCGAAGGGCCTGTCATGACGAATTCCCATCCCTCGAATGCCGCGCAAATAGCCTCGCCTTCCTATCGGCTGGCTGCTCTCGACCAGGATTTTCTCCTGGGCGATACGATGCGCGGCGTGCGCTTCCAGCTCGAATATGCCAAGGCGGAAGAGGCGCTCAGAAATTGGGGCGTGCGTTCCACCATCGTCGTCTTCGGCAGCGCGCGCGTGCGCGAGGACGGGCCGGGACGCGAGGCCTTCTGGTACGAGCAAGCTCGCCTTTTCGGCAAGATGGCTTCCGAGCGGGGTGGAGCGCTCACCGTCAACGGCAACGTTCGGGACAACGTCATCGCGACGGGTGGCGGCCCCGGCATTATGGAGGCGGCCAATCGCGATGCGTGCGACGCAGGCGCTCCTTCCATAGGCTTCAACATCACCTTGCCGCACGAGCAGGAGCCGAATGCCTATTCGACGCCCGAACTCACATTCCGCTTTCACTACTTCGCCATGCGCAAGATGCATCTTGCCATGCGCGCGGCCGCACTCGTGGTCTTTCCCGGCGGCTTCGGCACGTTTGACGAGTTGTTCGAGATTCTGACCCTGCGCCAGACCCAGAAAGCGCCGCCTCTGCCTATCGTTCTGTTCGACAAGGCTTATTGGACGTCCGTTCTGAATTTCGATGCGATGATCGAGCACGGGATGATCGCGGTGGATGACCTCAATCTGTTCGCTTTCGCAGGAAGCGCAGAGGACATTTGGGAGAGGCTTCTCGCTTACGATCTACTCACCTATACGAATGGCCGGGAAGAACTGAAATAGGCGAGGTCGCCGCGAGCCAATTGTCGCCTCAGCCCTTCGAGGGCGCCGGAAGGGCGAAGGCTGTCGTTGACTTGATGCGCTGCATGGCAAACCGGGATGTGACGTTCTTCAACGGAATCTCGGCGATCAGGCGTTTGTAGAACTGATCGTAAGCCGCCATATCGGCCACGACGACCCGCAGCATGTAATCTACATCGCCCGCCATGCGGTAGAACTCCATCACCTCCGGCATTGCGGCCACGAATTGCGCGAAACGCTCCAGCCACTCGCCGGAATGGTCCGACGTCTCGATGGAGACGAACACCGTCAGGCCCAGGCCGATCTTTTCCGGCACGACGAGCGCGACACGCTTCTCGATAACGCCGGTCGTTTCCAGGCGCTGGATCCGCTTCCAGCAGGGTGTCTGAGACAGGCCGACGCGATCGGCCAGTTCAGCGATAGAAATGCTGGAATCGGCCTGCAACGCTGTGAGGATTTTTAGGTCGATAGCATCCATTTATCTTTTTCTCCTAGAATTTAGAGAAAAATTCTATCTCATTTGCAATAGATAGAACATTTTTCTTATGAAGCTTTACTGCTTGCATTCAGATAGAAAATTCTTTTCTTAATCTGTCAACGGGCGTCTTCTCCAGATCGGGCGGCGCCGCTTGGCAGGAGATGAAAATAATGGATCGTCGTCGCTTTCTCGCCGCGACCGGGGCGGTTGCCTTGGCCGGTGCGTTTCGTTCGCCTGCCCTTGCCCAGGGAGCTGTCAAGGCGCGCGTCGGCGTCATTCCGATTATCGGTGCTTCGCCGATCTTCGTGGCCGATAAGGAAGGCTGGCTGAAAGAGAAGGGCCTCGAACTCGCCTTCACCACATTCGAGTCCGGCCCGAACATGATCCAGGCCGTCGCCTCTGGCACCATCGACATCTACGTGGCTGGTGTCGCGCCGCTGGCTGTCGCGCGCTCCAAGGGCGTCGATGTGCGCGTGGTGGCCGCAACCGCGATCGCCGAGAACGTCTTCGTCGCGACGCCGAAGCTCGCCAAGTATTTCACGCCCGGCACTGCGTCGGCGGCGGCCTTCAAGGCCTATCGCGTCGCTGAAGGAAAACCTGCGCGCCTTGCCACCCAGCCTGCCGGCTCGGTGCCCAACACCACGCTGCAATATTGGCTGTGGGAGGTCGCGAAGGCGGACAAGGCCGACGTGGAAATTGTCCCCATGGGCATCGACGCGACGCAGCAGGCGGTTCTCGCCGGCGCTGTCGAAGGTGCATCGATCCGCGAGCCCGCCGTCACCATCGTCCAGGGCCGCAATCCGGAGATCAAGCTGGTCGCGCTCGGCGACGAGATGTTCCCCGGGCAGCCCGGCACGGTTGTCGCCGTATCAGGCGCATTCCTCACGAAGAACCCGGAGGCCGTGCAGGCTCTCGTGGACGGTCTCGTGCGCGCCGCCGATCTGATCGCCAAGACGCCTGACAAGGCGGTCGCACCGATCGAGGCTGCGCTCGGCAAGGGCATCGTCGAGAGTGCGACGATCCGCAAGGCGCTCTCTTCGCCCGCAACGAAATTCCTCATCGATCCGCGCGCCATCATCGAACCGGCCCGCGCCATGCAAGCCTATCAGGTCAAGTTGGGATCGCTCGACAAGGAATTGCCGTTTGACGGTCTGTTCGAGTCGAAATTCTTCGAGCGCGCCACCAAGGGCGGTTAAGCCTCACACATGCGTTCCGTTCTTCTCTCATTGATCGGCCTGATCGCGTTCTTGTGCCTTTGGGAGGCCGTGCCACGGCTCGGCCTCGTCAATCCTGCCTTGCTACCGGGACCGAGCGTCATTCCCGCCGCTTTCTTGAAAGAAGTGGCGAGCGGTGCGTGGTTTCAGGCCGTTGCAAGTTCTCTGTCGCATTACGTGTTGGGCCTCGGCCTCGGCGCTGCACTCGGTGTCGCGTTGGGCGTCGCCACCGGCATGTATCGCAATGCGGAGGATTTCACCGCCTGGATCGTGCGTGTTCTTCGTCCCGTCCCGGGTCTCGCCTGGGTGCCTTTCGCGATTCTGTGGTTCGGTGTCGATACGAAGGCGGCGGTGTTCATCATCGCCATGGGCGTGTTCTGGATCGTCTATTTCGCCGCCCATGGCGCGATCCGTTCCGTCGATCGCGATCTCATCGAAGTCGCGGATGCCTTCGGCTTTCGTTCCGGCCGGCAGCGCCTGGTGAAAATCCTTCTCCCGGCGGCGACACCCGGCATCCTTGTGGGTCTTCGCACGGCATTGGGCCAAGCGTGGATGGCGGTGGTCGCCGCCGAGATCTTTGGCGTTTTCGGCCTCGGCCAACGGATGATGCAGGCGTCCAGCCTTCTCTCGACCGATGTGGTGGTCGTCTACATGCTCACCATGGCGGCGCTCTACGGTTTTCTCGATACGGCTTTCGTGGCTTTGCAAGGATGGCTTCTGCGATGGAAAGCGTAGTCGAGATCAAGGATCTTTCGCTGGCCTTCGAGCGTGATGGCCAACGCACGACCGTCCTTGAGCGGTTGAACCTCGATGTCGCGCGCGGCGAGTTTCTGGCGATTGTAGGCTCGTCCGGAGTCGGTAAATCCACGTTGCTGCGCGTTCTTGCCGGTCTTGCGTCACCCGATACCGGTGCTGTGCGTATTGCCGCGGCCAATCCGCAAAAACGTCCTGTGGCGCTGGTGTTTCAGGATTCACGCTTGCTGCCATGGCGGCGAGTCATTTCCAATGTCGGTTTCGGACTTGAGACCGGACGCGTTGCGAGGCACGAGCGTAGGACGCGTGCGCAGGCGGCGCTGGATTTCGTGGGATTGGGCGCACTGGCCAATCGTTGGCCGCATCAACTATCGGGTGGCCAGCGGCAACGCGTGTCTCTGGCGAGGGCGCTTGCGGTCGAACCCGAAGTGCTGCTGATGGATGAGCCATTTTCCGCGCTCGACGCGATCACGCGGGAAAGCCTGCAGGACGAACTCGTCCGTGTCTGGCAAGCGACGGGCAAGACCGTGATCTTCGTCACCCACGATATCGACGAGGCAACTTACCTCGCCGACCGTGTCGTGGTTCTCTCGGGCTCGCCGGGCCGCATCGTCGCCGAACACCGCATTGAGAGTCCGAGACCGCGCCGCCGGCAGGATGCAGCGCTCTCCGGAACAGCAAGAGCTCTACGCTCCGGCCTGACCTCCGATGTCGCGAGCGACGGCGGGATGATCTGAGCGGGACGATTGCTGTTTAAGCCGCCGAAGGCGTCTGCGTTTCCGCCGTTTCGTCGATCACGGTCCAGCTATGGGTGATGGTCGCGGTCGCGCCCAACATAATCGAGGCGGAGCAATACTTTTCCTTTGAGAGATTGATGGCTCGCTCGACCTTGTCGGCGGAAAGCTGGCGGCCGGTCACGCGATAGTCGAGGTGGATCTTGGTGAAAACCTTCGGATCCGTCTCGGCGCGCTCGGAGGAGACGTCGATCACGCAATCGGTCACGGTTTCGCGTCCGCGCCTAAGAATCTGCACCACATCGAAAGCCGTGCATCCACCAAGGCCGATCAAGAGCATTTCCATGGGCCGAATACCGATATTGCGACCGCCATATTCCGGCGCGCCATCCATGACGACCGCGTGGCCGCTCCCCGATTCGCCTAGAAACGCCATACCGTCGATCAGTTTCACGCGGGCTTTCATAAGATGCTCCTCATCTTCTTTGCGAGCCGTTTTAACCGATATAGGCGGTGACTTGTAGCGGTTCTTCGCACCGGGTTGGCCGAGGTAAACGGAATTCAATGCCATCCATCGGAGTGGCTCCGAATTCAGCTCTCTCTGAGGCTTTGCGTTTTGCAACGCGCCCGTAGGGTCGGCGTTTCCTTGATATCAGAGTCGCCGCCCGACCTCTTTATAACGCCCTTATACCCGGCCACGCTCTTCCCTATCGAGCCTTGATGCCGGTCGGTCGTAGGTTTTGCCACCTAACCGCGTGGTGTTGTCATGCTTGATGTCGTCTTTCTCCTGCTGGGCCTCGGCTTCTTTGCGCTCATGGCGCTCTATGTCGCCGCGGCCGAGCGGCTTTGATCGGAGCTCCTCCATGTCACTCGATCTTTTCCTTGGCGGGGCCGTCGCAGTAGGCCTGGCCATTTATCTCGTCATGGCGCTGCTCAAGCCCGAACGGTTCTAAGAGGCCCTTCAGATGACTCTCAATGGGTGGCTCCAGATAGCCGTTCTCTTCTTGGCGGTCCTGCTGGCGGCTGTGCCGCTCGGCGCGTTCATGGCCAAGGTTTACTCCGGCCAGCGCAATCTCCTCACGCCTCTTCTCGCTCCGATCGAGAAGGGCTTCTATGCGCTTGCAGGTGTCGATCCATCGCGTGAACAGGGCTGGCGCTCCTATGCGCTGGCGATGTTGCTGTTCAACGTCGCAGGCTTCGCTTCGCTTTATGCAATCCTGCGCCTGCAAGGCATCCTACCCTTGAATCCGCAGGGCTTCTCCGGCATCTCTCCGGATCTCGCCTTCAACACGGCTGTTTCGTTCGTCACGAACACCAACTGGCAGTCCTATAGCGGTGAGACCACCATGAGCCATTTCTCGCAGATGGCCGGACTGACGGTGCATAACTTTCTCTCCGCCGCCACGGGCCTTGCGCTTGCGATGGCGTTGGTGCGCGGCTTTGCGCGCTCAAAGGCCACAACGGTTGGAAATTTCTGGGTCGATATGACCCGCTCGACGCTCTACGTGCTGCTGCCACTGGCGCTCGTTACCGCCGTTGCGCTCATTGCACTCGGAATGCCGCAGACGCTTCTTGCCTCCGTCGATGCGACCACGATGGACGGCGCGAAACAAACCATCGCGCTCGGCCCGGTGGCCAGCCAGGTTGCCATCAAGCAGCTCGGCACCAATGGTGGCGGCTTCTTCAACGTGAATGCCGCGCATCCGTTCGAGAATCCGACGGCACTCACCAATTTCGTGCAGATCTGGCAGATGCTGGTGGTCTCGGTTGCCGTCGTTTTCGCCTTCGGTCGTCTCGTCGGCGACAGCCGCCAGGCGCGCGCCTTGGTGTGGGTGATGGGGCTGCTTCTCGTGGCAGGCGTCGCGGTGGCCTATGCCGCCGAAGCTTCCGGTACACCAATGCTCCAGAGTCTCGGCATCAATCCGACGGACGGCAACATGGAAGGCAAAGAGGTTCGTTTCGGCCTGGCTCTCTCGGCACTCTTCGCGGCGGTCACCACCGGGCTCTCCTCCGGTGCGGTCAACGCAATGCATGCGAGCTTCACGCCCATCGGCGGACTCGTACCGATGTTCTTGATTCAGCTTGGCGAGATTTTGCCTGGCGGCGTCGGATCGGGGCTCTACGGCATCCTCGTCATGGCGATCATCGCGGTGTTCGTCGCGGGCCTTATGGTCGGGCGCACACCGGAATATCTGGGCAAGAAGATCGAGGCGAAGGAGGTCAAGATGGCGATGCTATCGGTCCTCATTCTTCCGGTCACTATTCTCGGATTTTCCGCCGTGTCTGCCGTGCTTCCGCAGGGACTCGCGGGTCTTCTCAATTCCGGTCCGCACGGACTGTCGGAGATTCTCTATGCCTATTCCTCGACGGTCGGAAACAACGGCTCCGCCTTTGCAGGACTTTCCGCCAACACGCCTTGGTACAACACGACGCTCGGGCTCGCGATGCTGCTCGGACGCTTCGCCTATATCGTGCCGATGCTTGCCATCGCGGGGTCTCTCGCGGCCAAGACGAAGCTCGAAACTTCGACGGGCACGTTCCCGACCCACGGGCCGCTCTTCGTCGGCCTTCTGATCGGCGTCATCCTCATCCTCGGCGGACTCCAGTTCTTCCCGGCTCTCGCTCTCGGTCCCATCGCCGAACAGGTGTTGATGCTGGCTGGAAAGACATTCTGACAGGTGCTCCATGAGCAAACACGCACAGCTTAACGTTTCCATGTTCGATGGACCGATCCTGCGGCAGGCCGTCATCGATTCCGTCAAGAAACTCGATCCGCGTCAGCTGATCCGCAATCCAGTGATCTTCGTCACCGAAGTCGTGGCGCTTCTTGTCACGATCCTCTACCTGCGGGACCTCTTCTTCGGCCACTCGACCTTCTTCACGGGCCAGATCGCGGCGTGGCTTTGGTTCACGGTGATCTTCGCCAATTTCGCCGAGGCTGTCGCTGAAGGCCGGGGGCGGGCGCAAGCCAACACACTGCGTCAGGCACGCACTGATACAGTCGCCAAAAAACTCCACGATCGGAATCGCAGAGAGCTGTTTCAAAGAGTTTCGGCGGTCGATTTGCAAGTCGGCGACCTCGTGCTCGTCGAAGCAGGCGATTTGATCCCCGGTGATGGCGAGGTCATTGATGGGATCGCGTCTGTGAACGAGGCTGCGATTACGGGTGAATCTGCTCCCGTCATTCGGGAATCCGGTGGCGATCGTTCGGCGGTGACGGGCGGAACGACCGTCCTCTCGGACTGGATCGTCGTTGGAATCACAGCGGAAGCCGGTTCTTCGTTCCTGGATCGGATGATAGCACTCGTCGAAGGGGCGGAACGGCAGAAGACGCCGAACGAGATCGCATTGAACGTGCTGCTCGCCGGCATGACCATCGTCTTCCTTGTGGCGGTCGTCACGCTTGCAGGTTTCGGGCGCTATTCCGGTGCGGATGTTCCCGTTCCGGTTCTGGTCGCACTCCTCGTGACACTCATCCCCACCACGATCGGCGGCCTTTTGTCCGCTATCGGCATCGCCGGCATGGATCGCCTCATCCGCTTCAACGTGCTCGCTACGTCGGGCCGTGCGGTTGAGGCGGCGGGCGATGTGGACACCCTCCTTCTCGATAAGACGGGCACGATCACGTTTGGAAACCGCATGGCATCCGAGATCATTCCACTGCCGGGCGTGAGCGAGCGCGAGGTTGCAGAAGCCGCGATGCTGGCAAGCCTGGCGGACGAAACGGCGGAAGGGCGCTCCATCGTGGCGCTCGTGCAGGAAAAGCACGGCCTGCGCGCGCCGACGCAAACTCCGGCGGAAGCCCGCTTCATCGCGTTCTCGGCGACAACGCGCCTTTCCGGCGTCGACCTCGGAGAGCGTCGCCTGCGCAAGGGGGCGGTAGATGCGGTGCTGCGCTTCGCTCAAGGTATCAATGGGCGCGCTGTCACCGACACTGCCTTCGCGGCCGCCGTGGACAGAATCGCCCGCTCGGGCGGAACGCCGCTCGGTCTGGTGGAAGGCGGGCGGCTGCTCGGCATCATTCATCTCAAGGACGTGGTGAAGCCGGATATCAAGGAGCGCTTTGCCGAGCTGCGCCGCATGGGCATTCGCACGGTCATGGTCACTGGCGACAATCCCGTCACGGCAGCTGCTATCGCATCAGAAGCGGGCGTGGACGATTTCATCGCCGAGGCAACGCCGCAGGACAAGCTCAACTACATTCGCAGAGCCCAAAGCGAGGGGCGTCTTGTGGCCATGTGCGGAGACGGCACGAACGATGCGCCGGCTCTCGCTCAGGCGGATGTAGGTGTCGCTATGCAAACCGGAACGCAAGCCGCGCGCGAAGCCGGAAACATGGTGGATCTCGATTCCAATCCGACGAAGCTCATCGAGGTCGTCGGCATTGGCAAGCAACTTCTCATGACACGTGGATCGCTCACAACGTTCTCCATCGCCAACGACGTGGCGAAGTACTTCGCGATCATTCCGGCGCTCTTCATCGCCGCAATCCCGCAACTGGGCGTCCTCAACGTCATGGGTCTGTCGACCCCACAAAGCGCGATCCTCTCCGCGGTGATCTTCAATGCATTGATCATCGTGGCATTGATCCCGCTGGCTTTGCGCGGAATTCCCTACCGACCCTTGAGTGCCGCCACGCAGCTTCGCCGAAACCTGCTCATCTACGGTCTCGGCGGGCTCATTGTACCGTTCATCGGCATCAAGACCATCGACCTCGCCGTCACGGCCATCGGTTGGGCTTGAGAGGAGGCTACCAATGTCACATCTTCGTCCCGCACTCGTCCTTCTCGTTCTTTTCACCGCCTTGACGGGTCTCGCATATCCTTATGCCGTCACAGCCATCGGGCAGGCGGCCTTTCCGACCGAAGCCAATGGCAGCCTTGTGACGGAAAACGGCCGTGTCATCGGCTCCGACCTGATCGGCCAGAATTTTACGTCGGCGCGTTATCTTTGGCCGCGACCCTCGGCGACGAGCGCTGCGGATTCTCAAGATCCGTCGAAGACGATCGACGCTCCCTACAACGCAGCCGCCTCGACCGGCTCGAATCTTGGGCCGACCTCACAAAAACTGGCGGAGCGCTTGAAGGAGGCGATCGAGGCCTGGCGGTCGGCCGGCTTGTCGACTCCGATCCCTGGGGATGCCCTCACCACCTCCGCCAGCGGTCTCGACCCCCATATTTCTCCCGTATATGCGGAGGCGCAGGTGGCACGCATCGCCGCGGCCCGCAATGTCCCGCCGGCCAAGGTGAGACAAGTCGTCGAGAGTTTTATCGAAGGGCGGACTTTCGAGCTTTTCGGTGAGCCCCGGGTCAATGTCCTGCGCGTCAACCGGGCGCTTGACCGGATGGGCTCTTAACGACCTTGCTCGGAGGGCTTACCTTGGGGGCATGGAGATGCCGTTTTCATGGGTGTGAACGACAAGCCTCGCGCTTCACCTGAAGCGCTTCTTGCCCTCGCCAATCGCGAAGGCCGGGGCCGCCTCAAGATTTTTCTTGGGGCGGCTCCAGGCGTTGGGAAAACCTATGCGATGCTGCAGGCTGGACGCACGGCCCGACAGGATGGAACCGATGTGGTCGTGGGCCTTGTCGAGACACACGGCCGGTGGGAGACGGAACAGATGATGCAAGGTCTCGAGATCCTGCCGCGCCTCTCTATTCCTTATCGCGGGCGCATGGTTCAGGAGTTCGATATCGATGCCGCGCTCAAGCGTGCTCCGGCCCTGGTTCTCGTCGACGAATACGCGCATACCAACGCCCCCGGCAGTCGCCATCCCAAGCGATGGCAGGACGTGGAGGAGTTGCTCGATGCCGGGATCAATGTCTGGACTACGTTGAATATCCAGCACATCGAGAGCCTGAACGACGTCATTCAACGCATTACGAAAATCCGTGTGCGCGAAACCATTCCGGACATTACCTTCGACAAGGCGGATGAGATCGTGCTCGTCGACCTGCCGCCGGACGAACTCCTGAAGCGGTTGGCCGAAGGCAAGGTGTACGTTCAGGATACGGCGGTGCGCGCCGCCGATCACTTCTTTCGTCTCAACAATCTGGTAGCTCTCCGTGAGCTGGCCCTTCGGCGCGCCGCCGAGCGGGTCGATAGCGACCTTCTCGTGCGGATGCAGGGCGGAGGCGTCGAAGGGCCGTGGGCGGCCGGCGAGAGAATCCTTGTCTGTGTTGGGCCAGATGAGACATCCTCCATGGTCATCAGGCAGGCCAAGCGTCTGGCGGATATGATCGGCGCACCCTTCATGGCGGTCACGGTGGAAAGCCCGTCCACGCGTCTCGGCGCGCGGGCGAGACGGCGGGTCGATGAGGCCTTGCACCTTGCGGAGAGCCTTGGCGCCGAAGAGGTGAAAACGCTCGTGGCCGTCGATCTCGTGGGAGAACTCCTCCGGTTTGCGAAATTCGAGAACGTGACTCAGATCGTCGTCGGCCGTTCCGGAAGCGGCTGGTTGGCCGAGCTCCTGGGCCGCTCGTTTCCTCATCAACTCCTGCGTGCTGCCGAGGATATTGCGATTCATGTGGTGACGCCTGTTGCGGTGCAGCGTCGTGAAAGGTTGAAAGCCTTTCCCCGCATCGCTCTGTCCCGCGGGTTTGGCATGCCATTTCTCTGGGCAGCGGTGTCCGTGATTGTTGCCGTTCTCATTGGCCGTCTGATGGCAGCGGTGATCCCGCTGCCAAACGTTTCGATGATCTTTCTCCTGGCGGTCTTTTTCTCGGCCGTTCGCTTCGGCATCTGGCCCGCTGTTTTCGCGTCGCTTCTTTCGTTCCTGAGCTACAACTTTTTCTTCATCGCGCCGTTCTACACATTCACGGTCGCGCAGCCGCACGAGCTTCTCGCGCTCTTCATCTTTCTAGGTGTTGCCGTTCTGTCCTCGGCCCTGGCGGGGCGAACCCGCGAGCAGGCGGCAGCGGCGGTCAATCGTGCGCGTGCGACGCGACGTCTGTTCGAGTTCGCTCGGCGTCTTTCAGGACTTGCCGAGCGGCAGATGCTGGCGGAGACCGCGGTTGCGGAAGTGCATCGCGATCTCGGCCTACCGGCCATCATTCTCTTTTCCAAAAACGACGAGCTCGTTCTCACGGCAGCGTGGCCACCCGAGGACGAGCTCGAAACCGCAGCGATGAGCGCGGCGCGGTGGACTTATGAGAGGGATGAGCCTGCGGGCTCGGAGACCGGAACGCTCCCTTCTGTCCCATGGTATTTCTTTCCCCTGCGTGCCTCCCATGGTCGCGTCGGTGTTATCGGTGTCGGTGTTTCTCGCGAGAAAACAGCTTTCGATGCGGAAGCGCGCACTCTTTTTGAGACCCTTGCCGAATTGACGGCAACCGCACTTGAGAGATCCCAACTCGCGCGGGAAATAGCGGTTGCCAAATCAGCTGCCGAGACGGAGAAGCTCCGCAATACCTTTCTGGCTTCGATCAGTCATGACTTTCGCACGCCGTTGGCGTCCATTCTCGGCGCAGCAACCAGCTTGATCGACTATCGCTCAAAGCTATCGGAGGACGTGCAGCGAGACCTTCTCACTCAGATCAAGGACGAGAGTGAGCATCTCGACGGCATGGTGCGCAACCTCCTCGCCATGACACGAGTCGAGGCGGGCGCACTGGAGCTCCGTCGCGATTGGGTCGATCTGCGCGAACTGCTCGACAGAACCGCGGTCGTCGCGAAACGACGCGGCGCCACGCAGCAATTCAGCGTCCATACGCAGGAGGACATGCCGTTTATCGCTGCGGATCTCACGCTTCTGGAACAGGTCCTGACCAACGTCGTCGGCAATGCAGTGCGCTACGCAGGCCCGGATGCCACTATCGCTCTCGATGCGCAATACGACGAGCGCGAGTTGGTGATCAGCGTCACCGATGACGGGCCTGGCATCGCCCAGGAAGTTCTTCCGCATATGTTCGAGAAGTTCATGCGCAGCAAAGGAATCGCTGATGGGGGAGCGGGTCTGGGTCTCGCTATCGCGAAAGGAATCATGGAGGCTCATGGCGGCTCGATTGCGGCTGAAAGCCCGGTTCTCGACGGCCATGGCGCGCGTGTGATTCTTCGCTTGCCGATAGAGACAGGACAATCGTCATGAACCATTTGTCCCGCGTCCTTGTCGTGGACGACGAAGCGGCCATCCACCGTTTCCTGACCCCGGCATTGATGGCCAACGACTACGACGTCATCAAGGCCTTGACCGGAGCCGAAGCGCTGAAGCGCATTGCTGCCGATGCACCGGATATCGTTGTGCTCGATCTCGGCCTGCCCGATCTCGACGGTAAGGAGATCATCAGCCGTGTCCGCGAATGGTCGGATGTCCCGATCATCGTCCTGTCCGCCCGTGACCGTGAGGCTGAGAAGATCGAGGCCCTTGACCGGGGAGCGGACGACTTCGTCAATAAGCCGTTCGGCATTGGTGAGCTGATGGCGCGTCTACGAGCTGCCTTGCGACATCGTATGCAACGAAAGGGAGAGACGCCTGTTGTCCGCGTGCTCGGGCTCGAAGTTGATATCACACGCCGCCGCGTTCTTCGTAACGGCGCAGAGGTGAAGCTGACGCCGAAGGAGTTCGATCTTCTCGCCCTCCTCACACGACATGCGGGGAAGGTTGTGACTCACAAGCAGATTCTCTCCGCCGTGTGGGGCCCAGCCCACGAGCACGACACGCAATATCTGCGAGTCTATGTCGGTCAATTGCGACAGAAGGTAGAGCTCGACTTGAGCAGCCCCGTCATCATTTTGACGGAGCCCGGCATCGGGTATCGCCTGGCGGAATCGGACCAGGGCGGGACGGTATGAAAGCTCAAGCCATTCGGATGCGGATTTCGAACGCTGCACCTTCCTCCGATGTCAGCAGGTCTATGGACCCATCATGAGCATGGAGCATGGCTCTGACGATCCCGAGTCCCATACCTGTTCCGCCGCTCTCGCGACGCGTGGTGAAGAAAGCCTCGAAGATCTTGCCCCGATTTGAGAGCGTTATCCTATCGCCATTGTCGCGAACTGCGACACGGATCTCGCCAGCATTTGCCTCCGCGGAAATTCGAAGCGATGTCGCATTGTGGCGGATAGCGTTATCTGCGAGATGGGAAAGCACGATCGTGGCATTCTCACCGGACATTCCAATTACCTGCTCAAGCCGGCCTTCGGCCTGAATATCGAGCCCTGGAAAAGTGCTTTTGAGCTCTGCGATGACCGTGGAGAGTGAGGCGGTTCCATCGGTCTGCGGATTGTCCGCACGGGCGAGCTCGCGCAATCGATGAAGCATCGTCGTCAGGCGGTTGGTATCGGAAACGATATTGTCGAGGAAGTGCATGCGCTCAGCCCGGGTCATCGTTTTCGATGAATGCACGTCGTCCCGCAGCAATTCCGCCGCGCCTTGAATGGATGTCAGGGGCGTCTTCAGTTCATGCGATACATGCGCCGCGAAAGTCGCGATGTAGTCGGAACGCTCATGAAGGCGCTCAGCCATGTCGATAAAGCTCTGTGACAGGAGCGCAATTTCGCGCGTACCGTAATGGGCAAGCGGCTGCAGCGCTTCGCGCCGGCCGTTCCCCAGTTCCACGGCTCGAGCGACCAACGCATGAATGGGTCTGCTGATGGCTCGAAAAAAGATGAGGCCGATGGCAAGCGTTGCGCCCAGGACGGTCAGTCCGGCAAGGATGAGCTTTCGCTGCTCGCCGTAGACATGCTTGATGATGTTGTTCGGGGTTCGCGATGCGTAGATGACGCCGGCGACCTGCCCTTGGACGACAACCGGCATAGCCGAGAACACTCTGACGCCGGTACCACGGCTGATCGAGTAGAGGGGTGGTGGCGGCTGATCTGTTATGCGGGTGCGCAGAACGGCATGGTAGTGGCCTTGAAGGGCCTGTGCCACCTCGTCCACATGCGCCAGAGATAGCCCCACCTCCTCGCGGCCCGCGATGACGATGCCTTTCGGGTCGAGAATTCTGAAGCCCGCCAGCGTCACGGATTGGGTTCGCAGGGCAACAGGCTGCAATCGCGCGCCGATTTCCGCGAAAGCAGAAGACAAAGGCGCTGATGGTGGCCTTGCCTCTGGCCGCCGTCCTAGGAGGTCGTCGCTCGTGAGGTCGAGCGAGGCCTCGATCGGATGGTAGGTCTCGCCAGGAGTCGAGGGGAGCTCGGGTATGAGGTCTCCTAAGACCAGGCCCGGTGTGGATTCCACTTCGCGGGCGAAGATGGCGGCCAGCACTGCGCTTTGCGCAATGAGTTCGGCCTCTGTCTGGCGAATGAGTTCATTCTCGTAAAGGCGAAAGAAGAACAGCCCGACCAACGGCAGCGTCATAACGGTGCTGAGCACGACGAAGACGATCAACCCAAGTGTCGGACGCCACTTCGCGACGACGCGAACAGTCACGACACGGCCTCACAGGAGCCTAGCTTGAAGTGCCATGCACCGTTTCAATGACGTTGTCGCACCCGGTTGCCGCGAGTTTCGCGCGGATGTTTCGGATATGACTGTCGATGGTACGATCGGATACATGAATCTGGACGTTGTAGGCCGTGTTCATGATCTGCTCGCGCGTGAAGATGAGACTGGGTCTCGCGAGAAGGGTCTTCAGAATGGAGAACTCGATTGCCGTGAGCGCCACGGACGCGCCGCCAAACGCAACCGCGTGCCGGAGTGGGTCGACGGAGAGACGGCCGTGGGACAATGCTTTGCCCTCGGGTTCTTGCCGCTTCGGACGTGCCGTCGTGCGCCGAAGGATGACGCCGATGCGCGCAACCAGCTCACGCGGGCTGAAGGGTTTGGTGACGTAATCGTCTCCGCCGATTTCCAGCCCGAGCACCCGATCGATCTCTTCGTCGCGGGCGGAGAGAAAGAGGATCGGTACATCCGAAGTTTTGCGGATCTGACGGCAGACTTCCAACCCGTCCATTTCCGGCATCCCGACATCGAGCACGATGAGATCGGTTGCGTTCTCTTCAAACTGGACGAGCGCTTCTTTGCCGTCGCGGGCGATGGTGGGCGCCATCCCGGCCTTCTCGAGGGCGAAGCAGATAACCTCTCGAATGTGGGGGTCGTCATCGACGACGAGGATTCGATGCGCCACCCCTGTCTCCTAGCGAATATCGAGTTTTCAAGTATGTGAACGGGATGTCTACTTAGCACTCGTCCGACCTGTGAGATAGTGTTGCAGACGCCAATCGCGGAACGTCCATGCCCGCCAGTCTTCCATGCTTTGGGAATGGGCCAGAAGCAGCTGGTCTCTGCGCACAGTCATGATGCCCGAATAGTGGGCCCCGCGGGCGATATATCGATTGAGAGCAGGAAGGACCTGTGGACCGAGAGAATAGACATAATACGCATCGACGGAAGTGGCGCCCGCCATGACTTCGCGACGATAGGAGAGGTTATAGTTCGCAATGATCGCGGCGAAATTCACAAAGGCGCAGACATAGAGCGTGAGGGCGAGCACAAGTGCATTGGAAGCGATGAGCCACCCGTTTGAACGCCTTAAAGCGATGCGCGCGACGATGAGGATGAGACCCGCAGCCACGAGAAACATCCAGATGAAAGCCGCGATGCGCAAAAGGGTCAGGGAATAGATCGCAATGTAAAGATCGAGGCGCAGGATCGATGAGACCACGAGAAGGACGTTCTGGCCGATCCACAGATAAACCAGCCGTCTGATCGTCGGCGAACGCTCGGCCGTCCCACCGGGCCGCATGGAAATCAATACGAAAGCCGCCGCGAGAAGAGCTGTCACGATGAGCGGATAGGCGCCGCGATGCGCATAAGCCGCGTAGGTCATGCCCGAGGGCAGCGCGACTCCGCCCCAGAGATAGAGCGCATCAAGAATGGATTGGACCGCAAACAGCAGATTGAACAAGACGAGGGATCGCAGGACGGTATCCGCGCCGAAGATCCTGTCGGCTTCTGCTGCCTTCGGGTCTTCTGCCGATGCCGTGGCCGGCTTGACCGCTCGCTCGCGCAATCTGACAGAAATGAAAGGCCAGGCGACGGAAAGCAGGAGGATCCAAACCACTATCCGAAGAATGTCGATATCCCAGCTTAGTTGCAGAGGATCGAAGACTGTCACCCACTCTTCGATAAGTGGGTTGGCCGAGGCGAACAGAGCCACGAAGACGGCTCCCGACAGGATCGGGACAACCCAGCCGATGAGGCTTTTGAGGGGTAGCCACACACGGCCTTCGACGCGCGCTTGCAGGTGGGCTTGAAGAAGATCGGGGATGAATTGAAACGATCCGACGAGAATCAGACGTCGCACCGCGAAAGCCACACCGGAAAGTCCTTTGGACAATCCGCCTGACACAATGACGGCGAACAGCGCCGTGCCGACGATGCCGAACAGGAGCGAGATGACACCGAAGGATTCCACGAGTGGCAAAAGCGCCATGAGGAGAAAGCCTGCCCCCAACGCGAAATCGCGACGCGTGACCTCGCGCGGTCTCATCGCAGCAGCGCCGAGAGCGAGAGCGGTCAAAAACAAAACAGCCGACAAGCCAGCTTCGTGGTCATAGAATAACCAGTCGCCTAGGGCGGTGACGCCAATGGCGAAGGCCAGTTTGGCATTGAAGCCGAAGCGTGCCGGAAGACGCTCGGCGGCGATAGAAACAGTCATGTTACTTTGACCTGTTGTTGGGGTTACGCGGTTGAGATTTCAGCCAATCGCGCGAGCCAATCGGCTTTGTCCTGTGCTGCGGGAAGGCGAGCACGACGGCGGCTGGCTTTGCATCCTCATCGCAAAGCCACCATCCGTCTTTCAGGAGGCTCTTTGGGAGATTGGACTTTGGGTGCAGGCTGAATGAACTCATGCCGCCCAATTTGCCCAACCGCTTTGCAGAAAGGGTTGGGCCTTCTCGCAGAGTTCGAGGATTTTTGTGCAGGCTTTGTGCAGGAGATCCCGTGGAGCTGACGACGGTCGCCTCCTGATCACCACTGAGGTGATCCGTGCGGGCGATCTCAGACGTCTTTCAACCGTTCCTCATACCGGCAAGAGCCTAGCATCTGGGAGCTTCAAGGTTCGGCTTTTGGCCTGATCTTGCTTCCACTGCTGATTGAAGTAACGTTCTAACCTGTCTGGAAGTCTTCGGCCTCTGGAATGGGCTGCCTTAGATTATCGTGTAGCGGAACGAGATAACGAAACTTCCCTCTTGAAGTGACCAAACTAGTCACTTATGTTCTGGTTATGAAATTCAAAGCCTCAGCCCCTTCGTCGGGCCTCCGTTATGCTCTGAACCTGACCGACACGGATCTGGCCGCTATCGCCGATACGTTCGGACAATACAGACTGATGATGGAAATCCTCGAGGACATCGCCGGGCGCGAGGCGATCAAGGCGGACGTCGTGCGCCTTCAGAAGTTGGCCTATGAGAGGATCAGGTCACAAACCGCGCTGCCGGCGCAGATGGTCCTGCTCGGTATTCGTGACTTCGCGGCTCGGCGCACCTCGGGTGTGGAACTACCCGGCATCCCTCTCGACGAAAAGCTTTACGCGATCAAAGGCCCATCGACGCTGACGGTCTCGACAATCCATGGGCGCGTGGCCGTCCATTACGATGTGGCGGGCTATGTCGATGGTTGGAGCGGGTCTGCTCCGGCCCGTCTGCTGCCGGCCGGTGGAAGTTTCGAGATCGTCGTCGGTGTCAAACCCTTCATCCGTCCAGAACAGGAGAAGTCCATGGCTTACGAAGGCATTCTATCTCGGGTCGGTCGTCTGGTCGCAGGGCTCGCTCACGCCACAATCGACAAAGCGGAGCAGAAGGACCCTGTCGCGGTGGTCGAGCAGGCAATCCGCGAGATCGACCGGGAGGCCGAGGCGGCACGTGCGGCGCTTGGAAAACACACCGCCGAGCAACATCGGCTCGAGAGTCGCGTCCGCGAGCTGAACACCGAATTGTCGTCGCTCTCGAGCAAGATCGGTACAGCGCTCGCGCAGGGGCGGGAGGATCTCGCCAAGGTCGGCATCGAACGGCAGATCGATATCGAAGCGCAGATCGCCGCCTTGCAGGTGGCGGGTGCCGATGTGAGCGAGCGGATGCAAGATGCGCAGCGCGCGGTGCAAGCGGTCATCGCCGCCCGCCGCGAAGGCGAGGCTCGCTTGGCGGAACTGAAACGATCCTTTGCGCAGGAGCAGGCGTCTCGCTCCACCGGTATCGGCATGCCTCGGTCGGTTTCGCCCGAGGACAAGGCTCTGCGTGCGCTCGAGGCGATCTCGCGTATCACGGGCGTTCCTGCTTCCGGTGACACTCCCAACGCATCCGAGATGAATGCGTTGGAGCGGTTGCACCGAGATCAAACCGTTGCGGAGCGGCTTGCGGCTTTCAAAGCCAAGACCGACAAATAAGCGGAGTGGGGCATGGAGCTTCTGATCTCGCCGAGTTACCAGCCTTTCACCGTTGCCGGACTCGTCATGGTGGGCCTTGTGGTCATCGAAACGATTTCCCTGGTCGTAGGCTTTTCGTTGAGCGCGATGCTCGATAGCAGCCTGGATTTCGACCTGCATGGCGGCCAGCATGCCAATGTCCCCGAGAACGGCGTTCTGGGCGGCGTACTTGGATGGGTCAATGCGGGCCGCGTGCCTGTCTTGGTTTTCCTTATCACGTGGCTCGCGGCTTTCGCTGTCGCAGGTCTCATGATTCAGGCTGTCGCTGCAACGATCTGGGCTCCATTGCCCGTTCTGATCGCTGCCCCCATCGCGTTCTTTCTTGCTGCTCCTGGGACACGTGTCACGACAAGGCTCGTGGCCTTCATCATTCCGCGCGATGAAACCTATGTGGTGTCGAACGACGATCTCGTCGGGCGCATTGCAGAAGTGATACTGGGGCCGCTCGATCAGGGGCTCGCCGGTCGCATCAAACTGCAGGACGCCCATGGCAACTGGCATTTTCTCATGGCGCGCGCGGCAAAGGATCATGGTCCCATGCAGGTCGGGGCTCAGGTTCTTCTCGTCGATCGCAACGGCTCGACCTTTCTCGCCATTCCCGCTCCAGAACAACTGACACCAACCCATTAACGCGAAATTCTCCGGAGATCTTCAATGCTAAATGGCGTCATTATCCCGGCCGCTCTCAGCCTTATTGCCATTCTCGGCATCGGCGTGGTGATCGGCATTCTCTACAAGCGTTCGACCCGCGATCAGGCTTATGTGCGAACGGGCCTCGGCGGCAAAAAGGTGGTGCTCGATGGTGGCTCCGTCGTGCTGCCGGTGTTCCATTCCATGGCCTGGGTCAATCTCAACACCCTGCGCCTGGAGGTTCGCCGCGGTGAAAGCGACGCTCTCATCACGCGGGATCGCATGCGTGTCGATATCGGTGCGGAATTCTATGTACGCGTTCGCCCGGAAGGCGATTCGATTGCACTCGCGGCGCAGACGCTTGGCGACCGCACCAACGATGCCGATGCGCTGCGCCAGTTGATCGAAGCGAAGTTCGTCGACGCATTGCGCTCGGTTGCCGCGACCATGTCCTTGAACGATCTTCAGGAGAAGCGCACCGAGTTCGTCAAGGCGGTGCAGGAGACCGTCGCGGCCGATCTTACGTCGAACGGGCTTGAATTGGAGAGCGTGTCCCTGACCCGCCTGGACCAGACTGACATCAAGCATTTCAACCCGAACAACAGCTTCGACGCGGAAGGTCTGGCAACGCTCACCAAGATCACCGAGCAGCGCAAGAAGGAGCGTAACGAAGTCGTTCGCGACACCGAAGTCGCCATAGCGGAGAAGGATCGCGAGGCGCTGCAGCGCAAGCTCGAAATCGATCGCAGCTCGCGCGAGGCGGAATTGGCGCAGCAGCGCGACATCGCCAATGCCACCGCCAAAACCCGTGCCGAGCAAGCGGCGAAGGAAGCCGAGGCCCGGCAAGCAGAAGAGACGGCGAGAATCGCATCGGAACTGGCCATTGCCGAGCAGGAGGCAGAGGCGAAGCGCATCAAGGAGAATGCCAATATCGCCGCCAGCCGCGTCGTGCAACAATCGGAACTCGAAGCCAAGCGCGATGTTCAGATCGTCGCCCAGGAAAGCGCGATTGCCGTTGCCAACAAGAGCCGCGAGGAATCCGAGGCGAAGGCCGCTGCGAAGGCTGCGGAAGCTCTTGCCGTGGCCGCCGATGAGAAGGTTACGACGGCGAGAGAGGTCGAGGTCGCCGAGCGTCAAAAGCGCATCGCAGTAATCGCAGCGGAGCAGGAAGCGCAAACCGAAGCCACCAGCGTCACCGTGGCGGCCGAGGCCGAACGAGATGCCGCCGAAAATCAGGCACAAGCCATCAAGACCATCGCTACCGCGAAGGCCGAGGCGGCCAAAATCGAGGCCGAAGGCATTCTTGAGATGGGTAAGGCACAAGCCGAAACCGAGGCTGCCATGAACGACGCGCGCAACAAGCTCTCGACATCAGTGATCGACTTCGAGCTTTCTCGCGACCGTATTCGCACCGTTCCCGCAGCCATCGCGGAATCGGTGAAGCCTATCGAGAAGATCTCCGACATCCGCATCTTCGATACCGGCGGCCTCATCAACGGCAAGTCGGCCTCGGATGGCGCGGGGATCGGTCTCGGCGAGGGGCTGGCCGGGCAGCTTCTGAACCTTCAGGCCAACAAGCCGATCTTGAACAAGATTCTGGCCGAGGCCGGGTTTGCGGGTGGCGAGAACGCAATCGATTCGTTGCTCGGATCGGTGACACCGAAGGATGCAATCAAGGTCGAAGTCGCAAAGAGCGGAACGCCTCTTCCTCAGGCCGACGTATAACGGTCGGCATCGTAACGTGACGGCGGGAGATATCTTTCGCCCTCACCTTGCGACTGCGACGTCACATGGTCGCTCCGATCTGCCACGGAACAAACTCTGCGTCGCCATAGCCCATCTCTTCTGACTTCGTCCGTTGCCCGGATGCGGTCTTGAGGATGGTCTCGAAGATCTCCCGACCTTTTTCCTCGATCGAGACGCCATCGAGAATGTCACCGCAATTGATGTCCATATCGTCGATCATGCGGCGATGGATTTCGCTGTTGGTCGCAAGCTTGATCGAGGGCGTCGGCTTGCAGCCGTAAGCAGAACCGCGCCCCGTGGTGAAGCAAAGAATGTTGGCGCCGCCCGCGACCTGGCCGGTCGCCGAAACCGGATCGTAGCCGGGCGTATCCATGAACACCAAGCCTTTTGTCGCCACCGGCTCCGCATAACGATAGACGTCGTTCAGCTGAGTCGTGCCGCCCTTAGCGGCGGCGCCGAGAGATTTCTCGAGAATGGTGGTGAGCCCCCCGGCCTTGTTACCGGGCGAAGGGTTGTTGTTCATCTCGGCGTTGTTGCGGGCGGTGTAGTCCTCCCACCAATCGATCAATCCGAGAAGCTTCTCGCCGATTTCGCGTGTGATCGCTCGGCGGGTCAGAAGATGCTCGGCGCCGTAGATTTCCGGTGTTTCCGAAAGGATCGCCGTTCCACCGTTCCGCACGAGCAGATCGACCGCTGCACCGAGCGCCGGGTTGGCGGTGATGCCGGAATAACCATCCGAGCCGCCACATTGCAACGCCAGCATTAACTCGGATGCCGGCACGGTCTCGCGCTTTGCCTTATTGGCGATCGGGAGCATGTCCCTGATGGCGGCAACGCCCGCCTCCACTGTCTTCCTGGTGCCCCCGACATCCTGGATTGTCATCGTGCGGAAGGTGTCACTCTCGCTGATTCCATAGAGCTCCTTCCAGCGACCGATTTGAAAGACCTCGCAGCCGAGGCCGACCATCAACACGCCAGCCATGTTGGGGTTGGAGGCATAGCCCCACTGGGTGCGCTTGAGGACTTCGTACCCTTCGCCCTTCGTGTCCATCGCACAGCCGGTGCCGTGAACGAGAGGGATGACGCCATCGACATTCGGATAATCGTCGAGAAGCCCGGAACGCTCGATCTCCCTGGCGATGAAACGAGCGACCGAGGCCGAGCAGTTCACGCTTGTGAGGATGGCGAGATAATTCCGCGTCCCGACCTTACCATTCGCACGACGGAAGCCCTGGAATGTCGCCTGCGCTTCGCCCGAAAGGATAGCCTCAGACTTGGCGCTTTCCGCGAACCGATAATCGCGAGGAAAATCATGCATTCCCACATTGTGCTCATGCAGCCACTCGCCAGGTTCAACGTTCTTCAGAGCGAAGCCGATGATCTGCCCGAATTTGAGAATGGGCTCACCTTGTTGAACAGCGGCAATCGCCATCTTGTGGCCGCGCGGCACGCGCTCGCGCGCTGCAATCCCGTGGACGAGCGATCCGACTTCGATGGGCTCGACCGCCACGACTAGATTATCCCGTTCGTGAAGACGCACGGTGCGCGGTGTAGAGGCGGGCTTGTCCAACATGTCTATGTCCTCAGCGCGCCGGGAACGCTCATGCGCTCAGCATGGTCGGCGAAGACTCGGATTCCGGCTCGAAAAGATCAGGATGCTGTGCAGCGAGTTCCGGCAGTGAGCGCAGAATTTCACTCAGGTGTTGACGCATCGCCTGCTCAGCCGCCACGGGATCGCCGGCTTTGATGGCATCCACGATGAGGAGGTGCTGCGCGACGACGATATGCCGTGGAGTTGCCTGTGCCATATCGAGAAAGCGCACCCGATCCATCTGAGGCTTCACGTCCTCGATCATCTCCCACGCTGCCGGGCGGCCCGCGGCTTCGGCTAGGAGACGGTGAAACTCTTCATCGAGTTCCAGGAATTCTTCCGTCGTTCTTGCACGTTGGGCGCGACGTTGCCGCGCAAGGCTCGCATTCAATTCGGCAAGCATGACGGGGTTTGCCTTCAGCGCGGCTTCACGCACCACTGCCGTTTCAACGGCTTCCCGGATGAAGCGCGCATCTTCGACGCCGGCGCGCGAAATCTTCACGACCTGAGTTCCTCGTTGAGGCAACACCCGCACGAGACCAGCCTCGCTCAACTTGATCAAGGCCTCCCTGACAGGAGACCGACTGACGCCGAAGCGCCCGGCAAGATCCTGCTCGGACAGCATTTCCCCCGGCGACAATTGCATTGTCACGATGGCTTGACGGAGGGCTCGCGTGACCTGACGGGCCATGGGCTCCCTGCTGAGGCCGAGCTTTGTGAGACTTCTTTCGTTCATAAGTAGTACACTACCATACTAGTAGACCATTGCAAAGAAGCGTCAGTCGCTCTAAGCTCAGGCTCGTTGATGCTTGAAACCGATCAAGAAGCAAGTCGGAGCGAAGTGTCCAGGGAGTGACGCCATGCTGATCCATCCGGACCGGCTTTTTCCTGTTGAGCCAACAGTCCGCGCCGTCGCGCAGAGGCTCTACAGGGCTGTCCAGGATCTGCCGATCGTCTCGCCGCATGGCCATACGGACCCGCGTTGGTATGCACAGAACGAGCCGTTCCCCGATCCGGCAACGCTGTTCGTGATCCCCGATCATTATATTTTTCGCATGCTCTACAGCCAGGGCGTCAGCCTGGAGGATCTGGGCGTTCCGACCAGGGATGGCAGCCCCGTCGAGCGCGACGCGCGCAAGATCTGGCGGCGCTTTGCCTTTCACTACCATCTCTTTCGCGGCACGCCGACGCGAGCATGGCTGGACCATACCTTTGCGACGCTCTTCGGCTTTACCGAGCGGTTGTCGCCGAAGACGGCGGACGATTATTTCGACCGGATCGACGCAGCCCTTCGCACGCCTGAATTCAGGCCCCGTGCGCTGTTCGAGCGTTTCCGGATCGAAGTTATCGCCACGACGGAAAGCCCGCTCGATCCGCTGAAATCTCACGAAATGATCCGGCAATCAGGTTGGAAGGGCCGAGTGATCACAGCCTATCGCCCCGACCCGGTCATCGACCCGGATTTCGAGGGCTTTCGAGATAATCTCGTCAGCTTCGGCGAGATCACGGGTTGCGATACGCTCTCTTGGGATGGGTATCTGGAGGCCCACCGCAAGCGCCGCGCTTTCTTCCGCGGTTATGGCGCGACATCGACCGATCACGGCCATCCCACGGCGCGAACGGCGGACCTGCCACGCGCGGAAGCCGAGGCGCTGTTTCGTAAGGTGTCGACCGGCGCAGTGAGTGTCGACGAAGCCGAACTCTTTCGCGCGCAGATGCTGACCGAGATGGCGGCCATGAGCGTCGAAGACGGTATGGTGATGCAGGTCCATCCCGGCTCGTTCCGCAACCACAACAACACGGTCTTTTCTCGTTTTGGCCGCGACATGGGAGCGGATATTCCCTCTCAGACCGACTATGTGCGCGCATTGAAACCGCTTCTCGACCGGTTCGGCAATGAGCGTAATTTTACGCTGATCGTCTTCACCCTCGATGAGACGAGCTATTCGCGGGAACTGGCTCCGCTTGCGGGGCATTATCCTGCGCTGAAGCTTGGTCCTGCCTGGTGGTTTTTCGATGCCCCGGAAGGGATGCGTCGGTTCCGCGAACTGACCACTGAAACTGCCGGGTTCTATAATACGGTCGGCTTCAATGACGACACGCGGGCTTATCTCTCGATCCCTGCGCGCCATGACGTAGCCCGCCGGGTCGACTGCGCTTTTCTCGCCAATCTCGTGACGGGCCATCGCCTCGATGAGGATGAGGCGCACGAGGTGGCACATGACCTCGCTTATCGCCTCGCGAAAGAGGCCTACAAGCTGTGACTTCGGACATGGTTCACAAGAATCATGCCGCACAGAACGGGAGGAAGATGATGAAGAACCCAATCACCAGACGGACTTTCGTCGGCGGTGCCGCCGGCGCTGCGGGCGTGGCTGCGTTCGGCGGATCGAGCTTCGCGCAATTGGCGCTGCCGAAGGAACCGGTCGCGCTCAACGTAATCGACGTTGCGGGCAATCTCGCCTTGACGCAGAAAGCCATCGAGAATTACCGCAAGGCGAAGCCGAACCTCGTCTCGCGCATCACTTTTACGAAAGCACCGGCCCCCGAACTCGCCGGCAAGATCAAGGCGCAACAGGATGCGGGCCGGGTCGATATCGATCTCGTGCTGACCGGCACCGATGCACTCTCCGCCGGCATCGACCAGAAGCTCTGGGTGGAACTACTTCCGACCCACGCGGGGGCGCTACCGAAGCTCGATGACATCTATCTTCCAGCCGCTGCCAAGATGCAGACCTTGGCCAAGGGACAGGGCGTCGTCGTCACCTATTATCCGTCCGGCCCGTTGCTCGAATACATGCCCAACAAGGTGCAGACCCCGCCGACGACGGCCGAGGAACTTCTCGCCTGGGCGAAAGCCAATCCGAACCGGCTCATCTATGCGCGCCCTGCCAATTCGGGGCCCGGCCGCACCTTCATCATGGGCTTGCCCTACATCCTCGGCGACAGCAATCCGCAGGATCCCGCGAAGGGCTGGGACAAGACCTGGGCCTATTTGAAGGAGCTCGGCCAGTACATCGAATACTACCCGTCCGGCACCGGCGCGGTGATGAAGGAACTTGGCGAAGGCTCGCGCGACATGACCGTGTCAACGACGGGCTGGGACATCAATCCGCGCGTTCTCGGGGTTGTGCCGAAAGAGGCGAAGGTCGCGGCGCTCAAAGGCTTCCACTGGGTGGCGGATGCCCACTACATGTGCGTGCCGAAAGGGCTCTCGAACGAGAAGCAGGCTGTGCTCCTCGACCTGATGAACTTCCTGCTTACCAAGGAGCAGCAGGCCTACACTTATGACGAAGGTTATTTCTACCCCGGCCCCGCCGTGAAGGGCGTGACCCTCGACATGGCTCCGGCCGAAAGCCAGGCCGCGATCAAGGAATTCGGGCGTCCCGAATACGAGAAATGGATTGCCGAGAATCCGATCGAGTTGCCGCTCCAGCCGGACCAGATGGTCGTCGCCTTCCGCATCTGGGACGAGCAGGTCGGCGGATCGAAGCGTAAGTAAAGTCAGGGATCCGCGATGGCTATTGCTCTTTCACAGTTCGACGAGGTCCGGCTCGATCATGTCAGCCGCGACTTTGGCGCCCATAACGCGCTGCGCGACATCAACCTGACGATCCGGCGACGCGAGTTCATCGCGCTGCTCGGACCTTCAGGGTGCGGCAAGTCGACGACGCTGAACTGCATCGCGGGTCTCCTGCCTGTTACGGGGGGCGCGATCTGGCTCGACAAGAGTCGGGTCGATACCCTGCGGCCCGAGGAGCGTGGGTTCGGCATGGTTTTCCAGAACTACGCGCTCTTTCCTCACTTGAATGTGCGCCAGAATATCGGCTTCGGCTTGAAGATGCGTGGCACGCCCAAAGCGGAGATGGAGCGCAAGGTCGATGAGGCGCTGCGTCTCGTGCGCTTGCAAGGTCAGGAGCATAAGCTGCCCGGCCAACTCTCCGGTGGTCAGCAGCAGCGCGTGGCGATTGCCCGCGCCATCGTCATCGAGCCACCTCTCGTCCTGATGGACGAACCATTGTCCAACCTGGACGCGAAACTTCGCCTCGAGATGCGCGCTGAAATTCGACGCATCCACAATGAGCTCGGCGCGACGACGATCTATGTGACTCACGATCAGGATGAGGCCTTGTCGTTGGCCGATCGGATCGTGGTGCTGCGTGACGGCGTCATCCGTCAGGTCGGAACCCCGAAAGAGCTTTATGAAGCCCCGGCCCATCTCGATGTCGCCGATTTCATGGGCTTCCGCAACAAGCTGAAGGGGCGCGTTCTCTCTATTGAGAACGGCCGCGCCGTGATCGATGTGGAGGGCGCGAAGGTCAGCGGTGTCGCTCGGGAAAACCTGTCGGTTGGAGCGCCGGCTTTCGCTGCCATCCGGCCCGACGATCTCGTTGCCGGGGAGCCGGGGCCGAATGCTCTCGCGGTTACCGTCGATACCATTGAATATCGCGGCCGCGAGTTCGTGGGTACGGCTCACTCCACAGGCGGGCTCGATTTCGTGTTTCGATCTCACTATGCAGCGGAGCCAGGATCTGCCATTTACCTGCGCGCTGTTGACGAGCGCATTCTCGTCTTCGCCGAACCAATCGAGGGGAGGGGATGATGCAACACGCTCTTGCTCCCACCGTTGTTCAGGGACCCAGTCTGCGTCAACGAATGGCGTCTCGCGGGCTCGACGCAGTGACCCTGCTCGTTCTGCCCGCGGCGATCTTCAGCCTGTGTCTGTTCGTCTATCCCTTCGCTTTCGGTCTCATTCTTTCATTCGAGCCGAAGAGTGGCGGATGGCTTGCCAATTATCAGCGGTTCTTCGCAGATTCATTTCTCTACGAGACAATCGCCAAGACGTTGTGGCTCGCGGTTCCGGTTACGCTTCTCAATCTGGTTCTTGCTGTGCCGATTGCCTTTCGCGTCAGACTCATGCGCCATCAGCGGCTTCTGACGACGATCCTGGTTTTGCCGATCACGCTCGGTACGGTGCTCGTGGCCGAAGGGCTTTTGAACTATCTCGGTCCGCAAGGCTGGCTCAATCGGACCTTGATGACGTTCGGGTTGATCTCGCAGCCCCTGAAACTGGTCCACAATTACTGGGGCGTCTTCGCCTCGCTGGTGATTACAGGTTTCCCGTTCACCTTCCTGCTGACGTTGTCCTATGTCACAGGCATCGATCCGGCGTTGGAGCAGGCCGCGGCCACGCTGGGAGCGAGCGCGGCCCAACGGTTCCGCCATATCTATCTTCCGCTTCTGATGCCCGGCTTCGCCATCACGTTCTGCCTGTCCTTCGTGCAAGCATTCTCCGTTTTCCCATCGGCAGTTCTTCTCGGCGCGCCTGCGGGACCGACCCGCGTCATTTCGATTGCGGCCTATCAGGCGGCGTTCGAGGAATACGATTACTCCATGGCCTCGGCCATCGCGATGATCATGGGCTTCGTGCAGCTCGCCATCGTCGTTGCGGTGCTCGCCTCACGCGGCTTGTTCTACCGCGGCCCCGCCAGCGGCGCGAAAGGGTAAGCCGATGATCCGCGACACGACACTCGGTGCGAAACTCTGGGCGGCGGCCATCTGGGCGCTGGTCGGATTCTTTGTCCTCAATCTCTTCGCCATGATCGGCACGGTGGTGACGAGTTCCTTCGCCACCCGTTGGCTCGGCACGTGGTTGCCCGTCGGTTGGACGACACGCTGGTACGATTCCGCTTGGAGCGAATTTCAGCTCGGTGATGTCCTCATCGTCACCTTCCAGGTGGTCGGCGCGGTGGTTTTGGTCTCCGGCGTTCTGGGGGTCACAGCGGCCTACGCGCTTGCCCGGCGTGACTTTCCGGGTAAGCGCCTTATTGTGCTGCTCTTTCTCTTGCCGCTTCTCATCCCGCCGATCACTTTCGGCATTCCACTCGCCACGGTTCTCTATCGCACAGGCTTGGCGGGCACTTTCTGGGGCGTCGTCGCGGCCAATCTCGTGCCGACGGTTCCGTTCGTGATCCTCGTCATGATTCCTTTCATCGAGCAGATCGATCCGAAGATCGAAGCGGCGGCTCGCGTTTTTGGCGCGAACACCTTCAAGCTCTTCGTTCACGTGCTGATGCCGCTGCTTCTGCCGGGAATTCTCGCGGCCCTTCTCCTCGTTCTGGTGCGCACCATCGCCATGTTTGAGCTGACGTTCCTGGTGGCTGGGCCGACGAGCCAGACTCTTGTCGTGGCACTCTACTACGCGGTCTTCGCAGCGGGTGTGCGTGCCGTGCAATCCATCGATGCCATGGCCGTCATCTACATGGTGACGACGCTCATCTGGCTCATCATCGCCCTGCGTTTCGTCAACCCGACGCAGATCGTCACGCGTGCCAAACAACAACCGGCTCATTGAGATATGATGAAACGATTGAGCGAGGCCACCCTCGCGGATCTTTCGGTGGCTGTCCGGCGTCCTGTCTACGACCGGGCGCAGATCGCCACCGGCATCGTGCATCTCGGTGTCGGCGCGTTCCATCGGGCTCATCAGGCGGTCTACACGGATGACGTTCTGGCGCGCGATCCGCGCTGGGGCATTGTCGCCGCAAGCTTGCGCAGCCCGGATACCTACGATGCGCTGGAGCCGCAGAACGGCCTCTATACTGTCTCCGTTCGCTCCAAGGCGGGAGAGTCTCTTCGCGTCATCGGTTCGATCTCGCGCATCATTGTCGCGCCGGAGGCGGTGGACGAATTGCTTGGCATCATGGCCCATCCGGCGACGCGCATTGTGTCGTTGACCGTCACCGAGAAAGGATACTGCCATGATCCTGCAACCGGTGTGCTCAATGAAAAGCATCCGGATATCGTGCACGATCTTGGGGAGCCGCGACGACCCAGATCTGCGCCGGGTCTGATCGTCGAGGCCTTGCGTCGCCGTCATGCGGTCGGCACGCCGCCTTTCACGGTATTGACTTGCGATAATCTTCCATCCAACGGGCGCACGGTGAAGCGCGTTCTGGTGCGCTATGCCGAACTCATCGACAGCGATCTCGGACGATGGGTCGAAAGCGAAGTCGCTTGTCCCTCAACCATGGTGGACCGGATTGTGCCCGCGACCACCGACGAGGATCGCGCTCGTATCGGCCAGATTCTCGGGGCAAGGGATGCGTGGCCAGTTGTCACCGAGCCTTTTACCCAATGGGTGATCGAAGACGATTTTCCGCAAGGGCGTCCGGCTTGGGAAGTGACCGGGGCCGAGTTCGTTACCGATGTGGAACCCTTTGAGCACATGAAGCTCAGACTTCTCAACGGCAGTCACTCGACGCTGGCGTATCTCGGATACCTCGCAGGGTATGAAACCGTGGCGGAGGCCATGGCGGATCCTGCCTACGAGCGGCTTGTTCATGGTCTGATGGATGAGGAAGTAACACCGACCCTCCACATGCCTCCGGGATCCGATATCGCGTCCTACAAACGTGCACTGATCGAGCGCTTCAAAAATCCCGCCTTGAAGCATCGCACTTGGCAGATCGCCATGGATGGGTCGCAGAAATTGCCGCAACGGCTTCTTGGAACGGTGCGCGACTGCTTACGTAACAACGCATCCGTCCATCGTCTGACGCTCGGGGTCGCGGCGTGGATGCGATACGTCACTGGCATCGATGAGACAGGTGCTCAAATCGATGTGCGGGATCCCATGGCTGCCCGGTTGCGCACATTGGCCGACAGAGCGGGTTCATCCGCCGAGCGCTTGGCGGGTGAACTCTTCGCGGTGCGTGAGATCTTTGGAGACGATCTGCCAAAAGACCTGCGCTTCACCGACGCCGTAACGGTGGCTTTGACGCATCTCTACGCGAAAGGTGCGAAGCGTACCGTCGCCGAATTCACATCAACCTTGAGCTGACGAAATTTCGAGAGCCATCATGAAGATCGAAAATGCCTATTGCATCGTGACCTGCCCCGGTCGCAATTTCGTCACGCTCAAGATCGTCACCGATGAAGGTGTGTATGGGATCGGAGATGCCACACTCAACGGGCGGGAACTGGCCGTCTCCGCTTATCTTGAAGAGCATGTCATTCCGTGCCTGATCGGTCGCGATCCGCAGCAGATCGAGGATATCTGGCAATACCTCGCGAAAGGCGCTTATTGGCGGCGTGGCCCGGTGACCATGTCCGCCATTGCGGCGGTCGACATGGCACTGTGGGACATCAAGGCGAAGGTCGCCGGTCTGCCGCTCTATCAGTTGCTTGGAGGAAAGAGCCGCTCCGGCGTCATGGTCTATGGCCATGCCAACGGACGCGACATTCCGGAAACCCTTGACGCTGTCGGGCATTATCTGGAGCTGGGTTACAAGGCGGTGCGGGCGCAGGCTGGCGTTCCAGGCCTTGATACGGCCTACGGCATCGCGCGCGGGAAGCTGTTCTACGAACCGGCCACCAAAGGTTTGCCCGAAGAGCAAATCTGGTCGACCGAAAAATACCTGAATTTCGCGCCCAAGCTCTTCGAGGCGGTTCGCGTGGCTCACGGGCTGGACTTTCATCTGCTGCATGATGTGCATCATCGCCTCACACCCATCGAGGCTGCGCGGCTGGGAAAGAGCCTCGAACCGTATCGTCTTTTCTGGATGGAAGATCCGACACCGGCGGAGAACCAGGAGGCCTTGAAGCTCATTCGCCAACACACGATCACACCCATCGCCATCGGTGAGATTTTCAATTCGATCCACGATTGCCGCGAGCTGATCCAGAACCAGCTCATCGATTACATCCGCACGACGGTCGTTCGGGCCGGTGGTATCACTCAGCTGCGCAAGATAGCGGCTCTTGCGGAACTCTATCAGGTTCGAACCGGCTCACACGGCGCAACCGACCTCTCGCCCGTCTGTATGGGATCGGCGCTTCATTTCGATCTCTGGGTGCCGAATTTCGGTATTCAAGAATACATGCGGCACACCCCGGAAACCGACGAGGTATTCCCTCACGCCTATACCTTCGCCGATGGATACCTGTATCCGGGCGATGTCCCGGGGCATGGTGTCGACATCGACGAGAAGCTGGCTGCGAAGTACCCCTACCAGCGCGCCTATCTGCCGGTCGCCCGTCTTGAAGATGGAACGATGTGGAGTTGGTAAGGACCACCGTGATCGGACAGCGAGATGCTTATGTTTCCCGATTGATGCGCGTCGTTCCGAAAGCCTTCGAGAGGACCTCGTTGTAAAGAGATCGACAAAGTCTTGTGCGGGTCTCGACGGAGGCGATCCTGGGCTGATGATTCCATAGTCGGATTTGCGGGCAGGATAGAAAGAAGAGCGCCCTGCCGTAGACCCGCACGCGTTGCCACGCGGCTTCTGAAAGAAAAAAGCTATAGGGGATGGGAAGCCGTGTTTTCCATCCCCTTTTCGTTCCGGGAGATAAGCCTACATACTTGAGCAGAGGTATATCTCGTCGAGGCATTGCAATGCTCTGCGGGGCGGCGGCCACCCCAACCTCTCTCATGAAGCAGCCTTACGAGGCAGCCGCCTTCGTCAAAAAATTCGAACGCGGCGCCTCGGAGTATTGTGCACCGAGGAGCCTCCGCCTTGAGTAGTATCGCAATCACGGCTGCAGTCATCGTCGGCGCGGTGGTCCTCTTTGTGTGGAACCGCTTGCCCGTTGTCGTCGTGGCGATGATGACGGCCCTCGCGCTCTATGCCACGGGCGTGCTGTCGGTTGAGGCGGCATTGAGCGGTCTGGGCGATCCAGCCGTCATCTTCATCGCGACGCTTTTCATCATCAGTGCGGGACTGGAGGCCACAGGTGTGACGGCCTGGGCAGGACAGTTCCTCATTACAAAGGCCGGAAAAGAGAATCGCCTACGTCTACTCCTTCTGACCATGTCGCTGGTGGCATTTCTGACGGCGTTGATCAGTGTCAATGGCGCCGTGGCGGCGTTGCTCCCCGTGGTCGTTGTCATGGCGGTTCGCCTCAAGCGCGCACCGTCGCAACTCCTCATGCCCCTCGTCTTCTCGGCTCATGCAGGTTCGATGCTTGCCCTGACCGGTACGCCGGTGAACGTTCTGGTCTCGAACGCTGCTCTTGAAGCCGGGGTTGGTCGATTCGGCTTCTTCGAATTCACACTGGTCGGCGTCCCGCTTCTCCTGGGGGCCATGGCCATCATCATCCTTTTTGGCGAGCGCCTGTTGCCGCACCGGAGTGGCCCGTCAATCCCTTCCGACTTCAGTCGGCACGCCCTGACGCTTGTCGAGCAATACGGATTGAGCAACGGTGTGTTCCAGATGCGCGTTCGCGCCAATTCACCCTATGTCGGCGCATCGCCCGATATCGTGAACGTCGCTGGTTTCCCCGGCCTTCAACTCGTCGCTATCCAGCACGGTAATGATGGAGGCCCCCTGCGCCGCACGACAATCTCAGAAGGAGACTACCTTATCATACGTGGCGAGGCGGAGACGGCCGCCGCCTTCGCGGCCGAGAAACATCTGGCTTTTAGGCAGGAGAGTGCAGCGACCGACCTGCAGGATACACTGTTCAATCGGAATTCCGGCCTCGCCGAGGTGATCATTCCACCGCGCTCCGGCATGATCGGGACGTCCGTGTTTCCAGGAATGGTCACCGAGAGTGGCGATCTGATCGTTATGGCCGTTCAACGCCAAGGCGAGGACCTTAGTCCCGACAAGGCCGTGCTCGAGGTCGGAGATACAATGCTGCTTCAAGGAACATGGAAGGCCCTGGACATACACCTCAACGACCCGAACGTTCTCGTCGTGAACTCGCCCGAACTCGTCCGTCGTCAGGCGATTCCCATGGGAACAGGTGCGAGATCGGCGATCATTATCCTGATTGCCATGGTCCTCATGCTCGCAACGGGGATAGTGCCGCCCGCTATTGCGGGCCTTCTGGCTGCGGGTGCGATGGTTTTGAGTGGTGTTCTGACAGTCGATCAGTCCTTCCGGGCGATCCATTGGACGACAGTCATTCTGGTTGGCGCCATGATGCCGCTTTCGACGGCCATGGATGAAACAGGTGCAGCGAGCCTGCTGGCGGAGGCATTGGTCGGCGCCGTCGGAGATGCGGGCCCCTATGCGCTCCTCGCTGGGCTCTTCGTATTGACCGCCGTTCTCGGGCAGTTGATCAGCAACACGGCCACGGCTCTGATCATGATCCCCATCGCCGTAGCCGCCGCAAACAGCATCGGCGTTTCTCCAAGGCCAGTCCTGATGAGCGTTGCCGTCGCAGCCGCAGCCGCATTTCTGACGCCTATCGCCACGCCCACCAACCTGATGGTCATGGCGCCCGGGGGCTACAAGTTCGGGGATTATTGGAAGCTCGGACTGCCTCTTCTCCTCTGGTTCTTTCTCGTCGCGACGTTCTACGTTCCGTTGATCTGGCGTTTCTGATCAGGCGGCGAGATCATGCAGCACACGGGCCCATGATCGGATGCCGTGATGAAAGCTCTTGAGATCGTACTTCTCGTTCGGGCTGTGGATTCGATCGTCGTCGAGCGCGAAACCCGCGAGGATGACGTCCATCCCCAATGCGGATTTGAGCTCATGCGTTACCGGGATGGAACCCCCGCCTCCGATAAAGACGGCATCGCGGCCCCATTCTGCGCTCAGGGCGTTGCGCGTCTTTTCGAAAGCGGATGCTTCGATGGGAAAACGAATGGCCCGACCGGCGCCGTGCTCGGTGAATTCCACCTTGCAATCGGCTGGGATGCGGGCGCGCACAAACTCGCGAAAAGCCGCGCGGATGGCGTGGGGATCCTGGTCGAAGACAAGTCGGAACGAAATCTTTGCGGAAGCTTGCGAAGGTATCACGGTCTTGAAACCTGCGTCCTGGTAGCCGCCGCCCATTCCGTTGATCTCGCAAGTCGGGCGTGACCAGATCATCTCGAGAGCGCCGCGGCCGCGTTCTCCTGCAGGCACCGAGAGCCCAACTGCGCCGAGGAAAGCCGCTGGATCGAAGTGCAACGTCTCCCATTGCGCGCGCAGTTTTTCCGGCAACTCAGGCACGCCATCGTAGAAGCCGGGAATCGTGATGCGGCCGTCCGCGTCGCGCAGATCGGCAAGAATTCGGGCAAGCACGTGATTGGGATTGACAGCTGCGGAGCCGTAGAAACCGGAGTGCAGATCGCGGTCGGGGCCCGTTATGACGATCTCCTCGCCGCAAAGACCGCGCAGCATTGTTGTGATGGCCGGTGTTTGGGCATTCCACATGCTGGTGTCGCAGATCAGGCCGATATCCGCGCGCAACTCGTCGGCATTGGCCTTGAGAAACGGCGGCAGGTTCGCGCCGCCCGATTCCTCCTCGCCTTCAATCAGAATGGAGACGGGTATCGGCAGCTTGCCGGTGACGGCCTTCCAGGCACGGCAAGCCTCGACAAAGGTCATGACCTGCCCCTTATCGTCGGAAGCGCCGCGTCCGCGGATCGCACGCGTGCCATCCGTTCTCGTTTCCAGGAACGGCGCGAACGGATCGTGGTCCCAGAGGTTGAGTGGATCCACCGGTTGCACATCGTAATGGCCATAGAAAAGCGCAGAGGGTCCTTCGCCGCTTCTGTCGTGTGCGACGACGATGGGATGGCCCGGGGTATCGCGCGAACTTGCGTCGAATCCGATGCTTGTGAGGTCTGCTGCATGCCATTCTGCACAGGCACGACAATCCGCTGCAAAGGCAGGATCGGTCGAGACCGACTTGATGCGTAGAACGTTGAACAATCGCTCAAGAGCGGCGTCGACATGCGAGTCGATATGAGAGAGGACGGCGTCCAGTTCCGACATCACGATCTCCGGCCGAGCTGGCTGTTGATGCACGCGGGTAGCTAATGAACGCTCAGATGAATGTTTTCCCGCCAAGTCCCGAAAGAATATATGCGTCGCTGCAAATGTACTCACTCCAAAAGCGTCTTGGAATGCTCCAGAATCCTAAACTTTGGCTTCACGTCCCAAATCGGGAACGGAAATTACGGCGCATCCGATTGTTTTCGAATGATGTCGCCCTAGGATTTTAGGACAAAGAGCCTCTCCGAAGGGAGCGGGACACGGCGTTGGCGGGACGGGGGCGGTTCGCTGCGAAGGCGGAGCCGGAACGATGACGTCGCGTGCCTCATTGAAATCCAGACGCGAGGAAATATCCACATCCGGTCGCGTCACGAATCGGCGGGTGCCGGCTCTGGAACAGTCCGGGGTTTGGCGAGAATTTCGATTGGACGATGTCGAAGTCTCATCTGCCAGAAATGACGCTCCAGGTTTCTCGGTCGATCATCTCTCATGGGACCTCGGTGGTGTCTTACTCGCGCAGACTTTTCTGCCCGCGAGTGCCGAAAGATGGTGGTGGGATCTTCCCAAGTCCTTTGAGGATCATTGGTGCCTGGCCCTTGCCCGCGGCGATGGGCGGACGCATTCGCGGGTTCGTTGGGCGAGTGGACCTGCGAGTTTTCTCAGCTTTTTATCTCTGATCAAATCTTTCGAAGAGCAGGGAGCTGGCGAAGAGGCTCTGACTTTGTTTTTGCCGCGAGCCCTTTTTCGTAAAGAAGTGAGAGCGCTCGACAATACACACGGGGTGGTGCTGGATCCGGGACATGGAGTGATCCTTGCCGATTATTTAACCTCCCTCGCTCGGGTGCTGCCATCCATTTCCCAGGAGTATTGGCCCGGCTTGAAAGCGGCCACCTGTGCCATGGTGGCGGCTTGCCTTGCACCCATGGTCGATCGAATGACGGGTGATGAAAAGCCGATAATGGCGGCTTTGCGCGAGCGCGCCCGCCGCATCGTGAAGCAGAATATCTCTTCGGCGGAGTTCGGTCCCGAAGCGCTCGGTCGACTCTTGTTTGTATCTCGTTCGAAGCTCTATCGCGTGTTTGAGAGAAGTGGCGGTGTGGCGCGCTTCATTCAGCGCGAGCGTCTTGAAGAAGCGCATCGACATCTCTTTTACGCCAAGCTTGGCATGCCGATCAGCAGGCTCGCGGGCGAGGTTGGCTTCGGCGATCACTCCGCTTTCAGCAGGGCCTTCAAATTGGAATACGGTTATAGCCCGAGCGAGCTTAGAGAGATGGCATTGGCCAAGCACCTTCTCGAAACGCAGGCTCCTAATGAAGGCGTGTGCGATAGCGACAGCGCATACGGGGCTGCAGATGATGTTCATTATAAGTCTGAGATGTTGAGATAGTCTCTGGGCGTCGGATTTCATTCCCCTCAGCTCAGCCACCTCGGACAAGTGTTGCCGGAACAGTCATTGGAAGGATGAGAGCGGTGAACGATGCAACCGAAGCCCCCAAAACGGCAATGCAGAAGATACTCGATGTTGTCGAGAGAGTCGGGAACAGAGTTCCTCATCCAGCGGTGATCTTCATCATCCTGATCGGCATCGTCATCGTCCTCTCCCACATTTTTTACCTGATGGGGGTAAGCGTCGGCTATGAGGTCATCAACCCTGAAACGCACAAAGTCGAGCATGCATCGACCGCCGCGAGGAGTTTGCTGACCGCTGACGGCATTCGGTTCATGTTTACAGGGGTCGTCCAGAATTTCATGAATTTCAATGCCGTCGGCGTCATCATCGTCGCGATGGTGGGTGTCGGGGTGGCCGAGTCCGCTGGCCTGATCAGCGCTCTGATCCGCAAGCTTGTTGTCGTCGCTCATCCGAAGGCCCTGACTTACATTCTCGTGTTCGTCGGCATCTTGTCGAGCATCGCCGCCGATGCCGGATATCTGGTTCTCATTCCGTTGGCTGCGGCCGCTTTCATCAGCATTGGAAGACATCCTCTCGCTGGATTGGCGGCCTCGTTCGCAGCGGTGGCCGGGGCCTTTGGCGTAAACATTCTGATCGTTCCGATCGACGGCATCCTGACCGAGATTACGAACGATGCAATCCACCTTCTCAATCCAGCGATCTCCATCAGCCTTGCGGCGAACATCTGGTTCTCGATTGCTTCCGTCATCATGCTGACGGTCGTCGTCGCGCTCATCACCGAGAAGATCGTGGAGCCGCGCCTGGGGCTCTACACAGGAGAGCATACCGTCGAGGCGAGTGAGGGATTGTCAGCAGAGGAATTGCTCGGACTGAAATACGCGACCTATGCGTTGATCGGTGTCGCAATATTCATGGCTGTGCTGACTCTGCCGCCTGGAGCCCCGCTGCGAAATCCGGAGACCGGCGCCATCGTCGGTGACTCTCCGTTGATGAACAGCTTGATCGTGGTGATCGCCCTTGTATTCATGGCGATGGGGATTGGTTATGGCATCGGTGCCAAGACGATGAACAACACCAACGATGTCATCAACGCGATGACGAAAGCCATCGCGAATCTCGCCGGCCTCATTTTTCTGCTGCTGATTATCAGCCAGTTTCTGGCTTACTTCAATTATACGAACATGGCGACGCTGGCGGCCGTCTCTCTTGCCGATATTCTGAAGCGGGCGGACTTCGATGCGCTCTGGCTTCTGGTTGGTTTCGTCGTCGTTGTCTTGATCCTCGATCTCATCATCACGGGCGCCGTGCCGAAATGGGCAATCTTTGCGCCCATCTTCGTGCCGTTGCTGATGAAGCTGAACGTGACGCCTGAGGCGGTTCTCGCGGCCTATCGCGTCGGCGACTCGCCCGTGAACGCGATTACACCGTTGAACGCTTACTTCGCGATGATCGTCACGTTCGCGCAGAGATACCAAAAGGATGCGGGAGTCGGCACGGTTATTGCGTTGATGTTGCCCTATGTCGTCATAATGGCCGTGGTTTGGACCCTATTGCTGGCCATTTGGCATCTGCTCGGCCTTTCCTGGGGGCCGGGCTAGTATAACCCGTCCTCGCCTTCGACACCGGCTGTGACGCTCCTTATGACCGTCTCTCGGCATTGCGAACGCGCGGCGCGGAACTCTTGCGTTCAGCCACAAAGGTCGTTGAATCGCGAACGATCAATCGGCACGCGAGTTCGGTTCGGCGAACCAGTCTCTGTCCCTGCATTGCCAATTCAACGAGCGTTTCCACGGCGGCTTCACCCAGTTGTCGGGCGGGAATATGAATCGTGGTGAGGCGGGGCTTGAGGAGGTCGGAAATCGGCAGATCGTCGATGCCCAGGACCGAGATGTCTTGCGGGCAAGCGATATTTCGCGATGACAGAGCGGACAGCGCGCCGAGAGCGAGACTATCGGCAGCACACAAGAGAGCAGTGGCGTCCAGCTCCCGACGATCAAGACGCTCGCCGATTGCGCGCTCCGCACATTCCGGCGTCCAATCCTCCACTTTGATCACATGACCGGGCAACGGATCCAGACCGTGCTCCTGAAGCGCGTCGGCCCAGCCTTCGAGGCGGCGTTGAATCGTGACGCGTCCCGGTTTCATCACAAAGGCGATGCGGCGATGACCCAGCCCGATGAGATAATCGCAGGCAAGTCGCGCTGCTGAACGGTTGCACGGACTGACGCTCGAAATGCGCATGGACGGATCGTCACTGTTGATGAGAACAGCAGCCTTCCCACTTGCGTGGACACGTTCAAGGAGCTGTGCGTCGTCCACCGTGAGAAAAAGCACGCCGCGCACGCTCTTGTCGGCCAGCACCTCATCCAGTGCGGTGTATTGATCCTCACCGCCGGAAAGCGGGATCAATGAGATTTCGGTATCGTGCGCGGTGGCGGCGGACTTGAGGCCTTCAAGCACATGCCAGGTAAATTGTGACCGGCTGTAGTCTGTCATCGCCGCGGGACTTGCGAAAACAGCGATGCGGCTGCCTGCAAACGATGTCGGCATCGGATAGCGCGCCATCTTGGCGGCCTCGACAATGCGCTGGCGAATGTCGTCTCGAACGCCTTTCTGTCCTGCAAGCGCGCGGGAAACGGTGCTGATCGAGACATCGCAGGCGCGCGCGATATCGCGCAACCGGCTCCGGCCTAAGGAAGATCTATTGGTTTTCGGCGAATTCGAGGTCATGCATGGATCATGCAAAAAATTTTCATGTTGCGCAAGTTTTGCAGATCGAGAAAAATATCCATCAAGAACAAAACTATTGCCTTGGGAGGCAGCGCGCATGCTCGAGCGGGGAAAACTCGTCCGTCAACTTGATCGTTTGGTCGAGGGAATGGTCGCGTTGCGTCATGATGGTGCCTTCCATGAACCGAATCTCGACGGCACCCCGGGCGATTACATCAGTTTCGATGGATGGGAATGGCCGCAAGGCGTGGGCCTCTACGGTCTTGTACGCTATTGGGAATTTACCGGTGCGGACCATCATCGCGCCCTGGTTGAAGCTTGGTATGAGCGTCAGCTTGCGCGCAAGCTTCCTTCCGCGAATGTGAATACGACTGCTCCCATGCTCGCGCTCTCGATCCTCTGGGCGCGCACCCGCGACGAACGCTGGCGCGGCCCCCTCGATGATTGGGCCGCTCTCGTGATGAAAGACTTGCCGCGCACGGAAGAGCAGGGCTTTCAGCACATCGTTTCAGACAGCATCAATCCCGGCGAGCTGTGGGATGATACGCTGTTCATGGTTGTGCTGTTCCTCGCGAATTATGGACGCACTGCCGGTCGCCCCGAGCTAGTCGAAGAAGCGGTTCGGCAATTCCTGCTGCATGTGCATTACCTTACGGATACCGACACGGGCTTGTGGTTCCACGGCTGGACTTTCGAGGGACGTCACAATTTCGCGCGGGCACGTTGGGCTCGTGGCAATGCCTGGGTCACGGCCGGATTGCTCGACTTTATCGAGCTCGGGGGCATCGAGGGAGGCGTCAAGGATTTCCTACTCGGATGCCTGCGCAGTCAAGCCCGCGCGCTCCTGCTCTATCAGCATGAGAGTGGCGGTTGGCATACGCTGATCGATGATCCGACGTCCTATCTCGAAACATCCGCGACGGCGGGCTTCGGCTACGGCCTTCTGAAAGGCGCGCGGCTGGGCGTGCTGGGCGAAGACGCGCGCGAGGCGGGTTTGAAGGCGTTGGACTTCGTACTCAAGAATATCGACGATCGCGGCACAGTGCAGAATGTATCCTACGGCACCCGCATGGGTCATGACCTGCAATTCTACCGCGACATTCCCATTCAACCGACCGGCTACGGGCAGGCGCTCGCAATTCTGCTTCTGGCGGAAGCCGTACGTCACACTGGCGAAATTCAATTGGAGGCTGCTCAATGATCGATGTTCGCTACGGCGCGGGGCCGGAGGCGATCTCAGGCATGTCGTCGCAGGAGCTGCGCTCGACCTTCTTGATCGAGAGCGTTTTCACGGTAGACGAGATGCGTCTCGTCTACACGCATGTGGACCGCATGATCATCGGCGGATGCTGCCCGGTGAAGAAGATCGTCGAGTTCGGAGAAGGCACAGCCATCGGAACGCCGTATCTGCTTTCCTATCGCGAGATGGGTATCGCCAACCTCGGCGGCGGAGCCGGACGGGTCGAGGTGGATGGAAAATCCTTCGACCTGGCAAGCCGCGATATTCTCTATGTGGGTCGCGGAGCGCAAAAGCTGAAGCTGTCGAGCATGGATCCCACAAAGCCGGCTCGGTTTTATGTGAACTCGGTTCCTTCGCAGGTCGATTACCCGCATCGCTTGATTACGCGCGCGGAGTCGAAGTTGCTAGAACTCGGAAGCGAGCAAAACTCCAACAAGCGCTCGTTGCGGATGTATATTCATCCTGAAGTCGCGCCTTCGGCGCTTCTCTTGATGGGCATTACGGATCTCGCTCATGGAAGCGCCTGGAACACCATGCCGCCTCATCTCCACGAGCGCCGCATGGAAGCTTATGTCTATTTCGATCTCGCCCCCGAGGATCGGGTGATCCATGTCATGGGGCGGCCCGACGAGACCCGTCATCTTGTCGTCGCGGACGGCGATGCAGTTCTTTCTCCCGCGTGGTCGATCCATATGGGTGCGGGAACCGGGCCTTATGCTTTCGTCTGGGGTATGACTGGCGAGAACCAGGAATACACTGACGTCGATCCCGTTCCCGTCAATACATTGCGCTAACGAGGGCCGCTCCATCATGAACACGGAAGGCTACCTGACCGTTTCACTCAAGCCGGGAGATGCCATCGGGCATTGGCAGCTCGGTGATGTCCTTGAAGAGCGTTATGACGTTCCGGATCGCACCATGGAAGGGAAGATGGATGCGTTCTTCTTCCTGACCAAGGATCGGAATTTCATCCCACACCAATATCCCTGTCGGACAGACTTCATCGCTGCCTATCGCGGGCAGACGCCGAAGCCTGCCAGCGCTTTCGAAGCGAAACGCGTGTGGTTCCCATTCGGCAGCCCCCGCGTCGATCTCTCCGGTTTCTGGTTCCGCGCGACGCGGGTCGAATGTTGGGCCCGCACCACGGTGGAGAGTGCGACGGATCAGGTTGCGCAGTTCCGCTTTTCCACCTGCGGCGGCGCATTCGTCGAGGTGAACGGGCAGCGCATTGCTGAACTGTCCCGCTATCAGCGCAACTTCGAGGAAAGTGCGGTCATTGACGTTCCGCTGCGCGCAGGGCGCAACGAGATCCGCGTTTGGTTCGCCGATTTGTGCGAGCGCGACGCCCGCTACTATTTCAGCCTTGAATTCGTAAGCGGAAACAATCTCTCGGTCGCATTGCCGACGCCGATCGAAGGTGCGCGCGCCGCTGCGGTGGAGCAGATGCTCGAGGGCATGCGTGTCGAAAGGCCATTCTACGGCAACGGGGAAGTCGCTGTCGTTTTTGATGAGCCTCTTACTCACGCGCTCGACGTGCATGTGGAGGTGCGCGGCGATTTCATGTCGACGGAAGGTAACGTTGAACTCGTCAAGCACTTGCCCGCTGGTGCGACGCGCATTGCACTTGCGGATGCCAAGGATCTGCCGGCCGACTTCCGCCATTTCGACGTGACCCTTAGTGACGGACCTTTCACGGCGACGCGTGTTCTGGGCGTCGAGATCTGCCATCTGGACGATGCGCCGCAGCAGGCCTCGGATGTGAAGGCACGCGCCCGCATCGTGCTGGATCATGTGGCCGAGAAGGGCGAGCGCGACATGGTCGCTGCTCTGGCGAGGCTCGCTCTCGACCGTGGAGGCCAGGAGACGGATCGGATCATCGAGTCCTGCCTGCCCATCGTCGGGGACTGCCATGATTGCGCGGATTTCCTGCTCGTTCCGCTGCTCTGGTGCCGCATGGCATGGCCGGAGCGAATCTCTCCGGAAACGCGGGCGCGCATGGACGATGTGATCCTGCGATTCCGTTTCTGGATGGACGAGCCCGGCAACGACGTGATGTGGTATTTCAGTGAAAACCACGCTCTGCTGTTCCACACGGCTTGTCACCTTGCCGGAACGCTGTTTCCGGAAGCGACGTTCAAGCGCTCTGGCCGTAAGGGGCGTGAGCAAGCCGAGATCGGGCGTCAACGCCTGCTGGAATGGCTGACGCATTTCGAGGCCTGCGAAATGGCCGAGTGGAATTCGGCTCCCTATTTCCCTATCGATCTCAAAGGTCTGTGCGCTCTCTATGCTCTCTCGCCCGATGCCGGTATTCGCGAGCGTTCCGGTGCAGCCATCCGTCGTCTTCTCGAGATCATGGCCTTGTCGAGCCACCATGGCTTGATGACGGCGTCGCAGGGGCGCAGCTACGAGCACACTCTGCGTCCCGGACGCACGCTCGAATTGTCGGGTATTTCTTATCTGGCTTTCGGCAAGGGTTGGTTGGGCCGCCGGTTCCACGCCTTGCCGCAACTCGCCTTGTGCTTCACCGAGAAAGGCCTGGAGATCGACCCTAAACTCGCGGCCATTGCCGATCACAAAGGCGATGAAGCCTATGAGTGGCGTTACAAGCAGGGCGAGAATGGAATCGCCTCGCTGTATCACTTCAAGACGAAGGATTACGCACTCGGCAGCATCGCCGCTTATCGTGCCGGCGAATGGGGCTATCAGGAAACGATGATCCATCTGCGCTTCGGGGATAAGCCGGAATCGCAAATCTGGATCAACCATCCGGGTGAAGTCATTCATAGCGGTTATGGTCGCCCATCTTATTGGGGCGGCTGCGGCACCGTTCCCCGCGTGCAGCAATATCGCTCGCTTGCGATGGTTGATTTCGAGGCGCATCCCTCGCAGCCCGACTTCACGCATGCCTGGCTGCCCGAGGTCGAGATGGATGAGGTCGTCTACGACGGAAATCGTGTGCTCGCGCGTTCTGGGAACGGCCTATGTCTTCTGGTTGCGAGCGGGCCGCTGGAGCGGGTTAGCGTCGGCCCGACGGCCGGATGTGAAATCCGCCTCGCGGGGCATCGCGGCCGCTGGATCGTGCGCTTGTCCGACATCGCGACCGAGGGCGACCTGAAAGCTTTTGGCAAGCGCTTTGCCGGGCTTACGGTTTCCGAGGGCGCCGATGGCAGCTTCGTTCTGAATGATCCCGATTTCGGAGCCGTTACCTGCAATGCAGATGCAACTATTCGGGCTGGTGGGGAAACTCTCGACCCGAAACGCTGGACCCTGTCCGGTGAACTTCGGACCTTTCCGGAGGGAGCGCTCGTGACGCTTCCCTCCCAAAATCAATGGCAGCGCCTCAAGACTGCCTGAAATCGAAATTCATCATGGGAGGAAAATGATGAGAAATTTTAAGAAACTGACACTTGGTGCCCTGGCTTTGACGCTCAGCGCATCGGCATCTCTGGCTGCGACGGAAGTCCGCATCATGTGGTATTCCGACGGCAACGAAGGCGAAGTTCTTCAGGATATGGTGAAGCGCTTCGAGGCGCAGAATCCCGATATCAAGGTCGTGGTCGACAACGTCGCTTTCGGTGTCATCAAGGATCAGCTGCCCGTGCAACTCGAAGCGGGACGCGGTCCCGATATCGTGCGTGTGGTGGAGTTGAAGTCGCAGGCCAAGCACTGGCTCGATTTGCGCCCGCATTTGAAGGACGCCGCGACATTCGAGAAAAACTTCAGCAACACGCTCGACTGGATGCGCGACGACGGCAGCAAAGCGCTGCCGGGATTCATGACCCAGCTCACGATCACCGGTCCGCTTGTCAACACGACCCTGTTCGAGCAGGCCGGCGTGCCGGTCCCGGGGGAAAAGGCTTCCTGGGATGATTGGGCGGCCGCCGCCCGCAAGGTCGCTCAGAACCAGAAGGTTCCGATCGCGCTCGCTTTCGACCGTTCCGGTCACCGCTTCATGGGTCCTGCGATCTCGATGGGCGCGAAGGTCATCGGTGCCGACGGCAAGCCTGCTGTGACCGATGAAGGCTTCAAGGCCATGGCCCAGCGCATTGCCGACTGGCACAAAGACGGCACCATGCCCCGCGAAATCTGGGGCGGCGTTGCCGGTACGACTTACAAGGGCGCGAACGACGAGTTCGTGAACGGTCAGGTCGCCGTCTACTTCTCGGGCTCCTGGCAGGTCGCGCAGTTCTCGCAGAAGATCGGCGACAAGTTCGATTGGTCGGCTGGAACGGAGCCTTGTGGTCCGGCAGCCTGCACCGGCATGCCCGGTGGCGCTGGTCTCGTCGCTATCAAATACACACAACATCCGCAGGAAGTTGCGCGCGTGGTGGAATATCTGGCAAGCGAACCGGTTGTCCGTGAGTTCTCCGAGCGCACTCTGTTCCTGCCGGCGCACCAGGGCGTTGCCGCTAAAGGCGTCGACTTCAAGTCGAAGGATCCGAACGTCAAGAAGTCCCTCGACATCTTCCTGAAGGCCACGCAGACCGCGTCTCCGCTGGCGCTCAAGATGCAGAGCTACAAGTGGTCGGGTGCGATCTACGCTTCGGTCATCAGCCGGCTCGGACAAGTGGTCGCCGGAGAGGCGCAACTGGCCGACGCCTACGCTCGCATCGAAGACGACATCAAGCAGAAGGTCGCTGAGGCCTCCCGCTAGAGCACTCACACCGGCAAGTCGCAAACGGCTTGCCGGTGCAATCACGCTCTCTCGAATGAGGATGTCCGAACATGAGCACCGTGAGTGAAACGCAAGGGCGGGCGTCAAACCTGTCCGCTGTGTTGACTGTGCCGATGCGCCTTGTCATGGGCGCGTTGAATGCGCCAATGAGCTTCATTCAGAGGCGGTTCGGTCTCGGCGGCATGGGCGCTGTATTCCTTGCGCCGAACATGCTGATCTTCGGCGTCTTCGTCCTCATTCCGGTTGCGATCAATCTGGCCTATTCCTTTACCGGCGGCATGGCGATTTTCTTCGGCGAGCGCCATGCCGTGGGCTTTGAGCAATACCAAACCCTGCTTACGTGCGGGGACTATACGAAGCCCGCGACCTGCCGGGAGGATGCATTCTGGCAGAGCATCCACAACACCGTTTTCTTCGTCTTGGTTCAGGTTACGATTCTGGTTCTGGTGGCATTGGGAACGGCACTCGTTCTGAATCGCGAAATGCGCAGCCGCGGTTTCTGGCGCGCCGTATTCTTCTTCCCGGTTCTCTTGTCGCCTGTTGTGGTAGGACTGATCTGGAAATGGATTCTCCAACGTGACGGTCTCCTGAACGCGGTTCTGGTCGAATACGGCTTCGAGCGGACCTTGTGGCTCGCGGAGCGGAACTGGGCCATGTTCTGGGCCATCTTTGTATCGGTCTGGGCGCACCTCGGATTCTACGCCCTGATTTTGCTAGCAGGGTTACAAGCCATCCCACGCGATCTTTACGAAGCCGCGATGATGGACGGAACGAGCCAGCCGCGCACATTCTGGCGCATCACCCTGCCGTTGCTGTGGCCCAACCTTTTGGTGGTCATCACTCTCGCACTTATCCGTGCGGTTCAGATTTTCGATGAAGCTTTCGTGCTGACAGGCGGTGGCCCCGGCACGAGCACGCTCTTCATTACCCAGTACATTTACGAGACGGGCTTTGCCCACGTGTTGCGCAATCTCGGTCTGGCTTCCGCAGCATCCATCCTCATGGGATTGGTGCTCGTCGGCCTGACATTGCTGCAATTGATGGCATCCAATCGTCGAAACCGGGAGGAAAAGGCATGAGCGCGGTTTCCACCTTCCTTCTTCGGCGACGCGGCGGCAAGGGCTGGCATTGGACGGACGTGCTCTCCTATGTCTGGCTCGGGATCGGCTTCTTCCTGATGTTCGGCCCCATCGTCTGGCTCGCTCTTTCCTCGTTCAAGACGCCGGCCAATCTCGTGGAATTCCCGCCGACCATGTTGCCGCTCGATGCTCGCATGGCGAATGTTGAGGGTTACGACAAACCACTGCCGCTCTATCGTGTGAAACAGGAGGACGGCACAGAGCGCGTACTCGCGCAGGTGCGCCGCGTCGGCATCATGGCGCAGATGGTCGCCCCTGAGAACCCGCAACAAATCATCCGTGTGCCGATCGACAAACGGACGCCGGAGCGCGAAGTAAAACTTGCGACGAGTAACTACACGGAGCCGCTGCAGCAATTCGACTTCCTTCGCTATTTCCAGAACTCCATCTTCGTCACTGTCATGGCGACGATCATCACGTTGATCGTCAATTCCATGGCCGCCTTCGCGCTATCGAAATACGAGTTCAAGGGGCGCACGGCGGTTCTCGGAATCATTCTCGCGACCTTGATGGTGCCACTCTCGGTGATTGTGGTTCCGCTCTATCTGGTCGTGAACGAATTGCGCTTGTTCGATACGCTGTGGGGCGTCATTCTTCCAACCGTGGCAACGCCAACGGGGGTCTTCCTGCTCCGCCAATATATGCTGACCATTCCGGACGAGTTGATCGACGCCGCGCGGATGGACAAAGCCTCGGAATGGCAGATTTATTGGCGCATTGTTCTGCCGCTCGCAGCACCTGCGCTTGCGGTCCTTGCGATCTTCTCGATCATGTGGCGCTGGAACGACTTCCTGTGGCCTTTGATCGTGCTCTCGCGCAAGGAGCAATACACGTTGCAGGTTGGGTTGAACGCCTTCTCCGGTGAGCTGAACGTGCAATGGCACTACGTGCTGGCGATGACGGTTCTATCGATCCTTCCTGTCGCCGCAATCTTCCTGTTCCTTCAGCGCTACATCACCAGCGGCATCGCGAATACGGGCTTGAAGTAATGTCGGTTCCAGTCGGAAAGAGAACATCGTGAGCAACCTCGCCCTTCATCAAGTTACAAAGCAGTTTGGTTCCGTGAAAATCCTGCACGGTATCGACCTCGATGTGCGCGACGGGGAATTCGTGGTGTTCGTCGGTCCATCGGGCTGCGGAAAGTCGACGCTTCTTCGGATCATCGCAGGACTGGAAGCTTCCAGCTCGGGGGAGATCCGTCTCGACGACAGGCTCGTGAACGACGTTTCTGCCGCTGACCGTGGTCTGGCGATGGTGTTCCAGTCCTACGCGCTCTACCCGCATATGACCGTAAAGCAAAATCTCGCCTTCGGCCTTGAAAACAGTCGCATGGCGAAGGCTGAAATCGAGGCTCGTGTAATGGAAGCTGCGCGGATGCTTCTGATCGAGCCGCTGCTCAACCGAAAGCCTGGTCAACTTTCCGGAGGCCAGCGCCAGCGCGTGGCCATCGGGCGCGCCATCGTACGCCGTCCTGGTATTTTTCTGCTGGACGAGCCGCTGTCCAATCTCGATGCGGAGTTGCGTGTGGTGATGCGCGCCGAACTCGCGGCGCTTCACAAGCGTCTCGACGCTACGATGATCTATGTGACGCATGACCAGACCGAGGCGATGACGCTCGCCGACCGGATCGTCGTTCTGCGCGATGGTCGTGTCGAGCAGGTCGGCACGCCGCTTGAGCTATATAACAAGCCGGCGAACCGCTTTGTCGCGGGGTTCATCGGTTCGCCGCGCATGAACTTCATCGATGCGCAGGTCTCACAGTCCGGTCTTGATGTTGGCGGCAGATCGCACGCTCTCCCGAGCATCGAACTGGCATTGGGAACACCTGTTACAGTCGGCGTTAGGCCTCACGAACTCGACATTACCGATGTGGAGGATGGAACTCTGGCTCTCGAAATAACGCTCGTCGAGCAGCTTGGGGCTGAGACGGTTCTCCACGGCAAGACTCATCTCGGCGGAATGTTTACGTTGACGGCCCCCGGACAAGGCCGCTTTGCGGTAGGCGACCGCATCGGCGTGGCGCTGCCGTCGCAGGTTCATCTCTTTGATGCCCAGGGCCAAGCCGTCGCTTCGCACTGAATCAAAAAGCGACGGCATGATGCCGTCGTTTTCTTTTTGAACACTGATAGCGTTTGTTCTCGGTCGATTATCGCGCGAGCCAGCCTCCATCCACCGGAAGCACGGTACCGTGAATGTAATTTGCGGCTGAGGAAGCGAGAAAAACTGCGGCGCCGCCGATATCTTCCGCGTGCCCCCAACGCCCGGCCGGAATTCGGGAGAGAATTTCCGCGCTACGCTTCGCGTCCTCGCGCAAGGCTTCCGTGTTGTTCGTCACGATGTAGCCAGGCGCAATCGCGTTGACATTGATACCTTTCGCGGCCCACTCGTTCGCAAGCAACTTGGTCAGTCCCGCCACTCCGCTTTTACTCGCGGTATAGGACGGGACCCGAATGCCGCCCTGAAATGACAGGAGTGAGGCGATATTGATGATCTTTCCGCCTTTTCCATCCTTCAACATGCGACGCGCCGCAGCCTGAGACAGAAAAAACGTCGTCTTGAGATTGAGATTCATCACGTCATCCCAGTCGGATTCCGTGAAGTCGATAGCATCGGCCCGACGAATGATGCCGGCGTTGTTGACGAGAATATCGACGCGGCCGCTTAGGCCCTCGGCAGCGTCCAGAATCTCTTCGATAGGGGCGAGATTGGAGAGGTCCGCTGCGACCGCACGAAAAGGTACTTTCGTTGGCGAGATCAGTTCTCGCGTTTCATCCATCGAAGAGCGGCCAACGGCTACAATGCTTGCGCCCGCTTGCGCGAGCGAAAGCGCAATTCCTTGGCCGATTCCTGTGTTGGCGCCGGTGACGATGGCGAGCTTATTTTGAAGATCGAAGGCGTTCTGCATCAGTTTTTTGCCGCACGAAAAATACGTACGGAATGTATGCCATTTTATCCGCCCGTCCGCGACATTTAATTGACCCAACTCAAGGAGCCGGGCTGGAAAATTCTCATCATCCGATGTGAATGACAACGTCGTGCTCTAATTGGACAAGTGATCTTTCACAGGTCGGGTTAGAGCGGGGTTCTGCTGGTGTCAGAGAAACTGGCCGGTGACCTCTTCCACTTCGCCAGAAAATCTAAGTCAACCTCGAGCCTCGCGGCGCACAGATCTCCCATCGCCTTCAATCTCAAGAATCGCCCGGGTCATGTCGAAGCCGATGCTTTGTGTTAAATTTTTAATATACTTGTCTAATTCGACGGAGTGGATTTGTGAAATAGACCCGGTATTCTTGCAAATTAAAACTAAATTTATATTGTGTTGCTTGGGTTCGGCAATATTCGAGATAGCATATTTTTTATTTGAATTTATTTTGTATACCAAATCGGCAGAAATCAAAAATTCGAGAGCTCTATAAACGCTCACAGCGTTTATTTGTTTGTTGCTTGAGCTCAAATTGTGAGCCGCTTCGTATGCGCCAATGCTCTCATGTCTTGCTATTTCAAGATAAACGCGTTGCCGCATCGGAGTGAAATTCAAACCTTTTGTAGAGCAGAACTCTCTTGCGCCGCTCAATAAGCTTTCTTCTCGGGACTTTTTTTTCACTGGTCGTTCTCCAACGTCTATAAAGCATTCGATTCCAGGAGCGCGGCTCTCGACCCGAATATTCGAAATACGGATGTTCTTGCGCGGCCGGGCGGGACTCGATTCGAATATATTGCGGATACGTTACATCGTCCGTAGGTGCTGTCCCCATCGATTCACCTAGAATCGGAATTAATTGCTGAGCATTTTCTCAGTTAAAATAGCTTTGCCATGACATGGGGCGCTGTGTCAGCGCTCAGCCCAACACCTCAATTGGAGCCACAAGCCACGCACCCTATCCGTCAACCGATTGAGATACGAAGTGAAGGATGCGACTAGAGGCCTTGGCATGATTGTCGACGGAAGAAACAAGTGAGGAAATAGCATTTTTGCAGGACCACCCACCTTGCCGTTCAAACAGCGCAGGGTGCCCAGCTCATTTCCCGACTATAAATTCATTCATAGAATCGGCACAGTTCTTTTGAAAAGACGGCGCCTGCGTGAACGCCTGCCTTACTTTGCCGGAGGACGTTTCCCAGAGGGTGTACCGTCCGGATTCATGCCGTATCGTCGATAGTTCTCCTGGAGATCGCGTTCCAGTTGGGCGTCCATGCGAGCATTTGCGCTTGCCGTCCAAGCATTTCTTGCGGCCAGTCCAGCGGAGGCGGTGGCCATGCTCGCAAGCCCCGTCGGGTCCACCGATGCGGCGATCCCGGCGACGCCTTGAGCAGTGCCGAGCATCACGGCTTCCGATTCCAATTGCTTTTCCAGTGCTCTCGTCTCACCGGAGAACTGTTCGCTCTTGAAGTTGGATTTCGTGGTTTGACAGCCGACAAGCGAGAAGCTGCAGGCAATTGCTGCGAGAGATCTAAGGGCGCGCATTGAACGATTCCAATTAATAAAGAGAGAAAACCCTGGGCAGTTCCTGCCCGGGATCTGTTGAAGAACGCCTGTCGCTTAGATGACGTAAAAATCCTATAGGTCATCTTGAGCTTCTTCGGCAGGGTTGCGATCTGGACCGCGGCGCCGCTGCCCGAGCCATCGGCATCGTAGTAGAGAATGCCCTTCTTGTTGTCGTAGATGATGTAGTCGTTAGCATCCTTCGCCTCGGGGCCAATGATGAAGAAGTTCTTTTTCAAGAGAGCCGGCTTGCTCTCGGAACCTTTGGATCCGAGCTTCTTGAAGTACAAAGATGTCCTTGCTGGCGCCGCCGAAGAGAACATCCCGATGTGGTTGTCCTGCCTCGATCTGAGCTTGCATGACCGTCCATGACAGGTCTTCGCTGAGTTCTCTGTCGAACGCGCGCTCGATTTCCACGAGACGGTGGCTGGCGACAAGGAGAGAGATGACGAATGCAATGATGGCAGCCGCGGAGAAAAAAAGGCCTTCGAAGTGGTAACCCGACCGTTCATTGGACCGTGAGAATCTTCAGTTGCCCGATCCACCGGGAGTCATACTGAGGGTTGCGTAGAGCCTCCTCCTGATCTCGTGGATAGACGATCCAGAGAGGACCTTTGTCCCGCACACGCAAATCCCGGCCATCCATTCGAAATGCCAGGAGCACATCATATTGCTCAAAGTCGGATATCGGGATCTCGACCGCAGAGTCGTTGAGCGCAGAGGCGATGACGCTCGAACCTCGCGCTCCAACGAAGGTCATGAGATCGCGCATCGACACGCCTTCGAACGTCTTCACTCCATCGGTCCAGTTCGTCGAGGTACGCAAGATCCTAACACCAAGTCGCTCGATCATTGCTCGATCGAAGGCGGCGCCATGGTCGCTGTTGTTTGATTGGATCGAGCCGCTCACTGTCAGAACAACTTTCCCCATCGGGTGAGGAATGTTTTGCTCCCCTGATGCGCCGTAAGCGAGCACAAGAGTAAACAAAGAAATAAGCCACGTGAGCCGCGCAACCATGCTTTGCCCTAAATGTTGTCGATATGAAGCCGCGGCACTGAAATCTTTAGAATCGAACCTGCGCTTTAGCGGGCTACTCAAAGTTCAAGCCAACTTGCAAACGCAGCTGAAAACGGCGCGTCGAAATGCATGCGTGATGAAAATCGGAAGGTGAGCGTTTCCGAATGAGGCGTACGAGGCAGCATCATCTGAAACTATGCTCAATGCCGAATCGGCCACCACGACAGTGGTCCGTGGTATCTGTGTATTGCTATTGCAAGCCAAACGTAACCATGCATTTGCATGGGATGACACGTTTCATTGTTTCAATTTTTGCGACGCAATCGGGATGAAGGCTACATGATATTGCGTGCTTGCAGATACCGGTCGAAATCGTCGCTTACTGAGACTGTGATCTCGTGTCAAAATGGGGTTCGCACGCAGTGATCTGATATGAAACACTGTTGTATTTTGTTGATCTTATTGATCTTATTGATGTTTTTACCTAGTCGTTCAAGGGGGGACTAAACTTCTTGTATCGGCTTTTCTGCCCGGCTCTTATTCCAACTTTCATATATGCCCGGATATTCCCGGCAGCGCACGGAAAGGCGGACAACAATCCGCCATCAGAGAGATGCTTATCAATTCCGATGTGAAGCTTCGTGGGGGATGCGTGCGATACATTGCTTTCTCCCATCGATATGAGGAGACTGGGAATTGAATTGCCAGAGAAAGTCTAAAGGTCAGTTCGATGCTGAACAACGACACGAATATAAGGACTACGGATCGAATTATCCTTTGCGTAGAGGACGATCTTCGCCTGCGTTCCGATATCGTCGAGGAGCTCGAGGCAGTCGGTTATCGGGTCGAGAAAGCGGAGAATGGTGAAGAGGCGCTGAGGAACCTTGGGATCTGTAAGCCGGATCTCATTCTCTGTGACATCACCATGCCTGTCATGGGTGGATATGATCTTCTGCGGTCAATTCGCAATCAGCGTCCTGATCTGGATGACGTGCCGTTCGTGTTCATGTCTGTTCTGAGCGACAAGCGAGATGTGATCCAGGGCAGGACCCTCGGCGCGGACGACTATCTGCTGAAACCCCTCGACTACGACGTGATGCTGGCAACGATCCGTTCCAGGCTCAGCCAAGTCGAGCGGGTGCGCCGCAACATGGTGGTTCAGCTCGAACGAGAGCGGCGTGAATTGCTGGATACGACCATGCTCGAGACGCGAGATGCATTCGCGGGCTTGGCAAATGCTTTTGACAGCCTGTCCAGTGGAGTCATCTTTCTCGATAGCATCGGGCAGGTGCAGCACATGAACCGCACGGCACAGCAGATAACGCAGGGCGAGGATGGTCTTGTACTATCCGCGCAGAGCCTGCGTACGACCTCCACGGCGAGCACGCGCAGTTTAAAACAAGCGATTCATGACGCCCTTGGCGAGCCCAATAACAGCAGCATGGTGACGATTCCAAGAGCGATGCACCGGCCGCTGGTCCTCCAAATCTACCCGCTGAGTTCGGGGGATGCTGCAGGTTCGCCCGCTGTCGCCGTGTTCGTCGTCGATCCCGAAATGCGCCCGCGCCTTTCGCAGGAAATGGCCTCCCGGATGTACGATCTCACGCGCGCGGAAGCTCGCTTGGCTGTGGCTCTTGCCGACGGCAAGCGTCTCGACGAGATTGCCACCGAGTTCGGCGTGTCACCCACGACGGTGTCTTTCCACCTGCAGAATCTCTTTCGGAAGACCCATACGAGTCGGCAGGCGGATTTGGTCGCGCTTCTCATGCGCGGAGCTCTCGCTTTCCAACCCGACGAGGCGAGTTTGTAACGCGGATGGGCACGCCTTGGCGTCTGTTCTGCTGCTCCGGTTCAGTTAAATCAGTTCAAAGATGACGCCTTAGTCGGCGAACGGTCTAAAGCCGATACCTTCCGGCCGGGCTAAGCGTGCAAGGCTTTCCACCTGATAAGCAGGCTGCTGAAATTTCAGCGGCTCGTTTTCCATGACACGGATGCAGCTGCTATCGGGAGCGCTTCGTCGGAAGAGGCCGTCCTCTAGCGGCAGTTCCTTGGTTTCCAATCATTCGGCAAATTTGATCACCCATACGGGTGATGTGTGGAGATTGGCCTCCCCCTATCAACAGAGAGGATTTCGTCAGCGAGGCGACCACTCGTCGCCTCTGCTCCTATGACAAAGATGCTCGAATGAATCTTCGCGTTGATATAACGTTGGACAAGAATGTTTGGAGTGCGACGCCCGGTTTGGGTAGCGTCGCTCTCGACGGCGCAGATGTGCTGACACTTCTTGCTCATCAACTTCTCACACCGCTCGCAGTTATCGATGGAACGGCCCAACGGCTCATTCGTCAATCGAACGTTATCGACGCCTCTGGAATCGTTGAGCGGAGTCATCGAATCCGGATCGCCGCGGAGGAGCTGCTGGGCTTGGTGCGGGCGCTTCTGGATAAGATCAATCCCGCGTCTGGGCAGGTAGCGCCGGAGCAAGACCTGTGTTCGTTACTCGATATCGTGTCTCGCTCATGCAAGCATGTGTGGTGTGATCAGCCGGATCGCAAGTTCGATATCGATATCAGCGCCCAAGCCGATGCGATCGTGGGCGATCCAATTCTGTTGCAGCAGATGATGCATATCCTCGTTAGCAATGCATCGAAATACTCATCAGAGCAGACGACGATCCGCATCGAGGGATCGATTGTCGACGGTTATCTTCTCGTTTCTGTAAAAGACTCAGGAATCGGCATCCCTGCCGATGACCAACAACAACTGTTTCAGCCGTTCTTTCGCGCGCGAAATGCGACCGAGCATTGTGGGACCGGCTTAGGTTTAAGCCTTGCCCGGCGAATCGCACGGAGCCACGGGGGAAGTATCCGTGTGGAGAGCGCAGAGGGGTATGGGTCGACTTTCACAGTCGCCTTACCGTGGTCGCAGCCTCCGCTTCCACCGCCGCTATAGCTTCAGCCCTGCTCTCCGTCGGCATCCAGTCCCAGATCCAGAATCGGGGCGCTGTGGGTAATCCAGCCGGTGGAAATCAAGTCGACACCACTCGCTGCGATTGCCGGGGCGGTAGCGGATGTAATTCGGCCCGACGCTTCGGTGATTGCTTGCTTGCCGACACGGCGGACCGCCTCGGAGAGCATCGCAGGGCTCATATTGTCCAGCAGGATCGCGTCCGCGCCAACGGCCAGTACTTCGTCGAGCTGATCGAGCGTGTCGACTTCAATCTCGATCTTGACGAGATGGCCGACTGTCGCGCGGGCACGCTCAAGGGCAGGACGGATGCCACCGGCGATAGCGATGTGGTTGTCCTTGATGAGAACGGCGTCGTCGAGGCCGAACCGGTGGTTGGATCCGCCGCCGGCACGAACGGCATGCTTCTCCAGCACCCTCAGGCCCGGTGTCGTTTTGCGGGTGCAGACAATACGAGCATGCCCGTGGGCGCGAACGGCGTCGGCCAATATTGCCGTTGTCGTCGCGATGCCGGACAGCCGGCAAAGCAGATTAAGAGCGACGCGTTCCGCCGATAGAATACCCCGCGCCGGTCCCGCCAGCCGAATAACCGTTTCGCCCGGTTCAACCCGAAAGCCATCGGACCGCTCGATCGTGACACTGATCGATGGGTCGATCAGCGCGAATGCGAGGCTTGCAACGTCCGTTCCAGCCACGACACCAGATTCACGGGCGACAATGGCGCCGTGAAGGATTGCAGTTGCCGGAATGACGGCGTCGGTCGTGATATCGCCAGCGCGACCAAGATCCTCCATGAGGGCGGCCCGCACGATAGGCTCGACCAGCAGGTGCGGAAGCGGAACGATACCGTTTAGATTCTCCCTGGTCACGTTCATGCCACTCTCCTTGTCGGCAGCGTCTCATTGATCTCAGCCGCCATTCGCAAGGCCTGATCGAGCGTGAATTCGGTGGAGCTGACTGCGGGCGAAATTGCGGGGTAGTCCAAGCGCTGATGGGCTCCTCGGCTTTCCTGCCGCATGTAGGCTGCAGTCGCGATCAACAGGCCGACCAGGGTTGCGTCGGGTAGGTTACTGACGGCCTCACTGTGCCTAAATGCCAGAAGGTGATGGATTGCGTTCTTCAAACCTTCCGCCTCACGCACGACCCCAACTTGCCTGTCCATGAGATGTCGGATCTCTTGCATGGTCATGACTTGAATGCTGCGCAAGGGAGGTCGGGGCTGCGAGGAGGCTTGTGTCATGGCAGTTCGCGAAGCGGTCTCCTTCACATCGCGGGCAATCCACTGCGCGTAGGCCAACGCTTCGAGCAGCGAGTTGCTGGCCAATCGATTGGCTCCATGCAACCCGGTCGAGGCTATTTCGCCACAAGCCCAGAGCCCTTCGACCGAACTGCGCCCGTTGTCATCGACTTTGATTCCGCCCATGTGATAGTGCGCGGCGGGCCGCACCGGGATCCGATCCAGAGTCGGGTCAAGACCGGCGGTTCGGCACAGCGCAACGACGCCTGGGAACTTTTCATAGATCCCTTCTCCAAGGGCCTGCCGCGTGTCCAGGAAGACGCGCTCACCCGCCGTGATCTGAGCGAAGATCGCGCGCGCCACGACGTCGCGTGGGGCCAATTCCGCGCATGGAATGTCTTCCATGAATCGTTCGCCCCGGCTGTTGACGAGTATCGCACCCTCACCGCGTAGCGCTTCGGTTGCGAGCGGCATTGGATCGAGATTTGCCGCGATGGCGGTGGGATGAAACTGAACGAATTCGACATCTCGCAAGAGAGCGTTCGCACGAGCCGCAAGCGCTAATCCTCCGCCTGCAGAACTAAGCGGGTTCGTGGTATACGAAAAGAGACCTCCAACCCCACCCGTGGCGAGGATCACGGCCCGGCTTGCGATCAGGATCGGTTCTCCCGTCGATCCGGTTTCACAGGGTGAGCAGAACACACCTGCGACGGAGCCCTTTTCGTCGAGCGCGAGATCGGTGACGCATCTGTTCTCCAGGATCTGAACCGAGGGTGCCAGCTTTGCCGCTCGAATGAGGGTGTCCAGCACGCGTTGTCCGGTTCTGTCGCCTCCCGCATGAACAATCCGCCTGCGTGAGTGCGCGGCCTCGAGCCCCAAAATCAGATCGCCAGCAGGTTCAGTTCGATCAAACAAAGCGCCCTGAGCAATCAGCCACTCGATGCACGATGGGGCTTGTGCTGCAACACGCGCCGCAACGCTCGGCTCACTGAGACCGGCGCCGGCCAGAAGTGTATCCGTTGCGTGCAGACTGGGATTGTCATTTGATCCGAGAGCCGCCGCGATCCCTCCTTGTGCCAGCGCAGTCGAGGCCTGCAGGCCAAGAGGCGCTGCGACGATCAAGGTCACGGGCAGCGGCGCGAGGTGCAGAGCAGTTGCAAGCCCTGCGATCCCCCCGCCGACGACCACCACGCGGTCGTGCGGGCCGGGTGTTCTCATATCAACCTCTTACCTAACCGCGAGCATGCGCTCGACAGCGGCTCTCGCCCGCTCGGCGACGGCTGGGTCAATCGTGACTTCGTGCTCGCGTCGTTCGAGAGCTCGCCGGATCTTCGGCAGGGTGATCCGTTTCATGTGCGGACACAGATTGCACGGACGCACAAACTCGACCTCCGGGTATTGGACAGCAACGTTGTCGCTCATGGAGCATTCGGTGACGAGTGCGACACGGGCCGGCCGCTTGTCGCCGACAAAGTTAGCCATGTCCGCGGTCGATCCGGCGAAATCAGCCTCGGCCACAACTTCGGGCGGCGCTTCCGGGTGGACGAGCACAGCCACTCCCGGATAACTCTCACGCACCTCGCGGATATCTTCGGCCGAGAAGCGTTCATGAACTTCGCAATGACCTGCCCAGGTGATGATCTCGATGCCAGGCACCTGCGCCGCGGTGTTCTGCGCCAGGAACTCGTCAGGCAGCATGATGACGCGGTTCACGCCAAGGGATTCGATCACTTTCTTGGCATTGCCGGAAGTGCAGCAGATGTCCGACTCCGCTTTGACGGCCGTTGACGTGTTCACGTAGGTGACGACCGGGACACCCGGATAGCGCGCGCGCAGTCGGCGCACATCCTCGGCTGTGATCGACTCCGCCAGCGAACAACCGGCATCGGCGTCGGGGATAAGCACGGTCTTGTCCGGATTCAGAAGTTTGGCAGTTTCCGCCATGAAATGCACGCCGGCAAGCACGATGATGTCGGCATCGGTGGCTACGGCCTCGCGTGCCAATGCCAAGCTGTCGCCGACGATATCCGCCACCGTATGGAAGATCTCGGGTGTCTGATAGTTGTGAGCTAGAATGACGGCATTGCGCTCCCGCTTGAGCGAGAGGATGGCCTCGATGTCCTGTGCGAAGATCGGCCATTCCTGCGAGGGAATATGGCGACTGACCCGAGCATAAAGATCCGGCAAAGGCAGAGTTGCAGGTACGAGTGGCGCAGCGCTGAGCATTGCAGCCTCCTATGCTCAGTTTGAGCATTAGTGGGTCGAAAGAACGCCGGCTGGTGAGCCGGCTTCTTATGCTAAGACTGAGTATAAGTTGGCGTCAACCCGAAATCTTTCAAGAGATGGTTCGCCGCGCTCCGGGTAAGCGCAGCCCAGGCGCAGGGCGCTCGACCAAAACCTCACGCCGGAATCGCACGAGCCGGGCCGGGCGTCCTCCGGTCTCGGCTGTCACTTCGCCGGTTTCCTCGACCAGTCCTTGCATTTCTACCAAGCGCCGGAAGTTCTGCTTGTGGAGACGCACACCCGAAAGGGCCTCCACGGTTTTTTGCAACTCCAGAAGCGTGAACGTGGGAGACATCAATTCAAAGATGACGGGGCGATATTTGATCTTTGCGCGCAGACGGCCGATGGCCGTGGACAGCATGCGCCGATGGTCGAGAGCCATGGACTGACCGGGTGCGAGCCGCGCTTTGGACGGTGGTTGAACATTGCGCAAGGCCTCGGGAACAAGGCCAGCCTCGAACAGAAGTTCGTAGCGCTCGAGCACGCGCTCGTCTGTCCATGTGCCTGACTGCAATCCGAAGGTGAGCTCGATGCGTTCATCACGGAACTTTTTGAGAGGTTTGCCTCCCGCACGCGCCCACGCTTTCAAGGCAGGCTCGATCACGTCGAGCGCTTTTGGGCGCCCTTCGCGCCAGTCCTCCCAGGGGAGGTAATTGTACCAATTGCGCCAAGCCGCATGGGCTAGCCCGGTCGGGCGCGCCTCGCGAAGGAGTGCGAGATAGGCAATCGACAGAGAATGCCCGGCATCACGCATGCCCGCCTCCGCCCGAGCGCGATCCCCGAACGTATAGAGCTGTTCGACATAACCAAGTTTAAGTTCCGTCTGCTGTGCAACCCAAGCCCGCAATCCCGTTTCCAGCGTCCGATGCTGTGATTGCAAAGGTCCCGATGGCAGGCCGTCAAGTTGCGGCGACTCGGCACGGATGGTCAGGACTCGCGGTTCATCAGGGGTGGCCGCCATGATGACAGCGCTGAGCTCGACAGAAAGGGCAACGTCACGCCGCACGCGGGTCTTGGGTCGTGGGGAGGAGGGAAGGGGCGGCATGGACACTCAAGAAAGGACACGGTTCAGCAAGGCCGCAAGGATGGGTCTCCTTGCCTCCACAGTCGAGGGATTTTTGACAGATCGAGAAGGAATCCCCTGCGGATCGCCTATCCCTGCCCGTATCAGAGTTTCATTAAATGTGTCGACATAAACTGATTTTATCGGAACAATAGGCTTGCTTTTTCCGGAAATTACGAAAATTATGTCGACATAATCATGCGACCTAGCGACACGGACACGCCGGGTAGGTCAGAAAACCAAGCGGGGAGACGATCAGGAAACCATGGCTAGCTTCACCAACAATGAGCGCCCGGCGCCCGACAGCGTCCTGGTCGACATCGCCGATTACGTGCTGAATTATCGTGTCGACAGCGCTCTTGCGTATGAAACCGCGCGCAACTGCCTGCTGGATACGCTCGGCTGTGGTCTGGAGGCCCTCGAGTATCCCGCTTGCACGAAGCTGCTCGGGCCGGTGGTGCCGGGAACTGTGGTTCCGAACGGTGCGCGTGTACCCGGCACCCCCTATCAACTCGATCCGGTGCAGGCGGCCTTCAACATTGGGACGCTGATCCGTTGGCTCGATTTCAACGATTGCTGGCTCGCCGCCGAATGGGGGCATCCGTCCGACAATCTCGGCGGAATTCTCGCTGTGGCGGATTGGCTCTCGCGCAATGCGGTCGCTGCCGGTCGCGCGCCATTGACCATGCGCGACGTGCTGACCGCCATGATCAAGGCGCACGAAATCCAGGGCTGTTTCGCCCTGGAGAACTCATTCAATAAGGTCGGCATCGACCACGTCATCCTGGTGAAAGTGGCGTCGACCGCCGTCGTTGCGGGTCTGCTCGGTCTCACCCGCGACGAAATCGTCAACGCACTTTCCCTCGCCTTCCTCGACGGCCAGGCGCTGCGCACCTATCGCCATGCGCCGAATGCGGGTTCGCGCAAGAGCTGGGCGGCGGGCGATGCCACAAGCCGCGCGGTTCGTCTCGCCCTGATCGCTCAGACCGGCGAGATGGGTTATCCCTCGGCGCTCAGCGCGAAGACCTGGGGGTTCTACGACGTCTCCTTCCGCGGCCAGCCGTTCAAATTCCAGCGGCCCTACGGCTCCTACGTGATGGAAAACGTGCTGTTCAAGATCTCGTATCCGGCCGAGTTCCATGCGCAGACGGCGGTGGAGGCGGCGATGGCCTTTCATGAAAAACTTGCCGCCATGGGCCGCAGCGTCGCCGATATCGCATTGATCAAGATTCGCACGCACGAAGCGTGTATCCGCATCATCGATAAGAGCGGTCCGCTGCACAATCCGGCCGATCGCGACCACACGATCCAGTACATGGTCGCCGTGCCGCTGATCTTCGGGCGTCTCGTCGCGTCGGACTATGAAGACGCGGTGGCCGCCGATCCACGCATCGACGACTTGCGAACCAGGATCGAATGTGTCGAGGATCCGGCTTTCACGCGCGACTATCATGATCCCGAAAAGCGCTCCATTGCCAACGCAATGACCATCACGCTGAATGACGGCACCGTGTTGCCCGAACTCGTGGTCGAGTATCCCATCGGCCACAAGCGGCGGCGCGCGGATGGTATTCCGTTGCTCGAAGCGAAGTTCCGCACGAATCTCGCTCGCCGTTTCGTCGAGAAGCGCCAGCGCCAAATTCTGGACGCTTCACTCGATCAGGCTCGGTTGGAGGCGATGCCGGTCAACGACTATGTCGACCTCTACGCGAATTGAGGAGAAATCGGCATGCCATATCTGGTGAGTTCCGACCTCCCTTCGATATCTGCGGGCCAACGCTTCCGCTCATTGGTGGAAGCGCGCGGCATCCTCTCCGTTCCTGGTGCGCAAAACGGCATGGCAGCACTCCAGGCCAAGGCGGCAGGGTTTGAGGCGCTCTATCTATCGGGGGCCGCGATGACGGCCTCCATGGGCCTGCCGGATCTCGGCATCATCACGGTCGACGAGGTCGCGTTCTTCGTCCGCCAGCTCGCACGGTCGAGCGGGCTTCCGGTGTTGGTCGATGGCGATACCGGTTACGGCGAGGCGCTCAATGTGATGCACATGGTGCGCACATTCGAGGACGCCGGTGCGGGTGCTGTACATATCGAAGACCAATTGTTGCCGAAGAAATGCGGGCACCTCAACGACAAGAAGCTCGCTGATGCTCACGACATGGCCGCGAAAGTGGCGGCGGCGGTGAAGGCGCGGCGGCATCTCTATGTCATCGCGCGCACCGACGCGGCGGCCAGCGAAGGAATCGATGGCGCCGTCGCGCGCGCCCGGCTTTATCTTGAAGCAGGCGCGGATGCGATCTTTCCGGAAGCTCTCACCACAGCTGAGATGTTTCGCACCTTCGCAGAACGAATGCCGGGTGTGCCGCTGCTCGCCAACATGACGGAGTTTGGCCGCACGCCTTTCTTCACCGCATCTGAATTCGAAGCGATGGGCTATCGCATGGTGATCTGGCCCGTGTCTGCGCTGCGTGTCGCCAACAAAGCGCAGGCCAAGCTCTATGCAGCCATTCGCCGCGACGGCGGAACCCACAAGATGATCGATGAGATGCAGACACGCGCCGAACTCTACGATCTGATCGGACTCGCCGACTATGAGTCGCTCGATGCCTCCATTGTAAAGACGGTCATTCCGACAGGGATACCGCAGCATAAAGAGACTGTTTGAACGGCGCATTGCGCCGTTGTCGAAATAATAAAGCCGCCACAAGAGCGGCAGCTAACGCCAAACGCTGGATGGTCCGGCCGCGGCGAAAAGGTCAAACGAGGGAGACGACATGTTCAAGACACTTCTGATCACGGGCGGATTGGCCCTGACGCTGACGACAGGTATCGCGGTTGCCGATCCTGCTAAGGTCATGATCCCGGCCAATCCGGGCGGCGGGTGGGATGGCGCCGGGCGCCAGACGATGGCGGCGCTCAACCAGGCCAAGATCTTCACGGACGGTGTGAATTTCACCAACAAGGGTGGTGCTGCCGGTACCATCGGGCTCGCCGAGTTCGTGCGTACCTCGAAGGGCGACGACAATGCGCTGCTCGTCACAGGCGTGATCATGGTCGGTGGTGTCATCACCAACAAGACGCCGGTTTCGCTCGATGACACAACCCCGCTCGCGCGCCTCACGAACGAATATAATGCGATTGCCGTCCCGGCGGATTCGCCGATCAAGACGCCGAAGGATTTCATCGCAGCGTTGAAGGCTGATCCGACAGCGGTATCGGTCGGCGGCGGTTCTGCGGGCGGTGTCGATCATGTCATGCTGGCTCTGTTGGCGAAACACGCGGGCGCACCTGTCGACAAGATCAACTTCGTCGCCTTTTCGGGTGGTGAGATCCTGGCCGCGCTCGGCGGTGGTAAAATCAAGGCTGCGATTTCCGGCGCATCCGAGTTCCGCCAATTCGCCCAGTCCGGTCGCATCCGCATCATCGCCGTGTCGGGTCCGACGCGATTGGAAGGGCTCGATGTGCCGACGCTCAAGGAAGCCGGCATCCCGGTCGAGATCGGCAATTGGCGCGGCATCGTCGGGGCGCCCGGTATGAGTGAAGCCGGACGCAAGGCCTGGGCCGAGCGCTTCGAGAAACTGCGTAAAACCGATGTCTGGACGGCCACACTGAAGAGCCAGGGCTGGGAAGATGCGTACCTCCCCAGTGATGCGTTCGCCGCATTCCTGAAGCAGGAGAAGGCTGACTGGTCCGTCGCGCTGAAGGAAGTCGGCATCCTCAATTGAGCGGTATGCATTGGAGCCCGTCACACCTTGCGGCGGGCTCCGGCGCTGCATCCACGCCTTCCTGCGCTTTTGAACGCCGGTGCCGATATGATCGGTGCGCGTAAGAGGCGCCAGCTTTTCGGAGCGACAGCATGCTCACGACTGACGGAAAATCCACCCAGCTACGCTCAACCCGTCCATGGTGGATCGGTATCGCCGTTCTTGTCATAGGGGGGATTTGGATCCATGGAGCGAGCGGAATTTCGGCGACGACTAAATATGTCGGCATGGGCCCTGCGGCCATGGTCGGCGCGGTCGGTGCCGGGCTTGTTCTGATCGGGGTGCTGCTGATCCTCCAAGTGGCGCGCGGCGAGAACTTCAATCCGCAGGAAGAGGAGAGCGCCGATGCGGACGCGCCGCCCTCGCGAAAGGCGTTTCTTCTCGCGCTCGCGGGGATCTGCGTGCCGCTCGTCACCATTCAGGCGCTCGGCTTCCCGATCACGGCGGCGCTGACCTTCGCGCTGGTGACGCACGCCTTCGGATCGCGGCGCACCGTCTTCGATCTTGCGGTCGGTGCGGTGATCGGGGCCGGCTCGTGGTTCGGCTTCTCAAAACTCGGCATCGACCTCGGCGCTTTCCTGCCGCTCATCAGGTGACACAATGGACACGCTGAACCAGCTCATCGGCGGTTTCGCCGTCGCCCTGCAACCGATGAATCTATTCTGGGCGCTTGTTGGGTGCGCCCTCGGCACAGCCGTCGGCGTGCTGCCCGGCATCGGGCCCGCTTTGACCATCGCACTGCTGCTACCCGTGACCGCGCAGGTCGCGCCTGAATCCGCCTTCATCATGTTCGCGGGTATTCTCTACGGCGCGCTCTATGGCGGATCCACCACCTCGATCCTGCTCAACACGCCTGGCGAGAGCGGATCGGTGATGACCGCGATTGAAGGCAACCGCATGGCGCGAACGGGGCGCGGCGCAGCCGCACTGGCGACGGCTGCAATCGGCTCGTTCATCGCGGGCACCATCGGCACGCTGGCGCTCACTTTCCTTGCACCGGCCATTGCCGAACTCGCCTTCATTTTTGGGCCGGAGGATTATTTTGCGCTGATGATCCTGTCTTTCACCTCCGTCGCGGTGGTGATGGGAACGTCGCGCGTTCGCGGTTTCGCGGCGTTGTTCCTCGGTCTTGCGCTCGGCACTATCGGCATCGACACGCAGACTGGCCAACCGCGCATGGTGTTCGGTTCGCTCGAATTGCTCGACGGCGTCTCCTTCACGGTGGTGTTGGTATCGCTATTCGCAATCGGCGAGACTCTCTATGTGGCAAGTCGTTATGCCAAGGCACCCGCGATGCTCAACCCGCTGTCGGGTGGCGCATGGATGACGCGGGAGGACTGGAAACGGTCCTGGAAGCCATGGCTGCGCGGCAGCCTGATCGGATTCCCCATCGGCTCGCTACCTGCGGGCGGCACTGAGATTCCGACCTTTCTGTCCTACACCATAGAACGGCGACTGAGCCCACACCCGGAGCAATTCGGCAGCGGCGCCATCGAGGGCGTCGCGGGGCCGGAAGCCGCAAACAATGCGGCGGCGGCCGGCATTCTCGTGCCGCTGCTCACGCTCGGCCTGCCTTCGACCGCAACAGCTGCCGTGCTGCTTGCGGCCTTTCAGAACTACGGCCTACAACCCGGCCCGCTGTTGTTCGCCACCAATCCAAACCTACTGTGGGGGCTGATCGCCTCACTCTATATTGGCAACTTGATCCTCTTGGTGCTCAATTTGCCTCTGGTGGGAATCTGGGTGCGGTTGTTGCTGATCCCGCGCCCCTACATCTATGCGGGCATCGTCGTTTTCGCGATGGTCGGTGTGTGGGGTGTCTCCACATCCTGGATGGATCTTGCGCTCATGTGCGGGCTCGGGCTCGTCGGCTATGTGGCGCGAGTCTACGACTTTCCCATCGCGCCAGCCTTGATCGGCATGATTCTCGGACCGCAGGCGGAGATCCAGCTCCGCCGCGCGCTTGCGGTGAGCCAGGGCGACTGGACGGTGCTGGTCAGTACACCTATCGCGGCTGGCCTTCTCGCGATTGCGGCAGGCGTTCTGCTGTTGCCGCTCGTGTTGCGCCGATTGCGCAGTGCGGCGGAAGCTTCCGAGACGGCAATCGGTGTCGAGGCGAAATGAGGTCAGGCTGAACGGCTCGCCCCGCCTCCGGCGAGCGCCGTCTGTAGCGCGGCGCGCGCGGAACGGATATGGCGGCGCATCAGGATTTCAGCGAGTTCGCCGTCGCGCTGGCGGATGGCTTCCGTGATACGCAGATGCTCTCGCCACGCTTCGCTGCCACGGCCCTGCACCGTGCGGTGCAGACGGCGGCATAGCCGGAGACGAGGATAGAACTGGTCGCATAGCAGCTCGGCCAGGATCGGATTGCCGCTGCCTCGCGCAATGCGCATATGGAAATCGGTTTCAGGATCGTCCTGAAGATAGGCGCCAAGCGGATTGCGGTCGATCTCGCCACGATGCCCGGCGACCAGTTGTTCCAGAGCGGCGATATCGTGATCGGCCATATTCCCGGCGGCAAGGCGCGCAGCCATACCCTCCATGGCTTCGCGGACGTCGAGCAGTGCGAGGAACTCCTCGGCGCTCGGCTGCGAGACTCGCGCTCCTTGGTTGACCACATAAGTGACGAGGCCACGCTCCTGAAGACGACGGATCGCCTCGCGTACCGGCGCGCGGCTCGCGCCGAAGCTTCGGGCGATGGCAGGCTCGCTGAGCTTGGCTCCAGGGGCCAACTCGCCGGCCAGAATAGCCGCCGTCAGATCCTCATAGAGACGGGTCGCGAGCCCGGTCGAGGCGATTTCGTCCGATACGGTATCTAGGTCCGCGCCCTTCAACATGTCGACACCTTTTTCCGAGCGTTCTTGAGTTTGGCTGATTTCATAAGGGAAATCCTTGAGATTGTCATTGCGGGCAACCTCTCATGCCGACAGATATAAAAAGTTTGATACTGAATTACGAGCGATGCCGTCTGACAGCCGAAGCGTTCGACGCTAATATGGCGGTGAACAAGGACGGCTTTCGATGGCCACACGCTGCCCAGATGCTTCCAAGCCCTATGTCGTGTGGACGGCGATCCTCGGCTCCAGTCTCGCCTTCATCGATGGCACGGTGGTCACAGTCGCCATGCCTCAGATGCGTGCAAGCCTCGCAGCCTCGCTCTCGCAGATGCAATGGGTCACAAATGCGTACGCGTTGACGCTTTCCGCCTTCCTGTTACTCGGAGGCGCTGCCGGCGATGCTTACGGGCTCAAGCGGGTTTTCATGGTCGGGATTGGCCTCTTTGGCCTTGCTTCCGTCTGGTGTGGACTGACCGTAACGCCTGAGACATTGATCGTCGCCCGAACGGTTCAAGGCATTGGCGGCGCTTTGATGGTGCCCGGTTCGCTTGCCTTGATCAGCGCGAGTTTCGAACCGGCAGAACGGGGCAAGGCCATTGGGACCTGGGCGGCCGCCTCCGGGATCGCCGCTGCGCTTGGGCCGATCCTTGGCGGCTGGCTCATCGATATCGGTCCTTGGCAGGCGATCTTCTGGATCAATCTTCCGATCGCTGTCGCGGCGCTCTGGTTGTGTTGGAGGCATGTTCCGGATGACCCGATTTCCGCCGGATCGAATAACTTGGATTGGTTGGGGGGAGTCCTCGCCGTGGTTGGCTTGGCGGCCCTGGCCTTTGGCCTGACTTCTCTTGGAGATTTGGGAGGTGCGAGGGAAGAAGCCATTCTTTCCGTCTTGATCGGAGCCATTTTTCTCACGGTTTTCGTGGCGCATGAGCGGCGCTCAAAGATCGCGATGATGCCGCTTGATCTTTTTCTTGTTCCGGCGTTCGCAGGGGTGAACATTCTGACGCTGCTGCTCTACTTCGCACTTGCCGGTGCTCTGTTTTTTCTCCCCACAACCCTCATCGAGGCGCACGGCTACTCGGCGGCGCGAGCCGGCTCCGTGTTCCTGCCCTTTACCCTCATCATGGCGCTTCTCTCGCGGTTGGGCGGCATCCTCGCCGACCGGTTCGGCGTTTGCATCCTTCTGACTGTGGGACCAATTCTGACAGGGGCGAGTTTCGCTCTTCTTGTCCCCGCCGTCGCTTCCGGAGATTATTGGTCCGCGCTTGTGCCGGTCATGGCGTTCATGGGTCTCGGGATGGGGATCACGGTTGCTCCTCTCTCGACAACCGTGATGAACGCGGCTCCGCCTCAGCGCATGGGCGTGGCGTCAGGCATCAACAATGCCATTTCACGTGTGGCAGGATTGCTCGCGGTCGCGTGTCTCGGTGCTGTGGCGACTTTCGGTTTTCAGGGCGCGGCCGCATCGGCGGACCCCGGCGTCGCAGCGCTTCTCGCGCCAGTGACATTCGGGGCTGCTCCGCCCAAGCCGATTTCGATGGATGCCAGTGTCCAGAATTCTCTGGCTCTGATCTACACTCAGGCTACGGTCAGAGGGTTTAGCTTGGTCGCCTTGATCTGCTCGGTGGCGGCAATCATGAGCGCCTATTTCGGGTATAGGTCAACACGCTCGCCATCCTGAACTCTCACGATGCCCGGGGCTTCCATCGTGGAGCAGTCTCTCCGTTGGGACGCCACCTAATAACCGCTTTTATGGATGCGAATAGGGGCGGGTCGTCCGGCTGGGGGCTTGATCTGGAAGGTAAGAAGCAATGTCGTCGGAGTCGGCGCACCGATGAGCACAAAAATCGCGGCTGCAAATGTCATGTTAAAGCGTGCCTACGAGGTCTCGACCTCCGATGACGGTACCCGGATCTTGGTCGATCGGCTTTGGCCTCGCGGGGTCTCCAAGGAGGCTGCCGCTCTCGATGAGTGGATGAAAGACATCGCACCGAGCACCGGTCTTCGTAAATGGTTCGGGCATGATCCAGCTCGTTGGGAGGAGTTTCGTCGGCGCTACACCGACGAAGTGCGTCAGAAGCCTGACTTGCTCAATCGATTGCGATCTTTAGCGCGACAAGGCCCGATCACGCTGGTGTATTCTGCCCATGACGAGACGCATAACGACGCTGTCGTTCTCAGGGAGATGGTTCTGAATCGGTAGCTGTTGAGCGCCGCTCTCGGTTTTCATCATCTTGCCTCAATCGCAGAGGACGATTCCGGCGTCCGAAAGACGGAGGTGGCTCGTGACTTCATCATGGACCTTCGAGGCCGTTCAATCGCTCGTGACCCTCGCCAAAGAGGGTGCTCCAGTCTCGGTTATCAGTCTCAAATTGAAACGCTCGGTCGTCGAGGTCAGGGCTAAACTCGATGAGCTTGGCATCATTCCGCCGGCAGAGGCCTAATGCCCAAGGCGTACGGAATGACTATCAGCCAGGCGTAGCCTCGCGTGGTGACGAATTGAACGCGATCGGTGCTTCTCGCCAGTGATGGCGAGGCGTGTTTCCTCTGTCTTGACTTCTTGAGGCCCGGGGAAAGTGGCCTACCTACACTCATGCTGGCTGCGACAGGGCATGACAGATGGCGTCTGGTTGGCGCCGTTTGTGCTTGTGTTGTCGAGGTCGAGCATTCGTGCAGCGGAGGCGTGCATGCGGATCATCCTTGTTGCCCTGATGATGTTAGGGGCTGCTCTTCCTTCGCGTGCGCAGCAGACACCGCCGCCCGATGCGATCCCAGTCGGGACCGTCCGCGCCGAGCAAAAGGCGATCTCGCAGAACATCGAATTCGTCGGCCGCGTCGAGGCCCCTGAGCGCGTCGACGTCCGCGCGCGGGTGAAGGGATATCTTGAGGATGTCCTCTTCAAAGAAGGCGACATGATCAAGGCGGGCGCCCCGCTCTACCGCATTGAGAGCGATACGTTCGAGGCGGAGGTCAAACAAGCGGAAGGCGCCCTGCAACGCAGCAACGCCGGTTACGATCTCGCGGTCATCCAGCTTCGAAGAGCGGAGGAATTGCTGAGTAAGAATGCCGGAACGGTCGTCGCCCGGGATCAGGCACGCGCTCTCGCCGACCAGGCGAAGGGAGCCGTCACGTCCGACGAGGCCAATTTGAGCACGGCGAAGATCAACCTTGGCTATACCGTCATCTCTTCCCCCATCGACGGGCGCATCGGCCGGACGAACGTCACGGTTGGGAATGTTGTCGGACCGGACAGTGGTGTTCTGACGACGATCGTCAGCCAGGACCCGATGTACGTGGTTTTTCCAGTCAGCCAACGTGAGCTGCTGAAGAATGCCGCCTCGGAGAACAAAGCTGATCCGCGTGACATCAGTGTGCGCATCCTTTTTTCGGACGGGGTCACCTACGATCAGGTCGGACGCATCAACTTTATCGACGTTTCGGTTGAGCGCACTACCGACACGGTCACCGCGCGGGCCGTCATGCCGAACCCGAAGGGGCAACTGACCGACGGACAGCTTGTCCGTGTCCTCCTCGGGACCGACAAGCCCGAGACCAGGATCGTCGTTCCGCAGGCGGCCCTCATTGCCGATCAGGGCGGCGTGTATGTCTTCATCGTTGAAGACGGCAAGGCGGTGATGCGGCGGGTCAAAGTCGGGGGCGAAAGCGGACCAGGGAGCATTATCGACGAAGGCCTGTCGGGTGGCGAGCAGGTGATCGTCGAAGGATTGCAGAGCGTGCGACCTGGTGCGCAAGTGAGAGCCACACCGGCGTCCAATGCCTTGAGCGGGATGTAGCACCATGCTCTCGGCCATTTTCGTCGACCGACCGCGACTTGCAATCGTCATTGCCATCGTCACCACCATTGCCGGCTTGCTTTCCCTTCTGGTGATCCCGGTCGCCCAGTATCCGGATATCATTCCGCCCCAGGTCTCCGTCACCACGAACTATCCCGGTGCCTCGGCCGATGTGGTGGACGCAACCGTCGCCCAGCCGATCGAATCCCAGGTCGTTGGCGTCGATAAGCTCATCTATATGAAAAGTGTCAGCGGGAATGACGGAAGCTATACGCTGACCGCCTCCTTCGAACTTGGCACCAATCCGGACATCAACGCCGTCAACGTGAACAACCGGGTGCAGGTCGCGCTCTCCAAGCTGCCGCAGGACGTGCAGCGGCAGGGTGTCACGGTCAAGAAAAAGTCGTCGGCCTTGCTCGGCGTAGTCGCTTTTTCCTCACCCAAACAGACCCACGATCCGCTGTTCATTTCAAACTATGTGACGATCAACATTCTCGATCAGGTCAAAAGCACGCCGGGCGTCGGCGACGCTTCTCTCTGGGGACCGCAGGACTATGCCATGCGGGCCTGGGTGCGGCTTGACCGACTGACGGGTCTGAACCTGACGACAGGCGATATCATCAACGCCATTCAGGCCCAGAACGTCCAAGCCGCCGTCGGCCGCATCGGCGCTCGCCCTATCTCGGACGATCAACAACTGCAGTTGAACATTCAAACCAAGGGCCGCCTGAGCTCCGTTGAGGATTTCGAAAAGATCGTCCTGCGGACGAACCCGGATGGATCGGTTCTCCAGCTTCGAGACGTCGCGCGCCTTGAATTGGGCGCTGCCAATCTCGATCGCGAAACCCGCTTCAACGGCGGGCCCGCCGCCGTGATGGCGATCTATCAATCCCCCGGTGCCAATGCTCTCTCCACGCTGGACGCGGTGAAGAAGCAAATCGGGGATCTCGCCCAGAGCTTTCCGGAGGATCTCGAGTGGAAGGTCACCTACGATCCCACGACCTTTGTGACCGACACGATTCACGAGGTCCAAAAGACCTTGGTCGAAGCGTTCATCCTCGTCGTCCTTGTGGTCTTTCTCTTCCTCGGAAGTCTGCGCGCGACGCTGATTCCAACCCTCGCGGTTCCTGTGAGTCTGATCGGCGCGTTCATTGTGCTCAATGCCGTCGGCTATTCCGCCAACTCCGTCTCCCTCCTCGCCGTCGTGCTGGCCATCGGTATCGTGGTCGACGACGCCATTGTCGTTGTCGAGAACGTTGAGCGCGTGATGGAAGAGCATCCCGAGCTTTCACCGGCCGAGGCAACCAAGAAGGCAATGGAGGAGATTACCGCTCCGATCATCGCGATCACGCTGGTGCTGCTTTCGGTTTTCGTGCCCGTGGCTTTCATTCCCGGCATCTCGGGCGAGCTGTTCCGCCAGTTTGCGGTGACGGTCGCGGTGGCGATGTTTCTCTCCGCGATCAATGCGCTGACATTGTCACCGGCGTTGTGCGGTGTGCTTTTGCGGCCGCACCACGGGCCGCGTCGCGGCATCATCGGCTTCGTGATGCGTTCCATCGACCGCGTTCGTGACGCCTACGGCAATGTGGTGGCGCGGATCGTCCGGGTGTCCATCATCGGGTTGGCCATGGTCGCGGTGGCGAGCGCCGGTGTGTATGCTCTCTCGAAGATCACACCCACGGGCTTTTTGCCAGAAGATGACCAAGGGGCCTTCTTCGTTGTCGTCCAACTGCCCGATGGTGCGTCTGTCGCAAGGACCACGGATGTCATTCGGCGCACCGAAGCGGTCTTGAAGGAAGAGGAAGCGATTGCGGATTACACCTCGGTCATCGGGCTGAACTTCATCGATAATTACTCGCAGGCCAATGCCGCGTTCATCGTCGTCACCATGAAGCCGTTCGAGGAGCGTCATGACCGGTCCCTTGGTGCGAATGCCGTCATCGCGCGTCTCGGGGCCAAGCTGCGTCAGATTCAGGGTGGGACGGTGGTTCCCATCGCGCCACCGCCGATCATCGGGCTCGGCACCGGCGGCGGCTTTACCTATGTCCTGAAGGATCTGCGCGGAGGGGACCCGAAAGCTTTGGCCCAGGTCTTGCGTGGGTTGACGGTCGCGGCCAATCAAGATCCGCAGCTGTCTCGTGTCTTCAGCACGTTTTCTGCCACCAACCCCTCTATCTATCTCGATATCGACCGGAACAAGGTGCAGATTCTCGGCGTGCCGCTGAACAACGTCTTCCAGGCGCTGCAGGCCGCGCTCGGCGGATACTACGTCAACGATATGAATCTCTTTGGACGCACATGGCAGGTGCAGGTGCAGGCCGAAGCGGTCGACCGATCGAAGGTCGATGACATTTACCGCATCAACGTCCGAAACGCCGACGGTGAGATGGTGCCGTTGCGAAGCCTTCTCGAGGTTCGGGTCATCGTCGGGCCGCCGGCCCTCATCCGCTACAACAACCGTCGCGCTGTTACGATCCAGGGGAGTCCGGCGCCGGGCGTTTCGTCCGGACAGGCGCTCAACGCGATGGAAAGCGTTGCAGCTCGTGTGCTTCCCGCAGGCTTCGCTGGGGAATGGACAGACACTGCCTTCCAGGAGAAGCGCGCCGAGGGCAAGACAGGCATCATCCTCGCCTTTGCGGTGCTTTTCGCTTTTCTCTTCCTCGTCGCGCTCTACGAGAGCTGGACCATTCCGATACCCGTGCTGCTGTCCGTTGCTATCGGCGTGCTCGGTTCTTTTGCCGCGATCGTCGTCGCCGGGCTGACTTTGGATCTCTACGGGCAGATCGGAATGATCGTTCTGATCGGCTTGGCGGCGAAGAACGGCATTCTGATCGTCGAATTCGCGAAAGAGCAGCGGGAGAGAGGTGTGCCGTTACTAGAGGCGGCGACCGAAGGGTCGCGGCTACGGTTCCGCCCGGTCATGATGACGTCACTGGCCTTTATTCTGGGCCTTTATCCCCTCGTGGTCGCAACGGGAGCGTCGGAGCTGGCGCGGCGTAATGTCGGGACACCCGTGTTCGGCGGAATGATCCTCGCATCGTTCGTCGGAATTTTCGCGATCCCGCCGCTTTACGTGATGTTCCAAGCGCTTCGCGAGAGGGTAAAAGGAACCGCTGGCCCCAAGGTTTTAAAGCCGGCGGACGCACCGACATCGCCATCGGTGCATGAAACGACCGAGCAGGCTTTGGAGCAAAACGCTATCGCGGAGGCATCAGAGCGGGGGTAGTTATCGGCAACGCCGGTAGATGGTCCCGGTCGTATCCTGTTCGTTGAAGTAGCGCGCGAGGCCACCGTCAGGCGAAGATGACATGATCGTCTTTACCTCATTTGCGGCGACGGAGTTCGCGCAGTGCATGTTGAGGATCTGACGGTTCCCGCTCGTCGGCTCGACAGAAAGGATTCGGCATGAGGCCTGGGGTGTCGTCAATCGGTTTCCGGACACGACGAAGGCTGGTGCGAAAATGTCGAGAGGCTTCTTGAAAGAGGTGCTCTTTCCTCCCGAGGCATAGACGGCCTCGCAGTTGAAGCTCTGCTCCAGCCAAGCTCCCTGATACGCGGATAAGTTCAGTTTCGCGGCATGTCCATCCGATGCCTCAAACGTCAGGGCGAGACCGAATGCGATGAAACCGATGGTGAAGCGAATGCTCATCGAGACCTCCTTTGGAGTCGGGTGCCGTTAGACTTGTAGAGACCGATGTTCCACGCTCGGAATGGCTGAGTGCGAGAGGCCATACTCCGAGGCATATAAGCGGTTAGCTTATCAGAATTCCCAGAGTTGAGCAGCGGCAACTCGCGAGGATCAGCTCCGTGTATTTCATTTAGAAAAAGTGACTTTCTTTCCCCTGCTTCCGCGCCACATGCATGGAGGTGGGAAGCGGGGCACGACAATGGTGCCGGACATGAGGTGTATTTCGCGCTCGGTTGTCCCTCATTTCCGAGAAGCCGCATGACACCGGCTACGTGGACCCGCTGAAGAGCAAGTGACAATGGGGAGATATACGGAGGACACGCAATATGGATTTCCTCGTCTCGGCCCTGCGGCACAATCCGGAACTTGCTATCTTCCTGACGTTGGCGCTCGGTTTCCTGATCGGCCGCATCAAGTTCGGGAGCTTTACTCTCGGAACAGTCGTCGGTTGTCTTTTGGCCGGTGTGCTGATCGGCCAACTCGACATCAAGGTTTCCCCTTTGGTCAAAACGATCTTCTTCGACCTTTTTCTTTTTACGACAGGTTACAAGGTCGGGCCGCAGTTCTTCCGCGGTCTCAAGAGCGATGCTCTTCCTCAGGTGGCCCTGACCGTTCTTGTCTGCGTCACTTGTCTGCTCGCGGCTTTCGGCTTTTCAAAGCTGATGGGATACGACGTGGGAACGGCGGCAGGCCTTCTTGCGGGAGCCTTCTCGGAGTCGACGGTGATCGGGACGGCCGGCGAAGCCATTCAACGCCTTGCCATTCCCGAGGCGGAGCGAGCTGCTCTCGTCAACAATATTCCGGTGGCCTACGCGGTGACCTATCTGGTGGGAACGGCCACGCTGGTTTGGTATCTTCCCACAATCGGACCGAAGCTCATGGGAATCAATCTCCGCGAGGAGGCTCTTCGACTCCGCGCGAGCGCCAGGAAAACCGATGAAACCATAGAAGGCGTCACGTCTGCGGCACGTTCATTCGACGTGCGGGCTTATCGCGTCACCAATCAAAATCTGTTTAACAAAACGATAGCCGAGCTTGAGAGCCTCCCCCGACATGCCCGCGTATTCATTGTGCGTGCTCGCAGTGGAGACCGGGTTCTGGACGCGGCACCGAATCTCGTCATCCAGAAGGACGACGTCATAGCGGTGATCGGTCGGCAGGAGATCCATGCCACACGCGGTGATATGATCGGCCCGGAAGTCAGCGACCCGGTTCTCCTCGACATTCCGCTCGAGACATTGGACGTCGTGGTCACCAATCGGTCGGTCGAAGGCAAGTCGCTAACGGAATTGTCGCATCTGCAATTCGCGCGCGGCGTCTTTCTGTCCAAGTTCACACGATCCGGGCTTGAAATGCCGATTGGGCTCGAAGCCCGCATTGATCGGGGCGATGTGATGCGCCTCATTGGACCCCTGCCCGAAGTCGAGCGGGCGGCAAAGGAATTAGGCTATCCCGACCGACAAACCTCGGCGACTGATATGGTTTTCGTTGGAAGCGGCATATTCTTAGGCGGTTTGGTCGGCCTCTTGTCCGTCGTGGTGTGGAGCGTACCGTTGACGCTCACGACAAGCGGGGGAGCGCTGGTGATGGGTTTGGTGTTCGGATGGCTGAGGTCCGTCTACCCGTTTTTCGGCCGTATTCCGGAGGCGGCCATTTGGATCTTCGATACCGTTGGGCTTTGCACGTTCATCGGCATCGTTGGCTTGAGCGCCGGTCCGAGTTTCATCTCCGGGCTGCGGGCATCCGGTCTGAGTCTTGTCGCCGTGGGTTTGATATCGGCTCTGCTGCCGCACACGCTTGGAATCCTGTTCGGACGTTTCGTGCTGAAGATGAATCCTCTCATCGTCCTGGGAGCCTGTGCCGGCGCCGGTACGATCACTGCTGCGCTACGTGCCGTGCAGGATGAGGCACAAAGCAACGTCCCGGCCCTGGGCTACACAATTCCCTATGCCATCGGAAACATTTTGCTCACCGCCTGGGGGCCCGTCATCGTTGGGATGATGACGCTCTGAAATGGATTTCGCTCGATTGAGCGATGTTCAACGCACCGAACACTGCTCGTCTCCCTGTCGCAGGGACAGTCACGCGTACCTACATAGTCTCTGAAGGCATTGTGCCGGAGAAAGACCATGACAGCTCTCGATCAAAAGCTGGGTCCGTCCGCGTTAGCTGAGCGGCGGTATAAGATCGGGATTATTATTTTTATTCTCGCATTCGCCGTGTGGCTGCTCATTCCGCTGGCGGCCGCATTACAGGTCTCGCCCTCTCGTATCGCAGCGTTGTCCGGGGCAATTTTTATTGCCAACAAGGTCCTCCTGGTCACCTGTGTGGTCGTCATGGGCAAGGAGGGATTCCAAAAACTCAAGGCTCTCGCGTTGAAAGGGATATTCCCCGTAGAGGTCGGCCCCACGCGATACACCATCGGACTGATAATGTTCTGCCTACCGCTCGTGTCAGCGATGTTTGAGCCATATGTCGAGCAATTTTGGCCTGATCTGGCATCAGATCTATGGCTCAAGGTGCTCAGCGACCTCATGCTGATCGCGAGTTTCTTCGTGCTCGGCGGCGAGTTCTGGAACAAGGTTCAAGCCCTGTTTATCCGGACGGCCAAGGTTGTTGACGTCGGGAACATGGATTTCCCGAACGGATCGTCGTCGACCCCTGCCCGCTAAGTCGCGACTTTCTTTCCTCGGTCTCTGCGCCAGATGCATGGAGATGAGAAACGGCGTAGGACCGTGGTGCCGGACATGAGATGGATTTCGCTCCGGATTGTCCCTCATTCCCGAGAAGTCGCATGACGTCGGCTGCGTGGAGCCGCTGGATGCCAGGGCTGGTGACAGCGCGTGAATACAAGCTCGCCTGGTTGCCGCATGACATCTTTGCAGGTCTCGTCCTCACGACGATGCTGGTGCCCGTCGGCATCGCCTATGCTGTCGCCTCCGGCGTGCCCGGCATCTATGGCCTTTACGCGACGATTGTACCGCTGTTGACCTACGCCCTCTTCGGCCCCAGTCGCATTCTCGTTTTGGGCCCCGATTCGTCACTCGCCGCCGTCATTTTGGGTGTGGTGATGCCCCTATCAGCGGGGGACCCGAACAGAGCGATAGCCATTGCAAGCCTGATGGCCGTGGTCTCGGGCGGCCTGTGCATTCTTGCGGGCGTGGCGCGTCTCGGCTTCATCACGGAATTGCTGTCGAAACCCATACGCTACGGCTACATGAACGGCATAGCGCTGACGGTCCTCATCAGTCAGCTTCCCAAGCTCTTCGGCTTCTCGATCGAGGGCGATGGACCTCTCAGGAATCTGTGGGCAATCGGCGCCGCCATCGTCGCCGGCAAGACCAACTGGATCACGCTCGCCCTCGGTGCGGCGGCCCTTGCGGCGATCCTGCTTCTCAAGAGAGCACCGCGTGTGCCGGGCATCCTGATTGCAGTGGTCGCCGCAACGCTCGTCGTCAGCGTGCTCGATCTCTCCGCGCGCGCCGGGGTTGCGGTGCTCGGCGCTCTCCCTCAGGGCCTACCAGCTTTTTCAATCCCTTGGGTTTCTTCCACGGATCTTGTGTCCGTCCTCGTCGGCGGCGCCGCCGTCGCGCTCGTGTCGTTTGCCGACACGAGCGTCCTTTCGCGTGTCTATGCCGCCAGAACCGGCGTTGCTGTCGATCCGAACCAGGAGATGATCGGGCTCGGCGCCGCCAATTTGGCGGCCGGCTTCTTCCAGGGTTTCCCGATCAGCAGCAGCTCTTCCCGCACTCCGGTGGCGGAAGCATCCGGTGCCCGCACGCAACTGACGGGGGTTGTCGGTGCGGCGGCGGTGGCGATCCTGCTGATTGCAGCTCCCAACCTTCTCGAGCATCTGCCCTCAACCGCGCTCGCGGCTGTGGTCATTGCATCTGCCATCGGCCTCATCGAGATCGAAGGCCTGGTCCGCATCTATCGTATGCAGCCCTGGGAGTTCTGGCTGTCGATTGTGTGCTTCGTCGGTGTTGCTGTCTTCGGTGCTATCCCGGGCATCGGTCTTGCGGTTGCGATCGCCGTGATCGAATTCCTGTGGGATGGCTGGCGACCGCATTCCGCTGTGCTGGGTCATGCTGAGGGTGTCATGGGCTTTCACGACACCAAACGCTATCCTCAGGCACGGCAGATTCCCGGCCTTGTGCTGTTCCGCTGGGATGCACCCTTGTTTTTTGCCAATGCCGAGTTCTTCCGCGAGCGTGTCCTAGAGGCGGCTGCGCAATCGCCGACGCCGGCCCGCTGGCTGGTCGTCGCGGCGGAACCCGTCACCAGCGTCGACGTCACTGCTGCGGACACCCTCAGCGAACTAAACGATGCCTTGCATGCGGCGGGAATCGATTTGTTGTTCGCGGAGCTCAAAGATCCCGTGAAGGACAAACTGAGGAAGTTCGGCCTGCTCTCTGAACTCGGCGAGCACTCCTTCTTCCCAACCATCGAAGCAGCGGTGAATACCTATCTCGAAACATATCCGGTCGCGTGGCCCGACTCCGAGGAGCGCCGCTTATGACGGAGCCGCGATTTGAATGGGCGCACGGCGCGAGTGGAGTTTTGTCATGAACTGGCTCCTGATCTTTATCCCCGTGACGGCCGCGCTCGAATGGTTCGCTCCCTCCAAACATCTGCTCGTCTTCATAGCCTCTGCCCTCGCCGTCCTTCCGCTCGCCGCGTGGATGGGGCGTGCGACCGAGCATCTCGCGGAACGAATGGGCGAGGGGATCGGCGGCCTTCTCAACGCCACCTTTGGGAATGCGGCGGAACTCATCATCGCCATCGCAGCTTTGCGCGCCGGGCTTCATGACGTCGTCAAGGCCTCTATCGCGGGGTCGATCGTGGGCAACATTCTGCTGGTCCTGGGAGCCTCCATGCTCGCGGGCGGTTTGCGGCGCCCGGAGCAGCGTTTCAATGCCGTGGCAGCGCGCTCTCAAGCAACGATGCTGACGCTGGCAGCGATCGGCCTGATCCTTCCGGCCGCCTATAACGTGGCCATCGGACAGCGAAGTTCCGGGAGCCTCACCGGGCTCAGCGTCACCATCTCGGTAGTGCTTCTGGCGGTGTATTGCTTGTTCCTGGTGTTTTCGCTCGTGACGCATTCCGCCCTTTTCACTGGAACCCGCGACGCTGAAGAGGAAGAGGAGAAATCCGCGCCACCTTGGAGCGCCGGCCGGGCGGCAACTGTGCTCGCCGCCGCCACGGTGATGATTGCATGGATGAGTGAGATCCTGGTCGGTGCGATCGAGCCGGTCGCGAAAGAGTTGGGCCTGAGCAAAGCCTTCGTCGGCTTGTTCGTGGTAGCAATTCTCGGAAACGCAGCCGAGCATGCGACGTCGGTCACTGCTGCGGTCAAAAACCGAATGGACCTCTCGCTCTCGATCGCGATTGGCTCGAGCGTACAAGTCGCGTTGTTCGTGGCACCCCTCCTCGTTCTCATCAGCCTTGTCGTCGGACCGGCCCCGATGGATCTCACCTTTCCGGCCGGGATGGTGCTTATCGTCCTGTTGTCCGTGTTGATCACAGGGCAGGTGGCGGGAGACGGGCGGTCGGATTGGCTGAAAGGCGTCCAACTTCTGGCCGTCTATCTGATCCTCGGCGTGACCTATTTCTTCTTACCGGATCCAGGCCCCCCATCGAGTCCATAGAGGTTGCGTCCAGCTCCGCTCATGATCGAGCTCCCACGCGGACGTCACTTTGATTGCCATGGCGACGGTCGGCTTTTCACTGCCGCGGGGCGTCGGCCTTACTCTGCGAAGCGCCTTCGCATAGCCTCAGATGACAGAATGCTCATTCGCAATATTGGGGATAAGAGCGCGACGTTCTAGGCGACATTCGCTCGCGACGCTCTGCGAGTTGCCGCTGGACCCCGATCTCTCAGCTGCTAATCTGCACGCGAGGCCGGTATTCTGATGAATGACGTTGCCGCTGGACCACGATCTCTCAGCTGCTAATCTTGTCAGAGAGTGCCTTGCGCCCCGTCGTGCGTTGCCGCTGGACCACGATCTCTCAGCTGCTAATCTGATGGCAAAGACGGTGCCCCAGGCAGGGACGTTGCCGCTGGACCACGATCTCTCAGCTGCTAATCTTGTTGGCTCTCATTCTTCTGGCTGTCGTCAGTTGCCGCTGGACCACGATCTCTCAGCTGCTAATCTCGATGTGCCGTTATCTCATTGAAAAACATGAGATAACGGCATTTTTTTGCGGGAAAAAATCACTTGTCACGTTAGAAAAGGGCCAGTTGATCGGGATTTTTCCTCTTTCGTTTTCGGCGCTGCCCTGAGAAGCGGACGATGTTTTCATATTGTCTGTCGGTAAAGGTGAGAATGTGAACGTCACCCTGATCGGGCAGATTGGCCTCGATCCGGCGCATGTAGGCTTCGAACTGTTCTTTGCCATTACAGAAGCGCGCATAGACGGAAAATTGGCTCTTCTCGAAACCTTCGTCTAGCAGGAATTCACGAAACTTCGTCGCGGCGCGTCCCTGTTTCTTGGTGGTAACGGGAAGGTCGAACATTACGAAGATCCACATGAGTCGATAACCACTGAGTTGAGTCGCCGTCATCGCAGCAGGGCATCCAGCCCAGCCAGATCGGCAGCAGACGGTGGTTGGGGAAGAACGAGAGCGGCCGCACCCCCACTCTGAAAACAATCGGCGAGGGTCTGCGCGGAGCGGATCGCGGCTCCTGAGACAGTGGTGGTGCCAGCCTCTCCGGGAAGATCAAGTGCGATCAACCCGGCGAAAGCCCGCTTTGCTTCTGGTGTCACGGAGTCGATTCCAGCCGCAATCAGGCGAAGAGTCAGGGCATCAACCAGCGGACGGAATGGCTCGATCAGATCGTCGGCCAATGCGAAGGCGTTGCCACGATTGGCGTGGTGTATGCCAATAGAGGGATGAAGCCCCGCCACTACCACGGCACGTGCGCACAGGGAGCGAAGGACCGCATAGCCATAGTTGAGCATCGCGTTCGCGCCGCCTGAGTCGCGGTCGCGGCGAAAATCCTCCCCCATCAGCAAATTCCAATAGCGGCGCGCAGCCTGCGCTTCCACATTCTCGGGGTCTCCCGAGCCGACTTTTCGCGCAAGAAGATCGAACGCGGAGGCGGGCTTGCCGTTGGCATCCAGTACCGCAGCCTGCCAGCGTATCTTTGCGATGACAATGCGCCGCCAAAGTTGTTTGGCGAGAGGCCTTCCAGCCTCCCATTGCGCGCGGATGCGCCCGTTCTGCGCGTGGTGACCGTCGAGGGGAAGACACACTGCCACCGGCGCATGGTTGGACCCGCAAAGCAGCATCAATGCCCCACGCTCTGCGAGAGCAATGACGAGGTTGGTAGACCATGTGACCCCGTGAGCATGCACGATCACGGCAGCCACATCGTCAAGAGGGATCCGCCCAACCTCCTGCCGCTCCTCCGAAACGATCATGAAGCCGCGATAGGCCGAGAGGTGGCGGCCATCAGTCGCGATATCGACGATCTGCTCCATATCCGCCTCCGCTCAGGTCGACTTCCTGCGTGTCCGACGCTTTGCTGTCCGGGCAGGGAAGCCCGGATCTTGAACACGTCCCAGTTCATCGATGCGGACCTGGCGCGCCTTGGCCTTCTTCAGGCTGCTCCCGGTAACTGACACATATTTGAATGGGTCTACATCGTTCGGCGCTGCATCGCGGCTCTTCAAGGACCCGGCTTCGTTAGGGGCAGCCAGAGTGATTGCGCCCATCTGGGAAAACTTCACCACTCGCATCAATCGCCTTTCGCCACCCTCCGGTTCAATGGCGATCACATCATTCTGCTGAAGGCTCAGAACCTTGCGCGCGATGTGATGGTCGGCTCTGATCTTCGATATCCAGCCGGGCTGATGCGCCTCAAACATCGAAACGACTTCCGGCACCCACTTGCCGTCCGCCAGTTCCCACACGTCATAGCGATAATTGGAATCGCCCTTGTAGCCTTTGTAGGCGCGGCCGGAGGCATCTCTGATCTCGATGACCTTCAGCGGCTCGACCACGCGCACGCGACGGATGCCGCGGAATTGTAGGGGGCCGAGATGCGGGAAGTCCACGATGGCCTTTTCGAAATCTTTCCCCTGACGCCCTTTCGTGAAATCACGCAGAGCCTCCTTAAGCTCCACATCGCGAATGTTGTCGAGATCGGAAGGGCTTAGCCCCCCAAGAGACTTTCGGGTTACGACGATGCTGTTGCCCTTCGCGTCCGTTTCGCCGGTCAGGCCGTAGGCGGTCTCATTGTGCAGCCGTCCAGCAGTGATATCCCGACCCTTTGACAATCCGGATTTTGAAACCGTTCCGTGATCGGCGCGATGACTGACAACGATGTCGTTGACGGCACGGCGCAGGTCGTCACGGAATCCCTGCCACGGCTCGGGAACGATGATGCGTTCGCGCCCCTCGCTGCCATCCTGCCCTGAAGCGCGCGCGATAGCCTGCAGCATTGACCGATCCACGATGGCAACAACCGCCGCGTCGATGGCGTGGTGGCGGTGATCCAATCGGTTCTTGGAGGCATCACCGCCAGCGAAGTTGTGATCGGGCAGTAACTCGTTGAGTCCGAGCTTTCGGCGGACCATTTCCGTTAGTCGGCCCGGCGAAACCCAGACGCGACTCGAACCCTCGCCTCGTTCCGGATAGAGTGCCGTTAAGTATTCGCGCGCAAGACGCGAGAGATATTGGGTGTCGACGAGGTGGCGAGCGAGGAAACCTCCCTCGTCCCTAAAACGCTCCATGGCATCCGGCTCGAACCGCCACCGCTTGTTCTTCGGCAGGCGGGCGGCGCGGGCGCCAATCTCATCCCATTGCGGGCTGTGTCCCCAGGTTTCGTAAGGCGAGCGCTTGCTCTTGAAACGGTTGGCCTCGCGCAGGCAGACGATCTTGTTGGCGTTGGAATCGTCCAGGGTCGTTTCGAACGGGAGAATATGGTCGACCTCAACCGCGCCAGAGAAGAGCATGTCGACGGAGATCTGCTCTCCGGTATAGATACAACGCCGGTCCAAGGCGTTCTCGCGGTTCAGTTCCTCCCAGAGCTTGAGAAGCGCGCGGTTGCCGCCGGTATCCGGCTGGCCGATTTCGATGAGCTTTTTGGAACGCTTCTCAGCCGCGACGCGGTTATCGTTGTTCTCTTTGTTGCGCTGCCTTTTCTCATCGTCGGTGAGCTTCAATTCGCGGGCAAGTTCAATGGCAATTTCCTTGGGAGGGCCGTAAGCACGGATAAGCCGGTTCACCACGCGGCGAAGCTGGTTGAGGCCGATGTGCACCGTCGGGTTGGTGAGCCGTCCGACGCGCATCTCCTCCGAATCCGAGGGTTCGCCCGAACCCGGCATGATGTGTTGTTCGAGAGCGACGCCGTAATAGGGTAGGGTGGCATGAACCTCGCCGGTCCGGCGATCGCTATGATGCCCGAGTCCGGCCCGTGCGACGGCCTCGCTGTAAACGATGACACGTCCATCTTCCGTTTCGTGACGTAAGGCTTCGATGAGGCGGCTCGTGGCCGTGGAGCCGAAACGTCCGCATCCTTGTGGTAGTCTGGCTGCGGTCGAGGCGACCGCTCTCGCCTCATCCGTCGAGAGAGCGTGCGTTGCTTCAAGCCAGCCGCGGAACTCCGCATCGTCTTTATCAGTCTCGACGTCGAGCAGGCGCTTCACGACCTCCCACTGCGCCTCGACGGAAAGATGCGCCCATCGTGTACCGAAGCGTTTCTTGTCGCCCAGTAGCGCGGAAACTTCATCGCCCTTGAGTTCGAGCCGATTCTCGCTCTCCTTGTTGAAGCGTGCCTCGGGGTCGAGTTTGAGCACCTTTCGAAGGGTCTCAAATTTCACCTTCGCCTTGTCTTTCAGTTTCAGGAACAAAAGTTCGCGCTCGTCCATCCTCAGACGTTCGGCTTTTTCGCCCGGGCGCACTATCATCAGCGCATTCAGCTCTTCCAACAGACGGCGCTGCTGGAAGAGAGGGTGCGCTTTGGGAAGCCGCTTCTCCTCGGGAATCAACATGCAGATTCCGACTTCCGGGGCCTTGAGCGGTCTCTGGTGAAAGACGATTTCGAAGAGCCGGTCGTGCACTTCATGTGTGAGCGTTGCGGGATGGTGCGGGGTTTGAGCCTCCCAGATGGCATCGAACTCTTCTTCGATAAGCGCCCGGCCCGGGTAAAAGTCGTAACCGTCACCCTCTGCCCCGTCCCCGGTCTCAGGGCGCAGCCGGGTTCTTACGCTTGGAATACGGTTGCGATCCGTTGCATCACCTCGGCGGTTATGCAGAAATTCGCCAAAGGTGCGGGCTCCGCTTTCCTCGATCGCTACTCGAAGCCGATCGATACCGACGGCAATCTTTCCGGCTTCATCGTCCGCTTTCCTTTCTGCTTTGCGGTTCGATTTGAAGCCTCGTCTCTGATTGAGATGAAAGAAGGCCCGGCCGATGTGATAGAGGGGCAGGGGCTCAACCAGTGCGCGCGCTCGCAACTCGAAGGGATCTAGGCCCTCAAGCAGCCTACGCTCGGCGCCATCTGCTGGAAACAACCCGCCTTTCGTAAGGTGCTTGATGAGCGCCGCCTGACGTTGCTTGAACCGATCCCGCCGCCGCCGCGCTGCCCGAGCATCGCGCCGATCAACTGCCAGGGAAGCGCCGGACTTCAGATCGCGCCCATCGCTATAAATCCGGGAACCTGCCCCGATAATGGCCGAAGGTTGCCCATTCCCGTCGAGGCGGAGCCCGCACCATCCGAGCGAGGTTGCGCCAAGGTCGATTCCAAGCCGCCAGTCCATCATTCCCTCCGGATTTTATCCCGCAGAATAAAATCCGATTGACCTAAGCAATTCAACTGTTAGTTTAGGCATCAGAGATCGTGGTCTGGCTGTTAACAAGCAGCTAGTCTGCACCAAATAAGGGCGGCGCTCCGGCGTCGCCTTTTTGTTTTCTGCGCAGCGATATTGCGCCTGTTCTCATTCAACAGGGAAGTATCGTCCCCGTTTTTGACCTGCTCGGGAGCGAGTCTTAGCTGGGGCATCGTCGAGATTTTTGCGAGCCCTTGCAGAGCGGGAAGGCTCCTCTCTAAATGAATAGTTTCCTGTCAACGAGAATTGCAATAACACGTTGCAATGCTCTCGAATTTTGCACGTTACGATACGCCACCCCTATTCCCCATGGCGGCGCCGCTGGAAGTGCGCGCTGAGGATCTCGCGAATGCAACGCTTGAGGGCGGCGCAGGAGATGATGTTCTCCTTCTCGTCGGTGGCGGGACCTTCGATCTGACCGCCCCCAGTGTCTTCAGCAGTATTGAAATCGTTCGCGGATCTGATCAGCACGATAAAATCATTCTGAATGAGGAGCGTTTCGCGGCCATCAAGACTTTCGAAGGTGGTGACAAATCGGCCATCACTTGGAACGAGCTTGTCCTCCAAGGTGAGGTATTTGACTTCACTGGAAAGATCGTCTCCGGATTTAGTCGGATTTCCCTGGCGACAGACAATGCCGTTCTCACGATTGCAGGGGGAGACGATGTTGCAAGGGCAACCGCCCTTCTTGCGGGGGGAATTGAGAGCCAGAATGATACGCTGGAGGCTCTTGGCCTCACGTTCACCTTGGGCGAGCGGAAGGCGTTGCATCGGCAAGGCATCGACACGATCATTGATGCGTCGGGTACATACCAAAATCTTGCGCCGAAGGTATTCCAGCTTGATGGCGACCGCATAACGGCCGTTGCGAGCCAGGTTGTCTTCGTCGATGTCGGCCGAAATGCGATACTCACTGACGACGATAGTGCTTTAAGCCTGCTGACAGTGCTCGCCCCGCGTGGGGTGAACGCCACGGGACGATTAGGCATTGAGGTTTCAGGCTCAGTTGAACTTGTGTCCGGTTATGTCGCCGGCAGTATCGTTAAAGTAGCAGGCGTCGAGGTCGGAATGCTCTGGGATGCCGGCGATATCGGCATGAGCATCGCATTCGGGCCGAACGGAACGCCTGAACGTGTTCAGGAGATCGTGAGGGCTCTGACTTTTACGATGGATGACACTCCGCCTGAGGCAAGCAGACAACAGCAGGTGTCGATTACGCTGGTGGATGAGGGTGGACGTAAGGCCACCTCGACAATCGTGATCGAGCAAGTTGTCGAAACAAGCCCACCAAAGCTGAGTTTAAGCCATGCCAGTATTCCCGAGCTGGCTCAGGACGGCACGGTCATCGGCTTGCTGACGGCAAGCGTCACTGGGGCTGGGGATTCCTTCACCTATTCGCTCGTCGATGACGCGGGCCATCGCTTTGCTATTCGGGGTGACCGGCTTGTTGTTGCAAGCGGCATCAAGCTCGATTTCGAGCAGCAGCGGTCCCACAACATCACGGTCCGTGCGAAGGCGCCGGATGGCAGCCACTTCGATCAGATTTTCACAATAACGATTGAGGACGTCACCGATGAAACCGTCCTGGGCGGCGTCGGGAGTGACGGTGTCGGAACTGGAGCTGGAGGATCCGGAGCGGGATCCAGAGGGGACAACACGCTGGTTGGCGGCCCCGGCAAGGACAAACTGTCGGGCGGTGAAGGGCGCGACAAGATCTACGGGAAAGCCGGCAACGATACGCTGACGGGTGGTGAGGGCGAGGACGTTTTCGTCTTCGATACAAAGCCCAAGGCACGCAAGAACATCGATACCATCACCGACTTCAACGTGAAATACGACAGCATCTATCTGGACAAAAAGATCTTCAAGGGACTGGGCAAGGCCGGATCCCCCGATGCGCCTGTCCAACTCAAGAAGGCGATGTTCTGGAAAGGGACGGCCGCACACGACAAGAGCGACCGCCTCATCTACGACCCGAAAAAGGGTGCACTGTTTTATGACCCGAACGGTTCTGATCCAGGCGGTCTCGTCAAGATCGCGGTCCTTCCCAAAAAGCTCAAAACCTTGAGCCACAAAGACTTTTTCGTCATCTAAGAAATCTGAATCTAAGAAATCTGACTATGGCCCAATTTCCCTACTTTATCGAGACACTGCGCAAAGATTACTCAATCTTCGAGAACAAGCGCGCTTATCCCAATGCGAAGGATGGAGATGGCGTTGTCATCACCTACAACTTCATGACGTCGGTGTCAGAGGATCTGCGGTCTGACATCATTATCGACCCGGGCCCATCGTTCAAACGCTACACAGCTGCTGAGAAGCGCGTGATTGAAAGGGCGCTGAAGGCTTGGTCTTCCGTTGCCAACATCACATTCGTCAAATCGGATGCACAGGATGCCGACCTCATGTTTGGCCAGCATCGGATGCCCTATAGAATTGACGGTTATGCGGGCGGGCTGACCTACACCTTTGACCGCAATAAGCTGAAGCCAGCCGATATCTGGCTCGATACGGATGATTTCATTCGCACACCGTTGGGGCAAATAACCGCGACCCATGAGGTTGGCCATAGCCTGGGACTGACACATCCCTTCGTCGGCAAGAAGGGTTTCAAACCCGGTGAGCTTGAGACATCGGTCATGTCGCAGAACCTGTGGGGACCATCACCCTACAAAGGGTCGGGCACCAAACTCGGGGTTCTCGATACGGCGGCGATCCAGGCGATCTATGGGCCGGCAAAAAAGAAGCTCGGCGACAATACGTACAAGCTTGGAACCACAAAGTTGATTTGGGATGGCGGCGGGATCGACACGATTTCTGCAGCCGGCGCAAAGGCCAAGGCTCATATCGATATGAATGACGGTTCCTGGAACTGGATCGGCAAGAAGGCGGCGTCAATTCTGAGCGCGGGGCAGACTTGGCTTGGGCATTTCACGGAGATCGAGAACGCGGTTGGGTCGAAGTTCAGCGATACGATTGTCGGGAATGAACTCGACAACACGATTCGAGGCGGCAAGGGTAACGATACCATAATCGGTGGCGCTGGTGCGGATACGCTCTATGGGGGACCGGGCAAGGATCGGTTTGTGTTCAAGAGTTTCTCGGAGATGGGAACGCTTGATCGTCCAGATGCGATCATCGATTTCACGCCCGGCGACCGGATCGATCTGCGCGGGCTCGGCTTGAAGTTTCTCGGAAACGCAGGCGCCGACTCGATCCTGACTGCAACAAAATTTGCGCAATTCTACTTCAATTCCTCGCTCGGAGAGCTTCGCTTCGATTCTGACGGAAACGGAACCGCAGACTTTGCGATCCGTGCCGTTGCGTCGCGCGCGGATCAATTTTTGTTGTGAAGGTGATCCTCGTGAACAGCGTTCTGACAGGAAATGGAATGATTATACGCCTGATGCAAACGCTCAGTGGCGCCTTTATAATCCTGCTTCTCTCGACCGCCTTCGGGAAGGCGGCCGAGCTCGATCAGGTCTGTGGAACGCAGCCTTCGGTGCTCGAGCCGATCTACCCGATTGAGGGGCCGTTCGAAGCGCCTACGCTGGGCCACGAACCGCTGGACCGTGCGATGGATAACCATGGGATTCCTCAAATGAACGCTCTACTCGGAATGCAAGAGGCCTTTTGCCGAGGTAACTTAACAAATAAGGATTTTTTGAATGAACAAAGCTCATAAACGCATTTGGCTGGCAGCTCTAGTATCGGCGCTAACTGTGATTGATTTCGCATACTTGATGAACTTCAGAGGTTATAAAACTTATTGCAGAAATTTTTTCTGCGTGAGTTATGATGATATTGATTCAATATTTCCATTAGTTATAATAATACTATTTAAATATTTTGTATTGACTATTATTTTATATATGGCGATTCAGTTTATAGGTTTTTTTATCACAAAATTTTTCGGATTAAAAAGGCATCTTTGAAATGCTAAACATCGCCTATAAAATATTGCGGCGCTCTCTTTATGCATGCTTCATCATTTTCTGCTTATTTATCTTAGTAAATATAATAAACCTACTAATTTATATTCGCGGGCCAATTCTTTCATATGATCCAATATTTCAAGAAAAAAGATCAATATCGTTCAAAGAGCTAACTTCCAACGGCGCCTATGAGGTTTGCCTCGTATTTCCGGGTATAGAAATGGAAAGGGTGACCAGAATACCTAAAGAAAAATTGAATAAAATATTGAGACATAACGTTGACAGAGTCGATACCGCATGGACCATAGTGAGATATAATAACTCTCTCATCAAAGCTGATCTTATTAGCCCTTCGCTTTTTTCAGCTCAAATCGAGAATTCATTATGCATTAAAAATGAAGATGTCGATTCCTGCTTTGCGTTCGATGTATCGAGCAAGACGTTTCATATTGAAACGAAGTGCCATCAAGGAGTGAAAAATGGCCGATAAAGACATGAGCGGACTAGCACGTGCGATCGATGCATTGGGTTTATCAGGAATTGTTGGGAGACAGGATAGTAAATACGCTGATCTCGCCACAAAAACACGAGAAGAATTTGGGCTTCCAGAAACGTATCAAAATACACTTAAGCATTCTATTCTGTCGACCAACCTGTCTCTAAATTGGGGGCCCGCATCGTTAGTTGCCACAGGATGGCTGGAAAATTTACAAATTGGGACTGCATTTATTAGTAAAAACCCAATTCAAAATACGATAGATACGTATAACGATACTTTTAAAGATCAGTTAAACAATTTTACAGGTCCCTTTATCGCAGATTTTCTCAGACAAAATTATGAAAATATAACCTTAGACCACATTATGGCCGCAAATGGAATTTTGGCTAAAGCGGGATTGCTGTCTATCTCAGTGGACGATCCAAGGCTAAATTCTCTAGACGCTAAATTAAAGCTCACCGTGCAAATTCAGAACGTTTTAAAGAATAATATTTCTGTAATTAATAGAATAGCTAATGATCATACAGTAACAGAAAAACACAATTGCTTCCCTTCTAATACACAAATTAGTCTCGCGGGCGGATTATCAAAGCCCATTAATGAAATCCAAGTTGGCGATATTGTAAATTCTTTTCACCCAATTTCGAATAAATTCGAAAATAAAACTGTAATACGAATTTTTACTAACATAACAACCGAATGGCTAATTACTTCAATTGGCCTTGTCCTGACTCCTGGCCATCTCTTGCTGAACGAATTTGGTAAGTTCGAGAGAGCAGATGATCTCATCGCGCGTGGTGGAAAGATCGTTCTCGAGGATGGGACGCTTCAATCCGTAACGGCAGAAAGGATCGCCTATTCCGCCGAGACGCGTCATCTCTACGAAGAAGCCGAAGAATTCGCTTATGTCACCGACGGCGGAAACGCGCTCAAGCCCGAGATCCGCCGCGGCTGGCGGACTTATAATTTCGAAGTCGAAGAGCTTCACACTTATATCGCCGGCGGGGTCCGCGTACACAACGACTCGCTGCAAAACTATCTCAACCTCTCGGTTATGCTACGCAACGAAGCCTACACGGCCGTGGCATTTAATGACCTTAGAAATGAGTTCGGTATCCACGGTGCCGCAGCTGCGGCGTATCGTAGTGATTCGTTCGCATCGCCTGACTTTGGAAAGCACCTCTCAGAGCAAATGGGAGCCTATTCGAAGGCTCTTGCCAGTCATGACTTGGTGACTGCCGAGGCCATCAAGAATGGTCTTGCCAATGTCCTTGCTACGGGAATTGCACCAGCAATCAGAGAGCTGGAAGAGACGATCAAGGCAAATCCCCATTCTTCAGCAAGACCAGAGTGGCAAAAGGAACTAGACACTCTAAGGGCCAACTCCAGCAAAGTAACTCAGGCACTCAAAACAGGGCGGTTTGATGATAAATCTCCGGTTCCAAGCCCATCTGTAGGTATTCCTGATGTTCTTGCGAATGTCGGAAATTTCCTCGGCGGAGTGATTGGGGGGCTCGCCGATGCTATCGGCGGATTGCTTGGAGGGATCGCTGACGCGATTGGAAATGCGCTTGGGGCGATAGGGGAGGCCTTGGGAGGGCTCTTTGGGGGTGGCGCCACATCGCACGCGGAGGTCGAGGGGCAGAGTGAACTCTCCATAAATGGTCCCGCCCCTGCCGAAGGCGCCTCTACGACTGAACCGATTGTAGTCCAAAGAGGATCTACCACTCTGACCTACAACCCAGATGGCTCTGTCTTGTCTGAGACCTCTGGCGGGAACAAGAAGAGTTACGCCGCTGTCAAAGGAGAGGACGTTCTCGAAATAGGCGAGCGAGTGGTGCAAGCAGATGGCGCTGTGCGTGAGGAGGTTACCACTGCGCTTCCAGGGAAAAATAGCGGTGTTCAAAAAACTCTCAGCACCTACGATTCATCGGGAGCGCTGACCGCCCGTGTGGTTCAGATCAAAGACATCGTACGAATGACCTATCAGCGAGATCGCGACGGAATCCTCACGATTAGTCACTACACCCAGTCTGGAGCCCTCGAACTGCAAATCTTTATCGACAAAGATGGATCCGGCTGGAACTGGGAGTTTGACTACAAAACGAGCCGCGAGTGGAAGAACAAGAAGACTTTTTATGACAAGAAAAACAAAGCGCTCTATGCCGAAGTCGAACTCGCCAAGGGCGCCACAGAAATCTGGAGTTACACAAAGACCCGCACACTTCCATCGGACATAAACAGGCTCAAGTTGGTCGATAAGGCTAAGAACGGCGTCGGGAATGCTAATAACAACCGGATGACCGGAAACGATCTCGGCAATGACCTCTATGGCGCTGCTGGGAATGATAAGATCTTCGGCGGCCAAGGAAACGACACGCTGAGAGGCGGTGAGGGCAGCGATATTCTCCAAGGCGAGGCCGATCAGGACAATCTCGTTGGCGAAGCGGGAGACGACACGCTCTACGGCGGTGAAGACAACGATAGTCTTTGGGGTGGAGACGGTAATGACGTTCTCTACGGGGATGACGGTGAATCCAAGCTCCCGGGCGATGACAAGCTCTATGGCGGCTTCGGCGACGATACCCTCCACGGAGGGCTTGGAGACGATACGCTAGAAGGTGAACAGGGAGACGATGTCCTCTATGGCGAGGCGGACCGGGATCATCTCTCGGGCGGCGACGGAAACGACACCCTTTTCGGCGGCAGCGGTGGCGACGTATTATACGGTGACGCTGGGAACGATATTCTGCAAGGCGGATCGGGCAATGACACGCTTTTCGGCGGTACCGGCGCTGACTATCTCGATGGCGGAAGCTGGGATGACAAGCTGAAGGGCGACGACGGCAACGATACGCTTATCGGAGGTGATGGTTACGACACCTTGGAGGGCGGAGCCGGCGACGATCTTTTAGAGGGCGGCGACGATGCAGATTTCCTCTACGGTGGCGATGGCCGCGACACGCTTTACGGCGGCGGAGGCATCGACAATCTGTTCGGTGGAAACGGCAACGATCTGCTCGATGGCGGGATCGGCGATGACATCCTTTGGGGAGACGACGACGACGACACTCTGATCGGAGGCGATGGGCGGGACGAGCTTCACGGCGGAAGCGGTAACGATACGCTCAACGGCGGCGCAGATATGGATTGGCTTTTCGGGGAGGCCGGAGACGATATCCTGAACGGCGAGGGCGGCAACGACATGCTGTTCGGCGGCGACGGACGCGATAGTCTGTTCGCTGGTGATGGTGACGATACCGTCGAGGGCGGGGCTGGGAATGACACCATCGAAGGTGGCTCCGGCAACGATCGGCTGCGCGGCGACGCCGGTGACGACGTCATCCACGGCAACGAAGGCCGTGATGATATCGACGGCGGTGCGGGCAACGACCTTATCTATGGCGATGATGGCAATGACGCTCTTCTCGGTTCATCAGGTCATGACACGATCTGGGGCGGCGCCGGCGATGATGTCATTACGGGCGACGAGGGCGATGACATTCTCCATGGCAATGACGGCAATGACATTCTCAAAGGCGAAGAGGGGGCCGACTCTCTGTACGGCGAGGCTGGCAACGACACTATCTTCGGTGGAACTGGGGCAGACACAATCCTCGGTGCGGAAGGCGACGACCAGATCTATGGCGATGCCGGCAACGACAGTCTCGATGGTGGCGCAGGATCCGACAAACTTTGGGGCGGCGACGGCGCAGACACACTCGTTGGCGGGGATGGCAATGACGTCCTGACAGGAGATGCCGGAGACGACAGTCTTGTCGGCGGTCTTGGCGACGACATGCTCTCAGGAGCCGACGGGAACGACACACTTGATGGCGGCGGCGGCCGTGATCAACTCTTCGGCGGTAACGGCAATGATACCCTTATTGGCGGCCCTGATGTTGATTTCATCGATGGAGGTAGCGGCGTCGATGTGATTGTCTTGAGCGGTAGGCGCACAGACTATGAGATCCGCTTCAATACGGCGACCGGTCGCTATTCCATCGTCGACAAGCGTGCCGGTTCTCCCGATGGAACGGACTTTGCCGACATCGAGATCTTCCGCTTCAGCGACGGCCAGTTCACGAAGGCCGATCTCGACTACATGACGAATACGGACGCGGAATCTGCCTGGGATTTGGAGAATAGTGACGGCTCCAAGAACCGGCTCGGTTGGGAGATCGATCCCGACAATCCATCACAGCTTCACGCCTTTATCGAACACCGCAACCTTGCTGGCGTTCGTGTCAGCAGAACCGAATTCAAATACGACGGTTCTCGGCTCGCGTATGCGTGGGATGTAAGTCCCGGCGGGACTGAACAGGACTGGGCGTTTTACATTCAAACGTTCGACGCGAACGCCAACCTAGTCAAACATCTCTATAAGATGGATGGCGGCCTATACAAGGTTCTGCAGTGGGATCCTTACAGGGCTGAAGACTGGAGCACGCGCGAGACGCGCTACGAGAGCCAATCCGCCTACGACGGTGCCAAACCGTATTGGCAAGAGGACATGCTCCACGAAAAGATCGAAGGCGTAGTCGAATATGTTCAGCGTGAGTGGGACTATGGCGCTTCCGTTTGGAGCAACGTTGAGCGGCATCTGGATAATCTGAAGCGCACGTTGTGGCAGAGAACGAACAACGACGATGGATCCTATGTCATCGAGGGCGCTGACTATGATTCAGACGAGCTCAATTACGTGGATAGCCGCCTGGAGAGCAAGCGGCTCGGGGAGGAATGGGAGAGCTTCACAGAAAAGTACGATCCACGCGAACGCAAGGTTTGGGAGTTCTACTCCTACCACGGCTACTTCGTAGATGAGGTTTACGTAAAGCCTCGCAGCATTGAAAAGGCATGGGACTATGCCGGGCTTGATTGGGAGAGTTGGGAAATGCATCGCGAGGGTACGGGTCCCGACGCTCGCGAGACGAAATACATTGTCGACTATGATACTCACCCGACACTCTCGAAGCTCGTGAAGTTCTGGGACTATTCGGGAACAACCTGGTCAACCCAAGTGACGCACTACGACAAGGCTGTTCCGACGCGTGAACTATGGCAGGAAGAGCAGTGGCTGTCCGACAAGAAGCTGACGAAGGGTATTGTTCGGACGTGGGACTACACAGCCGCGCTCGACTGGCAGAAATATGAGGCGCACTACAAGGGTGAGACCAAGATCACCACGAAGGAGATCACCTGGTACGATAACGGGAATTACGCCGAGATCGACCACGATATCGATAATGAAACATCAGCATGGCAACGCAGGACGGTCAAATGGGTGGATCCAACCAAGACAACAGAACTTTATCGCGCCGAGCTGAAAGACAATCTGCAGTTCATGGAGCACATCTTCGATCCGTTTAACGTATCGGGCGATCCTACCTATTCCAAGATCCTATACACGAATGAAAGTCGTTCGACGAAGATCGACGAAGAGATCCTAAACGACGACGGCACGTTGCTTGATGCCAAGTATGATCCGTATGGCAGCAGATCTCCCGATTGGTACAAGTACGCGGTCACTTATACGAACGATACTCGGGCCGTGGAACTTCGGGTAGAATATGTCTACGACGACAAGTCGTCTCAAGTGCAGGAATGGGATCGCTTCAACCGCGAAAAATGGTATGAGAAGCTCGTCAAAACTGACAAAAACGAAGTCAAGTATTACGAGAAGGTAATTTCCGATTCTGTAGGCGGCGTGAAGAAGGAAGTTTTGTGGGAGAAAAATATCGGATCCGGTACCTGGAAAGAGCGCATAACGACCAAGACTGATGGAACACACATAGATCGCCGAGAGATCATCTACAAGGATAAAGAGACGATCGAAACTTGGGAGTACTCTGGCGATAACATTAAAAGCCGCGAGATCGCAACTCTCAACAAGGGGACGGGCTCTTGGGATTGGAAGATAGAACAATTCATTGGGGAAACGGATCCAAGCATCATCTATACCAAGAACAAAGATAAAACCGCTCTTCTGGAGGTGAGGGATCCAAGAGACACCTTTGACTATAGTTCTTATACAATTATCCGTGATGCGAGCGATCATGCTGTTAGTGCGGAGACTTACTATGATAAGGGTGAATATAAGGGTCAAAAATGGGTCGATACGTGGACGAAAACGGGCGTCGGAACATGGGTCCATAAACAAGTGCGATATGATGCTGATGGCAACATAGTTCAGATGGGCGAGGACAACGATAACGGCCTTCATCCTCCTTTCTTTGAAAGTCCATTCGCGACCAAAGCGTCCTTCGCGGATCTCGCTTTCGGTATTGAATCTGGTGCTTTGTTCGAGAGTAACGCTACTATTGTTTACGCGAGCAATTTCTACAGCACGGCCAAAGACGATATCTTGAAGGGGACCAGCGCGAATGATGTGTTCTCGTTCAAGACGCAATTCGGTCGCGACATCATTGAAAAATTTCAGGCAGGTCCAGGAAGTGGCGATGTGATCGAGTTTCGTAAGGCGACGTTCGTGAATTTCGCAGAGGTTCTTGCTCACTCGACGCAGCAAGGCGCGGATGTACTGATTACGACCGATGATCGTAGTACTTTGCTGCTCAAGTATGTCGCTTTGTCGAGCCTGAGTGCTGACGATTTTCGGTTCGCAGGATAGTACCTGAGTTCCAATAGGTAACAGCTAAGCCTGCGGAGTGTATCGAGGGCTATCCGGTTGCCGCTGGACCACGATCTCTCAGCTGCTAAGCTGGCCTGGTGATCTGTTGAGAGTCGCTAGTAGTTGCCGCTGCCACGATCTCTCAGCTGCTAAGCTGGACAGCCGTTATCTCATTGAAAAATATAAAGTAACGGCTCCTCGGCTGCAGATAAAAATCGCTGGACTTCTAGAAATTAGGGCGAACTGATCAGGGTTTTCCGCTGCCGTTTACGGCGCTGGTCGAAAAATCGGACGATATTTTCATACTGCCTGTCGGTGTAAGGTAAGAATGTGAACATCGCCCTGATCGGCCATGAGTCGCGATATCGACGATTCGCTCTGGCCTCAGGTCGTCTTCCTGGAAGTTGAACGCCTCGCAGTCCGGGGAAGCCGGATGCTGAACGCGCCCCCCCCAGTTCATCGACGCGGATCTGGCGCACCCTGGCTTTTTTCAGTAAGGGCGACGCTACGGCGCCTCCTTTTTTTGTTCGTCTACATAACGAACAGTCCAGTTCGCAGATGCTTTCACGACGCGAGAGAAAGGGTCCGAGTTACAAGCCGCTCAACCAATGAGCCGATCTCGCCACAGCTCTGGCGCCTGCTGGGGCCGTTGTTAGGGCCATTCTTAACGGTTCAAAAAATATCTCAATAAAAACAAAAACTTAGGCGGAAAGGTTGGCGGAGAGGGGGAGATTCGAACTCCCGATACGGTTGCCCGTATGCCGCATTTCGAGTGCGGTGCATTCAACCACTCTGCCACCTCTCCGGAGGGCCTGATCCTGTTGCCAAGGTCGGCTGGTTGAGGCGGGGTGGATATCATGGGTCTTGAGGCTCTTCAAGCACCCTCCTGCCGGTTTTTGCTGGGTTTTTGGTTGACAAGGTCGGGGGTGTTCCCTAGAGAAGCCGTCTGTACGCGCGGGCCTTTGTGTCCGCGTGTTTCGTTGCGATGGCCGTCGGTCATCGTGAATTGAAGCCGGAAACTGCCAAAAAGCCGACCCTGCGGGTTTCCCGCAGAGAGTTGGGTTTGAACACGAGGATGAAGATGTTCGCAGTGATCAAGACCGGCGGCAAGCAATATCGCGTCGCCGCCGAAGACGTCATCACCATTGCCAGGCTCGAAGGAGAGCCGGGCGCCGCCGTCACGTTCGACCAGGTTCTCATGGTCACGAACGACAACGGCACCCAGGTCGGTGCGCCGCTCGTCGAGGGCGTCACCGTGGCGGGCGAGGTGGTTGAACACACGCGCGGCGAGAAGGTCATCGCCTTCAAGAAGCGCCGTCGTCAGAATTCGCGCCGCAAGCGCGGGCATCGCCAAGACTATACGGTCGTGCGGATCACCGAAATCCTGGCCGCTGGCGCGAAGCCCAAGAAGGCTGCGGCTAAGAAGACAACCAAGGCTGCGGCTGAAGACGCTGCGCCGGCCTCCGCTGAATAAGCGACGGCTCTGACAGGAACACGGGAGTACACCCATGGCTCATAAAAAAGCAGGCGGCTCGTCTCGCAACGGTCGTGATTCCGACGGCCGTCGTCTGGGCGTCAAGAAGTTCGGCGATCAACAGGTCGTGCCGGGCAACATCATCATTCGTCAGCGCGGCACGAAGTGGCACGCAGGCGCGAACGTTGGCATGGGCAAGGATCATACCCTCTTTGCCACGGCCAATGGACGCGTCCGATTCCTTACGAAACAAGGCCGAGCCTTCGTATCGGTCATTCCAGCCCAAGAGGCAGCAGAATAAACGGCGAGAGCAAAGCGAAGGAGCTCCCGCCGGTATCACACCGACCCGGCGGATCCAGAAGCTCCTGACAGGCCAAAAAGCGGCCAAGCTCCAGATCCAGACAAGCCAGGGGAGGTGGGATACCACCTCCCCTTCGCGTTTTCGGGCCTTGAAAGATGGCCCCATCTGGATCGGAGCAAGATCATGTTTCCCGACCTCACCCGTGACGATGTTTTCCGTTTGGAAACGCGCCGCCTTTGGCTGCGTTGGCCCCGTCTTGCCGATGCCCAAGCCATCGTACGTCTTGCCGGTGAGAAAACGGTCGCGGATATGACGACGCGAATTCCGCATCCATACTCACAGGAAGACGCCGAGCGGTTCGTGTTTCACGCCAGGCAGGCGAACGCGAATGGAGACGGGCTCGACCTCGCCATCACGCTGAAGGGCAAGCCCAACAGCGTCATCGGCATGGTCGGCATCAGTTCCAATCCGGAGGATGGCAGCCCCTTTCTCGGTTACTGGCTCGGTACGCCGCACTGGAGCGAGGGTTATGCAACCGAGGCCGCTCGGGCGCTCATCGACGCGTTCTTCGCTTATACTGATGGAAATGAGCTCACCTCGGCAGCGCGTGTGATCAACCCAGCCTCACGCCGCGTCCTGGAAAAGTGCGGCTTCGCCTTCCAGGGCTCGGGCCTCATGACGTTCCACGCGCAGGGTGGGTTATTTCCGGTCGACCATTTCCGCCTCGACCGGCGGGCGTGGACGAGCCTGAAGACCTGGAGCCATACCGGCCTCGTGCGCGAGCCGGGTGAGGCGGAAGTGGGTGAATTGTCTCTGGCATATTAACGAAAAGGCGCTCCCGGTCCGCCGGGCGCGCTTTTTCGTACCCTCTTCGCGTTGCTCCGGCACGCCTTGTCCCGTAAAGGGAGGAGGCTATGAAATTTCTCGATCAAGCCAAGATTTATATTCGCTCAGGTGACGGTGGCGCAGGTTGTGTCTCGTTTCGCCGCGAAAAGTTCATTGAGTTCGGTGGACCCGACGGCGGTGACGGTGGCCGCGGTGGTGACGTGTGGGCGGAATGCGTGGAGGGCCTGAACACCCTCATCGATTATCGCTACCAGCAGCACTTCAAGGCCCAGAAGGGCGAGCACGGCATGGGCAAGAACCGCGCCGGTGCCAAGGGCCGCGACATGGTGCTCAAGGTCCCGGAAGGGACCGAGATCCTGGACGAGGATGGCGAGACCGTCATTGCGGACCTCACCAAGGTCGGCCAGAAGGTTCTGCTCGCCAAGGGCGGCAATGGCGGCTTCGGCAATGCCTATTTCACCACCTCCACCAATCGCGCGCCGCGCCGGGCCAATCCCGGCCAGGAGGCGCAGGAGCGCTGGATCATCCTGCGGCTCAAGCTGATCGCGGATGCCGGCCTCGTGGGCCTGCCCAATGCGGGCAAGTCCACGTTCCTGGCGACAGTGAGTGCGGCCAAGCCCAAGATCGCGGATTATCCGTTCACGACCCTGCATCCGGGTCTCGGCGTGGTGCGGGCGTATAACCGCGAATTCGTGCTCGCCGATATTCCGGGCCTGATCGAGGGCGCGTCGGAAGGCGCGGGCCTCGGCGATCGATTCCTTGGCCATGTGGAGCGTTGTCGCGTGCTGTTGCACCTGGTGGATGCGACCAACGAACATGCGGGCAAGGCTTACAAGACCGTGCGAGGCGAGCTGGAGGCCTATGGCCACGAACTTGCGGACAAGCCCGAAATCGTTGCGCTGTCGAAGGCCGATGCGCTCGATGAGGAAACGCTTAAAGAGCGCGTTGCGCAGTTGAAGCGGGCTGCCAAGCGCACGCCTTATGTGATTTCGGCGGCCTCGGGGCAGGGCGTACAGGAAGTGCTGCAGGCGCTGCTTCAGGTTATCGATGCCGCGAAGGTCGAGGAAATGCCGTCCGCGCCGCAAGAAGAATGGCATCCATAAGAATGGCATCCATGACGCCTGATCTGCGCCAGTTCCGTCGCGTCGTTCTCAAAGTCGGCTCGGCTTTGCTTGTCGACCGCGCGCGGGGGCGTTTGAATCATGCCTGGCTCGCGGCGCTTGCTGAAGACATCGCGGATCTGCACGCGCAAGGGGCCGATGTGCTCGTGGTGTCGTCCGGCGCTATCGCCATGGGACGCACGGTGCTGGGGCTTCCGCCGGGATCGCTGAAGCTTGAAGAGAGTCAGGCGGCCGCCGCCGTCGGGCAGATCGCGCTGGCGCGGATCTGGGCCGAGGTTCTGGCGCATCACGACATCACCGCCGGGCAGATTCTGGTGACGCTCGCGGACACGGAAGAGCGGCGGCGCTATCTCAACGCTCGCGCAACCACGTTGAAGCTTCTCGAAATGCGCGCGGTGCCCATCGTGAACGAGAATGATACCGTGGCGACGAGTGAAATCCGCTACGGTGACAATGACCGTCTCGCGGCGCGTGTTGCGACGATGATTGGCGCGGATCTGCTGGTGTTGTTCTCCGATATCGACGGTCTCTATACCGCTCCGCCCGCATCGGATGCGAACGCGAAACACATTCCCGTGGTCGAGCGGATCACGCCGGAAATCGATGCGATGGCCGGTGGCCCGGCTTCCGAACTCTCGCGCGGAGGCATGCGCACGAAGGTGGAAGCCGGCAAGATCGCGACAGCCGGCGGCACGCATATGATCATCGCCGATGGCCGCGCGAAAAACCCGCTGCGCCGCGTGCGCGATGGCGGGCGTTGCACATGGTTTCTCACGCCCTCGAACCCTGCGACGGCGCGCAAGACATGGATCGCGGGCGCGCTTGAACCGCGCGGCACGCTTCATGTAGATGAAGGCGCGGCGAAGGCCCTGCGCGGCGGCGCAAGCTTGCTTCCGGTCGGTGTGCGCCGGATCGAAGGCTCCTTTGCGCGCGGTGATGCAGTGACGATCCATGACGGAAGCCGTGTGCTGGGGCGCGGGCTTGTGGCTTACGACGCGGGAGATGCGGCCCGCATCATCGGTCGCCCGAGCAGAGAGATCGAAACGATCCTCGGCTATGCCGGTCGCGCGGAGATGGTGCACCGGGACGACATGGCGCTCTCGGATTGAGCGAGCTCAACATGCGTGGTCAACGGCCGCGCCCATAGTGACCGATCAGTTCGGCAGAAGCGATGACGTGAGACTGCGCTTTTGCAATGACTTGAGCGCCTTTTGACGAAGATAAGGAATCGCTGAGGCGCTGATCGAGGGCGCTGATCTTGAACCGATAACGATGCGGCTTGTCCCCACGCGGCGGACATGGTCCGCCATAGCCGGTGCGTCCAAAGTCATTGATGGCCTGCAAGATGTCACTCCCGCCATGATTGCCTGCGCCTTCGGCGAGCTGGGAGATGTTGGGCGCGATGTTGAAAGCCACCCAATGACAAAACGTGCCGCGCGGCGCGTCCGGATCTTCACAGGTGAGAAGCAGGGATGCGGTGTTGGAAGGAATGTCCGTCCATACCAATGGCGGAGACAGATCTTCCCCATCGCACGCGTGTCGTGGCGGGATCGAGGCGCTTTCAGGAAATGCAGTGCTCGTCAGCCTCATCCCCATCTCGATGGCCTTTTGGATTCTCGGGAACGCTAGCATCGGGGCAAGGCGCCCGGTTGATATTTCTCAATCGAGAGCGAAGCCGTTTTAGCGAATACCGGTGCTAACCCGTGGCTTTCGCCAACAAGGCCATGAGCTCGTTTGCATCATGGGGCGCTGCGCTTTTCACGTCGTTGTCGAAATAGACGAAGACGTCGCGGCCCTCGCTTCGCCACGTGTCGATTGAGCGGGCCCAATCGTGTAGCGTCTCACGGCTGTAGCGTCCCGTGTAATGGCCCCCTTTGCCGTGGCCGCGCACATAGATGAAGTCCGCCGTCACGATCCAGGGCGCGGGCGCGGCCACGTGATCGGAAAGACAGAGCGCGGCGTTATGCTCCCGCAGGATATCGAGCGGCCTTTTCTCGAACCAGCTGGCATGTCGGAACTCGACGGTGCAGCGCCGTCCGCGCGGGATCTGTCCGAGGCAGCGCGCCAGACGCTCCAGGTATTCGGGTTTGGCTGACAGAGTCGGTGGAAGCTGGAACAGCACGGGGCCGAAAGCCGGGCCGAGTCCATCCATGCGCTTGAACACGAAGTCGACGTTGTCCCCCACATCCTTCAGGCGCTTGAGATGGGTGATGATGCGCGAGGCTTTCCACGCAAAGAGAAAGCCCTCCGGCGCGCTGTCGCGCCACGTTTCCACGGCCTTCTCGGTCGGTATGCGGTAAAAGGAATTGTTGATTTCGGTCGTGTTGAAATGTTCAACATAAAACGACAGGAAATTCTTCGGCGTCAGGTCGGCCGGGTAGAAGGGGCCGCGCCAGTCGCTATAGTGCCAGCCGGACGTGCCGATGCGAAGCTCGGCCGTTTTCGATCGGGCGCTGGAACTGGATTTTGACGCGGAAGACCCGCGAGGCTTGGACATGGACGACACTCGGATGATGAGCGGGCACGATCCCGTCAGACTCAACGCCGTGGGAGCGGTATCGGGTGCGGGCGTCGACGTTCCGGCCCTGATGCAGGATCTCGGCCGCAAAGCCAGGGAGGCGTCGCGCCGCATCGCCTTGGCATCACCGGAACAGAAGAACGCGGCTTTGCAGGCCATGGCGGCGCACATTCGCACTCGTGCCGATGCGATTCTGGCGGCCAATGAGGAGGATCTCGCCGAGGCCGGAGCCAAGGGGCAGGCGGCTTCCTTCATCGACCGCCTGACGCTCAATCCGCAGCGGCTGGAAGATATCGCCCAGGCCATCGAGAGCATCGCCGCGCTGCCTGATCCGGTCGGGCGCGTGCTGGCGCGTTTCGAGCGGCCGAACGGGCTCGTGATCGAGCGTGTTGCCACGCCACTCGGCGTGATAGGTGTGATCTTCGAGAGCCGCCCGAACGTGACGGCGGATGCGGGCGCGCTCTGCCTCAAGGCGGGCAATGCTGCGATCCTGCGCGCCGGGTCCGAGAGTTTCCGTACCTCTTCCGCCATCGCCGAGGCCATGGGCGAAGGGCTGAAGGAGGCTGGGTTGCCCGCCGACGCCATTCGCCTCGTGCCAACGCGGGATCGCGCGGCGGTGGGTGCGATGTTGAGCGGGCTCAGCGGCAATATCGACGTCATCGTCCCGCGCGGCGGCAAGAGCCTTGTGGCGCGGGTGCAGGACGAGGCGCGTGTGCCTGTCTTCGCGCATCTCGAGGGTCTTTGCCACGTCTTCGTCCACGAAGGCGCGGATCTCGATATGGCGAAGCGCATTGTTCTGAACGCCAAGATGCGGCGCACGGGCGTCTGCGGCTCGGCCGAGACGTTGCTCGTCGATAGCGCCATCGCCGAAACGCATCTGAAGCCGCTCGTCGTGCAGCTTCTCGATGCCGGCTGCGCCGTGCGCGGCGATGCCGCGACACTTGCCGCCGATCCCCGCGTGACGCCTGCCTCGGAGGAGGATTGGCGCACCGAATATCTCGACGCCATCATTTCCTGCCGCGTGGTGGAAGGGCTCGATGGGGCGCTCGCTCACATCGAGACCTACAGTTCCCATCACACCGATTCCATCGTGACAGACGATCCGCTCGCGGCCGAGCGTTTCCTCACGCAAGTCGATTCGGCCATTGTCCTGCACAACGCTTCGACCCAATTCGCCGATGGCGGCGAGTTCGGCTTCGGCGCGGAGATCGGCATCGCTACGGGACGCATGCACGCACGCGGCCCGGTCGGGGTGGAACAGCTGACCTCGTTCAAATATCGCGTGCGCGGCGCGGGGCAGATCCGCTCTTGAGCCCTTCCTCGTCGCGGTTTCGCATAAGGCCATCCGGGCTCGCGCGCTTGCCGCGAGCGGCGCCGGGCATGAGGATCGGGCTCTATGGGGGCTCGTTCAATCCGCCCCACGCCGGGCATCGCCTCGTCAGCCTCATGGCGTTGAAGCGCCTCGGGCTCGACCGGGTGTGGTGGATTGTCACGCCCGGCAATCCCCTCAAGGATACGGGGGATCTCGCGACGACCGCTCTGCGCGTCGCTGCCGCGGAAAAACTCGCCAACCATCCGCGCATCGACGTGACGGCTTTCGAGGACGAGATCGGCGCGCGCTACACCATCGACACGCTGTCCTATCTCAAGCGACGCTACCCGGAGGTTCGTTTCGTCTGGATCATGGGAGCCGACAATCTGGCGAGCTTCCATCGCTGGCGTGGCTGGGAGGCGATTGCGAGCCTCATGCCCATCGCCGTGATCGATCGGCCTGGCTGGACCTTAAGAGCCATCGGCTCGCGCGGGGCCGTATCACTCGCCGGATATCGTGTTCCGGAAAGTGAAGCTAAAGCGCTGCCTGACATGCCCGCGCCTGCCTGGGCCTACCTTCACGGACCGCGCTCGTTCCTTTCCTCGACCGAACTTCGCAAGGCCGGAACAAACTTCTTGACGAAGCAGCCGTTGAAATAACATGCCTTTCCGCACTATCTTAGAAATCACGGCACATGGGTGTGCCGATGGAAAGGGCCAGAATCTGAACCGTCCAATTCCGCTTGAAGCGGATCGTAATCCGCTTCCCCCTCCCTCCGGAGCGGTGGCTCCGCAGGTCGAGGATATCCGGGCCATCGCGCTGGCCTCAATCGAGGACATGAAAGCCGAGAACACGGTCGAAATCGACCTCGCCGGCAAAACCTCGCTCGCCGACACCATGATCGTCACGTCGGGCCGCTCCAATCGTCACGTGGGCGCCATCGCCGATCGCATTCTTCAGGACCTCAAGGATAAGGGGTTCGGGAATGCGCGCGTCGAAGGCTTGCCGACGTGTGACTGGGTCTTGATCGACGCCGGCGACGTTCTGGTTCACATCTTCCGTCCCGAGGTGCGTGGCTTCTACAACCTCGAGAAGATGTGGAGCGCCGACCGCCCGCAAGACCACATGGCCTGATTTTTCGGGGGGTAGCGTTGCGATTGAGCCTTCTGGCCGTGGGCCGCTTGAAGAGTGGCCCCGAGCGGGAGCTCGTCGAACGCTATCGCCAGCGAATCGAGGGCATGGGCAAAGGGCTCGGCCTCGCCGGGCTCGATCTTGTCGAGTTGCCTGAAAGCCGCGCGCGGCGGGATGATGACCGTCGCGCCGAGGAAGCCGCCGCGCTTCTCGAAAGGGCCGGGGCGTCTGTTCTCATCGTCTTCGACGAGCGCGGCAAGAGCCCCACCAGCGAGGCTTTCGCGGGGCGAATCAGGCAGTGGCGCGACGAGGGTCGCAACGGCATCGCCTGCATCATCGGCGGACCCGACGGCCTCGATCCGAAGGTGCGCGAGAGAGCCGATCTCGTGGTTTCCTTCGGCGCGCTCACTTTGCCGCACCAGATCGTGCGGGCTCTCGTGGTCGAGCAACTCTATAGAGCCCTGACAATCATCGCCGGACACCCTTATCATCGCGTCGGACACGACGATTCCTGACGGATGATCCGCTTGGCTCGCTTTTCCAAGGTTTATACCCTCGCCGTCTGGATGGCGATTGCCGCGATTGGCCCTGCCTTCGCGCAGCAAACCATCGCGCCGCCCAACGATCCGGCACAGAAGGCGCTGGAGACGGCGGAGGAAAAGGCGCGCCGTGAGCAGGACCTGAAAACCTTGGAAGCCGCGATGACCGCCAATGCCGACGCGCGAAAGCGTCTGGAGGCGGAAGTGGCCGAGATCAGGACTGACCGCGCCAAGCTCAACGCCGCGCTCATCGAAACGGCGGGCCGGGTCCGCTCGACCGACGAGCGAATCGCGGCTCTGGAACGGCGGCTACAGACCCTGAATGCAAGCGAGACCGCTATCCGGCGCTCGTTGGAGAGCCGTCGCGGCATCATTGTTGAAGTTTTTGCTGCTCTCCAGCGCATGGGACGACGCCCGCCCCCGGCGGTTCTCGTCCAGCCGGAGGATATGCTGGAGGCCGTCCGTGCCTCGATTTTGCTCGGCGCCGTTCTGCCGGAGCTCCGCGCCGAGGCGGAGACTCTTGCCAGCGATCTCGCGGAACTGGTCCGCTTGAAGGGGGCTATCGCCACCGATCGGACGGCGCTCGAGGGCGAATTGAAGGCCCTCAATGGTGAACAGCAACGCCTTGCAGCCCTGGTGGACGCCCGTCAGGGCCGGATCGGCGAGGTCGAGCGCAGCATCGGCAGCGAGCGCGAAAAGGCCGCCGAGCTTGCGCGCCAGGCCGGTACTCTCAAAGAATTGATCGACCGCATGGAGCGGGAAATTTCGGGCGCCCACCGCGCCGCGGAGGAAGCTCGCAAGGCCGCCGAGACCCAGGCGCGCGAAACCCGGGAGCGATTCGCGCAGGCCGCTTTCCGCGATCCGGCCCGCCTCGCACCGAAGATTCCCTTCGCGGAAGCCAAGGGACAGCTCCTGAAACCGGTCGGCGGCGAGATTTCCAAAGAATTCGGCGCCTCCGACGGCTATGGCGGAACGACGCGCGGCATTTCTATCACAACCCGTCAGAAAGCCTCTGTGGTATCCCCTGCGGACGGCTGGGTTGCATTTGCAGGTCCCTTCAGATCTTACGGACGACTCTTGATCATCAACGGCGGCGGGGGATATTATGTGCTCCTGGCCGGCATGGATCAGATCAATGTCGAGGTCGGACAATTCGTCCTCGCAGGAGAGCCTGTCGCAACCATGGGTCAGACTTCCCTCGTGTCTCCGGCGGCGGGCGCTATCGAAACCAACGACCCGGCTCTCTATGTAGAGTTCAGGAAAGACGGTGGTTCGGTCGATCCCGGCCCGTGGTGGGCGAAATCGCAAAGCGAAAAGGTTCGCGGCTAATGCGTAAACTGTCTCTTCTTCTTATCGGTGCCGCTTTTGGTGCTGGCAGCGCCACGTTGGTGTCGCAGACCGATCTTCTGTCGAGCACGAGCGCGATTGCCGCCTCGGCCGATACTTATCGGCAGCTCAGCTTGTTCGGCGACGTCTTCGAGAAGATTCGTACCGATTACGTCGAGAAGCCCGACGAATCGAAGCTCGTCGAATCGGCCATCAACGGCATGCTGACCTCGCTCGACCCCCATTCGAGCTACATGGACGCCAAGAGCTTCCGTGACATGCAGGTGCAGACCCGCGGCGAGTTCGGCGGTCTCGGCATCGAAGTCACGATGGAAGACGGCCTCGTGAAGGTCGTAACCCCCATCGACGACACACCGGCCTCCCGCGCCGGAATCATGGCCAATGACGTCATCACGCAGATCAACGGTGACAACGTCCAGGGACTCGATCTCAATCAGGCCGTCGACAAGATGCGCGGCCCGGTCAATTCCTCCGTGACGCTGAAACTTCAGCGCAAGGGAGCGAAGGATCCGCTTGAGGTGAAGCTCACCCGCGAGACCATCAAGGTCCGCGCCGTGCGGGCTCGCGTCGAAGGCGATATCGGCGTCCTGCGCGTCACCCAGTTCAACGAGCAGACCTATGAAGGCCTGCGCAACGGCATCGACAAGCTGACGAGCGATATTGGAGCCGACAAGCTCAAGGGCTTCGTCGTCGACTTGCGCAACAATCCGGGCGGCTTGCTCGATCAGGCCATCATGGTCTCGGATGCGTTCCTCGACCGTGGCGAGATCGTCTCGACCCGTAGCCGTAATCCGGAAGATACGCAGCGCTTCAATGCCAAGGGCGGCGATCTGACCAAGGGCAAGCCCGTCGTCGTCCTCATCAACGGCGGCTCCGCTTCGGCCTCGGAAATCGTGGCCGGCGCCTTGCAGGATCAGAAGCGCGCGACCGTCATGGGTACGCGCTCCTTCGGCAAGGGCTCGGTGCAGACCATCATCCCGCTCGCGGGCAACGGCGCCGTGCGCCTGACGACCGCGCGCTACTACACGCCGTCCGGTCGCTCCATCCAGGCGAAGGGCATCGATCCCGATATCGAGGTGGTGCAGGACATTCCGGACGAGCTGAAGGGCAAGGACGAGACCAAGGGTGAGGCTGGCCTGCGCGGGCACCTGACCAACGGCGCCACCACAGAAGAGCGTGGCGGGTCTTCGGCCTATGTTCCGCCGGATCAGACCAAGGACAAGCAGCTGGCCGCAGCCTATGAATTCTTGCGCGGCGAGCGCAAAGGCGCGGCCAACACCACGACTGGCGGCAATGCCGCCCCGGCGACGCCGAGCGCCAACTGACGGCCCGGGTCGTCAAGCTGACCTGCGACAATTCGAATGGCCCGCGATCATCCATCGCGGGCCATTTTATTCAGAGCATGATCAGAACAAGTGGAAACCGGTTGTTGGCCCGGATCATGTGGTCATCTCAGACAGCATGATGATCGATGAAGGTCTTGTGCCGAACGCCGCAAAGCGGCACTGTCGCAACGTCATCGTCAACCCTTGTTCACGGTGTATTAGAAATGAAAATTTGGGTGGGTTGTCGAGGATAGCATTCCTTGCCGGAGTTACCCCTGAGGAGGAGCTGAGCCGATGCCGAGCGCCAGAGGATCGCGGAAATTGTCTGATTTGCCTTACCGCTCCTGTGTCGGCGTGATGCTCCTGAACAAGGAAGGCCTCGTTTTTGTCGGGCGTCGGCGTTCCGAAGGGGGCCCTGAACATGTGGCGGACGGCTATGCTTGGCAGATGCCGCAAGGCGGAATTGACCCGGGAGAAAGCCCTTACGACGCGGCCTTGCGGGAAATGTACGAGGAGACCAGTGTCCGCTCAGCGCGTCTTCTCGCCGAAGCGCCCGATTGGTACACCTACGACCTGCCCTCGATGGTTGCCGGACGCGCTTGGCGCGGGCGCTATCGTGGCCAAACCCAGAAATGGTTCGCCTTCCGCTTCGAAGGGGATGAGAGCGAGATCAACATCCTCCAGCCGGGCGGCGGTCATCACAAGCCTGAATTCGACGAATGGCGCTGGGAGGAAATGGCTCGCCTGCCGGAGCTGATCATTCCGTTCAAGCGGCAGGTCTACGAGAGCGTCGTTTCCGCATTCGAGGAACTCGCACCGAAGGCCGGCTAACACCAGCCGATGCGCTAGAGTTGATCATGTCTCGTTGAAATACGATCAAACTCAAGATCCTTTATTTTCGCATGATCCGGCGAACAACCCGGTTTCCACTTGCTCCGATCATGCCCCAAGCCTCAGTTGTCGTTTTCGCTCGTGAGTTCTTCCGGCCGGAGGCCTTCATTGAGGGGGCTCTCTCGCAAGCGGACGCCGATCCCGCCGAGTTCTGAGATCGCCCCATCCTCCACCAGCACGATCCCGGCGGTCTCCAGCGCGGCGGCAAGGGTGTGCTCGACCGCGTGGGGGACGGGCTGAGCCTCTTCGAAGGCAGCGAGCGTATCGAGCGGGATCCCGGCAAAACGGGCAAGGTCCTCTTGAGTCCAGTCGAGCAGGGCGCGCGCGGCGCGGCATTGTGCGGAAAGAAGTGCCATCCCGACGACATATGGCGCCGGTGGGGCTCTGCCAGAGGTCGATGCGCGATCCATAACCCGATCTTGTCGCTCGCGACTAAACGCCAGGCCGCTCACGTGGCTGATTAATCATAGCGCCTAACCGTGTCAGGGGCTTCGATGTGAGCAAGTCTGAAACGGAGAGCATGGTCATGATCGCAAACACTGGAATCAAACATGCGTAGTAACGAAAGCCGACATTCGGATTGATGTAGGACAAGCAGACGGCCAAGGTGATTGCCGCTGTTCCTAGCGACACGATCCCCAAATTCACTCTCGAAGCCCGCACAGAGACATCCTTGTGGCGAGAGAGGATCTGCCAGGAAATAGCAGCCGCAAACACAAGCAATATGACGCCGTATCCTTGCAGCAAGCGCGAAAAGTTTTCCGGCACATAGAGCGCCGACATGCGCGGCGGGGCGGCAAGCTCAAGTGAAGGATACAGGTCGGGAATGCGTTTGGCCCACTTCACGGCCTTATCCTGGACTTCCCAGTGCACTGACCGGGCCGATACGAAGAAGCCTCCATAAACCAGCTTCATATAGATCGGATAGGCGCTGACAAATGCCAGACCAGTCACACCGAAGGCTGCGATTGTTTCGAAAGCGGAGCGCCAGGAAGAGCGGGGGATGAGCAGCAGAGAAACGACCAGGAACGGCAAGACGAAAGCGACATTACGCTCGCTCACGAGGAGCGCCAATCCCGTGACGGAGCCCAGAACAAGTGCCTGCTTCCGGTTTATCGCGCGATTTGAAGCAGCAAAAGCCAACAGGAAGGCGAACAGCAGCAGCGAGAGCGTTTCCGGTCCGAAGGTCAATCCCAACAACCGGCGGAATCCAAGAACCGAGTTTCTCTCGGCCATCCATGCTGGAACACATAGCGTATAAAGCACGAAGCACGCGCTCACGAACAAAGGCGTCAGGAGCGTGTAAAGGCTCGTCGCATTCTTGTTGCCTCCCAGCGCGTTCGAAACGGCTCTGGCGATCAGCATGAACGAAGCCGGGAGCAAGACGACCAAATGAAAGCAGAGCAGGCTCATGTTCAGATGATTTGCAAATCCCTCACGCGTTTCAGGCGTTAGGGCCGGACTCACGAAGCGTAGAATTCCAGCGTAAGGGATCAGAAAGAACGAATAGCCCGGAGCATATTGCAGGCCGACCGAAGTGCCTTCCAAAAGCTTGATGCTTTCCGCCGCGTAGAAGATCTGGTCGGCGCCAGGCCAAATCAACGTGACCAGCGTCGCCTTGCGCAGTGCAAGTTCCGATTCCGCCTGAAAAATGTAAATTCCCAAAACCGCGACGGCGACAGCGAGCAGGCAGCACGCGTATTGAATGCGAATGTCCCTGTCGCTCCGATAGAGAAGAAGAGCCAATCGTGAAAGATGCGTGAGGGAAACGACGACGATAACGCCTTTAGCGCCAAGCTTTGTCGATGCGCCGAGGAGCAGGGCCAGGGTGTAGATGCCGAGCCATGACAGGAGATCGATCTTCCTGTCGTTCCGACGTATCGAGAAGGCTTCCTGCAGGAGAAAATCCACAAGGACAAATACTACGAATGCACCGGTGAGCGCGAAAATAGTCATCATTGGAAAATCATCTGCCATATCCTAGCGAATGCTGTCGGCTCAGTCGCTAGTTTTCATACTGGATTCGTATTGAATTTTATTAACGAGCACTTCAGCCAAGATCAAGCATCGCAAGGGATGCGGAAATCTAACGCCTACATCCCCAACGGGCTGCAAGCGCATCACTAAATTGCTGAAAAGATTGGTGAACCAAGAAAGCTTGGTGCCCCTGGCCGGGATCGAACCAGCACTCCTTGCGGAACTCGATTTTGAGTCGAGCGCGTCTACCAATTCCGCCACAGGGGCTCTGTGAACTGCCGAGTAGCATCGGGACGAGGGCGGGTCAATGCGGAGGCGACGAGAAGATTCTCGCCTTTGAGCGTGGCTTGTGCTCAAAGGGGGCGGGCCGAAACCGGGCCTGATGACCTTGGTTTTCCATGCTGCGACGCCTCTACGACTGGACCTTATCTCTTTCCGCCAAGCCGTCCGCGCCCTATGCGCTGGCCGCCGTCTCGTTTGCGGAAAGCTCGTTCTTTCCCGTGCCGCCGGACGTGATGCTGGTGCCGATGATGCTGGCGCGGCCCGACAGGGCGTTGTTTTACGCCGCAATCTGTACGGTCGCATCGGTTCTCGGCGGGCTTCTCGGCTATATGATCGGCGCTCTGCTCTACGAGTCGCTCGGCACGTGGTTGTTTCAACTCTACGGTTTGACATCGGGCGCCGAGGCGTTCCGGCATTCTTATGCCGAATACGGGCACTGGATCATTCTGCTCAAGGGTCTCACACCGATCCCCTACAAGCTCGTCACCATCACTTCGGGCTTTGCCAGTTACAGCTTGTTCTGGTTCGTGGTGCTGTCGATCGTCACGCGAGGCGCGCGGTTCTTCATCGTCGCCTTGCTGATGAGCCGGTTCGGTCCCGCCATCAAGGACATTATCGATCGCCACTTCAATCTGGTGGCCGCTGGTGCCGTGATCGTGATCGTCGGCGGGTTCGTGGCCTTCCGCTATCTGTTCTAAAGCATGATCAGGACAAGTGGAAACCGGTTGTTCGCCTGGATCATGCGGAATCGAGAGCATGATCCGGCGAAGCGGGCACCGCTTCGCAGATGATCGTTGGACACGCAAGGAGATGAGCATGCAGCTTCCGGTCACGATGCGACAGGCTGCTTTGGCGGTGGCACTCAGTGCGGCGGCCACCATCGGCGGGGCTTACATTTTTCAGTATGGGTTGGGTTATCAGCCCTGCAAGCTCTGCCTGATGCAGCGCGATCCTTACTATATCGGCATTCCGCTGGCGCTCGTCACAGCCTTCCTGCCGCCGCCTCTGCGCAAGGGCGGGCTTTGGCTGCTTGCTCTGGTCTTTCTGGTGAGCGCCGGGCTTGGCGCTTACCATTCCGGTGTCGAGTGGGGCTTCTTCATGGGTCCGAGCGATTGCGGCGGGGGCTCAGGAGCGGGCGCCGGCAATGTGGGAGATTTTCTCAACCAATTGGAGAAGACCCGTGTCGTCAGCTGTACGCAAGCGGCGTGGCGTTTTCTCGGCCTGTCGCTCGCCGGATGGAATATGCTGATCTCGCTGGCACTTGCCGCTGTGGCCGCCCTCGGCGCGCGGTCGGGCCGCAACTGAAGGCCTGCGCTACGGTTCGAGCTCGCTGTCCCAGTAGAGATAGTCGAACCAGCTCTCGTGCAGATAGTTCGGCGGGAAGAGCCTGCCGTTGGAATGCAGATCCTGAAGGGTCGGAGCGAAGGGGCTTTGCCGGGGCCACATCTCGGCTTCGCGGGGCATCCGGTCGGCTTTCTTGAGATTGCAGGGCGCGCAGGCTGCGACCACGTTCTCCCAGGTCGTCTGGCCGCCTTTCGAGCGCGGAACGACGTGGTCGAAGGTCAGATCGTTATGGTCTCCGCAATATTGGCAGTTGAAGCGGTCGCGGAGAAAGACGTTGAAGCGCGTGAAGGCAGGATTGCGTGTCGGTTTGACGTAGGTCTTGAGCGAGATGACCGAAGGCAGACGGATCTCGAAACTCGGACTTCGGACGACCTTGTCGTATTCCGAGACGATGTTGACCCGGTCAAGAAACACCGCCTTGATCGCATCCTGCCAGGACCAGATGGACAAAGGGTAGTAACTCAATGGCCGGTAATCGGCATTGAGGACGAGTGCCGGACAGGCATCCGGCTTCACGACAGGCTGGACGTGTATCGTCACATCACCTCCTCTTGGGAGAAGAGTCGTATCCGTGGACAGAGTCTACAGGCACTGTGACGTTGTTGTGAAGCTCAAATCCTTTGTCGTCTATGCCGCACCCACAGGGTAGCTAAACCGTCCAAGTTGACGTGGTCTCCCACCCTCGCAAATACTCTTTGAAACCCGAGAGGAGCCTGTGATCGCCACCGTCCAGCACAGTCTGGCCTGGATCGAGCCCGCCATCGCGGCTTACGGCGTCGCGGCCTTGTTCATCATTCTCTATTTCGAGTCCTTCGGCGTGCCCCTGCCGGGGGAGAGCGCACTCGTGAGCTGCTCGCTCCTGGCCGCAAAGGGCGATCTCGTCGTCGGGCACGTCTTCCTGGCGGCCTGGGCTGCGGCGGTGCTGGGGGACAGCACAGGATATGTCATGGGTCATTATGGCGGCCGCCCGTTGCTGGAACGATACGGCCCGCGCCTTGGATTGACTGATGAGCGTCTGACTCGCTTTGAAATCGAATTTCGCGAGCGCGGCTTTTTCATCGTGATGACCGCGCGATTCGTTGTGCTGCTGCGCCAGCTCAACGGCCTCATCGCCGGCGCGCTGAGGATGCCCTGGGTTCACTTTGTGATCGCGAACGCCCTCGGCGCTGCACTCTGGGCGGGGCTATGGAGCTTCGGCCCCTATTTCTTCACTGATCTGTTTCGACGCTGGCTATAGCCGTGTGATTACTCCGCTATTGGCGTTCCTGGCTTTGGGAGTTCGAACCCAGCCCTATATCGAGCCTACGAGGAGGGAAGAACGCTACGATGCTCGAGGACATCAAGAATATCCTGATCGGGTTTCGGCAGGAGGATTTGCACCCTTCGAACGCCGTGTCTTACGGGCTCTCCCTGGCGCGCGAGGCCAAAGCGCATGCCTCAGTCTGTGCTTTGTCTTCCAAGGTGGTTGTCACCCACGCCTTTGTCAGCGGCGTTGCGGCAGGTCTTGTCGCCAGTGAAAACAAGCGCCTGCGCGAGCTCGCCGAGAGCGCTGTCGAGCAGGCGCGGCAGAATGCGATTTCAGCCGGTGTTCTCTGCTCGGGAGAGGTGGTTCAGGAGCCCTACGCCGCTCTGACGTCCTCTTTCACGAACCGTGCTCGCGTTCACGATCTCACCGTTGTCGATGCAGAATTGAGCTCCTGGAGCCTCGGGCGCGGTCTGCTGGAAGACACACTTTTCAGCAGTGGCCGACCCCTGATCGTGATTCCGAGCGGCACGCTGGAATTTCGCGCGAAGACGGTTCTTGTCGCGTGGGACGGCAGTGCACGTGCCGCGCGGGCGGTAAACGATGCTTTGCCTTTTCTCAAGGTTGCCGAGAATGTGGAAATTCTCTCGGTTTCCGGGGAAAAGGACCTGTCCATGGCGGTGCCCGGCGGTGAACTGGCGCCTCACCTGAGCCGCCACGGGGTCACGTGCTCCGTCAAGGATCTGACGGCCAAGCATGGCGATGCGGGGGAGACGATCCGCACTCAGGCAGGCCTGATTCGGGCGGACATGATCGTCATGGGGGCCTATGTCCGTTCCCGCATGCGCCAATTCGTGCTTGGCGGCGTCACGGAGACGCTCCTCGGGAAATCGCCCGTCCCTCTGTTCCTTACCTATTGAAGATTTAGCGGGTCGGAACGGGCTTTTCTCCACGATAATCGTAGAAACCGCGCTTGGTCTTGCGGCCGAGCCAGCCGGCCTCGACGTACTTCACCAGAAGCGGGCAGGGGCGGTATTTCGAATCGGCCAGCCCCTCATGCAGGACCTGCATGACCGAGAGACAGGTATCGAGGCCGATGAAGTCGGCAAGCTGCAGCGGTCCCATGGGATGGTTCGCCCCGAGCCGCATGGCGGTGTCGATGGCCTCCACCGATCCGACACCCTCGTAGAGCGTATAGATGGCCTCGTTGATCATCGGCAGCAGGATGCGATTGACGATGAAGGCGGGGAAATCCTCGGAGACGGTTGCGGTCTTGCCAAGCTTGCCGATGAATTCCTTGGCGGATTCGTATGTCGATTCTTCAGTCGCGATGCCGCGGATCAGCTCCACGAGTTGCATCACGGGCACCGGATTCATGAAGTGAATGCCGATGAAGCGCTCGGGCCGGTCTGTCGCCGCTGCAAGCCGCGTGATCGAGATCGAGGAGGTATTGGTCGCAACCATGGTCTCGGGGCGCAGCGACGGGCAGAGCGCGGTGAAGATCTTACGCTTCACTTCCTCGTTTTCGGTCGCTGCTTCGATGACGATGTCGCACGCTGCCAGATCGTCATAGCTCCGGGCCGCGACGATGCGAGAAAGCGCTTCCTGGCGCTCGCTCTCGCTGATGGCCTCTTTCGAGACCTGGCGCGCCATATTGCCGTTGATGGTGGCGAGCCCCGCGTTGATCCGCTCTTCCGAGAGGTCGTTCAGGCGTACATTCAAGCCCGCGAGCGAGCAGACATGGGCAATGCCGCTACCCATCTGACCCGCACCGATCACACCAACGGTTTTAATCTCGACGGCCATCTGCCTATCGCCCCAAACGATTTTTTCTGAATGGACTACGTGCGGGAGGCCCGCCCGGTTCGCTTTGTCTCTTATTCCTGACCTCAACGACCGGCTTTGGTCAACTCCTCCTGAAGTTCAGGGAGGATTTGAAACAGGTCTCCAACGAGTCCGTAATCGGCCACCTGGAAGATAGGGGCCTCCTCGTCCTTGTTGATGGCCACGATCACCTTGGAATCCTTCATGCCGGCGAGGTGCTGGATCGCGCCGGAGATGCCGACCGCGATGTAGAGATCCGGAGCGACGACCTTGCCGGTTTGGCCGACCTGCCAGTCGTTGGGCGCATAGCCCGCATCGACAGCCGCGCGCGAGGCACCCATGGCCGCGCCGAGCTTGTCGGCGATGGGCTCGATGTATTTGGTGAAGTTTTCCGCCGAGCCGAGCGAGCGGCCGCCCGAGATGATGATCTTGGCCGAGGTCAGCTCCGGTCGGTCGGTGTGAGCGATTTCTTCGCCCTTGAAGCTCGATAGCTGAGGATCCGCCGTCGGGTTCACGCTCTCGATGGAAGCGGAGCCGCCCTCAGCCGCTGCCGGGAAGGCGGCGGTGCGCACGGTGATGACCTTCTTGCCGTCGGTCGCCTGTACAGTCTGGATCGCGTTGCCCGCGTAGATCGGCCGCTCGAACGTGTCGGGCGAGACGACTTTGGTGATATCGGAGACCTGCATCACATCGAGGAGCGCCGCGACGCGCGGCAGTACGTTCTTGGCCGTCGTGGTCGCAGGCGCGACGATGGCGTCATAGGGTCCGGCGAGCGAGACGATGAGGGCTGCCAGCGGCTCGGCGAGCTGATGCTCGTAGGCCGCGTTGTCGGCCAAAAGCACTTTCTCGACGCCGCCAAGCTTGGCTGCGGCCTCGGCGGCAGCTTTGGCGTTCGCGCCTGCCACCAGCACGTGAACCGGCGCTCCGAGTGCGGCAGCAGCCGACAGGGCCTTGTGGGTTGCGTCCTTCAAGTGAGCGTTGTCGTGCTCGGCGATCAGCAATGTGGTCATTGGTCTGTTCTCCCTTAAAGCACGCCGGCTTCGACTTTAAGCTTGTTCACGAGTTCGGCCACCGAGCCGACCTTCACGCCGGCCTTGCGGCCGCCGGGTTCCGTCGTCTTGAGCACTTTGAGGCGCGGGCTCACATCGACACCGAGCGTCTCGGGGCTCGTTTCATCGAGCGGCTTCTTCTTCGCTTTCATGATGTTGGGAAGCGACGCGTAACGCGGTTCGTTCAGGCGCAGATCCGTGGTGACGATAGCCGGCAGCTTCAGGCCCACCGTCTGCAACCCGCCATCGACTTCGCGGGTCACATCGATCGCGCCCTCACCCACATTCATCTTGAAGGCGAAGGTGCCTTGAGGCCAGCCCAGCAAAGCCGCCAGCATCTGACCGGTCTGGTTCGAATCGTCGTCGATGGCCTGCTTGCCCATGATCACGAGATCCGGGCTTTCCTGCTCGACGATCTTCTTGAGGATCTTCGCCACGGCGAGCGGTTCCACCATCGCATCGGTCTTGACCAGAATGCCGCGATCCGCGCCCATGGCGAGCGCCGTGCGGATCGTCTCGGCCGCTTGTGCGGGGCCGATCGACACCGCCACGATTTCCGTCGCTTTACCCTGTTCCTTCAGTCGAACCGCCTCTTCGACAGCGATCTCGTCGAACGGGTTCATCGACATCTTCACATTCGCCAATTCAACTCCGGATCCATCGCCCTTCACGCGGATCTTCACGTTGTAATCGACGACACGCTTCACAGGCACCAGAAGCTTCATGCGAATGTCCTCACTCGAAAGGCCGCTTGCAGAGACAATCGGATGCACCCGACAACCTCCGACTAGATTGGCATTTGGATGCTGGGGACCCTAGCGGGCAAGGGCCGATTGTCAACGCGAGGTGCGTGATTTCAAGGCTATGCATGTGATTCTTGTCACCGGGAAACGCTCAATTCACGCGCTTCTAAGCGGGCCAGAATAGGATCATGACGATGGCGCATGAGCGGTACCAGAAGTGCACCGGTAACGAACCCGCCGAGATGGGCGAACCAGCCGACGGACTCGTCGATGCCGAAGAAAGCGGCGCCGATCTGGAGCGCGATCCAGAAACCGATGGCTCCGAAGGCAGGAACGTGAAGCGGAATGCCGACCCAGAACAGGGCCCAGATCCGCACGCGCGGATAAAGGATGAGATAGGCCGCCACCACTCCCGACACGCCTCCCGACGCACCGATCAGCGGGCGATAGGACGTGGCGTTCATATAAGCGTGAGTGAGGCCCGCGGCGACGCCACACAGGATGAAGAAGATGAGGAAGCGCACATGCCCCATGGCGTCTTCCACATTATCGCCGAAGACCCAGAGAAAAAGCATGTTCCCGCCCAGATGCATCAGCGAGATATGGACGAAGATGCTGGAGATCGGCGTAAGCAGGACTGGCAGAAAAGGATAGCCCCCCGGAAGAATTTCATGGCCGAACAGCACGGAGGGGAGCAGGCCCAGACCCGCCACCATCGCGTCGTTTCCGAGAGAGCCGAAGCGGCTGAAGAGATAGACCGCGATGCAAATGCCGATCACCAGTCGCGTCATGACTGGGATCCGCATGTTCTTCAGCGGCACTCCATCATGCAGAGGCAGAAACATGGCGCTGCCTCAACGGTTTTGCCCGGGCACCCACAAAACGTCGAGGGCGCCGTTGTCGTTGATGGAACGTGACGCGACGAAGAGAAGGTCGGAAAGGCGATTGAGATATTTCACCGCGATGGGAGAGACTTTCTCCTCCGGCCGATCCATGAGCTCTACCACACGCCGCTCTGCTCTCCGACATACGGTGCGCGCCAGATGAAGGGCGGCTGCGGCCGGTGTGCCGCCAGGGAGCACGAAGGATCGCAAGGGCGCGAGGTCGGCATTCAGAAGATCGATTTCATGTTCCAGTCGCTCCACCTGCGCCTCGGTAATGCGGAGCGGTTCGTAGGGAAGCGGCTTGCCGGTTTCCACCGTCGCCAGATCGCCGCCGAGATCGAACAGGTCGTTCTGGATGCGCGCCAGCATTTCATCGATGGAATGGTCCTTGGTGTGCAGGCGGACCATGCCGATGCAGGCATTCGTCTCGTCCACCGTACCGAAGGCCTCGATTCTCAAATCGTATTTCGCACGCCTCCCGCCGGCCGCGAGAGCGGTCGTGCCTTTGTCGCCGGTGCGGGTGTAGATGCGGTTGAGAACGACCATGGGTGGCGGGTGCTTTTTGCTTCGGCTGAGGGTTTAAGAAGTAAGCCGATAATTGCGTGCCGCACAATCGCGACAAAACGAACGCCAGAGATATCTCAGCGAAACAAGAACCGGTTCGCCCGAACACCGTCGGTTAGAACGAATAGCCGACCCGCGCGCCGATATTCGTCAAACCCCTATTGTCGGCGCAGGAGCCGCCGTTCGAAAGGTGTTCGATGGTCGCCATCAGGTTCCAATTGGCGGCCAGACGCACACCGACCGAGCCGGACTCGCGAAACAGAGGCGAGCATCCCAGGGACGACCGATCCGGCGACGCGTACAAATGGCCTTTTTCGCCGTTGTGGATCGCGCCGCCGAAGCTGCCTTCCACGAAGAAGGTCGGGGTGATGTCGACGGTCCAGGTCAGGCCGGCATAGGCGAAACTGGCAAAACCCTCGAAATTCACGCTGCCGCCGATATGCGGGCGGGGGATGAAATAGCTCGTGAAGAGATCGGAGGCCGTAAACGGCTTAGCGAAAAGAATCTCGCCGGTCAGGTTCGCTGACTTGTTCCGGCCTTCCGGTCCCCAGGGATCCTCAGCGGACAGGCCGAAGCGCAATTCGGAAACAAAGCTTGTCGTGGGAGGCACGGTGGCCGTCGGCTCGACGACGGCGTTGGCCACTTGCTGCCGCTTGGCGTCTGCCGCAACGGCAGTCGATACGCCCGTCAACGCAATCAAAAGGCTCAGGCCTGTGATCGTGCTGGCGCGCATCGGTTCCCTATTGTTTGAACAAGCAATTAATAAGCCGCTCACGTTAACGAACGGTTATCCATAATGCGCCCCTTTAAAGGACGATGGTGGGATCGTGTCAATATCGGGTCAGCGGAGCCGTTCAGGCCGCACGCCACCAGACGACGGCCATGATGACGATAATTGCAATGAATTGCAGGAGGATACGCAAGCGCATGAGCTGCTGCGACTTATTGGGGCTTCCCCCGCGCATCATGTTGATAAGCCCCAAAAGCAGAACGATCGCGACGGCGACAACGGCGACCGATACGAGGATATTCGAAAAGCTGGTCATGGTTATTCCCTAACGTCCGGCGGTCTCGCGTCACCCGGGCCGAGCGTTTTTCGGAACCCGTCATGCTGGTTGATGCCATCCGTTACAGGTTAATTGCGTCGCAGCAAACGCTCGAAATAATCAAGTTCTTCCTGCGGGCGGCTGGGATCTCCCAGTTTGCGCCGCAATTCTTCCAGAATCCGGGCCGCACTCCCGCCACGCCCCAAGCCTGGGATTGTCGTCCCACCCTCCGTTTCGCCCCGTTCGCGGAAGGGACGATTGAGCGGATCCCGGTTGTCGGCTTGGCCATTCTGGCGCCCTAGCGAGCCCGGTTCGCCTTCTCCCTGGTCTCCGGCCTGATCGTTGCCTTGGCCCTGCTGCATCTGTTGCGCCATGCCCTGCATGCCGCGCCGCAATCCTTCGAGCGCGCGGCCCTGAGCCTCCACAGCCTGACTGTCCTGGCCCTGGCCCAATGCATCCTCGGCCTCACGCATCGCCTGTTCGGCGTCTCCAAGGCCGTCCTCGTTCTCCATCCCGAGGCCACGCATCCGGTTCTGCAGGTCGCGCAATCTGTCGCGCAAGGCTTGCTGGCGTTGCGAAAGACCCTGTGAAGGATCGCCGTCGCCGCCTTCCGCCTGCTCCTGTCCCTGACCCATTTGCGGCTCGCCGTTCTGACCGTTCTGGCCCTGCCGCTGCTGGCGCTGGCGATTGCGTTCGCCCTGGCGCATGCGTCGGTTCTGCCCATCCTGGAACGTTTCGTCGCGCAATTGCTGCTGCTCGCGCGCCATGTTTTCCAGGTCCTGCATGGACTGGCCCATTTCCCGTCCGAGAGGATCGTTCTGACCGGGCCGCGCCATCTGCAGGTTTTCCAGGATGTTGCGCAGCTGGTTGAGCAGGCGCTGCGCTTCGGCCACATCACCGCGGCGCATGGCTTCCTGCATCTGCCTGAGCATCCGGTTGAGATCGTCCTGCGAAATGACGCGATCGGGCGCGCGCTGGTTCTGCTGCGCCTGGCCGCGCTGCTGCATGCGCTGGGCAAATTCGCGCAGGAATTTATCCATGGCCTGACGCAGTTCCTGGGTCAGGCGATTGATTTCATCGTCTGGAGCGCCGCGCTCGATGGCCTCGCTCAGTCGCTCCTGGGCGGCGCGGAGATCGCGTTCGGCCTCGCTCAGATTGCCGTCCTCGATCTGGACCGCCATGGTCCAGAGCCAATCGGCGACATCGGTCAGATCAGTATCGGTCTTCGCTTTTCGCAGGCGCTGCGCGGCCGTGCGAAGGCCGATAAAGACGCCCCATTGCGGTGTGTAAGCATCAGGGGCGATGAGCAGCGCGTCCAGCGCGGTCTGGATCCTTTTGCGATCATCCGGCGCGAGCACGAGATTGCTGCGCTGTTCCACCAAAGCCTTGGCGAGAGGATTGTTGAACGAGCGCTGCGGCAACTTGAATTCGATGGGCTCGCTTAACGCTTCCTGCCCGGCATCGTCCTTCACGCGCAGCCTTACCTTGACGCGCGCGCCGGCCCAGGGATGTTCGGTCAGGTCCACAATGGAGCGGGTTTCTGCCCCGTCCGGTGCCGGAAGGGCCAATGCGATCTGCGGCGCTGGAACGAGCGAGCGGCCTTTCGTCTCGGCTTTTTCGACGATGCCCTCGATGGAAGAAATTCCGTAATCGTCCTTGCCCTTGTACGCGAGCGTGAAAGTGCCGCGCGCGTTGATTTCGGGTGGTCCGGAAAACGCGATTTCCGGCGGCCGGTCGGGGATGGCTTCCACCATCAGCTTCACGGTGCGCGCGAAGCCGGTTTTCACGGATAGAGCGGCATTGCCTTGCAGAGTAAAGCGCTGCTCACGCAGATCGCTGCGCCGGGTCGCGGCTTCTGGCTGCGCGACGAGTCCCTGTTCCGGTGTGATGGTGGCGTCGCCTTCGCCCGCCACACGGATGACGATTGTCGATTTCATCGGGGCGCGCAGGCTCTGCTCGCCTTGAGCCAAATCGATCATGAGCGGGGGGAGACGCGTGTAAAGTGGCGGGTCGATCCAGCCATCGACGCGAAAGGCTGGGTCGCGTGCGGCGGTCTCGCCCCAATCGAAAGCGGCCTTCAGTCTTTCTCCGATTTCCGGGCCGGCCACGAAGGCACTCGCAACGACTGCGACGATGCCGGCGGCTCGAAGAGCGTAACGGTCGCGGCGCGGCATGTCGGGGCGGGGTGGCGAAACCCGCAGACGATCGAACGCGGTCGCTGCGCGCTTCCGGTGTAACGCCCACAACGCGGCAGTGCCGGGATCGTCCGAGCCCATGGCGAGGCTGTCATCCAGAGTCCGCGCGGGGCTGTGCGAAATCCCTGAATCCCGGTCGAGCCGATCAAGCGCTTCAACCCGGTTCGCCCGGCGCAAGCGGGACAGGGGCCAGAACGAGCCGAGGAAAGCGAGCCCGAAAAGCCCGACACCGATCATGCGCGCCAAAGGCGGTGTCTCAAACCAGAGGCCGAGCCAGGATACGGTCAGGAAGGCGCCGATAACGGCAAGCGGCAGCCATAGGACGGGCCAGGCCTTCTCCCACCAGAGTACGGAACGAGCGCGCATGACCAAGGTATCGAGGCCTGCTCGCTCCTTATCGCCTTTGCGTTTCGGCTCCGGGCCCGCGCTCATCCAACCAAGTCTCCACCTCGCGGTTACGCCGCGCGCGATGCGAGTCAGCGCCCCGTGTCTAAGCTAGCATGCCCTCCGACGATGACCAGACGTCAATTGTGCACGGTTTGTTGAACCGCGAGCTTTCAAGGCGAGCTTGCGAAGGCAAATACAACGAAACAACGATATGTTCCGGATATGTTATTGAAATAATCAAACAGAACAGGTCGTGGCACCCAGCGCGAATTCACGGTGGTCAACAGCGCTAAGGTTGAGCACTCTTCGTCCTGGGGACGGCTTTCTCCTCCCACTCTGGGACGCCGGCGCGGCTAAGAAAAGCCCGGCGTTCATCACCGAGGCTTTTCGTTTGAACGCGATGTTCGCTATCGCCATCGCATGGCGAGCCACCGTGAAGGTCAGGCAAGCCAATCGGGCATGCGGTCGAGGCCGATCAGGTCTTCATAAGTTTGACGCGGGCGCACGACGGCATGCTCGTGCCCGCGCACCAAGACCTCCGGCACGAGGCGGCGGGTGTTGTAAGTCGTCGCCTGCACAGCGCCATAAGCACCTGTCGTCATGATGGCGAGAAGATCTCCGGCCTTCACGGAAGGCATGTCGCGTGAGAGCGCCAGATAGTCGCCCGTCTCGCAGACAGGGCCGACCACGTCGGCGATGATGTGCGTGGCATTGCGACCCGGAGCCACGACGGGTTTGATGTCGTGATGGGCGTCGTAGAGCGTCGGGCGGATCAGGTCGTTCATCGCCGCATCGACGATGACGAAGGTCTTGCCGGCGCCTTCCTTCACATAGATCACCTGTGTGATGAGAATGCCCGCATTGCCCGCGATCAGGCGGCCCATCTCGAAGACAAGCTTCAGCCCGAGATCGCGGGTGTGGCGCTTGATGATGTCGGCATAGGCCTGCGGATCGGGCGGGGGCTCGTTGTCCTCCCGGTAAGGCACGCCGAGGCCGCCGCCGAGATCGATGTGATGAAGCTTGTGCCCATCCGCCATCAGGTCGCGCGCGAGTTCCGCAAGAAGAGCCGTTGCGTTGTCGAAGGGCGACAGATCCGTGATCTGGCTACCGATATGCATATCGACGCCGGTGACCTGAAGTCCTTTCAGGGACGCCGCGCGTGCATAGACCTCGCGCGCCCGGGCAATCGGAATGCCGAACTTGTTCTCGGACTTTCCGGTCGAAATCTTTTTGTGGGTCTTGGCGTCCACATCCGGATTGATGCGGATCGAGATCGGCGCGCGTGTCCCCTTCGCAAGTGCGACTTCCGACAGGGCTTCGAGTTCAGGCTCCGACTCGACGTTGAAGCACAGAATGCCGCTATCGAGCGCAAGAGCCATTTCCGCCTTGGTCTTGCCGACGCCAGAGAAAACGATTCGCTCCCCGGGAACGCCGGCGGCCAGCGCTCGCCGCAATTCACCCTCCGAGACGATGTCCATACCCGCACCGAGGCGTCCGAGGGTCGCGAGCACCGCCTGGTTGGAATTCGCCTTCATGGCGTAGCAGACAAGGGCGTCCGTATCCGCGAAGGCCTCAGCGAGCACGCGGTAATGCCGCTCCAGCGTGGCGCTGGAATAGCAATAGAAAGGCGTTCCGATCTCGGCCGCGATGCGGCGTAAATCGACATCCTCGGCGTGCAGCACGCCATCCCGATAGGCAAAATGGTGCATGGGGTGACTTGTTCGCGGTGCTACAGAATCGGATCGAGAATGAACTGCGACTTCGGGATGGTGAAGCCGCGTTTGGGGTTCTTTCTCGGGGTCCCCACCGGCGACGGCAGAACGCTATCGTTGGTGTCGTCTTCGTCGCTCGACTCGGTGGTGGTTTGCTGGGCTTTGGGCGCGGACGGGTCCGGCGGGGCCTCAGGCGCGCCACGGCGCCCGCAAGCGGTAAGGGTCAGGACAAGGGCTCCCGCGACCAGGGCGGCGCGGAGAAAAGGCAGATCAGGCAACATCAAAACGCTCCGAAACGTGGCCGCACCATAGCGGGAAGAAACGGCGGAGGCGAGGGGGATGACAATCCAGCCTGGAAAACAGCCGTGGGACGCCGGAAAGCCTTGCGCTCACCGGCATTATCGTTACAAAATAACGTTTGGATAATTGCATCTTGCCGCGAGGAGCATGTCATGGCGCCGATCAAGTGGAGTGAATTCCATGTCAACCGGACGGTCGCCGGGGTTCAGCAGCAAGTGCAGGTCCAGGCGCTCAAGAACGGCATGTTCGTGGGGACGTGGCTTGAAGAGGTGAAAAACGATCAAGGCGTCGTCGTTTCATCGGCAATCAAGGCGCAGGTTTTCTATTCCGGAGCCGCTCCGATGGGGTCGGAAATCCCGGTGAGCCTGGCGACCACCGGGTCGGTGGAAGAGCCCACGATCACCGTTCTATCGAGCGGCCGGTTTGTCGTGGCCTGGCATTGTGAGGATCCTGATCCGGGTGCGACGGTCAAGTCGACCATCAAGGCGCGGATCTTCAATGCCGACGGAAGTGCCTACGATGCCGATGGCGACGGCATGCGGGACGAAGAAATCGTTCTCGCCGGTAGCGCCGAAGCCGGAAAGCTCTCGCATCCCTCGCTCGCCGCTCTGTCCGGCGACAAGTTTGTCGCGACCTATACGACAAACAATGGAACGCCTGCCACTCCCGAATACGATGTGAGGGGCTGCCTCTTCTCCGGCTCGGGCGTCATGCAAGGCGACGCTTTCGTCGTGAATGCGACGACTATAGGCGATCAGGGCAATGCGACGGTCATTGGCACCGATGGCGGCTTCGCGGTCGTCTTCTCAAGTATGGAGGTGATTTCGGGGTCGCCTGTCGACCGGGTTTCCGGACGTGTTTTCACGCTCGACGGGGGCACCTCGACGGGGGGCGCACAGTTCGTTCTGTCGAATTCATGGGACGGGCTCGCACCGCCCAAGATAACGAAGCTCGCGGATGGACGCTTTGTCGCCGTCTGGTCGGAGCTGGATTTTTCAGGTGCTGCGGGCGCCGATGTGGACGGAACCTGCGTCAAGGCGCAGATCTACAAGGCGGATGGGACGCCGGATAGCAATGCTATTCGCGTGAATGCGCTCGTAAAGGAAGGCGATCAATTCGCTCCCGCAGTGACGGCTTTGGCGGGTGGCGGCTTCGCGATTGCCTATGTCTCCCCGGGAGCTTCATCCGGATTCACCAACATCCGCACTGTGACCTTCAGCGGAGCGGGCGCGTTCGTCGGCGAAGATGTCGTCGCGAGTGATGTTTCGATCAATGCCTATCGCGGTGCCCCGACCATCACCGAATTGTTCGACGGTCGCCTCATCGTCAGCTGGGATCAGGTCAAGAAGATCAGCCCGAATGGGGCGCCTGCGGTGTTCGACCGCGATACGGTCGGGCAAGTGCTCGACTATCGCATCAAGGGCATCGATCTCACCTGGGGTAACGGGAACGATCAGGCGGTCGGAACACAGTTCGACGATACGATGAACGGCGGCGACGGCGACGATCACCTCGCGGGAGCCGGAGGAAACGACTTGCTGATCGGCGGCTCTGGAAGCGACCGTCTCGAGGGGGGCACCGGCGCGGACAAGATGCAAGGCGGCATTGGAAATGACGTCTACTATGTCGACAATGCGGGTGACACCGTCACTGAAGGGACTGGCGAAGGCTACGATACCGTTTTCACGTCCACCGACTACATACTCGGCGCCAATGTCGAGGCTCTGGAGGCTCTCACCGGCGCCGTTCGTCTCACTGGCAATGTGGGCGCCAATGTCATCAGGGGCAATGCCGCAGACAACATCATCAATGGTGGCGCGGGTGCGGACCGGATGGAAGGCGGCCTCGGCAACGACAGCTACGACGTCGACGATGCGAACGATGTGGTCGTCGAGAATTTTGGGGCCGGGCTCGATACCATCTTCACGTGGATCAGCTACACACTTGGCGAGAATATCGAAAACCTCACCGGCCAAGGGACCGCCAAGCTTTCTCTGAGGGGCAACGATCTCGCCAATGTCATCACCGGATCGACAGGCGCGGACACGATCAGGGGCGGCCTCGGCCAAGACAAACTCGTCGGCGGCAAAGGCAAGGACATTTTCGTCCTGGATTCGCCCGCCCTCAATACGAAGGCCAATGTGAAGGCGCTTGCGGACTTCAAAGTGGTGGACGACTCGATCTGGCTCGAGAATGCGGTTTTCACCAAGCTCGGCAAGAAAGGCAGCGAGAAGAAACCCGTGCAGCTCGCGACAAGCGCCTTCTGGCTCGGAACCAAGGCCCACGACAAGGACGACCGCATCATCGTGGACATCAAGAAGGGCAACGTCTTCTATGACGAGGATGGCAGCGGCAAGAAAGCGGCGGTTCTGATCGCGACTCTGCCGAAAAAACTCACGACGATTTCCGAGAAAGACTTTTTCATCATCTGATGAAATTCGTTCTAACTGACGTGGAAACCTCGCCCGCCGAATGCGGCGAGGTTTTTTTGTTGCGGGCTGAGCGGGTGGCGGCGATTTCCGCCCACTTTGCGGTCGTCAGAGGGCTCCCTGCCTTGCGCCTCGCTAAGTCGTGTTCGGCTCCTTGAACGCGGGGGCTTGAGGTCGGGCTTAAAACGCGCGACATCGACGGCATGTCGAATACGATTGAGAAAAAGCGAGCCCGGCGCGCGCCCTGGATAGTCGGTCTCGTCGGATTGTGCGCTCTCGGCGCTGTGACCTTGTATGGCTTTTCGGGTCGCCCCTTTATTTCCGACACGCAGGAATGCCGCGCGTCGGAGGCTGTGCTGCAACGGCTTCGGCCCTTGGCGAAGGGCGATTTGGCGGCGCTTGTCGTTCCGCTAACGTCCAAGACGCTGCCTGTGCTCGCCTTCAAGGATGAGGCGGGACAGGCGAAGACGTTGGAAGGTTTCAAGGGCAAGGCCGTTCTGGTCAATCTCTGGGCGACATGGTGCGTGCCCTGCCGCGAGGAGATGCCGGCGCTCGACAAGCTTCAGGCGGATCTGGGCTCGCCCGATTTCGAGGTGGTGGCGATCAACGTCGACACCCGCAATGCCGAGAAGCCGAAGGCTTGGCTGAAGGACAACGGGATCGCCAACCTCGCCTATTACGCGGATCCTTCCGGAAAAGTGCTGCAGACCCTGCAGAAATCCGGACATGTGGTCGGCCTGCCGACGACGCTTCTCATTGATGGATCGGGGTGCGAAATCGCCCTGTTGAAAGGGCCCGCCGAATGGCATTCGCCGGACGCGCTCGCTTTCGTGCGCGCGATGCTGGGGCGTTCCTGATTTTTCAGGGATGCTTTGTGAAGGCGCCGTTCGCGTCAGGCACGCCCACCTCGCCGGAAAAGGAAGGTTTGGAGAGACGCCACGGGCGGTCCCTGGCCTGCCGGGCTTCGCCCTTTCGCAAGAGCTTTAGCGTCCCATCCGTGCCGACCGAGTCGATGACGATGAGGCCAAACGCCTGCAGCATCGTTGCGGCCGTCTTGGTGGGGAGATCGTCGGCGCGGACAGCTATCGAACCCGCTGCATAAACCGCTTCGATCAGACTTTTGGACGCCGGCGCGGTGTGGTTCTTCTGGGCTCGTCTGAACGCAAGAACATTCGTTTCGGCAACATTCGTTTCGGTACTTGGCATTCCGGCCCCCATTTTTGCAGCGCGTGTCGCCCGTTACCGGGTCATGAACCGCGCCAGTGTGCCGGAATGCTCGACGGGGAGGGAATGCGGCAAATGCACATCCTTCAGGCAACAAAAAAGCGGGCCTGTTGTGGCCCCGCTTGATTGTCTTCTTCGGCTTCTTGAGGGCCTCAGGCGGTCTGCTTGACCGTGATGCCCTTGTCCGCGAAAAACTGCTGCAATTCGCCCGCCTGGAACATTTCGCGCGCGATGTCGCACCCGCCGACGAATTCACCCTTCACGTAGAGCTGGGGAATGGTCGGCCAGTTCGAATAATCCTTGATGCCCTGACGGATGGTCTCGTCCTCGAGCACGTTCACGCCCTTATACGGCACGCCGAGATAATTCAGAATCTGGACGACCTGGCCGGAGAACCCGCACATGGGGAATTCAGGGGTGCCTTTCATGAAAAGCACGACGTCGCTGGACTTCACTTCGTTGTCGATAACCTGACGGGCGTCAGTCATGGGATGCTCCTACTCCACGGCGGTCAAGGCGCCGGGTTCGATATGTCTCTCAATTGTCGGGTGCAAGCGTCGTCAAAGCAAGGGCGTGCAGCACACCGCCCATGTTTCCTTTCAACGCGGCATAGACCATCTGGTGCTGCTGCACCCGGGTCTTGCCCTTGAAGGCGGAGGACACGACGGTCGCGGCATAGTGATTGCCGTCGCCTGCCAGATCCTTGATTTCGATCTTGGCGTCCGGGAGCGCCGTCCTGATCATGCTCTCGATTTCGCCTGCATCCATCGCCATTTCGCGTTTCTTTCCATTCAGGCCTTGCCGGCCATGTAGTCCGGCAGCCAGGATTCATGGGCCGCCTTGAGGTCTTTCACCGATATGGCTTGGCCACCCGGCAGAATCAACGAATCGCCGCCGGTCAGGCCGAGGGTGATGGCAGGAATGCCGAGTGCCGTGGCCTCGTAGAGAATATCGGCCGCGTCATTGGGATCGACCGCAATCACATAACGGCCCTGATCCTCGCCGAAGAGGAAGGCGTGGAGGGGAATGCCTTCCGGCTGATAACCGATGATAGCGCCGATGCCGCGCGCCATCGCCATTTCGGCGACCGTGAGGGCAAGACCGCCGTCCGAGCAATCGTGCACCGTATCGACCTGTCCTGAACGGATGAGCTGGCGCACGAAATCGCCGTTGCGCTTCTCTGTCGCGAGATCGACCGGCGGCGGAGCGCCTTCCTCGCGCCCGCAAATGTCGCGCAGGTAGATCGACTGGCCGAGCCAGCCCGAGGTCGCGCCGATGAGGATGAGCGCGTCTTCCTCGCGCTTGATCGCGACAGTGGCGTGCACCGCCACATCGGCGACGATGCCGACGCCGCCGATGGCCGGGGTCGGCAAAATGCCCTGGCCGTTGGTCTCGTTGTAAAGCGAGACGTTGCCGGAGACGACCGGGAAGTCGAGTGCGCGGCAGGCTTCGCCGATTCCTTTCACGCAGCCGACGAATTGGCCCATGGCCTCGGGACGCTCCGGGCTGCCGAAATTCAGGTTGTCGGTGATCGCCAGCGGCAATCCGCCGACGGCGGTGATATTGCGCCACGCTTCCGCGACCGCCTGCTTGCCGCCCTCGAACGGATCGGCCTCGCAATAGCGCGGAGTCACATCGGTGGTGAGGGTAAGGCCCTTCGGCCCGTCCTCGATTCGCACGATGGCCGCGTCGCCGCCGGGGGTCTGGACCGTGTTGCTGAGAATCAGATGGTCGTACTGCTCCCAGACCCAACGCTTCGAGCATTGATCCGGCGAACCGACGAGCTTGCGTAGCGCCTCGATCTCGGAGACGGGCGGCTTCACGCTCTCAGGCGCGATGACCGGCAGGGCGGGGCTCGGGACATGCGGCCGGTCGTAGAGCGGAGCCTCGTCGCCGAGTTCCTTGATCGGCAGATCGGCCTTCACCTCGCCCTGATGCTTGATGACAAAGCGCAGGGTGTCGGTGGTCCGGCCGATGACGGCGAAGTCGAGCCCCCATTTGACGAAGATCGCCTCGGCGTTCTTTTCCATGCCGGGCTTGAGCACCATGAGCATGCGCTCCTGACTCTCGGACAGCATCATCTCGTAGGCGGTCATGCCCTCTTCGCGGCAAGGCACTTTGTCGAGATCGAGTTCGATGCCGAGGTTGCCCTTCGCGCCCATTTCCACAGCGGAGCTGGTGAGACCCGCCGCGCCCATGTCCTGAATCGCGATGACCGCGCCCGACTGCATGAGTTCGAGGCAAGCTTCGAGCAGGAGCTTTTCCGCGAAGGGATCGCCGACCTGGACGGTCGGGCGCTTTTCGTCCGACGCGTCGTCGAACTCGGCGGAGGCCATGGTCGCGCCGTGGATGCCGTCGCGGCCGGTCTTGGAGCCGAGATAGACGATTGGGTTTCCGACGCCGGTGGCCTTTGCGTAGAAAATCTCATCCGTGCGGGCGAGACCCACGGCCATGGCGTTGACGAGGATGTTGCCGTTGTAGCGCTTATCGAACCCGACGCTGCCGCCCACCGTCGGCACGCCGAAGGAATTGCCGTAGCCGCCGATGCCAGCGACGACACCGCCGACGAGGTGCTGCGTCTTCGGATGATCAGGCTCGCCGAAACGCAGGAAGTTCAATGCCGCGATGGGGCGCGCGCCCATGGTGAACACGTCGCGCAAAATGCCGCCGACACCGGTCGTCGCGCCCTGATAGGGCTCGATGAAGGAGGGGTGGTTGTGGCTTTCCATCTTGAAGATACAGGCCTGCCCGTCGCCGATATCGATGACGCCCGCATTCTCGCCGGGTCCTTGAATGACCCAGGGGGCCCTCGTCGGCAGGCCGCGCAGATGGATGCGCGAGGATTTGTAGGAACAATGCTCGTTCCACATGGCCGAGACGATGCCGAGTTCGGTGATCGTCGGCGTGCGGCCGATGAGGGCAACGAAGCGCTCGTATTCGTCGGGCTTCAGCCCGTGCTCCTTGACCAGCTCCGGGGTGATGGCGACGTCGTTGCGGATCATCCGAGTTCTCGCGTTTGGAAGAGGTCAGGCCGCGCGGCGGGTGGAAGAAACGAGGCTCTCGAAGAGCCCGCGTCCATCGGTGCCGCCGATGAGATCTTCAATCAGGTTTTCCGGATGGGGCATCATGCCGAGCACGTTGAGCTTGTCGGAATAGATGCCCGCGATGGAATTCATGGAGCCGTTGCGGTTGGCGTCCGGCGTCACATTCCCGTTCTCATCGGAGTAACGGAAGGCCACCAGACCTTCGCCCTCGATGCGCTTCAGGGTCTCGCCATCGGCCGTGTAGTTGCCCTCGCCGTGGGCGACGCAGACATCGATGGCCTGCCCCTTGGCATAGGCGCTCGTGAAGGCCGTGTCGTTGCGCTCGACCTTGAGGAATTGGCGGTGGCAGATGAATTTCAGGTTGGCGTTGCGCATCAGGATGCCGGGCAGAAGTCCCGATTCGCACAGGATCTGGAAGCCGTTGCAGATCCCGAGCACGAGGCCGCCCCGCGCCGCGTGGGCCCGCACCGCATCCATGATCGTGGCGCGTCCGGCGATCGCGCCGCAGCGCAGATAGTCGCCATAGGAAAAGCCGCCGCCGAGAACCACGAGATCGGTACCCTTCGGCAATTCGGTCGCGGAGTGCCAGACCGTCTCGACCTGCGATCCGGCCTGCTTGAGCGCACGCACCGCATCGCCGTCGCGATTGGTTCCGGGAAAGACGAGAACAGCGGATTTCATTCAAGCCATCCTTTTTGTCGTCATGGGCCGGTGTCCCGGCCATCCCACGCCTTGCGGCGCGGAGAAACGTGAATGCCCGGATCAGGTTCCGGGCATGACGGTCAGATGAGGTCTATCCGGTAATTCTCGATCACCGTGTTTGCGAGCAGCTTCTCGCAAGCGGCCTTCAGCGAGGCCTCGGCCTTGGCCTTATCGATCGTGTGCAACTCGATGTCGAACACCTTGCCCTGGCGCACGCTGTCGATGCCTTCGACGCCAAGCGATTTCAGAGCTCCCTCGATGGCCTTCCCTTGCGGGTCGAGAACGCCGTTCTTGAGGGTCACGGTGACGCGAGCTTTCATGGGTCTGGTCCAGGCCGGTTGGGATTTGAGCCAACGCCATAAAGGGAATGATCGCCGGATACAATGTCCCTCGGATCTTATTGTCAGGCGACAGGGTTCGCTGCACGAATCTTCGCCGGATTATGGTCTAGGTGCCGCAATATCGGGCAGCGACTCGGCGGACCGTTGCCTCGACCTCGCGCTCATCCCCGCCGATCACCAGGATGACAAGAAGGCCGTCATTCCTGCGCTGTGTAAGAGAGGCGCTCCAAACGGGCGGCTTTGCGGCGTCCGCACGGGTCAGCGACAGAATGAATCCGTTTGCGGAAGCGGCCAGAAGAGGTTTTGCTCGGGCCACCACCTCCGCTCTGCCGGGCGTGGAGGAAAGCGCTCTGGCGAGCGCCTGCGGGTTCCGCGACACCGCCTCGGCCTTATCCGCGTCCGGGCCTGTAAGGCGCAAGACACCTGCGACGATCCCCGGTCCGCATTCGGCGCAAGCCGAAATCGCCTCCAGCTCGCCGCGCCCTTCCGAAAGAAAGGGCCCCAGGGGCAGGGAAAACCAAGGCGCATTCTCCGGCACGCCCTCGACATTTCGGGGAAGATAGCTGCAACCGCCGAGCAGGAAGAGGCCGAGAATGGCGATCCGGGCGACAAGGCTGGAGGGGAGGCGACGAGAAGGCATGGCGCTTGTATGCGTCAAACTTGGCCTGAGGTCGATGGGGCGTTGCGCCGTCGAGGCCTCTGGCCCTCACGGCCCTCATCCCCGGCCGGAGCGAAGCGGAGGGGAAGCAACTATAAAGAATCTATGGTGCTTTCCGGTCCTGCGGGACCGCCGGGGTGAGACAGGCACCACGCAGCCTCACCCTGAGGGATGCGGAGCATCGTCTCGAAGGGCGAGGCGTCTCCGAGCGCGCTGGAGCCTCCGTCGAGACGCCGCTACGCGGCTCCTCAGGATAAGGTGAGGGATCCTCAAAGCAAAAAAGCCCGGCGTGAGCCGGGCTTGATCGAGCGGAATGAGGTTCGCGTCTTACTGAACGAGGCGCGGGCCCGGCATGGCCGGGTTTTCGTTCTCGGAGAGGATGCCGAGGCGGCGGGCGACTTCCGAATAGGCTTCCACGAGGCCGCCCATGTCGCGGCGGAAGCGGTCCTTGTCCAGCTTGTCCTTGGACTTGATGTCCCAGAGACGGCAGGAATCCGGGGAAATCTCATCGGCGACGACGATTCGCATCATCTCGCCTTCCCAGAGGCGGCCGGTTTCCATCTTGAAATCGACGAGGCGGATGCCGACGCCGAGGAAGAGGCCGGAGAGGAAATCGTTGACGCGGATGGCGAGCGCCATGATGTCGTCGATCTCCTGGGGCGTCGCCCAGCCGAAGGCGGTGATGTGCTCTTCCGAGACCATTGGGTCGTTGAGGGCATCGTTCTTGTAGTAAAACTCGATGATGGAACGCGGAAGCTGCGTGCCCTCCTCGATGCCCAGCCGTGTCGAGAGCGATCCGGCGGCCACGTTGCGGACAACGACCTCGAGCGGGATGATCTCGACCTCGCGGATCAACTGCTCACGCATGTTGAGGCGACGGATGAAGTGGGTCGGTACACCGATATCGTTCAGATTCTGGAAGACGAATTCCGAGATCCGGTTGTTGAGGACGCCCTTACCGTCGATCACTTCATGCTTTTTGGCATTGAAGGCGGTAGCGTCATCCTTGAAGTGCTGGACGAGTGTTCCAGGCTCCGGTCCCTCATAGAGGACCTTCGCCTTGCCTTCGTAAATGCGACGGCGGCGATTCATCAGTGTCTACCGTGGTTTGAGGAAATCAATGCCGAGGCTCCCTTGGATGCAGATCCGCGGCTCGCACAGGCATTGCGGCGAACCGCCGCCCGGCTTGAAGCGCAACCTATCCGATCCCTGGGATAAGCACAACGCGGGGCAGGGGTGTCTCATGCTCCCGAAATCATCTCGCTCGCGTCGTTTTTCAAGGCTACGATGTTGGCGAGACTGAAACCGCGCCCTTATATCGCGGAAAGCATAAAACGGGAGGAGTTGCCGATGACGGAGTTCGACAAGCGCGAAGAGGCGTATGAGAAGAGATTCGCCCTCGACGAGGAGCTTCGGTTCAAGGCAACGGCCCGCCGCAATAAGCTTTTGGGCCTCTGGGTCGCCGAGCAGATCGGAAAATCCGGGGCCGATGCGCAAGCCTATGCCAAGAGCGTAATTCTGGCCGATTTCGAGGAAGCCGGTGACGCGGATGTCATCCGTAAGGTGAAAGCCGATCTCGAAGCCGCTGGTAAAAGCACGGATGATGCCCAGTTGCAGGCGAAATTGCGGGAGCTGATGGCGCAGGCCGTCGACGCGTTGAAGGCTGGGCGCTAAGAGGCGGCAATGAATACCTTCCTTCCTGAGCGCTGGAAAAACGGCGGTTCCGCCTTTGCGGCCTGGTGTGGTCTGCCTGAGCCGAGCATTTCGGCCGTTCTGGCCCGTGAGGCCTTCGACGCCATCGTGCTCGACCTTCAACATGGGGTCATCGATTTCGCGGCGGCCGCGCGGGCCATATCCGGGATCGCGGCTGCGGGTAAGCCAACTGTCGTCAGGGTTCCCGTCGGCGAATTCGGCACGGCATCGCGCTTCCTGGATGCCGGCGCCGCCGGGGTGATCGCGCCGATGATCAATTCCCTCGAAGATGCCCGTCGTTTTGCCGGGTTCATGAAATATCCGCCCATCGGCACGCGCAGTTGGGGGCCGCACGGCGCTCTGACGCTCTCCGGCCTCGAGGTGGGCGCCTATTTCAACAAGGCGAACGGGCTATCTTCTGCCCTCGCCATGATTGAAACCCGCGAGGCGCTCAACGTCGTCGATGAGATCCTGGCCGAACCCGGAATCGATGGCGTCTTCGTCGGTCCCGCGGACCTTTCCATCGCGTTGTCGGGCGGCAAGAGTCTCAATCCGGGAAGTCCGGAGGTGGAGGCCGCCATCGACCACGTGCTCGCCCGCACGAAAGCGGTCGGCAAGATCGCCGCGATCTACGCCGCCAATGGCGAGAAGGCTGCCGAGTTGAGCCGGAAGGGTTTCCACTTCATCTCGATCGGCACCGATGCGGGGCTTCTCCGCATGGGGGCCGCAACGGCTTTGGCGGCGGCGCGAGGCTGACGCTATTGGGGATAGGGGAGCCCGAAGGACTGGGTCAGAAAAAGTCCGCCATGCTGGAGCGCACCCCCGTCGATGCCGTGGCCGACCCCCATGGAAATATGCCATTGGCAGGGGATCTCGGCGGCGGCCAGCGCCTCCTTCGAGAAGAAGAACATGTCGATCGGCAACACCTCGTCCCGGTCCCCGTGGGTAAGGAGGATCGGCGGTTTTCCCTTCGCCTCGGCCTTGAGGCTATCGGGCCCCTTATCCGAATCGAGCACCAGAAGCCCCGAAAAGCCGAGAATGCCGGCGGGAGCTACGGGTCGACGCAAGCCCATATGCAAGGCCATCATCGTACCCTGGCTGAAACCCACGAGCGCCAGCTTCGTGTCGTCGAGGCCATATCGGGCCAATTCCGCATCGAGATAGGCGCCGAGAGCCGGGGCGGCGCTCTGGACCCCGCGCCAGAACTCGGTCGGATCGCGAAGGGTCAGGGGGAACCATTCCTTCCCCATCGGCGCACCTTCACAAGAGTTCGGCGCATTGGGCGCGGCGAAGGCCGCGTCAGGCAACAGGCCTTGCCACTGATAGCCGAGTTCGATCAGATCGTCCCCGTTGGCCCCGCGACCATGCAGGAACACCACCAATTGCTTGGCGGTTCCGGATTTCGGGGCGATGCGAGGACCGTCGAGGGTAACCATGGGCGAGACCTGCCATATATAAAGGAGGAGCGAAGCGCCCCTTGCCATCGCAGATCAAGCGCGCCCTTCTTCTCCGGTCAAGCATCGAATGAGACCCGGTGCCAAGATCCGGCTTGGCGGAGTCGCCTTCGATGACGGCCCCGGTCTTCCGATTCGCGCCGAGCCCGAACGGCCGGCTGCACCTGGGGCACGCTTATTCGGCTCTGTTGAATCAGGATCTTGCCAGCCGCCTTAACGGACGGCTTTTGTTGCGGATCGAAGACATCGACATCACCCGCTGCCGGCCGGATTTCGAACAGGGGATCTATGACGATCTCAGCTGGCTCGGCCTTCGCTGGGAAAAACCGGTTCGCCGCCAATCCGAGCATTTTGAGGATTATCGCGCTGCGGCCCGGCGTCTGCGGAGCATGAGACTTCTCTATCCGTGCTTCTGTTCCCGCAAGACGATCATGGAAGCTGTGGCACGAAACGAGGCCGCAAGCGGGAATCCTTGGCCGCGCGATCCCGACGGTGCTCCGCTTTATCCAGGCCTTTGCCTTTCCTGCTCAGTCGATGAGGCCGAGAAGCGAATCGCTGCCGGCGAGGACCATGCCTGGCGGCTCGATATGCAGGCTGCCCTTGCCTCTGCTCCCGGGCCTTACACTTATCGTCGCTTCGACAAACAAGGTCGGGAGGAGTTGGTCGAGGCGCATCCGGAGCGCTGGGGCGATGCGGTGATCGTGCGCAAGGAAACTCCGACCAGCTACCATCTCTCGGTCGTGATGGACGATGCCTTGCAAGGCGTCACCCACGTGGTGCGGGGCCAGGATCTCGAAGCCTCCACCGATCTTCATGTCTTGCTGCAGCGCTTGCTCGGCCTACCGACGCCGCTCTACCACCACCATGGGCTGGTACAGGATTCGAATGGGGACAAGCTCGCCAAGAGCCGGGGATCCGAATCGCTCGCTGAACTGAGGGATCGGGATGTGAGCGCCGTGGAGGTTCGCGCGCGCCTGGGTTTTGGCGCTCAGAGCCTGATTGTGTCTCTTTGAAACACGATCAAGCTCTCGATTCCTTATTGCCGCATGATCCGGGCGAACAACCGGTTTCCACTTGTTCTGATCATGCTCTAGACGCCGAGCACCTGAAGCCAGATCAGGGTCGTGACGATGGCGAACAGGGTCGAAAGCGTAATGGCGGCCGAGGCGATAGGGACACCCTCGTTGTAACGCTCCGCGAAGAGGTAGGCGTTGATGCCGGACGGGCAGCAGGCGAACAGGATTGCGACGCCTGACCAGGCCGGCGGCATGCTGAAGACCTGCGTCGCGAGGATCAGGACGATCAGTGGATGAACAACCACCTTTAGAACTGCGATGATCGTCGGAAGCTGCCACCCCATTCCGATTCCGTAGCGACGCAGGGCGATTCCCATGGCAATCAAGGCGCAAGGGATGGCGGCGCTGCCCAGGAGATCGACTACGTGCAAGATCGGCTCGGGGACGTCAGAAGCGATGGGGCGGAAGGCACTCCCGGCCAGGATGCCGACCACGATCGGATGCGTGAGAAGACGGCGGATCAACTGAAGCGGTGAAGTGCTCCGCCCCTCCGCCAGCACCGTCGCAAGCGTCATCGTTACCGGCAGATGGATGGCAAGGAGAAGGAACAACGGCACCGCGCCCGCTTCACCGTAAGCCTTGAGGATCATCGGGACCCCGACGAAGACGGTGTTCGCCTGGCCGGCGGAAAAGCCCGCGACCACCTGGGAAATGCCGCTCAATCCATAGAAGCGGCGTCCGACGAAAGCGGCCAGTAACCAGACCGCAGCAACGCCGACGAAATAGGAAATCCAGTAGCCCCAAGGTTGAACAGCGGGGATTTCTGCTTTCACGAGGGTTCGGAAAATCAAACAGGGCAGGGCGAGAGTAAAGACAAATTCCGACAGCCCCTCGCCGACACGGTGCGAAACATACCCCGTGCGACTGGCACCATAGCCGATTGCGATCAGACCAAAGATCGGCAGGACGATCGCAAGAGATTCAAGCATGTGGCCTCAGCGCAGATCGGCCCTTTGGGCGACGTTTGTCGTAGCGGTCGCCCGGGAGAGCAGATCGTCGATTTGCTCGCGCTGGCGTTTGAACTCGTTCAGTCCGCGCCCTTCGAGCTCGCGTCCGCGTGGCAGGCGGATTTTCATCGGGTCGACGAAATGGCCGTTGACGATGACTTCATAGTGCAGGTGCGGTCCGGTGGAGAGGCCTGTGCTGCCGAGATAGCCGACGATCTGGCCCTGTTTCACCTTGGCCCCAGGGGCGACGCTTTTGCCGAAGCCCGACATATGGTTGTAGGCGGTTACATAGCCGTTGGCGTGTTGAACCTCGACGCGGCGTCCGTAACCTGATTCCCACCCCGCCTTGATGACGGTGCCGTTACCAGCCGAGAGGATCGGCGTTCCGATCTTGTTGGACCAATCGACGCCTGTGTGGGGCCGGCTGTATCCGAGAATCGGATGGAAGCGGGTGCCGAAGCCGGAACGCAGGATGCCCTCCGCGATCGGCTTGCGTAGCAGGAATTTCTTGAGCGAGCGGCCCCCTTCGTCGAAGAAGTCGACCATTCCGTCATCGCCTTGGTAGCGATAGATTCGGCGCGCTTCGCCGCCGGTGGTCAATGAGGCGTAGAGCACTTCAGGAGCCGTGCTGCTGTTTTCGTCGTCCGTACCGAAGAAGATTTCAAATGTATCGCCAGGGGAGACGCGGCGCTGGAAATCGACGTCATAGCCGAAGATCCGCACCAACTCGTCGACCGTCTGGCGTGGCAGGTCGTTCTTCAGAGCCGTTTCATAAAGGCTTTCATAGAGGCGGACACCGCGGCCATCGTCCTCTTCGTCAGTCTCTTCCGGAGCGGCGGT
>NZ_JBFRGU010000004.1:0-192500 GCF_052115485.1 Microvirga sp. 2MCAF38 | reverse complement strand
CCGTCTTCGTGAGCGTCTTGAAAATCGACTTCGCAAGATGAAGCGTGTCAGCAGCCACCGAAAAATCCACAATCTTGTCGACGTTCGTCCTCTTGTTCGGTTTCGTGTCGAAGACGAAGATGTCTTGTCCGTCGCCGCCGACGAGAACGTCATTGCCGGCACCACCATAGAGCTTGTCGTTGCCGGCTTCGCCCCGCAGCGTGTCGTTGCCGTCATACCCATAGAGCACATCATTTCCGGCCTCGCCCTGCAGGAAATCGACTCCCGGAGTGCCGTAAAGAGTGAAGGGTGTCGTCTCGACCACGTCGCCCACTTCGATCGTGAAGGTCTTGCTCACCTGTCCGCCATAGGCATCCTTGGCCAGAACAGTCAGGCTATGGTTAGCGCGGGTCTCATGGTCGAGGGAGCCGGTGAGCACGAGGTTAGTACCGTCGATGCGGAAAGGACCGTCGCTCGAAGTGAGGCTGTAGGTCAGGACGTCACCATCGGTATCGGTCGCCGACAAACTGGCTACAATGGTGCCCGCAAGAGCATCCTCCGCCACAAAGGACGAAGACAGGCCTAGCGAAGTCGGGGCAGCGTTCCAGAGTACGATCGATTTATCGCGATACTCGAGAATACGAATGTTTTTGAGTAGATCGGTTCCATCTATCCCGGTCGTTGTCCAAGTGCCATCGCCATTGTTGTGATAGGTCGCTTGATCAGATGTCCCAAAGAAGTAGGCGGTATTCGTACCGGTCCCTCCATCGAGCGTGTCGTCGCCACGCTCGCCGGCCAGCGTATCATTGCCGCCCCCACCGATCAGCAAATTGGCTTCCTCATTTCCAAAGATACGATCGTTGCCATCGCCCGTGATGACGTTCTCTATCCCTAAGAGGACGTCGAAGCCGTAACCTGTATCGCTTGCGAAGCCTTGCTGGCCTCTTAGGTCGACTTTGGCGTTGGCCGAGCCTGAATAGACGACGGTATCGACACCGGCACCTGCGTCGAGGGTGTCGTTGCCGAGTCCGCCCTCCAACGTGTCATTCCCATCCCCAGCCGACAAGAAATTAGCCGCATCATTTCCAATCAGGTGATCGGCGCCGCCAAAGGTCGTAATATTTTCAATGTTACGGATGACATCGGAGCCAAGACCGAGACCAATATTCTGCGGACCTGAAATCCTAAGGTCGACTATGGCCGAAATCGGCTGATCAAGAATTGGGATGTACGTATCCGTCCCCTCTCCTCCGTCGATATAGTCGTCACCGGCCCCAGCGCTGATGATCTCGTTGTTAGCCCCTCCATAGGCGGTGTCATTTCCGAAGCTGAGATCCACTATGCCAAAGACGGAACCACCCCGGCCATCGTAGATGTCATCTCCATGTCGGAGTCGTATATCGCCGACAATAAGGCCTTGGTTCTTGATGTACTCGTTTACACCGTATCCATTGATAGCGACCTGCGCACCGGTTCCGTCCGGATTATCATAACCGCCGATAATGGTGCCTGTATTGAGGATTTTGTTGCCTGACGCGCCGCTGTCGAACAACAGAATCGCCTCAAATCTTTGGGTGGAAATCACTCCATTATTGATGATCGTGTTGTTGCTTCCCAAGATGGTGAGGGCACTACTAAGGCCCGCAGAGATTTCACCATCGTTGATGATCTGATTGTTGCCGATGCCCCCTCCGCCAACGCGAGCGCCATATTGGTTTCCAAACAGGACTGCACCCTGTCCAACGGTAAGAACGTTGGCATTTCCTGTGAGGTCGGCGCCATTAACGCCTCCATTTACGATGCCGTAGATCGATACTGTGGCTCTGCCCGTCCCCAAAATTCCTGTTCGAGCGGCATTGAGCACACCAAGGCTCGTTACGATCACTGAATTACCTTGCGACGCTGTCGCTCCGTCTTCGCCAGCATTGACGGTTGTTGAGATTACCTGCGCCATTTTTCCCGACCTCAAAAGGAGATGCATGCGACACCTCCCGCTGCGTCGCCCCATTTGAGTGGCTAGGATTACGCGGTCATAACGGCGCAGGGTGCGAAGACGCACTCTCGCCTAAGGATTCCAGTCCGGGGGAGGTATCTCTCGGTGTGGCGCACCGGCCGGGCACTCGCGCGCGGCTGAATGCCCGTCCGATCACGCGATGCGCGCGATCGGACAGCAACGTTCCACCTTCGTCAGACGATAAAAAAGTCTTTGAAGGTCAGCTTAAGGCCCTTTGAGAGCTGCGCGAAAGCAATTGCCGCGCCCTTCCCGCTCCCGTCCGCATCATACGAGAGAACGCCGCTATTGGCGTTGTAAATGATACGGTCATCGCGATCATGAGCCTTATCGCCGATATGGAAGGCGGAGGATTTCAGGGTTCCGACCTTGGTGATCTTCGTGAAGATCGCATGGTCGAGACGGATGGTATCCTCCGACTTGAAATCAGTGATCTTGTCGACATTTCTGGTTCTGTTGAGCGCCGTATTGAAGACGAAAGTGTCCGCGCCGGCACCACCGGTCAGCACATCGTTTCCTTCACGCCCTTCCAGCACATCCTTGCCTGCTCCACCGATGAGCTTGTTCTTTCCGGCGTTACCGACAATGGTGTTGGCGAACTTGTTGCCCGTCAGCGTGAGCGCGCTCGTACTTTTTCTATCCGCTGCCTCGAGACCTTCGATGAAGTTGAGATCGACGAGCGACGAAGAACGATCGACCAGAAGTCTGTCGAAGCCACCGATATCGATGAGAGTGTCCGCACTGTTGGCGATATAGGTGTCGTCGCCCAAGCCGCCGATGAGGATGTTGGGGCCCTCGCCGCCGTCAAGCGTGTCGTTACCCGTGCCACCGTCGAGAATGTCGTGCCCCGCACCGCCGGACAGAAAATCGTCTCCGCCGTTGCCATAGAGGACATCGCGACCGTATCCGGCGGAGATGCTCTCGGCATACTCACTGCCGTTGATCCGGTCGTCGAAGCTGCTGGTAGGGTTGCTTCCTAGAACGACCGAGATCGTCTGATCGGCGCGGCCCCAATTGATCAGAGTCATGTCCGTCAGATCGAGCCAGGTCGCTTGCGCTCCGCTCGTGAAGACGATGGCGTTCGCGCCGGATGCGGAGCCTTGGATCTGGGATGCGGAGAAGCTGTTTGCGTCGATGGTCGCAATCGTCGGCGCCCCCACATCGGCGAACCGCAGAATGTCGATATCGAGGATCGCCTTGAAGGAGGCCGAACCGCGAATCTCCACGATGTCCGTCTCATCCGCCCCGCCTTCACCGAAGACGTTGCTGCCGAAAATACTGATATCGGTCGCGCCGTTCCCGATCACGAAGGTGTCGTTGCCCTCGCCGCCGATGGCCGTCGTTCCGTTTTGCTGGCGAATGTAAATATGATCGTTTCCGCCTCCACCGCTGATCTGATCTCCAGCGAGGCCATAGCTCGACAAATGGTCGTCGCCGTTCGTTCCGCCAACCGTATCGGCCCCGGCGAGAAGCTGATCCAGGCTTGCCAATCCGCCCTGCTGCTTGAAGATCTGGAAGAATGTCGCCAGCGAGAACGAGAGGCCGCTCATGCGCACGACATCGTCCCCATTCAAGTTGCTAACCACGACCGTGTTGATGGTGCCGGCGGTCGGCGTCAAACCGTCATAGGTGAAGCCGTTACCGGTAAACGTCACGGAAAAATCGGCAAGCGGACCGGCACTCGTGTTGTGAATCGTGAAGTCGCGATTCGTGTTCAAGGGAATATCGAATGCACGCGGATCGAGGATCGCCTCGATCGTTACGTTGCCGGGAAAATCCTCAAAGAATGTCACGTTCGCCATGGGAAACTTTCATCGATTCGCGTGTCGGGGACCTGGGCGCCGGATGGAACCAGTCTGCGCAAAACTTAAGTGAATTTCTGATCGGGCGACCCATCCGTTTCTATTGGAATAGGCCGCATTCACGCCCTGCGCGGACGTCGGCCGCCAACGCTGGACGAGCGCGAACAACCGCGTGCATGGCCTCGGTTCAAATGAAGCTAAGCGGCTGCGAGTTTCTTTTTTGGAAGGGTCAAGGAACCTGCCGTTCCTTGGAAGATATTTGGTGGAGCCAGGCGGAATCGAACCGCCGACCTCTTGAATGCCATTCAAGCGCTCTCCCAACTGAGCTATGGCCCCACTCTGGTCCGCAGCGTTTGGGGCACCGCGGAAAGGGTCGCTGTCGAAGCAGCGGCGTCTCTATAGTCGGGTCTGACGCGAGGTTCAAGCCTCTTCGTCGTCTTCGATGTCGCTATCGATCAAATCCGACACGTCGTCGTTACCTTCCTCTTCTTCTTCAAGGAAAGTGTCGTCCTCACTGACGTCCGTACCAACGTCGATATCGTCGTCGGAGGGCAGATCCTTATCTGCTTCTGCCGCCTCGACCTCGTCGAGAGAGACCAACTCCGGGCCCGTTGATTCGAGCTCGGTGTCTTCCTCTTCCTTAGCGGCGCGGGCGACGACAGGTGCGGCGACGCGCGCGAGCGCAACAGCCTGGAAGACTGTGCCACATTTGGGGCAGGTCGCAGGATCTTTGTTCAGATCGTAGAACTTTGCGCCGCAGCTCATGCACTGGCGCTTCAAGCCGAGTTCCGGTTTGGCCACGGTGTATGCCTTCGAATAAGAAAAGTTGAGAGCGCTCCCCGTTAGTCGCGGGGAGAATTCTTGTCAAATACGAAATTGTGGCTCTTCTGCGAGCATCCCTCCTCGCCGGGATGACGGCGTCAAAGCCTCGTGTTAGGAGCGCACGGAAGTTCAAGGAATTCAAGGGGGAAAGCATGTCACACGGGCACGGGCCGGCATCGCAGGTCACGAGCAAGGCAGGAGCGGGCCTGAAGGGCCGCATCCGTGTTCCGGGCGACAAGTCGATCTCCCATAGGTCGATGATTTTTGGCCTTCTCTCCATCGGCGAAACCCGGGTCGAGGGCCTGCTCGAGGGGGACGACGTGCTGCGCACGGCCGAGGCCTGCCGCGCTCTAGGGGCTCAGATCACCCGTGAGGGGGAAGGCCGCTGGCGCATCCGTGGCGTGGGCATCGGCGGGCTGACCGAACCGTCGGGCATGCTCGATTTCGGCAATGCGGGCACCGGCTCGCGCCTGATGATGGGCGTCGCCGGCAGCCACCCGATCACCACGACCTTCGACGGCGACGCTTCCTTACGCAAGCGCCCCATGCGCCGCATTCTCGACCCTCTCGTGAAGATGGGCGTCACCGTCGTCAGTGAAGCCGAAGGCGGGCGCGTGCCCCTCACCTTGCGCGGACCGCGCGAGACGACGCCCATCGTCTACGAGACGCCCGCCGCCTCGGCGCAGATCAAATCCGCTATCCTGCTGGCTGGCCTCAATTCCCCCGGCAAGACCACCGTGATCGAGCGGGAGGCCACCCGCGACCATACGGAGCGGATGCTTCGCCATTTCGGTGCGCGCGTCGAGGTCAAACCCCATGGGGCGGACGGTCGCGAGATCACCCTGCAAGGACAGCCGGAGCTTCGCGGTTCGAGTGTCGTCGTGCCGAGCGACCCCTCCTCGGCCGCCTTCCCGCTTGTCGCGGCCTTGATCACGCCGGGTTCGGAAATCGTGCTCGAGGGCGTGATGATGAACCCGCTGCGTATCGGCCTCATCACGACCCTTCTCGAAATGGGCGCTTCCATCGAGCGCTTGAATGAGCGGGATGAGGGTGGGGAGACGGTGGCGGACCTGCGCATCAGCACAAGCCGCCTCAAGGGCGTCACCGTCCCGGCAGGGCGTGCCCCGGCCATGATCGACGAATATCCCATCCTCGCCGTTGCAGCCTCTTTCGCCGAAGGCGATACGCGGATGCAGGGTCTGCACGAATTGCGGGTGAAGGAATCCGACCGCCTTGCCGCTGTCGCGGACGGGCTTGGCGAAGCAGGCGTGCGCTACACCATCGAGGGCGACGATCTCATCGTCCACGGGACCGGCGGTCCCGTGCGCGGAGGCGGCAAGCCTATCGCGACGCATCTCGACCACCGTATCGCCATGTCCTTCCTCGTCATGGGGCTTGCGACGCAAGAGCCGGTCACAGTGGATGACGGGGCGATGATCGCCACCAGTTTCCCCACCTTCATCCCGCTCATGCGCGGACTCGGCGCCGAGATCAGGGATTGAGCCGCCCCATGATCATCGCCATCGACGGCCCCGCCGCCTCAGGCAAAGGTACCCTCGGAAAGCGCCTGTCGGATCATTTCGGTCTAGGCCATCTCGATACCGGCCTTCTCTACCGAGCGGTGGCCCGTGCGCTCATCGACCAGGGAACGCCGCTCACGGACCGCGACGCGGCAACCCTGGCCGCAATACGCCTGGACGCCGCCCACCTCGACGAGAGCCGCCTGCGCGGTGCCGAGATGGGCGAAGCAGCCTCCGTGATCTCCGCGTATCAACCCGTGCGAGACGCCCTCCTCGCCTTTCAGCGCCAGTTCGCCGCGCAGGCGAAAGGAGCGGTCCTGGACGGGCGGGACATCGGAACGGTCGTCTGTCCTCATGCGGATGTGAAACTTTTCATCACAGCCTCGCCCGAGGAGCGTGCCCGTCGCCGGCACAACGAGCTTCTCAAACGGGGCGAGAACACGGAATTCGAAACGATCCTGGCCGACATCCGCCGCCGCGACGAGCGGGACATCGGCCGGGCCACGGCCCCCCTCCGCCCAGCTGAGGACGCGATCACGCTCGATACGACGCGTTTCGATGCCAATGCCTCTTTCGAGGCGGCTTTGAAGCTCATCGCGGAGAAGATTCGTCCAAACCTAACCTTGCCCTAACGGCAGATTCAACCCAAACTCATCCGAGCCGTCTGCCTCCGAGAGGGGAAAGCAATGGTTCGGTACGCCCTGAAATGCCTCGCCGCGGGCCTTACTCTCGCCTTATGCTCCATGAGCTTGACCTCTCCCGCCTTGGCGCAGCCGGAGGTCGATCTTGCCCTCGTCATCGCTGTCGACATTTCATATTCCATGGATACGGACGAGCAGGCCCTCCAGCGTGAGGGTTTCGCGCAGGCTTTCCGCTCCCCGCTCGTCCACGACGCCATCCGCAACGGCCTTAACGGCCGTATCGCTGTAACCTACATGGAATGGGCGGGATCGGGCGACCAGCAGGTGATCATACCCTGGACGATCCTGGACAACCTGGAAGGACTTCTGGCCTTCGCGGAGAAAATATCTTCGACTCCCTTGCGCCGAGCGCAGCGAACTTCAATTTCGAGCGCCATCGACTTCGGCGCGAAGCTCTTCGGCCAAAGCAATGTCAAGGCCGCAAGACAGGTGATCGATGTCTCCGGTGACGGGCCGAATAATCAAGGCCGCTCTGTGACTGAAGCCCGCGATGAGGCAAACGCCAAGGGCATCATCATCAATGGCTTGCCGCTCATGCTCCGCCAACCGGGCTATCTCGACATCCCCAATCTCGATGCCTATTACAAGGAATGCGTGATCGGCGGCCCAGGTTCGTTCATGATTCCCGTTAGGGATCGCGATCAGTTTCCACAGGCCATCAAGACCAAGATCTTGCTGGAGGTCGCCAACATCACGCCGCCTGAAATTGTGAAACTCCAGCGCATTCAGGATACCCCACGCCCCGGTTGCTTTGCCGGTGAATTGCAGTGGCGTGAACGCTGGAACAACTGATAGGGCGCGATCCGGCACAGCCTTGAGATCGCGTTTGAACCAAAAGGGATAGGGTGGCGCGGTGGACCATAGCCGGCGCGCGATAGCTCTAGGGGGACATGAAGCAACGAACTTTGGCGCTTGTCGCGCACGATGCCAAGAAGGACGACATGGCGGACTTCGTGGCGATGTACGAGAGCGCGATCAGCCCTTTCTCGCTCTATGCCACAGGCACGACCGGCGGGCGCATCATGGAGCGCTGCCCCGCTCTCTCCGTAATACGGCTGAAGAGCGGTCCTCTCGGCGGAGACCAGCAGATCGGCGCGATGATCGCCGAGGGCCGCATCGACGCCCTCTTCTTTTTCGTCGACCCGCTCTCCCCTCACCCGCATGATGTGGACGTGAAGGCGCTGATGCGTCTGGCGCTTGTCTACAACATCCCGATGGCGCTGAACCGCGCGACGGCAGAGCGACTGATCAAGACGTTTTAATCCGATGCTCGGTTTCACGGGATGAACCCCTCCCCGTCATTCCGGGGCCGCGTCAGCGGAGCCCGGAATGACAGGCGAGGATTCCAGAATGACGGGCGCGCCGCTCATCACGTCCCGCGCGGCTTCGCGCGCCGGGTCGGTGGGGCGGACAAGGGATCTTCCGGCCATGGGTGCTTGGGATATTGCCCGCGCATATCGGCGCGCACCGCCGTCCATGAGCCGCGCCAGAAGCCCGGCAGATCGCGCGTGATCTGAATGGGGCGTTGCGCAGGCGAGAGCAGATGCAGCACCAACGGAACGCGCCCTGCGGCAATCGTCGGATGCTTGTCGAGACCGAACAGCTCCTGCACACGCACTGCCAGAACCGGTCCTTCCTCCGCCCCGTAATCGATGGCGATTTCGGAACCCGTCGGCACCTCGATATGGGTCGGCGCTTCCGCATCGAGACGGCGCTGAAGATTCCAGGGAAGAAGACTCCTCAACGCCTCGCTCAATGTATCCGCGCCGACGTCGTTCAAACTGGTTTTGCCCACGAGATGCGGCGCGAACCATTCTTCCGCTGTTGCGACCAGCGCCTCATTGGAAAGGTCGGGCCATTCCTCGCCTTCCGCGCGGCGCAGAAACATCACACGCTCGCGCCATTGCGCCAGCGCTTTGGAGAGCGGCAGCGCGTCGATGCCGAGGCTCGCCAAACCCGCCGCAAAAATGCGCGCGCTTTCCTCCGTCGCCGGCACGGACAAAGGCCGCTCGTTCAGGACGAGAGCGCCATAGCGACGAACGCCGCGTGCCCGCAGGGCCTTGGCCTGTCGATCGAACGTGACTTCCTCGCGCTGCTCGATATCATCCGCATAATCGGCTTCGATCTCCACGAGCGAAATGGGAGCCGCCGCCAGAATGCGGGCGGAGGCAGCATCACCGGCGATCTCCGCAATGGCGAGAAACGGTTCGCGCGCCAGCCGCTCATGCGGCTCCAGAACCCCGCCGCGCCCATTGGCCATGAGATATTCGCCCTGCTTGCCGCGCGCTTTCGCGATGCGATCGGGATAAGAGAAGGCGAGGAGCGAGCCTGTCGAGAGCGCGCTGTTCTCTTTTGAGACGCTATCACTTTCCTTCGCCCAGCCTTGCGCCATGCGCCGCATATCCTCGGCGCGTTTCGAGCGGTCACGGCGGAAGCGATCGACACGCTCGCTCAGATCCACCACATCGCCGCCAAGACCGCGCTCCACGAGCACGGCGGCAAGCTCCGCCGCCTCCCGTGCCTGCCCATGCGAACCGGCGACGAGAACCATGCGGGCGAGACGCGGCGGCAGAGGTAGGTTGCGCAGGCGCTGGCCTTCTTGAGTGATGCGGCCACCCTCATCGAGTGCAGAGAGCTGTTGTAGAAGCACCCTCGCCTCCTTCGTCGCGGGCGCGGGCGGTGGATCGAGGAAGGCGAGCGCCGAAGGATCAGTCACGCCCCAAGCCGCGCAATCAAGAAGAAGTGGCGCAAGATCGGCGGAGAGAATTTCCGGTCGTGCGAAGGCTTCCAACGCGCCTGTCGCCGCTTCTTCCCAGAGCCTGTAGCATATGCCGGGTTCCGTTCGTCCCGCGCGTCCGCGCCGCTGATCGGCGGCAGCGCGCGAGACGCGTACGGTCTCAAGGCGCGTCAGGCCGATATTCGGCTCGAAGACCGGAACGCGGGCGAGGCCGGAATCAACCACGACGCGCACGCCTTCGATGGTGAGCGATGTCTCGGCAATGGAGGTCGCCAGCACGACTTTGCGGCGTCCTGGCTTGGCGGGGCTTACCGCAAGATCCTGCTCAACACGGTCGAGCGCGCCGTAAAGAGGCGCGATATCGACGGCGGGATCGTTGACGCGCTCGCGCAGTTGCGTTTCCACGCGGCGGATTTCTCCCTGTCCCGGCAGAAAGACGAGAATGGAGCCGGGCTCGGCGCGAAGCGCGCGCGTAACCGCATCCGTTACCTGCTCCTCGATGCGCCGGTTCGGATCGCGCCCGAGATAACGCGTCTCGACGGGATAAGCGCGGCCCTCCGATTCGATGACCGGCGCATCGCCAAGAAGCTTCGCGACCCGCGCACCATCGAGCGTGGCAGACATGACGAGAAGGCGTAAATCCTCCCGCAAGCCGCCCTGCGCATCAAGGGCGAGGGCAAGGCCGAGATCGGCATCGAGTGAGCGTTCGTGAAATTCGTCGAAGAGAACGGCAGCGATGTTTTCCAGCGCCGGATCGTCCAGGATCATGCGGGCGAAGACGCCCTCGGTCACGACCTCGATGCGCGTCTTGCGGCTGATCTTCGAGCCGAGGCGTACGCGAAGGCCGACGGTGTCGCCGACGGCCTCGCCGAGCGTTTTCGCCATGCGGTCCGCCGCCGCGCGGGCCGCGAGACGACGCGGCTCCAGAATGATGATCTTGCGGCCCTCGACCCAGGGCTCATCGAGAAGAGCAAGCGGCACCCGCGTCGTCTTGCCCGCACCCGGCGGGGCGACGAGCACGGCATTGGACCGCGCCCGCAGGCTCGCCGAAAGATCGGCAAGCACGGCATCGATGGGAAGGCTGGTGTCGAAAGCACGCATACTGCGTGATGGCGCAAGTGGTGCTGGAGGGCAAGACGATTGAAAGGGGGAGGCTCTCTCTCTCCCTGTGGGAGCGGGTTGGGGTGAGTGGTTACGCCCCCTCACCGGATGGACCTGTAACCCCTCACCCTCGCTTCGCTCGACCTCTCCCGACGGGAGAGGGGAAGGGCGGCGCAACCGCTCTGTCGCCTTCTACAAACGCCCCTACGCCGCTATCCCATACTGGCGCAGCTCACTCGCAAGGTCCGTCGTCTCGAGGCAATGGATCGCGTGCATGCCGACAGCCCGCGCGCCTTCCACATTCGCCTTGGAATCGTCGATGAACACGCAATCTTCCGCGACGAGGCCGTAGCGGCTGAGCAGGAGATTGTAGATTTCCGGCTGCGGTTTCAAAAGCCGCTCATCGCCTGAGACGATGATGCCGTCGAAGCCGCCGAGATACGGAAAGCGCCTCTGCGCCAGCGCCAGTTTCGGGCTCGAGAAATTCGTGATGCAGTAGTTCGGCACACCCTTTTCGCGCAGGCGCTCCAGCACCGCCACGTTGTCCGCGAAATCACCAGAGACCGTCTCTTCCCAGCGCTCATGAAAAGCGCGGATCGGCTCTTCATGGTCAGGATGCTCGCGCACAAGAAGCGTCACGGCCTCTTCCCAGGAACGCCCGCGATCCTGCTCCAGATTCCAGTCATGCGTACAGACCGTGGACAGAAACCATTCCATCCGCGCCTCGTCGTCGAAAATCTTGCGGTAGAGATTACGTGGATCCCACCGCAGCAAAACGTTGCCGATATCGAAGACGACGGTGGTGGGTTGTTGTCCGGCCATGTCGGCCTCCCTTTTTCAAAGTGACCGAAACGCTTCGCCGTTGGATCGGCAAAGCGTTTCAGGTTGAGACGTATATGAAGATCAGCCGCCAATATTGAACGCCGCAAGCGCCGCCATGTTGACGATGTCCGCGTCGGTCGCGCCGAGCGAGACGATCTGAACCGGCTTGTCGAGGCCGACCGCCAGGGGCCCGAGCACCATCGCGCCGCCGAGTTCCTGCAGCATCTTGGTGGAGATGGACGCGGAGTGGAACGCGGGCATGACGAGCACGTTCGCAGGACCGGTGAGACGGCTGAACGGATATTGCGCCATCAGGTCGCGATTGAGCGCCACATCCGCCGACATTTCACCGTCATACTCGAAATCGACGCGCATGCCGTCGAGAATATGCACCGCTTGTTGGATCTTCTCGGCGCGCTCGGCTTTCGGATGACCGAAATTGGAGAACGAGAGGAGTGCTACACGCGGCTCATAGCCAAGACGACGCGTCACGCCCGCCGCCTCGATGGCGATCTCCGCGAGTTCCTGGGCGGTCGGCATTTCGTGAATCGCGGTGTCTGCGACAACCACGGTGCGGCCTCGTGCGAGACAGATCGACAGGCCGATGACGCGGTGTCCGGGTTTGGCATCGATGACACGGCGCACGTCGTTCAAGGCCGTCGAGTAATTACGTGTGACGCCCGTCACCATGGCATCCGCGTCCCCGAGCGCCACCATGGAGGCGGCGAAGTGGTTACGGTCCTGATTGATCAGGCGCTGGCAATCGCGGAACAGGAAGCCCTTGCGCTGCAAACGCTCATAAAGGAACTGCGCATAGGTCGCGTTGCGATGCGAGAGGCGCGCGTTGTGTATCTCGATACCTTCACGCCCGGCGAGTTCGATGCCCGCGAACGTCGCTGTTTCGAGAACACGGTCTTCGCGGCCCACCAGAATGGCGGTGCCGAGGCCTTGATTGACGAAGGAGATCGCAGCACGGATCACCTGCTCCTCCTCGCCTTCGGCGAAGACGACGCGTTTGGGGAATTTGCGCACGCGCTCGAAGATGCGGTTGAGCGTTCCGGCCACTGGATCGAGTCGCGCCGACAATTGCGCCTTGTAGGAGCGCATATCGACGATGGGACGACGCGCGACGCCCGTATCCATGGCCGATTGCGCCACCGCCGGGGGAACCGTGTGGATGAGACGCGGATCGAACGGAACAGGGATGATGTAATCGCGCCCGAAGCGTGGTCGCGAACCTTGATAGGCCGCCGCCACTTCGTCCGGCACATCCTCGCGCGCCAAAGCTGCAAGCGCCTGCGCGGCGGCGACCTTCATCTCCATGTTGATGGTGGTCGCCTGCACGTCGAGTGCGCCACGGAAAATGTAAGGGAAGCCGAGAACGTTGTTGACCTGGTTCGGATAATCCGAGCGGCCTGTTGCGATGATCACGTCGTCACGGATGCGCGCTACTTCCTCGGGAGTGATTTCAGGATCGGGATTCGCCATCGCGAAAATGATCGGCTGCGGCGCCATGGAGCGGATCATGTCGTCGCTGAACGCGCCCTTGGCCGAGAGGCCGAAAACCGCATCAGCGCCTTTCAATGCATCCGCCAGGGTGCGGGCATCGGTTTCAACCGCGTGAGCCGATTTCCACTGGTTCATGCCCTCGGCGCGTCCGCGATAGACCACGCCCTTGGTATCGCAGAGGATGACGTTGTCCGGCGTGAAGCCCATGGCCTTGAGAAGCTCAGTGCAGGCGATCCCCGCAGCCCCCGCACCATTGACTACGAGCTTCGTCTTCTTCATGTCGCGCCCGGTCAGATGCAGCGCGTTGATCATGCCCGCTGCCGCGATGATCGCTGTGCCGTGCTGATCGTCATGAAAGACGGGAATATCCATCAGTTCCCGCAGACGCTCCTCGATGATGAAGCATTCGGGAGCCTTGATATCCTCCAGATTGATGCCGCCGAAAGAAGGGCCGAGATAGCGCACGCAGTTGATGAACGCGTCCGGGTCCTCGGTATCAACCTCGAGATCGATGGAATCCACGTCCGCGAAGCGCTTGAAGAGAACCGCCTTGCCTTCCATCACGGGCTTGGACGCCAGCGCACCGAGATTGCCAAGGCCGAGAATGGCAGTGCCGTTCGAGATCACCCCCACCATGTTGGCGCGGGTGGTGTAATCGAAGGCAAGTGACGGATTTTCGGCAATCGCCTTCACCGGCACGGCAACACCGGGGGAATATGCCAGCGAAAGATCGCGCTGGGTCGCCATGGGCTTGGTCGGCACGACTTCGAGCTTACCGGGACGCCCCTGCGAGTGGAATTGCAGCGCCTCCTGGTCGGTGAACGTAGGGCGGCTGCGACGGTTCTGGGGCTTGTCGGTCATGGTGTTTTTAATCGAACCCTTGCAAAGGCGTTTCCTGAGATGGCCCGTGACCTTAAAGCACGGACCCGTATTTTCTCAAGACTTGTCCACACCCCACCCCTGAACCTCAACAGCACGGGTGAAAGCCCGGGCCGGCTTTGCTAGAAAGGGTCAATGTCCGCTCAAACCCTTCCCCAGCCGCCCGAAGACACCCCCGCGCCAGCCCCAAGCGGTGCGGAGAACCGCGTCACGCCCATGATGGCGCAATATGTCGAGATCAAAGCGGCCAACCCGGACAGCCTGCTGTTCTACCGGATGGGCGATTTCTACGAGCTCTTCTTCGAGGATGCGGAAATCGCCAGCCGCTCGCTCGGCATCGTGCTCACTAAGCGCGGCAAGCACCAGGGGCAGGACATCCCCATGTGCGGCGTGCCCGTGGACCGGGCCGACGATTATCTCCAGCGCCTCATCGGCCTCGGACACCGGGTCGCGGTCTGCGAGCAGACGGAAGACCCCGCGGAGGCCAAGAAACGCGGCGCCAAATCCGTGGTACGGCGGGATGTGGTGCGCCTCGTCACTCCCGGCACCATCACCGAAGAGCGGCTTCTGGAGCCCGGGCGGGCGAATCTCTTCCTCGCCATCGCCCGCCGCCGCGCTTCCGATACCGCATGGTCCTACGGCCTTGCCGCCATCGACATTTCCACCGGCCATTTCGTGTTGAGCGAAACGGATGGCCTCGGCCTTTCCGCCGAGATCGCGCGCTTCGAGCCACGCGAAATCATTGTCTCGGACGTGATCCACGACGATCCGGATCTGCGCGCGTTCTGGAGCGAGACGAAAGCGGCCGTCACCCCCCTCTCCCGCGACGGGCTCGATCCTGCCTCCGCCGAACGGCGCCTGAAAGATTATTTCGGTATCGCGACACTCGATGCCTTCGGTACATTCGGAACCAGCGAGATCACGGCGGCAGGCACGGCCCTGTTCTATGTAGAAAAAACGCAGATCGGCAGTCGCCCCGTCCTCAATCCACCCATTCGAGCTGCCACGAACGCGACGCTTGCCATCGACGCGGCGACCCGCGCCAATCTTGAATTGACGCGCACCCTCTCCGGCGAGCGTGCGGGCAGCCTTCTCGCGACCATCGATGACACGGTCACTCCGGGCGGCGCACGTCTTCTGGCCGAGCGCCTTGCCGGACCGCTGACCGATCCCTTGCAGATTCGCGAGCGGCACGACGCCGTAGCGTTCCTCGTCGACGACAACCTCCTGCGAGACCGGTTACGCGAGATCCTGAAGCAGACGCCCGATTTCGCCCGCGCCCTGTCGCGCCTCGGCCTCGGGCGCGGCGGGCCGCGCGATCTGGCCTGCGTGAGAAGCGGGCTTGTGGCCGCGCGCGATCTTGGCCGCATGCTCCTGACGCAGGATCTGCCGCGCGACCTAGCCTCTGCGGCGGAGCGCCTGCAATCATTGCGGACCGATGCCGCCGATGAATTGGCAGCTGCGCTCGCCGACGAGTTGCCTCTGCTGAAACGTGACGGCGGTTTCATTCGCGCAAGCTTCAATCAGGATCTCGATGAGCTGCGCGATCTGCAGCAGGATTCGCGCCGCTTCATCGCCGCATTGCAGGCACGCTATGCCACCGAGACCGGCTGCAAGACGCTGCGCGTGAAACACAACCACATGATCGGCTACTTCGTCGAGGTGCCGCAGAATGTGGGCGAAGATCTGCTGAAGGCCCCCTGGAAGGAAACCTTCGTCCATCGCCAGACCATGGCGGGGGCGATGCGTTTTTCCACCGTCGAACTCGGCGAACTGGAAGCCAAGATCGCCTCAGCGTCCGACCGGGCTTTGCGCATCGAACTCAGCCTCTTCGATGAGATGAGCGAGAAACTGCTCGCTCTCTCTTCCGACATAGCGTCAGCTGCGGAGACGATCGCCGCCATCGACGTCTCCGCAGCTCTTGCTGAACTCGCCATGCGTCACGACTGGACGCGACCTATCGTCGACACGAGCCTCGCCTTTGCCATCAAGGGCGGTCGCCATCCGGTGGTCGAGTCCGCGCTGAAACGGGACGGCACGGCCTTCATCGCCAACGATTCCGAACTCTCCGGCGATGGCGCTGGCCATATCCTGCTCATCACCGGCCCGAACATGGGCGGTAAATCGACTTATCTGCGCCAGAACGCGTTGATCGTCGTGCTTGCGCAGATGGGCTCCTTCGTTCCGGCCAAACACGCCCGTATCGGTATCGTCGACCGCCTGTTCTCACGCGTCGGCGCGGCTGACGATCTGGCGCGCGGACGCTCGACCTTCATGGTCGAGATGGTCGAGACCGCCGCCATCCTCAATCAGGCAACACCGCACTCGCTTGTCATCCTCGACGAGATCGGACGCGGTACAGCGACTTTCGACGGCCTTTCGATTGCGTGGGCAACCATCGAGCATCTGCACGAATCCAATCGCTGTCGCGCATTGTTCGCAACGCACTTTCACGAACTGACCGCGCTCTCCGAACGCTTGTCGCGCATCGAGAACGCGACGCTGAAAGTCACCGAGTGGAACGGTGAGGTCGTCTTTCTCCACGAGGTCGTGCCGGGTGCGGCGGACCGCTCCTACGGCCTCCAGGTCGCGCGTCTCGCGGGCCTGCCGAACGCAGTCGTCGAGCGCGCGAAGATCATCTTGAGCGAGTTGGAGAATTCCGACCGCGAACACCCCAAGCGCACCTTGTTCGAAGATCTACCGTTATTCGCGGCTCCCGTACGAACGGAAGCGCCGAAGGTACAGGTCGATGCTCTTCGGGAAGCCATCGATGCCATCGACCCGGACCAGATGACGCCCCGAGAGGCCCTGGACGCGCTCTACCGCCTGAAAGCGCAACGCTGATTGTGGAACGGCCATTGTTTGGTCATCAATATCATCGAATGACGTTGCGCTCCGTGTTGCGCGGCATCCGCAAACGTTCGGAGAGGAGGATCATGCGCCATGTTTCTTTCGCCCTCTTTCTGGTCGTCGCCCTGATGCCCTTCGCCGCTCGTGCATCGGCACTCCATGACGCCGTTGCTGCAGAAAATCTCTCTCGTGTCGGAGAGTTGATCGCATCCGGCGAAGCCGTAGACGCGAAAGACACTCTCGGCCGCACGCCTCTCTTGCTTGCGACCGAACTGAACAACATCGAAATCGCGCGCGTGCTGATCGCCGCCGGTGCCGATGTGAACGCGAAGGATTCGAAACTCGACAGCCCCTATCTTTACGCCGGAGCGGAGGGACGCCTCGACATCCTCAAACTCACCCTCGAACACGGAGCCGATCTCGCGAGCACAAACCGCTACGGTGGCACCGCTCTCATTCCGGCGGCGGAACGCGGGCACGTGGAGGTGGTGCAAACGCTGATCACAGCGGGCGTCAATGTCGATCACGTGAACAAACTCGGATGGACGGCCTTGCTCGAAGCGATCCTCCTCAGCAATGGCGGGCCCGCGCATCAGAAGATCGTCCGGCAACTGATCGCAGCCGGCGCCTCCGTGAACCTCGCCGACCGCGAAGGCGTCACCCCGCTTCAGCACGCGCTCGGCAAGGGTTTCCAGCCTATCGCGGCCATGTTGCGCGAGGCGGGGAGCTCGCTGAACCGGTTGAAAATGTAACGCTATCGCATTTCGAATGACCAAGCTAAACTCCGGATTGTTCGCGGAGAGTTCCCTTCATGGTCATGCACGTTTCCACTGTCGCCTTCGAGGGCATCGAGGCGCGCACGGTTGATGTGCAGGTCCAGATCGCGCCGGGAAACGTGGCTTTCACCATTGTGGGGCTTCCCGACAAGGCGGTTGCGGAATCGCGAGAGCGCGTGCGCTCCGCCCTGATCGCCTCGGGGCTGGCCCTGCCCGCCAAGCGAATCACCGTCAATCTCGCTCCTGCCGATTTGCCGAAAGAAGGCAGTCACTATGATCTTCCTATCGCGCTCGGCGTGATGGCGGCCATCGGCGCACTCCCGGGAGATGCCCTCGCGGGCTTCACGGTTTTGGGCGAACTCGCCCTCGACGGAACGATCACCTCGGTCGCGGGCGTTCTCCCGGCCGCCATCGCGGCAAACGGGCGTGGACATGGGCTCATCTGCCCGGCGGCCTGCGGCGCGGAAGCCGCCTGGGCCAGCAGCGAAATCGACATTCTCGCCCCACGCTCGCTGATCCAGCTCGCCAATCATTTCAAGGGCACGCAGGTCATGGCGCGCCCCGAACCGGCGATCATGCCGGCCTCAGGCGCGATGCCTGATCTCAGAGACATCAAGGGCCAGGAAAGTGCCAAGCGGACGCTGGAGATCGCGGCGGCCGGTTCTCATGGGCTCCTGATGAGTGGCTCTCCGGGGGCAGGCAAATCCATGCTCGCTCAGCGGCTGCCTTCGATCCTGCCCCCTTTAATGCCGCGCGAATTGCTGGAAGTGTCCATGATCCAGTCCATTGCGGGCCTGATCGAGGAAGGGGCGTTGTCGAACCGACGCCCTTTCCGTGCTCCTCACCATTCTGCCTCCATGGCGGCGCTGGTCGGTGGAGGCATGAATGCGCGGCCGGGCGAGGTTTCGCTCGCCCATAACGGCGTGCTGTTTCTGGACGAACTCCCCGAATTTCAGCCGCAAGTGCTCGATTCGCTGCGGCAGCCGCTGGAGACCGGCGAAATCATGATCGCCCGCGCGAATCACCGAGCGACCTATCCGGCTCGTTTCCAACTCGTTGCCGCCATGAACCCCTGTCGTTGCGGACATGGCACCGAGCCCGGCTATGTATGTCGCCGTCAGCCCAACGACCGTTGTATTGCGCAATATCAAGCGCGTCTTTCAGGCCCGTTCCTGGACCGAATCGATCTCGCTATCGAAGTTCCAGCGGTGACCGCGTCCGATCTTTTGCTCCCCGCCCCGACCGAGGGTTCGGCGGAAGTCGCCGTTCGTGTCGCCCGAGCCCGGGAGCGGCAAGCCAAACGCTATGCGGCCTACGAACTCGACGGCGTCACCACGAATGCCGCCTGCCCAGCCGCTCTTCTCGACGAGGTCGCCCAGCCTGATTCGGACGGCCTTGCCCTGATCCGCAATGCGGCGGATACGATGCGCCTGTCGGCCCGGGGCTTTCACCGAGTCCTGAAAGTGGCACGCACATTGGCCGATCTGGATGGAGAAGACAGGGTGCGCCGCATGCATCTGGCGGAAGCGCTTTCCTACCGTGCCCATACCGACCGGCGGCAGACAGCTGCCTGATTCCATAGGTTGCGCCGAAGGGAATCATGGTAAATACGCGTTGGCGATGTCACAGAATTGTTCGAAATGAGCTTTATGTCCAAGGTTAACCTTGGCAGCAGCGCCAGGACGGTTAGGCTCAGTGGGGTTTTTATGATCTCTCCTTCGATGGAAACCAGAACGATGCCTGTTTCCGCAGACATCGCTCGCACTCCTCCCTTCAAACCGGGAAAGCTGAGATTATTGCCGGGCTTTAACAGGACCGTCCGCCACTATGCCGATCTCGACCCCGTTCTTGGGCGAATCGGCTCCCTCGAAGTGCGCCTTGCCACGACAACGGCGGAAATCCGCGCGGCGCAGAAACTGCGTTTCAAGGTCTTTTACGGCGAGATGTCGGCCGAGCCGAACGGAACCGCCCGCATCTCCCGCCGCGATGTCGACGAATACGACGCGCTCTGTGACCATCTGCTCGTGCTCGACCACGATGTGAAAGCGAAACCCTTCCGGACCGGCAAACCAAAAGTTGTCGGCACCTATCGCCTGCTTCGGCAGGAAGTGGCGGATCGCCATCGCGGTTTCTACACGGCAGCGGAGTACGATATCGCGCCGCTGATCAAAGCTCATTCCGGCCTGCGCTTTCTCGAACTCGGCCGCTCATGCGTGCTCAAGCCTTACCGCACCAAGCGTACGGTCGAGCTTTTGTGGCAGGGAATCTGGACGTATGTGCAGCATCACCGCATCGATGTGATGATCGGTTGCGCCAGCCTGGAGGGGACGAACCCGCGCGAATTGGCTTTGCCCTTGAGCTTCCTCCACCACTTCGCCTCAGCTCCCCCGAACTGGCAGGCGAGTGCGGTGCCGACGCGATTCACGCCGATGGATTTGCTGGCGAAGGAAGCCATCAATCCGAAGACGGCGCTGCACGCCTTGCCGCCGATGATCAAGGGCTATCTGCGCTTAGGTGCCACCTTCGGGCGTGGCGCGGTCATCGATCGGCAATTCGGGACGACCGACGTTCTCGTGATCCTTCCCGTCTCGGCCATCAGCAAGCGCTACGTCGAGCATTTCAGCGCCTCGGCCAATCGTGACGCGGCCTGAACGAACTCGCCCGTGGCGTAAAGCGCCTGCAGCCCTTCGCGATAAGTCGGGTAGGCAAGCTTCACACCGAGTTCGGTCTTGATGAGCTTGTTCGATATGCGCTTGCTCTCCGAATAGAAGCTGCGCGCCGTCGGCGTGAGATCCGCTTTGTCGAAAGAGATCAGGGACGGAGGCTCGATGCCCGCGAGACGCGCCGCGTAAGCGACCACGTCGGAAGCAGGTGCGGGCTCGTCATCGGCAACATTGTAGATCGCGCCTTGCCTCGGTTGTTTGAGCGAAGCGGCAAGAACGGCAGCGATGTCTTCAACATGGATACGGTTGAAGACTTGACCCGGCTTGTCGATGCGGCGCGCCTTGCCGCGTGCGAGATCGACAAGCGCGTTCCGGCCCGGACCATAGATCCCCGTGATGCGAAAGACATGAGTCGGCGTGTTGTTTCGTCTGCCGATATCGAGCCATGCGTTCTCGGCCACCAGACGTTGAACAGAGTGACGGCTCGCGGGTACGGTTGCCGCCGCCTCGTCGATCCAGGCCCCGCCGTGATCGCCATAGACGCCAGTCGTCGACAGATAGCCGATCCATCGTGCTCGCTTTGCGTTCGCGATACCTTCGCTAAAACGTTTGAGAATCGGATCGCCATCAGCATCGGGCGGCGTGGAGATCAAAATGGCATCCGCTTGCGCAATCTCCGCATCGAGATCGAGGTTCGGGTCGGACAGTGCATAAGCATGAATGCCGGTTTTCTTCAGACGCTCGGCCTTATCCTGCTCGCGCACTGTGCCCGCAACGCGCGAGAACTCCGCGCCATGGTGGCGGATCAGCGTCTGCGCTGAAAACCCAAGACCGAAAACAAAAAGATTCATGCAACATTCTCGACAGCGGAAGTGGAGCCAAGCGCGCGTAGCCATTCCTCGCGCACATCGGGATCGGCCTCCGCCTCGTAACGCCCTGCGGCATGCCGCGCTACGGTCTCCGCGGAAAGAAGCCGACCTGCCGCCCAGATCGCCATAGCGCGCACGAGCGGCGACGGATCATCGAGAAGCTGCACAGCTTGGTCGGCAAGCGCCGGCCTCCCTGAATTGCCGATGGCGATGAGCACGTTGCGGATGAAACGATCACGCCCCGTGCGCTTGATCGGCGTGCCGGAAAACATCGTGCGGAACGACGCGTCGTCGAGACGGGCGAGTTCGGCCAATGGCAATGCGGCGAGATCGTCCCGCTGCTGCAGTCGCACTTCGCGCCCGGCCTGGGCGAACTTGTTCCAGGGACAAACCGCAAGACAATCGTCGCAACCAAAAATGCGGTTGCCAATGCCGGGGCGCAGATCGGCCGGGATGTGCCCCTTGTGCTCAATGGTGAGATAGGAAATGCAGCGTCGCGCATCCAGTTGATATGGCGCCGGAAAAGCATTGGTCGGACAGATGTCGAGACACCGACGGCATGAGCCGCAATGATCGCGCTCGGGAGCATCGGGGGTCAGTTCGGCCGTGGTGAAGATCGCGCCGAGAAACAGCCAGTTGCCGAACTCGCGCGAGACGATAACCGTATGCTTGCCCTGCCAGCCGAGCCCCGCCGCTTCGGCGAGCGCTTTCTCCATCACCGGCGCGGTATCGACGAACACTTTAACGTCGGCCCCGCCGCGAGAAGCGAGGAAACCCGCAGCCTCTTTCAACTTGCCCTTGATGACATCGTGATAATCGCGATTGCGGGCATAGACGGAGATCGAAGCCCGGTCTTTGAGCGCGAGGGTCTCCAGCGGATTATGCGCCGGTCCGTAATTGAGGCCGAGCAGGACGACGCTTTTGACCTCCGGCCACAGAGTTGAAGGATCGGCGCGCCGCTCGACGGTTTCCGCCATCCAGTCCATGGAGCCGTGCCGACCGTTGTCCAGCCACTCCTTCAGCCGCCCGGCGGCCTGAGGCGTACTATCCGGCGTGGTGATGCGGATCGTCTCGAAGCCGAGGGCCTTGGCGCGCTCGATGAAGGCGCGCTTCAGGGCCTCGCCCTCTAAAAGTCCAGATCGTCGTAATGATCCGCCGGTGCCATTCCCGCGACCCGGTCCGACAGGAGCGCGCGAAAGGACGGCCGGGACTTGATCCTGGCGTACCAATGCTTCGCTGTTTCGTCCTCTTCCCATGGAACGTCGCCGAGATAATCGATGATCGAGAAATGAGCCGCCGCGGCCAAATCCGCGTAGGTCAACTGATCGCCTGCGAGCCAATTCCGGCCGGAAATCAGATAACCGATATATTTCAGATGGTATCGCACATTGTTCCGCGCTGCGCGAATCGCGTTCATGTCCGGCGGTCCGCCGCCGAGTTCGGCAGGCATGAAACGCTTATAGATCTTCTCGGTCACGAGGTATTCGGACACCTCCTCATGGAATTTGTTGAGGAACCAATCGGTCAGGCGGCGCACTTCCATGCGCTCGGCGGCATTTTGAGGAAGAAGCCGTCGCTCGCCCAACCCGTTGCCCAGCATGTCGTCGAGATATTCCGAGATCACACCTGCGCCTGGAACGGCAAGGCCGTTGTCGTCGACCAATACCGGCAAATGGCCGGCCGGATTCACTTCCAGGAACGGCATCCGCCGCTCCCAGGGTTTTTCTTCGACGATCGCAGGCTCAAGGCCTAGCTCGACCAGGACCAAGCGCACGAACCGCGAGCGCGGGCAGAAAGGGTAATGATGAAAGATTGGCATGGGGCGTGTCAGACGCGAAACAGACGGCGACAATAAGGCCACGTTCGATTAACGGTCGGTAAGGAATTTTGGTGAATCTCATGTTCGCCACGCAGGCGAACAGCGATTGGTATGCTGTCAACGCGTTGCTGAGGATTTTCAAGCATGACGCAGTTATTTGAAGCCCTTTTCCTCGGTATAATCGAAGGCCTGACCGAGTTCTTGCCGGTCTCCTCGACGGGCCATCTCCTGCTCGTCGGTCATTTCCTCGGATTTGAGTCGACGGGCAAGACCTTCGAGGTCCTGATCCAGCTCGGCGCGATTCTCGCGATCCTTCTGGTCTATTTCCAGCGATTGCTCGCCATCGCCAAGGCATTCCCTCACGATCCGGAGGCGCGGCGGTTCGTGCTCGGTGTCTTCGTCGCCTTCCTGCCTGCCGCTGTGATCGGCGCGGCGCTTCATAGCTTCATCAAGGACGTGCTGTTCAATCCCTGGATCGTCTGCCTTGCGCTGATCGCCGGAGGATTTGTGCTGCTCATCGTCGACAGCCTGCCGCTCAAGCCGACCCAAACCGACGCCACGCGCTTTCCCCTGCCGATGTATGTGAAGATCGGCTTCATGCAGTGCCTCGCCATGATCCCCGGCGTCTCCCGCTCCGGCGCGACCATCGTCGGCGCCATGCTGCTCGGCGCGGATAAGCGCTCCGCGGCGGAATTCTCGTTCTTCCTCGCCATGCCGACCATGGCCGGAGCCTTCGCTTACGACCTCCTGAAGAACTACAAAAATCTCTCGACCGACGATTTCGGGCTGATTTTCGTTGGCTTTATCGCCGCCTTCGTCTCGGCCCTTCTCGTGGTGAAGACATTCCTCGACTACATCTCCCGCCACGGGTTCGCGCCGTTCGCGTGGTGGCGCATCCTCGTCGGATCGGCAGGGCTCGCGGGGCTGATCGTCTTCGGGTGACTCAAGCGTCATTCCGAGGATGACGCACGGTCCGCTTGACCGTGCCCATCTAAGCCACGCAGCCTCACCTGAGGAGGCGCGTCAGCGTCGTCTCGAAGGGCGAGGCGTCTCCAGTGCTCTCTGTACCCTCCTTCGAGACGCAGCCTTACAGGCTGCTCCTCAGGATGAGGAGGGAGAAAGAGCGCCCCGGAACGACAAAGCGGTCGCGCCCTCAAAAAGTCTTCGCCGGATAGCGGCAGAGGTCGTTGATGAGGCAGCGCGCGCATTCCGGTACGCGTGCCTTGCAAACATAGCGGCCATGCAAGATCAGCCAGTGGTGGGCGTGAAGCTTGAACTCACCTGGCACGAGCTTTTCCAATGGCTCCTGCGTCTCCAACGGCGTCTTCGTGTTGACGAAGGGAATGCGGTTGGCGACGCGAAAAATATGCGTGTCGACGGCGATATGCGGAATGCGAAATGCGATGTTCATCACCACGCTCGCGGTCTTCTGTCCGACGCCCGGCAGAGACGTGAGTTCTTCCATCGTGCGCGGTACCGCGCCGCCGAAATCGTCCACGAGACGCTTCGACATGCTGATGACGTTCTTCGCCTTGGTGTTGAAATAATTGAGCGTCTTGATGCGCTCGCGCACGCCTTCCTCGCCGATTGCCAGCATCTTTTGCGGCGTGTCGGCGATGGGAAAGAGAAGCCGCGTCGCCTTGTTCACGCCCACATCGGTCGCTTGCGCGGAAAGCAGAACCGCCACCAGCAGCGTATATGGATTGACGTATTCGAGCTCGCCCTCCGGGTGTGGATTGGCGGCTTCGAACCGGCGGAAGATCTCGACGACCGTCGCCTTGTCGACCGGCTTCGGTTGACGAACAGGTTTCGCGGACAGGATGGGCGCTTTGGGCGTCGGCTTGCGGCGGGATGACGACTTCAGATCGGACATGGTTGCGTTATAATCCGCGCATGGACAGCGGCAAAGCCACATTGGATGAGATCGGGCAGTTTGAACGGCCCGTTTTCGCGGCTGTGATCCGCCCGCACCGGTCCCTCACTCCCAAAGGTTTCCGGGTTGTGATGACACTTGTGTGCCTCACCTCCCTCATTGCGAGCCTTCCCTTTGTGATCCTGGGTTTCTGGCCCGTCGTCGGCTTCTTCGGTCTCGATTTTCTGGGTCTCTACATAGCCCTTCGCGTCAACGACCGGCACGGACGAGCCTTCGAGGAAGTGATTCTGACCCCGGTGCGCCTGTTGCTTCGAAAGGTCTCCTATCGCGGCGAGTCGCGGGAATGGTCCTTCAACCCGCTCTGGACGCGCCTGAACCGTCAGGAAGACGACGAATTCGGCCTTCAGCAACTCGCCCTCACCTCCCGCGGGCAGAGCGTGGTGGTCGCCCACGATCTCTCGCCCCCGGAACGGGAGACTTTCGCCGAGGCCTTCGGACAGGCGCTGGCAAATGTGAAGCGGGGCATCTGAAGGCAATTTCCGGCGCAGGAATCGGGTGTCGTTATTCTCACCGAGAACTAATATGACGCTCAAAGAGGATTAGTCCCATGTTGAGCACCCTGCGTGACATCGCCATCGAACCCGCCGCCATCGAAGTTCCGCAAGGACCGATGGTGGATTACGAGCGCGTCCGGGAGATCATCGCTTTCATCTCGGAGCGCTGGCGCGAACAACCCTCTCTGGAGGCCATCGCAGAGCATGTGGGGCTCTCCACGACCCATGTGCATCACCTGTTCCGCCGCTGGTCGGGCCTTTCGCCCAAGGCTTTTCTCCAGGCGATCACCCTAGACAACGCCAAGGCGCTGTTGGCTTCCTCAGCGAGCGTTCTGGATGCGACCTACGAAGTCGGACTGTCCGGCCCCGCACGCCTGCACGATCTCTTTGTGACCCATGAGGCCATGACCCCGGGCGACTACAAGGTGGGCGGAGCGGGCCTGACCATGCGGTTCGGATTCCACTCCTCTCCCTTCGGCGAGGCTGTTCTGGTGGCGACCGACCGGGGTCTCGCGGGCCTCGGGTTCGTGGACAACGGAGACCGGCAGGCTGCTCTGGAGGATCTGAAACGACGCTGGCCCAAGGCGGAATACATCGAGGATACCGCCGCGACCGCGCCCCTCGCCCGGCGAATTTTCGATCCACATCGCTGGCAGGACGAGCAGCCCCTGAAGGTCGTTCTGATCGGTACCGATTTCGAGGTCCGCGTCTGGCAGACCCTTTTGCGGATCCCCCGTGACCGTGCCACCTCCTACTCCGACATCGCCCGCCATATCGGCAAACCGGCGGCCGCCCGCGCAGTCGGGGCAGCTGTCGGCCGGAACCCGATCTCCTTCGTCGTCCCCTGCCACAGGGTGCTCGGACGCTCAGGCGCGCTCACCGGCTACCATTGGGGCCTGACGCGCAAGCAGGCGATTCTGGGCTGGGAAACGGGCCTCGCGCGCAATAGAGCATGATCAGAACAAGTGGAAACCGGTTGTTCGCCCGGATCATGCGGAAATAAGGAATCGTGAGTTTGATCGTGTTTCAAGGAGACACGATCAAACTCTCGTGCGAAGCCCGACAAACGGCATTTCGGCTCCTCGACTAAAAAAGCCTCTTCACCGCCCCGCTTCATTTGCGGTAAACAACGCTCCACCTTCGACTTGCGGCCCCCGCGGCGCCTTCTTATATCAGCGCCAGGGCAGGGTTCGGCCGTTTTCGGAGGGATTCTGCTGTTTGTTCAACCACAGCCATGGGCCGTGCCGCTTCGGGGCGCGGCGGTCTGCTTGAAAGTGAGGGATCCCGCCATGGGAAAGGTCATTGGTATCGACCTCGGAACCACCAATTCCTGCGTCGCCGTTATGGAAGGCTCGCAGCCTAAAGTTATTGAGAATGCGGAAGGCGCTCGGACGACTCCGTCCATCGTCGCCTTTACGGACGACGGGGAACGCCTTGTCGGCCAGCCGGCCAAACGCCAGGCGGTCACGAACCCGTCGCGCACCTTCTTTGCCATCAAGCGCCTGATCGGGCGCACATTCGAAGACCCCATGACCAAGAAGGACATGGGTCTTGTTCCCTATGACATCGTCAAGGGCCAGAACGGCGACGCCTGGGTCAAGGCTGACGACAAGCAATTTTCGCCGTCCCAGATCTCCGCCTTCACCCTGCAGAAGATGAAGGAAACGGCGGAGGCCTATCTCGGGCAGACGGTCACGCAGGCCGTCATCACCGTTCCCGCCTACTTCAACGACGCTCAGCGTCAGGCCACCAAGGACGCCGGCAAGATCGCCGGTCTTGAAGTGCTGCGCATCATCAACGAGCCGACGGCGGCAGCGCTCGCCTATGGCCTCGAGAAGAAGCAGCACGGCACGATCGCGGTCTACGACCTTGGCGGCGGCACCTTCGACGTGTCGATCCTCGAGATCGGCGACGGCGTGTTCGAGGTAAAGTCCACCAACGGCGACACCTTCCTCGGCGGTGAAGACTTCGACATGCGTCTCGTCGAATACCTCGCGGCCGAGTTCAAGAAGGAACAGGGCATCGACCTGACCAAGGACAAGCTCGCCCTCCAGCGCCTGAAAGAGGCGGCGGAGAAGGCAAAGATCGAGCTGTCCTCGGCGCAGCAGACCGAAATCAACCTGCCCTACATCACGGCGGACGCCTCCGGGCCGAAGCACCTCGCTCTCAAGCTCTCGCGCGCCAAGTTCGAGCAGCTTGTGGACGATCTGGTGCAGAAGACTATCGAGCCCTGCCGCAAGGCCCTCAAGGATGCCGGTATCTCGGCCGGCGAGATCGACGAAGTGGTTCTGGTCGGCGGCATGACCCGCATGCCCAAGATCCAGGAAGTCGTGAAGGCGTTCTTCGGCAAGGAGCCCCACAAGGGCGTCAACCCGGACGAAGTGGTCGCCATCGGCGCTGCGGTCCAGGCGGGCGTGCTTCAGGGTGATGTGAAGGACGTGCTGCTCCTCGACGTGACCCCGCTCTCGCTCGGCATCGAGACGCTCGGCGGTGTGTTCACGCGCCTGATCGACCGCAACACGACGATCCCGACCAAGAAGAGCCAGGTGTTCTCGACCGCGGAAGACAATCAGAACGCGGTCACCATCCGCGTCTTCCAGGGCGAGCGCGAAATGGCGGCGGACAACAAGCTGCTCGGCCAGTTCGACCTCGTCGGCATCCCGCCGGCCCCGCGCGGCGTGCCGCAGGTGGAAGTGACCTTCGACATCGACGCGAACGGTATTGTGAATGTCACGGCGAAGGACAAGGCCACCGGCAAGGAACACCAGATCCGCATCCAGGCCTCGGGCGGGCTCTCGGAAGCCGACATCGACAAGATGGTGAAGGACGCCGAAGCCCACGCGACCGAGGACAAGCAGCGCCGCGAACTCGTCGAGGCCAAGAACCAGGGCGAGAGCCTGATCCACGCGACCGAGAAGTCGCTGACGGAATACGGCGACAAGGTCACGGACGCCGACAAGCAAGGCATCTCGACCGCCATCGACGCGCTCAAGCAGGCCCTGGCCGGTGAGGACGCGGAGACCATCAAGGCTCGCACGACGGACCTGATGCAGGCTTCCATGAAGCTCGGCGAAGCCATGTATCAGGCGACGCAAGCGGCTGGAGAAGGTGGCGAGGAAGCCGCCGCCGGTGCCGAAAAGAAGGACGATGTCATCGACGCCGACTTCCAGGAAGTCAGCGAAGACGACAAAAAGAAGCGGGCGTAGTTCATGGCTTTGGCCGTGGCAAAGAATTATCGAATGGCCGGGTTCCACCCGGCCACTCGTATTCGAAGCTTCGCAACGATTTGTGCTCTTGGTCTTTTTTCGTGCTCATCTATTCTGACGCCCGTCCAGGCCCAGGTCGACGTAAGGGCCGAAAGTCGGATGCACGATTTGCGGAAGGCGCTTTTTCTTGCTGAGAGAAACCTGAAGCTTTCTATTGAACAAAGGGATTTTTCTCGAGCCGAGCTCGTCAATTCATTACTTTTTTTGGTCCAAAGCCAAGAGCCTCCGGATCGAAGCGGTGCTTGTTCTGAAGCTCTCGATGGCTTGAGCTTGGCTGCAGGGGCAGCGGCTTTTGCATTACACCCTGTTACAGATGAAATATCAGATCGATTCTCGAAGACAATGAGGCCCTCCGACGAGGCCCTGAAACAGTGGTTCGCCGATGGCTCATCAAAATACCGAGCCTCGATGATCTCTTGTGAAGAGCTCATCGGTACTTCAATAACCTCGCGCGCCTTACCAGACCGCATATTGCCTTAAAAGAGATACCGAATGTCCAAGCGCGATTATTACGAAGTCCTTGGGGTTACGAAGACCGCGACCGAAGTTGAGATGAAGGTCGCCTTCCGCAAGCTGGCGATGCAGCATCACCCGGATCGCAATCCCGGCAATCACGAGGCCGAGGTCAAGTTCAAGGAAATCAACGAGGCGTATCAGACGCTCTCGGACGGCCAGAAGCGTGCAGCCTACGATCGCTTCGGCCACGCAGCCTTCGCCAATGGTGGCAACGGTGCGGGCGGTCCGGGCTTCGGCAATGATTTCTCCGACTTCATGTCGGACATTTTCGAGAATTTCTTCGGCGACGGGCGCGGTCAACGCGGCGGCGGACGCGGCGCGGGCGGACGCGAGCGCGGTGCGGACATGCGCTACAACCTGGAAATCTCCCTCGAGGAGGCTTTCCAGGGCAAGAACGCCGAGATCAGGATCCCGACCTCGGTCACTTGCGAAGTGTGCTCCGGCTCGGGCGCGAAGGCGGGCTCGAAGCCCAAGACCTGCCCCACCTGCGGCGGAGCGGGCCGGGTTCGTGCCCAACAGGGCTTCTTCTCCATCGAGCGCACCTGCCCGAACTGCCATGGACGCGGGGAGGTCATCGACGATCCTTGCGGCAATTGCCACGGCGCCGGCCGGGTGACCCGCGAGCGCACGCTCTCGGTGAATATTCCCGCGGGCGTCGAGGAAGGCACGCGCATTCGTCTTTCAAGCGAGGGCGAGGCGGGCGTTCGCGGTGGACCTTCGGGCGATCTCTACATCTTCCTGTCCATCAAGCCGCACGAGTTCTTTCAGCGCGACGGGGCGGATCTCTTCTGCCGGGTGCCGATCTCGATGGTGACGGCATCGCTCGGGGGCGAGTTCTCCGTTCCCACTATCGATGGCACGGATGCGAAGGTGAAGGTTCCGGAGGGCACACAATCAGGCAAGCAGTTCCGCCTGAGGGCCAAGGGAATGCCCGTGCTGCGCTCCCGCGATGTGGGCGATCTCTATATCCAGGTGGTGGTCGAAACCCCGCAGAAGCTTACCAAGCGCCAGCGCGAGCTTCTGATGGAGTTCGAACAGGAGTGCTCGAAAGACACACACCCGGAAAGTTCGGGATTTTTCACCCGTGTCCGTGAGTTTATCGACGGGCTGGGTGGATCCAGTTAACTTGGCAGTCGTTTTTATTGACTACTGAAACGATGAGATTCGGCGAAAACCCGGCATCGTTCCAGGACTTCTCAGATCGCATTTTCTGGTGGTGGGCCGGTTTTCACACCACATGAAAATGTTCTAAAGAGTGACTGCGATCCGTCTTAAAGAGGTTCCCAAGTGCTTCAGTCGTCTCAAAGACCGACGCCGCGAAAGTTTCCTCTCAATAAGGACCGTTTCCAAGACGAAGCCCGTTTTCTCCGCTCCTGGCTCGAACGGCCGCTGGTGATCGGGGCGGTGACGCCATCGGGCAAGGTTCTGGCCCGTACCATGGCCTCGTTCGTCGATACGCGTGTGCCCGGCCCCATCATCGAACTCGGCCCCGGCACCGGCCCGGTCACTGACGCCCTGATTCGGCGAGGGGTCGAGCAGGAGCGGTTGATTCTGATCGAATTCAACCCGGAATTTTGCCATTTGCTGAAACGGCGCTTCCCAAGAGCGACGATCATCCAGGGCGATGCCTACGATCTCGGAGAAACCCTCTCTGGCCTCCTGAAAGAGCCCGCCGCCGCTACCGTGTCGAGCCTGCCGCTCTTCACCAAGCCCATGGAGCAGCGCACGTCCCTTATGGAAACGGCGCAATCCCTGATGCATCCGGAAGCGCCGTTCATCCAGTTCACCTACGCGGTCGTGCCGCCGATCCCGGCGCGCTCCCCCGCGTATAAGGCCCGCGCGTCGAACCGCATTTGGCGCAACCTCCCTCCGGCCCGCGTCTGGGTCTACAATCGAGTAACCGCATGAGCGCTGCGATGCCCCTTGGTATGGATTCATCATCGATACAAAGGGATATCCGGGATCGCCTCATCATCGGCCTCGATGTGCCTTCCGTCGATGAGGCACGCGCCCTCGTGGCGAGCATCGGCGATGCGGGAACCTTCTACAAGATCGGCTACCAGCTTGGTTATGCGGGCGGCCTCGAATTCGCGAAAGAGATCATCGGTCAGGGCAAGAAGGTCTTTCTCGACCTGAAGCTCCACGATATCGGCAATACCGTCGAAGAGGGTGTCCGCTCGGTGGCCCGGCTCGGCGCTACATTCCTGACCGTCCACGCCTACCCGCAGACCATGCGCGCCGCGGTTACTGGAAAGGCAGGGTCGGACCTGAAGATCCTCGCCGTGACGGTTCTCACCTCCTACAGCGATCAGGATCTGGTGGAGGCGGGCTATGCGCCGGTCCCGACGGAAGAACTCGTCGCCCGCCGTGCAGGGCAAGCCCGCGATCTCGGCGTCGACGGCATCGTTTGCGCCGCGCCGGAAGCGGCGCGCGTCCGCAGCATCGTCGGGCCCGATCTTGCCATCGTCACGCCGGGCATCCGCCCCACCGGCTCCTCCGCCGACGATCAGAAGCGCATCGTCACGCCGGGGGAAGGCATCCGCCTGGGCGCAAACCACCTCGTCGTCGGCCGCCCCATCGTGAAAGCCGCCGATCCGCGTGCTGTCACCGAGCGCATCGTGCAGGAAATCGCAGCGGCTGTTTCCTGAGTCGTTGACGCTGTCTTAACACGCGCCTCGCAATTCCCGTCTTGACGGGTTCCCCCGCTTGGCGTTCCGTGCTGCACACCTGTTGTTGGAGTGTTTCATGCCCAAGGCCTACGTCATCGCCCGCGTCACCGTCACGAATCCCGAGGCCTATGCGGAATACGCAAAAGGCGCGACGGCGGCGATCCGCCAATACAACGGCAAGCCGCTCGTCCGCGGCGGCGCCTACGAGGCGCTCGAGGGCGAAGCGCGCCCCCGTAACGTGGTGATCGAGTTCGAATCCATGGAAGCGGCCCGCCGCTACTACAATTCTCCGGAATATCAGGCCGCCAAGGCCAAACGCGACGGCGCCTGCATCGCCGAGTTCGTGCTGGTGGAAGGCGCAGAATAATGGCCAAGGGCTATTGGATCGGCCGCGTCGACGTGACCAATCCTGAAGCCTACAAGAACTACGTCGCGGCCAACGCCGTCGCTTTCTCGAAATTCGGTGCGCGCTTTCTGGTGCGCGGCGGGACTTTCGAGCCGGTCGAAGGCGTAAGCCGTGCGCGCAACGTGGTGATCGAGTTCCCCTCCTACGAGGCGGCTCTGGCCTGCTGGCATTCCCCCGAATACATGGCGGCGAAGGCCGAGCGCGACGGTCACGCCATCGCCGACATCATCGTCATCGAGGGATATGACGGACCGCAGCCGGGGTAAGGGAAGCGCTTTCCAGGGTGCAGTCGGACCGCTATATCGACCGCGACGAAGAGGAGATCGGGCATGGGTGAGATGCGACTGGCAGTCGTCGGCGCAGGCGGGCGCATGGGGCGCATGCTCATCAAAGCCATCGCCGAGACGGAAGGGTGTCGCCTCGTCGGCGCTATCGCCCGTGAGGGCTCGGAACTCCTTGGTCACGATGCCGGGCTCATGGCCGGCATCGGCCTTCTCGAAGTCGATGTCACCGACGACCCTCTTCCCATCTTCGCACAAGCTGATGGCGTGCTCGATTTCACGACACCATCGGCGACAGTGGCCTTCGCGGCACTCGCCGCGCAGGCGCGTATCGTCCATGTGATCGGCACGACAGGCCTTCAGGACGACGACTTCACCAAGCTCGAAGCCGCCGCGCGCCATGCGCGGGTTGTCCAGTCGGGCAACATGTCGCTCGGCGTGAACCTGCTCGCGGGTCTCGTACGCAAGGTCGCGGCGACGCTCGGCGACGATTACGACATCGAGATTCTTGAAATGCACCACCGTATGAAGGTGGACGCACCATCCGGCACTGCGCTTCTCCTGGGTGAAGCGGCAGCACAAGGACGCAAGGTTTCGCTCAAAGACCACTCGGTCCGCGTCCGCGATGGCCACACAGGTGCGCGGCGGCCCGGCGATATCGGCTTTGCGGCCCTTCGCGGCGGCACTGTCGTCGGCGATCATACGGTCATGTTCGCAGGCCCCGGTGAGTGCATCGAGATTTCCCATCGCGCGGAGGATCGCAGCATCTTCGCCCGCGGCGCCGTGCGCGCCGCGCTCTGGGCCTTCGACAAGAAGCCCGGTTACTACACCATGGCTGATGTCCTTGGCCTCAATGGACTTTGATTTTGCAAAATCTTTCCGGATACCCCTTTTCCGAATCATGCCTTAAGACACGCCTCATCCCGAGGCACCAAGCTGGAGACTTTCGCCGATGAATCGCCTTCTCGTCCTTGCCCGCCATGGTCAGAGCGACTGGAACCTCAAGAACCTGTTCACCGGCTGGAAGGACCCTGGCCTCACCGATCTCGGCGTGGAAGAGGCGCGCGCTGCAGGGCGGCGTTTGAAGGCGCTCGGCATCCAATTCGACGTGGCCTACACCTCCGATCTCTCCCGCGCGCAACGCACCTGTGAACTGATCCTGGAAGAGATCGGCCAGCCCAATCTCACCACCATCAGGGATCAGGCCCTGAACGAGCGCGACTACGGCGATCTCTCGGGCCTCAACAAGGACGATGCCCGCGCCAAGTGGGGCGAGGATCAGGTTCATGTGTGGCGCCGCTCCTATGACGTGCCCCCTCCCGGCGGCGAGAGCCTGAAGGATACGGTCGCCCGCGTGCTGCCCTACTACGTGAGCGAAATCCTGCCGCGCGTCATGCGGGGTGAGCGCGTTCTCGTCGCGGCCCACGGCAATTCCTTGCGCGCGCTGGTGATGGTGCTCGATCGCCTGAGCGCGGACTCGATCCCCTCGATGGAACTCGCGACCGGCATTCCGCTCGTCTATCGCCTCAAGGCCGACACGACTGTCGAAGACAAGCAGGTTCTCGCGGCATGATCGAAATATGCCTCCTCGACGCGAAGGCCGCTGAAGCCGACCGAGCCCAACTTGCCGAGACGCTCGCCGATTGCGTCGCCGGCGGGGCGTCCGTCAGCTTCATGTGGCCTTTCACCGTCGAGGACGCGCACCGATGGTGGGGGAATGTCATCGACAAAGTAGGCGCCGGAGACACGGTGTTGTTCGGCGCTTACGTGGATGGCGTTCTCTCCGGTACGGTACAGCTCGGTCTCGACTGCCCGCCCAACCAGCGCCACCGTGGCGACGTGAAGAAGCTTCTCGTCCATCGCCGTGCGCGTGGAAGAGGCGTCGCAGGGCAATTGATGCTGACTCTGGAACAGGAAGCGAAGAACCGCAATCTTTCGCTCATCACTCTCGACACCGTGACGGGCTCGTATGCCGAACGGCTCTACGGCGAACTCGGCTGGACAAAAGCCGGAATCATTCCGAATTTCGCCATGTGGCCGGACGGGCGGCTTTGCGATGCAACGGTTTTCTGGAAGGCCCTGCCAACCTGACAGGTATCGCAATCGGGTGGCAGCAAACCGCGTCTAGGCGCGTGCTGTCCGACAGCTCACGCAGACGTCGAAGATGCTTCTTGACAATTTTCAGGGCGCTGGCTTCGCCGCGATAGCCATGCGGGTCAGGAGCTTTGGCGGATTCTTCAGGCTAACTGAGACCTTGCCCTCGGGCAGCACAACAGCGAGGTGCGGCCGCCCACAGGGCTGGCCCTCATCGAAGGCTCCATTTGCATCAGGCCACGCACATCAATCCGTTGACAGGATGATAATTGTGTCCTCTAATCGAGCTATGGGGATTGCGATCTCCCCACGAGGCGACATGCCCAAGTATCGCATCCGATCTCAATTTATTTACGGATGCATCATGTCGTCACCTAACACGATTTCTATCGACAAGCTCGCTCGCCTTATCGGCACTCCCAAGTGCCCGGCACTCATCGATGTCTGTACCGATGATGATTTTGCCTGTGACCCGCGCCTGGTCCCGGGCGCCGTTCGCCGCCCCTTTGCCTCGGTCTCGGATTGGGCGCATGAATTCAAATGCCGTTCCGTTGTCGTCATTTGCAAGAAGGGTCTCAAACTGGGTCAGGGCGTAGCGGCTTGGCTCAGGCATGAAGGCATACCCGCGGATTCCCTCGAAGGCGGTGTCGTGGCCTGGGCGGAGGCGGGTCTGCCGATGGTGCCGGAGGCCAAGATCCCCAACCGCGATACGCAAGGCCGGACCGTGTGGATCACTCGTTCCCGGCCCAAGATCGATCGCATTGCCTGCCCTTGGCTTATCCGGCGTTTTGTCGATCCGAGGGCAGTCTTCTTGTTCGTTCACCCGTCTCAGGTTCTTGCAGCCGCGGAACGCTTTAATGCAACCGCCTTCGACATGGAAGGCGAGGGTGTTTTCTGGAGCCATCGGGGAGACCTTTGCACTTTCGATGTGATGGTTGAGGAGTTCGGCCTCACGACAGAGCCACTTCTGCGGTTGGCCACCATTGTGCGCGGTGCCGATACGGCGCGCCTTGATCTTGCTCCGGAGGCGGCGGGCCTGCTTGCAACCTCTCTCGGACTCTCGCGAATGTATACCGACGACCTCGAACAGCTCGAAGCGGGGATGATCCTCTACGACGCCCTCTATCGTTGGTGTCGCGATGCGACTGACGAGACCCACACGTGGCCCGTTAAGAAGCAGGGGGCCTGAGATGGACAGCATGACTCTCCCCGATGCGACGGCGCGTCCGGATGTTCCGGCCCACGGCGTGAGCTTGAGCGAAGCCATCCGGGTCTGGGCGCGGGTCGCCCTGCTGAGTTTCGGCGGCCCTGCCGGCCAGATCGCGGTCATGCACCGCATCATCGTCGAGGAAAAGCGCTGGGTTTCCGAGAACCGTTTTCTTCACGCGCTGAACTACTGCATGCTCCTGCCGGGTCCAGAGGCCCAACAGCTGGCAACCTATATCGGTTGGCTCATGCATCGCACTCGCGGCGGCCTTATCGCGGGTGGATTGTTCATCCTGCCGGGCATCGTGGCGATTATGGGCTTAAGCTGGATCTATGCCCTGTTTGGCAAAGTCGGATTGGTCTCGGCTCTGTTCTTCGGGCTGAAAGCGGCTGTCGTCGCCATCGTCCTCGAGGCAGTGATGCGGATCGGCAAGCGCGCGCTCAAGAACCGTATCATGCTCGGGCTCGCGGCGGCGGCGTTCATGGCGATCTTCTTCTTGGGGATTCCATTCCCGCTCATCATCCTGATGGCGGGCCTGATCGGCTACGTCGGCGGACGGGCCGGCATGGCCCAGTTCCAGGTCGGCGGCGGGCACGGGGCCGCGAAAGCAGGACTGACCGATGCCGAGAGCCTGCTCGGCGAGGAGGTGCCGGCGCATGTCCGCCCAACCGTGAAGAAAACTTTGCGCAACGCCGCGATCTGGCTGACGCTGTGGCTCGTCCCGGTCATCGCCGTGCTCGCCGCGTTCGGCCCCGGCAACGTGTTCAGTCAGATCGGTGTGTTTTTCTCGAAGATGGCGATGGTCACCTTCGGCGGTGCCTATGCGGTGCTCGCCTATGTCGCGCAGCAGGCCGTGGAGAACTATGGCTGGCTGAAGCCCGGGGAGATGCTGGACGGTCTCGGCATGGCCGAGACGACGCCTGGCCCTCTCATCATGGTTCTGCAATTCGTAGGCTTCATGGCCGCGTTCCGGGGTCCGGGCTCGCTGCCGCCTTTGATGGCCGGTACTCTCGGCGGTCTTCTCGCCACCTGGGTGACCTTCACGCCATGCTTCCTTTGGATCTTCCTGGGAGCGCCCTTCATCGAGGTCATGCGGGACAACAAGGCGCTGAACGGCGCACTATCGGCGATCACTGCGGCCGTTGTCGGAGTGATCCTCAACCTCGCGATCTGGTTTGCGATCCATACAATCTTTGCACAGGTGCACCCGGTTGCTTGGGGGCCAGTACACTTCGACGCTCCCGTTCCCTCGAGCACCAATGTCTGGGCACTCCTGCTATCGGTTGCTGCGGTCATCGCGATGTTCCGCTTCAAGGTCGGGATGGTGACGACCCTCACCGCAACCTCCACCGCGGGAATCCTGCTCTATCTCGCGGGATGGATCTCATGAGTGCGATTGCCCTTGCCCCGGGCCTCACCTATCACCCCGATTATCTCGACCGCGCCGCGCAGGAGCGCCTGCTCGAAGCCGTTCGGGAAGTCACGCGGGCCGCGCCACTTTTCTCTCCACGCATGCCGCGTACGGGCAAAGCCTTTTCCGTCCGCATGACCAATTGCGGGCCGCTCGGCTGGGTCTCCGACGTAAACGGCTATCGGTATCAGCCGACGCATCCTGAAACCGGGAAGCCATGGCCTACCATGCCGGATCAAGTGCTCAAGGCTTGGAAGGATCTCAGCGATTATCCCCAGCCACCCGATGCCTGCCTGATCAACTTCTACGAGCCTTCCGCCCGTATGGGCCTGCACCAGGACAAGGATGAGGAGGAATTCGGAGCGCCTGTCGTCTCCCTTTCCCTTGGCGATACCGGCCTGTTTCGCTATGGCGGCCTCGACCGGAAGGATCCGACACGCTCGATCAAACTAAAATCCGGAGACGCCGTCGTCTTCGGCGGCCCGTCGCGGTTGATCTTTCATGGCGTCGATCGGATCACGCCAGGCACATCCGATTTGTTGCAACAAGGAGGTCGTCTCAATCTCACCTTGCGCAAAGTACGATCCGGGCTCTAACAAGAAGGGGTGATTTCGAAGAATTCGGAGTTCCCGGCAATGAAGCCTCTTGTGTTCGCAGCCCTCGGTCTCATTGCTTCTGCTCAGGTCGCCTTTGCCGCCGAGACGGTTTTTCCTCCTGCCTCCCGCATCGGTATCGTTCCGCCCCAAGACATGCGGGCATCCAAGCGTTTCAGCGGGTTCGAAAATCCCGACCGCGCCGCCGGCATCAGTTTCGTCGAAATGCCTCCGGAAGCTTACCCGCAACTGCTTTCGGGCCTCTCCAACGATGCGCTCAAGCGGCAAGGCATGAGCGTGACGGGACGCGAGACCGTGAAGCTCGACGGACGGCCAGGTGTTCTCATCACGGGCAGCCTCCTCGGGAGTAACGGTGGGCGCAAATGGGTTCTCGCCCTGAAGGACCAGGGTCTGACGGCGCTTCTCATCGCGCAGATCCAGGGCGACGGGGATGGTTACAGCGACACGCAGATGTTGCAGGCGTTGAAGAGCGTGGCCCTGCGCGGACCTGTTTCCTTGGACGAGCAGATCTCAGCCCTGCCCTTCCGTGTCGGAGATCGCGGCGGGTTCAGGCCGGTGCGGGTGCTCTCAGGAAATTCCGCGCTTTTTACGGAAGGTCCGAAGGACAATATCGAGGCCATCGAGCAGCCGATTGTCATTCTGGCCGCCTCGCTCGGCGCTCTGCCGCCGGCCGGCGAAAGACGCGAGCAATTCGCCCATGCCGCGCTCAATTCCAATCAGATCTTCAACAATGTCGCCATCGAGCGCTCGGACACCTTTCGCCTGAACGGCCAGGAATGGCACGAGATCGTCGCTAAGGCGAAGGAGGCCGTCTCGGGCCACCCGGTAATCGTGATGCAGACGATCCGCTTCGATACCGATCGTTATGTTCGCATGGTCGCCATGACGCGGGCGGAAAACCGCGAAAGGGACTTGCCGCGCTTCCGGCACATGATCGACGGCGTCGAAATGGCTCGGTAGAGCACGATCAGAACAAGTGGAAACCGCCCGGATCAAACTCTAGCGTCAGCCCCGGCTCGGGAAGGATGGCAGAGACCAGCCCTTGAGCAGGGCTAGCGCACGCAGCCCGAAAGCGGCACAGGCGCCCAAAGCGGATGCGAGGAATGGATCGAGCCCGAGCGCCCGCAATCCGACCATGACGCCGGCGCCGAGTGCGGCCGCCGTGACGTAGATGTCCTGCCTCAACACCAAAGGTGTCGTCGCTGCCAGAATATCCCGGATGATACCGCCGAACGTCGCCGTGATGGTGCCGAGCACGACGGCCGACATGAGGGGCACACCTTCACTGAGGGCCTTGGCCGTTCCCATGACGGTGAACAGCGCCATGCCGAGAGCATCGGCCCAGAGCAAGAGCCGATTTTGCCGACCGCCTTCAAGAGCCGCAACGCGCTTGGGCCCAAGGGCAAAAACGAGTTCTGCAACAAACAGACAAACGAACACGTCCATCGGATTGCCGACCCAGGAAACGGGCTTGATGCCGAGCAGCAGATCTCGAATCGTTCCGCCACCGACCCCGGTCACAGTGGCGAGCAAAGCGAACCCGAACGGATCCATACCCTTGCGGGCCGCCATCAGCGCCCCCGTCAACGCGAAGACGGCGACACCGATGGTCTCGAATGGGATGTTCGTCAGGAAAGACACTTAAGAGGCGGACGAGCTATCCGCGCCGGGCGCGGCTGCGCCATTGGCGGCTTTCGGCCCGCCCGTCGCCACGCCGACCAGAGCGGGGCGCAGAACGCGATCGCCGATCACGTAACCGGATTGCATGACCTGGACGACGGTGCCGGCAGGAACGTCAGGTTTCGGCATCTCGAACATGGCCTGATGCAGATTCGGATCGAATTTCTCCCCTTCCGGATCGAGCTTTTTCACACCGTGACGCTCGAGTGCCTTGAGGAAGTCTCGCTCGGTCAGCTCGATTCCATCGATCAGGCCCTTGAGAGCGCTGTCGGCAGCCGCCTTGGCTTCTGCCGGAACACTTTCGATGGCGCGGCGGATGTTGTCCACGACCGTCAGCATGTCCCGGGCAAAATTGGTGACGCCATAGGTCCGGGCATCGGCCACCTCACGCTCCGTGCGGCGGCGCAGATTTTCCATATCCGCAAGGGTGCGCAGGAGCTTGTCCTTGATCTCCTGCCGTTCGGCATCGAGCGCAGCGATGGGATCGTGCGCGGGCTGCTCGGAGGCCTCTGCTCCGGGAACGGCGTCCACGGCGGAATCCTGCGAAGGGGTCTGTTTGGCGTCCGTATCGTTCGGCTTCATCATCAATCAGCTGAGATTTAAGAAAAGGTTCGGCCCTCATATCAGGGTCTTGCGCTCACAAATCAAGCGCTGCGACGCGGCGGGAGTTCCTTCTCATCGCCCTCGAAGACTTTCAAGAGAGCCTTCCGGACCGTGGCCTGCCGCCCCGGATGGTTGACCTTGGTACCGGTGAGATCCGTCACATAGAACACGTCCACGGCCTTTTCGCCAAAGGTCACGATGTGAGCGGAGGCGATGTTGAGGTTGAGCTTCCCCAAAGCCGTCGTGAGATCGTAGAGAAGCCCCGGACGGTCGAGGCCGGAAACCTCGATGACGGTCTGGCGGGTCGACAATTCATTGTCGATGGAAACTTCCGGCACCACATGGAACGCTTTCGAACGCTCCTTGGTCGGGCGTTTCGTATCGACCAGATCGGCGATCTTCACTTTCCCCCTCAGCGCCTTTTCGATGGCACTGGCAACCCGCCCGGCACGGCGCAACTCATCTTCGTCCCGGTCGAAGGCGCGGGAGAGTACGATGGTGTCGAGCGCCATGCCGTCGGTCGTGGTGAAGATCTGCGCATCGACGATGTTCCCACCCGCCGCCGCGCAGGCGCCTGTGACGATGGCGAGCAGGCGCGGATGATCGGGTGAGAGAACCGTGAACTCGGTCACGCCCCTGAAACGATCCGTCTCGTATGCCGTCGTCACCGTCCGCCCCGCCTTGTCGGACTCACGTACGAAACGGGCGTGCTTCTGACGCTGCTCCTCGTCCGCTCTCAGCCAATAAGCAGGCGTGTGGCGCGCCGCATAGGCCCCGAAGTCTGCCTGGCTCCAATCGGGTAGTTCCGCGCGCAAGTTCTCCTGCGCAATGCGGATACGCTCCGAGCGCGCGAGATCCACCACGCCGCCGCCGAGCATCGTTTCCGTCTCGTGATAAAGCGTCCGCAGAAGCTGGCCCTTCCAGCCCGTCCAGACGCCGGGACCAACAGCCTTGATGTCCGCAATGGTCAGAACCAAAAGGAGCTTCAAGCGCTCCATCGTCTGTACCATCCCCGCAAAACTCCTGATGGTGGCGGGATCCGACAAGTCGCGGCTCTGGGCCGTATTCGACATCAGGAGATGATGCTCGACCAGCCACGCGACCGTATCGGTCTCAGCGGCATCGAGGCCGAATCGAGGCCCGAGCTTTCGCGCGATGACGGCGCCAGCCTCCGAGTGATCCTCCTCGCGCCCTTTGGCGATATCGTGCAGGAGCACGGCTACATACAAGGCGCGTCTGTTGCGGATCGTACCGACGATCTGGTTTGCCAGCGGATGCTCTTCGGCCAATTGCCCGGCTTCGATTTCGGCAAGGACGCCGATGGCGCGCAGCAGATGCTCATCCACCGTATAGTGGTGATACATGTTGAACTGCATCATCGCGACGATGCGACCGAAATCGGGAATGAAGCGACCAAGCACACCCGCTTCGTTCATGCGGCGCAGCACCACCTCCGGCGCATTGCGCGAGGTGAGAATTTCGAGAAAGAGGCGATTCGCCTCGCTATCGCTGCGCAGATTTTGGCCGATCAGCTTGAGCGAGCGGGTCTCGAGGCGTGTGGCGTCCGGATGGATCGCGAGATTGTGCCGATCGGCGAGCCAATAGAGCCTGATGAGGTTGACCGGATCGCGCTCGAAAACGTGCTCGTCTCGTACATTGATGCGATTGTTGTCGATGAAGAAGTCGTGACCTTCCAGCGCCCCGCCGCGCCGACGGCGAAAGCGGCCGAGCACGCGGTCGAGCATGGGTCTGTGCTTGGCCTGCCGCGCTTCGAGTTCGGCGCACACGATCGCCGTCAGATCGCCCACATCCTTGGCGATGCGGAAGTATGCTTTCATGAAGCGCTCGACGGCCGCGAGACCTCCGCGCCCGGCAAAGCCGATGCGCTCCGCAATCACGCGCTGCATGTCGAAGGTCAGGCGCTCTTCCGCGCGCCCCGTCGCGAAATGCAAATGGCAGCGCACGCGCCACAGGAATTCCTCGCAGCGCGCGAAGAGCTTGAATTCATCGGACGTGAAGAGACCCGCCTTCACGAGTTCAGCAGGCTCGCGCACGCGATACACATACTTCGAGATCCAGAAGAGCGTGTTGAGATCGCGCAGGCCGCCTTTGCCGTCCTTCACGTTGGGCTCGACGACATAACGCGAAGCGCCTGCCTTGGTGACGCGCGCATCGCGCTCCTTCAGTTTCGCATCGACGAATTCCGCCGCCGAGGTTGCGATGACTTCGCGGTCGAAGCGCTCGACCATATTGTCGAAAAGCGCCTTGTCTCCGAACAAGAATCGCGCTTCCAGAAGCGAGGTGCGAATCGTCATGTCGGCGATACCTTCGCGCAGACAATCCTCAACCGAACGTGTTGCGTGTCCGACCTTCAACTTCAAGTCCCAGAGCACATAGAGCATCGCCTCGACGACGCTCTCACTCCAGGCGGTTTGCTTGTAGGGAAGCAAAAAAAGGAGATCGACATCGGACCCCGGCGCGAGCGTGCCGCGTCCATAGCCACCTGTCGCCACGATGGCGAGGCGCTCTTCCGTCGAGGGATTGGAGATTGGATAGAGATGATGCACGACTGCGTCGTAGACGGCTGTGATGAGCGCATCCATCTGCGTGGACAAGCGCCTCGCGCAGACAAGGCCATTCTGCCTTTCCAGCAATTGCCGCTCGGCTGCCGCTCGGCCCTCGTCCAGAACGCTCTTGAGCCCCGGCACCAATCGAGCACGCAAGGCAGTGGCGTCGCGAAGGGGCTTATCGCCGAGTTCGCGCAAGACAGTCTCGAAGGTCTGATTCGACATGGACCGGGAAAGGGGCTGGGGTAAGCTTTCGCTCAGCATCGTCATAGGCCTGAACCTATGACTTTACAGCGTTCGTCTCAAGGCGGTGCGGCGACCGGATATCAGTAAGCTGAGGCTGTCAGTGCGCGGGGCGCAGCATTGACGGCGACAGTCGTCCCATTTCGGATTTCCTGTATCGCGAGCGCCCGGTTGTTGGTTCCATCGGTCTTGAAGCGGAACACGCCGTCGGCACCGGCAAATCCCGCCGGATTCGTCAGCACATCCTCCGCAAAGCGCCGAGAGCCTTGGGTGCGGGTCAAGGCGGCGACAAGCGTGACGGCGTCGTAGGACAAGGTCGCAAGGCGCGTCGGATCGGTGTTGAAACGGGCCCGGTAACGGCCCGCGAAAGCCTCGAAGCCGCGACTGTCGGGAGCGGCGAACCAGCCGCCCTGGAGCGTCGGCACGGCGAAAACCCGCGCCTCGTTCCAGACACCGGTGCCGAGAGGGCGCACCCGTTGGGGATCGAATCCGACCGTCTGCAAGGCGCGTGCAACGGCGTTCAAGCCATCGGCATTGTCAGGGATGATCAACGAATCGACCTGCGGCGCACCACCGCCGATGACATTGCCGAGGCGCTGGACCGCCGCCTGAGGTTGGCCCGAAGGATAGCGTTCGATGGCGACCACGCGGAGCCCTGAGCGCGCCGCCGTTTCGCGAAAGCGTGCTTCGACCACCGTGCCGTAGGTCGTCTCCGGGATCAGGGCCGCGATAGAGCGGTGCCCCTGGCGCGCGGCGTAGGAGACGATGCGATCGACCTCCTCCTGCACAAGGAAGCTTAAGAGATAGATGCCGGGTCCGGCAACGCTCGCATCGGTCGAGAACCCGATCAGCGGCCGCCCCGCTTGTCGGGCGACCTGCCCTGCCCCCTGCACGGAACCTGCGAAGACCGGCCCGAGAATGAGTTCCGCGCCCTCTGCCACAGCCTGCTGAGCCGCCTCACGCCCGCCTTCCGGCGTGCCACGGTCATCCTTCACAAGAAGCGTGATGTCGGCGCCTTGGAAATCGCTCAACGCCAGATCGGCGGCATTGCGCATACTCTGGGCCACGATAGAGCCCTGTCCAGCGCTGGAGAACGGCAGAATCAACGCGACCTTGACGTTCCCCGTGCCAACCGTGGTGCTCGTGGGTGCTCCATAGGCCAACGGCGGCACCTGCCCCGGCATGGCCTCCACCGGTTCCTCATAAGATGGCTGAGGCTGTGCTTGCGCGGGAGCGCTCGCGGTCCGGCGCGAGGGTGTCAGGCTGCCGGAACCGATGCACCCCGTCAGAACCACGGGAAATGCCAGGACCAGCATGATCGCGATGCGATTCATAAGGCTTTTGCCTTGGTTCTGTCGGCTCGAGCGAATGCACACCATCTTCCACTCTCCGGCGACGCAGCCGATGGCTACGCGAGCAGTCTATCCTGAGGTTGGGACAAGGATCGCAATGAAAAGTAAATATTGTTTCCAAAGCATGAGGCTTCCCGTCGTCGAAACCTTCATGCAAAGGTAATTCTGCATGACACAGAGAATCGACAACAGAACCAAGCGGCGGCCTTCGGGCGGGCAGACGAGCACCTTTACCGCCTTCGGCCTCGCCGCCGAGGCTGAACCTCTTGCGCCCGGCCTCTACGTGGTCGCCACCCCCATCGGCAATCTGAAGGACGTGTCCTTCCGCGCACTCAGTGTCCTCGCTGCGGCCGACGCCGTGCTTGCCGAAGATACGCGTGTGACGAAGACGCTCCTCGCCCATTACGGCATCACGACGCCCCTGGTTGCCTACCACGAACATTCCAACGAGGCCGTCCGCGAGCGCATGGTCCTGCGCGTCCGTGAAGGTCAGGCGCTCGCGCTGGTCTCGGACGCCGGTACGCCACTCGTCTCCGACCCCGGTTACAAGCTGGTGCAGGCCGCTATCGAAGAAGGCCTGCCGGTCACACCCATTCCCGGCCCGTCCGCCGTATTGACCGCGCTCGTGGTCTCCGGCCTTCCGACCGATCGTTTCTTCTTCGAGGGCTTTCTGCCGCCGAAGAGCGCCGCACGGCGCAGCCGCCTTGCCGAGATCTCCACCATCCCCGGCACGCTCATGCTGTTCGAAGCGCCTCACCGCCTGCCAGAGATGCTGGCCGATGCCGCCGCCGTATTGGGCGAGCGCAGGGCCGTCGTGGCGCGGGAACTGACGAAAATGTTCGAGACGATCCGGCGCGGCACGTTGCCGGAACTCGCCGAGCAGTTCGCGACGGAAGGTCCGCCAAGGGGCGAGATCGTGGTTCTGATCGGCGAAGCGACGAAGGAAATGCATGCGGCCGAAGCGGATGCGGCCCTCGACGGCTTGCTCGAAGCAGCGCTGAAAACGCATTCAATCAAGGATGCGGCGGCGCTCGTCTCGGCGGAATTGGATCTGCCAAAGCGCGATGTCTATGCGCGCGCGCTCGTCCTCGCGAAAGCCAAGAACGAATGACGAAGAAGGCCGAGCGCCGCCGCCGCACATTTTTACGCGGTCATCAGGCGGAACGCCTCGCCCTGTTGTTTCTGCTGCTGAAAGGCTATCGCCCGCTCGCTCGCCGCTACGCAGCGGCAGGTGGAGAGATCGATCTGATCGTCAGACGCGGCGGCACGATCGTTTTCGTCGAGGTTAAGGCGCGGGAAGTCATGGACAACGCGCTCACCGCAATCACCGCCGTCAAGCGTCAGCGCTTTTCCCGTGCGGCGCGCGTATGGCTATCCCGGCACGCTTGGGCAGAAGGCAAGACATGGCGCGCCGACGCGATCTTCGTCGCCCCGAAACGCTGGCCACGCCATTTGAAGGCAGCGTTCGAGTTGGAGATCTCTTAGGCGCGTTTTCACTCGTCATCCCGGGGCCGCGTTAGCGGAACCCGGGATCGTCCTCCGGAAGAGGCGCTTTTCTCGTCATCCGATCCCGGATCGCCTTCGGCGTCCGAGATGACGCGTGTTTGCTCACGCCACCATCCGACGCTGCTCCACGACCGCCTGGCGAATATGGCGCGCGAGTTCCTGCGCGATGTGGCTGCCACCATCCTTCGGCAGATAAAGGTTGACCGAGAACGGAGGAAGCAGCGGAAGCCCGGAATCCTTGCCGAGCACTTCAAGGCTGCTGGGTACGGTCGACGACAGAGTCGCCATCACCGCGATGTCTGCGGCAGTCGTCGCGACCTGCGCCTCTGTATTCGTCAGCTCCGACGTGTTCCACCATTCGATCCCGGCCCTCTGCAAAACCTCGCGAATAGGCGTGCGAAACGCGCAATCGCTGCACCCGATGGAGACTGGTAAGGGGCGTTGCCATTGGGCTTCGCCTCCGCGCGCACCGACCCAGACGAGGCGATCGACGACGAGATTTTCACCGTCTGGGCCGCACTTCAATTCGGTGGTCAGCGTCAGGTCGACCTGCCCGGCCTTCAGCAAGTCGAGAAGCTTGACGCTCGACGTGCAGCGCAACGACACACGGACTTTCGGATACGCTTGCGCGAAGCCCTTCAGGAATCTCGGCAGATAAGTGTTTACAATGTCGCTCGGAATGCCGAGGCGGATCTCGCCCTCGTAAAGAGGCGTCGTCATTTCGGTCCAGATTTCATCGTTCAGCGCCAGAAGACGTTTCGCGCGTCCGAACAGGCGCTCCCCGGCGCTCGTCAATTTCAAGCCGCGCCGCTCCCGCGTGATGAGAACTTCGCCGAAGGTGTCTTCCAGACGCTTGATCTGCTGGCTGACGGCCGCCTGGGTCAGATTCAGGACGCCGGTGGCAGCGGTCATGCCGCCCGCATCGACGACGGCAACGAAGGCGCGCAGGAGACCGACATCGAGATTGCGGGCCATGAGATATCTCCATAACAAATCTTTATTCTAAATATAATGAACATTCGTTTCATTTATGCAAGTAGCTGCCCTATGGTCATTCCGTCGCCGCTACTGACGTGCCGGTGACCAGCAAAAGACAAGCGATCCGGCCTCACATTTCCCACGCGCCGCCAGCCGAGTTCCTACTCGGCCTATGAGGCTGCTTACACGGAAAGACATGGATCGCGGATGCGAAATAAAGGAGCGAACCATGACCATGACCATGACACGCGACACCGCCGCAACCCGGCTGAGCAGCTCTCCGGCAACCCGCATCGCCACTCTTATCGCCCGTCTTGCTGCCGCTCTCGCGCGGGAGATTCGTATCCACCGCGATATGCGTCTGCTCTCCACCTTCGATGACGCCGCGCTTCGCGATATCGGTCTAGCGCGCGGCGGCGTGGAGAATGCGGTCCGCAACGGTCGCGCCCGTGGGAAAAGTCTCGGCGATTTCGACCGAGAACAGGTCAATTCGGCGGGGACGGTGATCCCACAACCTCTCACCGAATGGCGATAGTGCCTGTCGCCCGTTACGGCGCGAACACCGTCACCGCCCCCGGCTTGATGGAAAAATGAGCCGGGGTGCGTGTGACGATTTCCCCGTCCGCATTCACGGATCGCGAGATTCGGGTGCGGATGTCGAATTCCTGCGCGCGTACCGCGCGGACTTCGCGCCACGCGCCATGCTCGCCGGACCGGAACGAGCGCGCCATCAAGGCCAGCTTCCAGACTTTTTTGAACTCAAGGCTGTAGAGATCGAGATGCCCATCGTCGATGGCTGCATCCTTCTCGACAGCATTGCCACCACCATAATAGCGGCCATTGCCGACAGCGATCTGCAGAGTGCGGACGCGTGTGGATTTGGTCGCGCTCACGATGGTGGCGTTGAAAGGCCGCGCACGCGCCAGCACTTTGAGCGCCACGATCGCATAAGCGAACCGCCCGAAGCGCCGTTTGATGTCACCCGTCAATTCATGAGCCAGTTCCGCCGACAGGCCGATGCTCGCCACATTGAAGAACGGCTCGCCGTTCACAATGCCGAGATCGATCTTGCAAGTGTGCCCGGCGGCGATCACGCGCACGGCCTCATCGAGATCGAATGGAATGCCGAGCGTGCGCGCCAGATCGTTCGCGGTGCCCATGGGCAGGATGCCGAGCGGAATTCCCGCCTCGATCACGCCGAAGGCCGCCGCGTTCAGCGTGCCGTCACCGCCGCCAACCACGGCGCAATCCACCTTGTCCGCATAGTGCGCGATGAGTGGTGCGAGTTCGTGCCGGCTGGCGCATTCCCGATGCAGCGGCTCGATGTCGTGCGCCTTCAGGCGCGCGATAGCGAGATCACGCTGGGTCGCACCGGAACGGCTTTTGACATTGACGATGAGGAGCGCGCGGCGGGGAGATGGCATGGGTCTCAGATGTGAAGCCTTGAGCATTCCGGCAAGTGCCGACGAGGGTCATGCGTCCGGGGCAGTTGCCAAGCGTTCATTTCGGCTCGATAACCCTGCCACTCACGGAGGCTGATGCATGACCCTCACCGTCGCGGTCCAGATGGACCCCATCCAGAACATTAGGATTACAGGCGATTCGACCTTCGCCATGCTGCTGGAGGCGCAAAACAGAGGGCACAAGCTGCTCCACTACACCCCTGACCGGCTGTCCATGCGCGACGGCGCCATCGTCGCTTCGGCCGAAACCATCGAAGTCCGCGACGTGGAGGGCGACCATGTCACCCTCGGCAAGCCGGAGAGGATCGACCTGTCGACGGTCGATGTGGTTCTGCTGCGCCAGGATCCACCCTTCGACATGGCCTACATCACCACGACGCATCTCCTGGAGCGTATCCATCCGCACACGCTCGTCGTGAACGACCCGGCCTATGTGCGCAACGCGCCGGAAAAGCTCTTCGTCACCGAGTTCCCGCATCTCATGCCGCCGACGCTCATCTCCCGCGACAGGAACGAGATCGAGGAGTTTCGGCGCGAGCATGGCGACGTGGTCATGAAGCCGCTCTACGGCAATGGCGGCGCGGCGGTGTTCAAGGTCGGCCGCGAGGATCCCAATTTCGGCTCGCTCTACGATCTGTTTTCCGTCACCTTCCGGGAGCCTTGGGTGATCCAACGGTTTCTGCCTAAGATCACGGAGGGCGACAAGCGCATCATCCTCATCGACGGCGAAGCGGCGGGCGCGGTCAACCGCGTGCCGGCGGCCAACGACATCCGCTCCAACATGGTGCGCGGGGGTGCTGCCAAACCCACGGACCTCACCCCGCGCGAGCGCGAGATCTGCGAAACTATCGGGCCGCACTTGAAAAAGATGGGACAGATCTTCGTCGGCATCGACGTGATCGACGGCAACCTTACCGAGATCAACGTCACATCGCCCACGGGCTTACGCGTCATCAAGCGGCTCGGCGGACCCGATCTGACGGTGACGTTGTGGGATGCAATCGAATCAAAGGTGCACCGGAAATAATTTCGCACACGTGACGCTGGCGCTCCGCGTAACGAGACAAGCGCCAATCACCTCTCCCCGGCGGGGAGAGGTCGAGCGTAGCGAGGGTGAGAGGTTGCGACCTTTTCCGGAAAGCGCGCTCCCTCACCCGGACCTCTGGTCCGACCTCTCCCCACCGGGGAGAGGTGAAGGACGGCGCATCTCGTGCCAATCTCACACGTCGCCAAAGCGCGATCAGCTTTCTAAACCGCCAGCTCCGCGATCACCGCATTGAGCACCGGAAAGCCCTCGCGCGTGACGGAGAGGCGTGCATCGGAACGCTGAGCCAGCATCCCTTGCTCCTGTAGCGAATGCACGCGCTTCGCATCGAGCATGCGCCCCGTAAACGCCGTGTAACGCGCGGGGTCTATGCCCTCTTTCAGGCGAAGGCCCATGAGCAAAAACTCGTCGCCCTCGGATTCGGAAGCGAGCACTTCCTCCTCGATGATTCCGTGCCCATCGCGCTCGACTTGCGCGAGCCATGTCTCGGGATGTTTTTCCGTCGAGGTCGCAAGCCGCGCATTGCCCGTCACCAAGCGGCCATGCGCGCCAGGGCCGATGCCCGCGTATTCGCCGTAGCGCCAATAGAGAAGATTGTGTCGCGATTCCGCGCCGGGTCTTGCGTGGTTGGAAACCTCATAGGCCGGAAGCCCATGCTTCTCGCAAATTTCCTGCGTGAGATCGTAGAGCACCCGCGCCTCGTCATCACTCGGAACAACGAGCTTACCCGCCTGATGCAACCGCTCGAACCATGTGCCGGGCTCGATGGTGAGCTGATAGAGCGAGAGATGTTCGACGGCATAGGAAATCGCGCGCTCCAATTCCGCTTTCCACGTCTCCGGCGTCTGATCGGGGCGAGCGTAGATGAGATCGTAGGAGTAACGCTCGAAGATCGAGGCGGCGATCTTCACCGCCGCGAGTGCCTCATCGACGCTGTGCATGCGGCCAAGGCGGCGCAGATCGTGATCGTTGAGCGCCTGCACGCCGAGCGAGACTCGATTGATGCCTGCCGCGCGGTAGCCGCGAAAGCGCTCTGCTTCAACGCTGGTCGGATTGGCTTCCAACGTCACTTCCGCATTCGGATCGACGGCCCATGCGCCGCCGATGGCATCGAGCAGCGCGCCCACCGTCTCCGGCTTCATGAGCGAAGGCGTACCGCCGCCGAAGAAGATGCTCGATACCGTCCGCCCCGGAATGCGCGCCGCCGTGTGCGCGATCTCCCGGCGAAAGGCCGCGAGAAAGCGCTCCTGATCCACCGGCTGGTGGCGAACGTGACTGTTGAAGTCGCAATAAGGGCACTTTGAAGCGCAGAAGGGCCAGTGCACATAGACACCGAAGCCGACATCGCGCGTCGGATGATCGATCATAGCCCGCTTATGGCATCTTCCGCGCTGCCCGTCACGATCACCCTTGCCGCACGGCTCCAGCGAACCTCGAATTGACCGGAGCGGAGCGTTTCAATAACGGCATCGTGCATGTGGGATCACACCCTGATCCGGCAATCGCACTGGCCTCATCTCTCTGAAAGACCTAGTTTCAGGGAAGATAACGAACGGAAAATCCGCATGCGCCACTGGCACAGCCCCTTCGACAGGCGGGGCTACCACCACGGCAATCTGAAAGAGGCGCTGATCGACGCCGCGCAGCGCTTCATCGCAGAGCGCGGGCTTGGCGGTTTCACGCTCGTGGATGCGGCCAAGCTGGTGGGCGTGACCCCAGCGGCACTCTATCGCCATTTTCGGGGACGCGAGGCCCTGGTGGAAGCGGTGGCCTTTCGGGGCGTCAAGGATCTGGCGGAGCGTCTCGGCAAGGCGCTCTCCGGCGAAGGCACACCTCTTGAGCGCTTCACGCGTATGGGCGAGGCCTATCTCACCTTCGCCGAGCAGGAACCCGGCTATTATGCTGCCATGTTCTCCTCCGGCGCGAGCGACGGGGCGGGCGCTTCTTCGGCGCAGAAGGTCGCCGTCGACGCCAAGCCGCGCGAGAGCGCCTTCGATCTTCTGGTCCGTGCCCTCTCAGAAACCTTTCCAAGCGGCTTCAAGGACGTGGATGTGCGCTTCATTGCTATCGAAGTCTGGGCTCTGTCCCACGGCATTGCGACCCTCGACGCCGCCGGTCAATTGCCCAAGGGCCCCGGTCTGCCGGACAAGTATGAGCTGTTGCGCGCGGGCGTTCTGGCCCTTGTTCACGGCGCGCTCCAGAAGGCGGGAAAATAGCGCGGGTTTGGATATTATAGCCCGACGTTAGGGCGGCTGCGTCGCGCCACCCCAGCCGGGTCACCAGTCCATCTTCTTTTTTTGGGGGCGTCTTCAAATCGCAAACAGCCGTTGCGCTATCCCTTCAGGCTGCTGGGCTTGCAGCGCTCTCACCGCGTCCTCTGGCCCGCCCCTGCCTGTTTTTGGCATTCCGACTTGCCGATAATCCAATCTTGGCTTTTGGCGTCTCGCTCTCCTGCCCCTTCCTTGCCCTTCTCTGCCCCGTCCTCGCCGCACCCCTGTCGCACCCCTTGAATCCGTGTGCGAGTCTTCGCATGTAAATGTTGTTTGCATTAACATGCGGGATCCAGCCATGACCTCCTCGTCTTCAGCCTCCTACAACTCGTCCACCTGGAACACGGGCGCCGAACCAGGTTTTGAGCACGGCGCTCGCTCTCATCGCTGCGGGCGACCGCCACGCAGGGCGATCGAAATCATCGGTGTGATCGCTGCGTTCATCTGGTTCTGGCCCCTTGCGGTTGCCTATCTCGTCTGGCGGGCGATGGGATGCCCGAAAGCCGAAGAGGCACGGGCCTTCATCCAAGAAAAATGCACTCGCTTTCAGGAAAACTTCTCGGGCCGGCCTTCCGGCGGCTTCGGCTTCGGCCCCGGAAGCACAGGCAATTCGGCTTTCGAGGACTATCGTCGCGCCGAGTTGAAGCGGCTCGAAGAGGAGCGCCGCCGCCTCGACGAGGAGGCCCGCGCCTTTGCCGGCTTCGTCGAGGAATTGAAGCGTGCGAAGGATCGTGAAGAATTCGATGCCTTCATGGCCAAGCGCCGCGCAGAAAAGAACGGCCCGGCTGGCATCTGAGATTTTTAAGAATCGAAGGAGCGCTCCACAGGCGCTCCTTCTCTTTCTTCCACCAGCCGTACTGGGGCCACTCTCTTAAGATCGCGGCAATATCCGGGCTCTCTCGCCCGCATATGCTCAGAGCACGAAGAAATCGGCCGCGACCATGGCCTTTTTGGGCAGCTTCGCGATAGCGACTTGGACTTTGGGGCCTATTCCATCCGGATCGTAATAGAGAACGCCCTTGCTCTTGTCGAAGATGATCCGGTCGTCCGCGTCATGAGCCTGGGGACCGGTATAGAAAGCCTTGGCGGCCATTTTCTTGGGGCTCTCCATGGTACCCGCCTTGCCGAGGCCTTTGAATATCGCATCGTCGAGCCAGATGTCGTCGTCCTTGGAACGGAAGTCGGTAATGGTGTCGACGTTCGTCTTCTTGTTAGGCTTGGTGTTGAAGAGGAAAGCGTCCTTCCCCATCCCACCGGTCAAAGTGTCCTTGCCGGCGCCGCCGCCCAGAGTGTCGTTGCCGCCCATGCCGCTGAAGATGTCGATGTCGGCCCCGCCCTGGAGATAATGGGCGCCGTCATTCCCGATCAGTTTCTCGCGGAGCACATCGTCAACCGACACAGTCAGCGTCTGAGTGTGGGCAAACCCATTGCTGCCGATCACTTTCACAAGAATCGCATGACTTTTCGCCTGTTCGTGATCGAGCTTGAGGCCGTCACGCACCTTCAACTGCGTGCCCTCGATCACGAAACGACCGCCCGCATCGTCGAGCAACTGGTACTGCAGAGTGCCGGTCTGATTCGCCGCCACGTTGGCCAGCGAAAGGTCCCCGACGGTTTTTCCGCTATCGGCCCCCTCTGCGATCCGCCCGCCGCCAAGGGACAGCCAGGGTGGGGACACGCCGGCAAAATGACCTTGGTAGATAGTATCGTCGCCATCGCCTACGTCCGCCCAGGTCGCAACCCAGCTGCCATCGCTCAGGGCTGTGACGACAGGGTGAACCGACTCGCTCAAGAGGGCTGTCTGATTGATCCGCTCGGGCGGAGCTAGGGCGATCCCGGTGGCGCCGAATTGCTGAGCATAGATTTCCGTGCGCCCAATGACGTCTTCAGCCCAGACGACAATCCAGCCGCCACCCGGGAGCGCAGCCACCGAAGAGCCGGTCACCTCATACTCAGTATGGGGCATATGGCCGGGAATTTGAATTTCCTGACCAATTCGCGCGAACGCCATGGATCTCAACCCTTCTTTTAGAGAATTATGTATGTGATAACGTTACGTTAAAAACTAGCAGAATTCATTGGCCTAGTCGAGCCTCGGCGTGTGCGAAAACTCACATGCGATATGGGCGACAGAGGTGCGCGGCTTTCGCATTTGCGGCCTGCAACCGACGCTTTTGGAGGACTCGTGGAAGCACTTGGCCACTACCGCGCGCACGATCCCCGCCAGAATGAGAATGCGCGAGGGCATGCCCCAACGTGGCGGTTCGTGGTCGCCAGAAGCAGATCAGGGGGAGAAGCCGTGTATCGAGACGTTCAGCGGAGCGCTCTCAAAAGACGCTCCGCCCCGCATCACCCGACGCGTTGCGGCAGGCAGCGGGCGGCGAGGTTCAGGAAGGCCCGCGCCCGGTGGGACAGGGCTTGAGGCTCGGGCTGAGACCAATCGATGCCGTGTTTTTCTTCCGCAGAAATCTCACCGAAGGTCTTGGTGAAGCCTTCCGGCTGGAACAGAGGATCGTAGCCGAAGCCCTGATCGCCTCGGGGAGGCCACACGACATGACCGAACACGCGGCCTTCGAACAATTCCTCGTGTCCATCCGGCCACGCGAGCACCAGTGCCGAGGTGAAATGGGCCCTCCGGTTGCCGTCCGCCCCCACACCGCGCTTTTGCAGCTCGCTCTCCACCCGCGCCATGGCTCCCGCAAAATCCTTGTTCGGCCCGGCCCAGTTAGCGGTGAAAAGCCCTGGCGCGCCGTCAAGAGAATCGACACATAGCCCGGAATCGTCGGAGAGCGCCGGTAGGCCCGTGGCCTTTGCCGCCGCGTGCGCCTTGATGGCCGCGTTCTCGGAGAACATGAACCCCGTCTCGTCGGGCTCGGGCAGGCCGAGTTCGCCGGCTGAGACCGCCTCGACCCCGAATGGCGCGAGCAATTCCTGCATTTCACGCAGCTTGCCCGGATTGTGGGTGGCGATGACGACCTTGCCGGTCAGAGGGCGATGCATGGGCTTATTTTTCAGAACGCAGATAACGGGTGACGGATAGGGGAAGAAAGCGACACGGATCATGCGGAGGCCCTTTTCGAATAGACCTCCGCCAACACCGAAAAGCACCCTAGGATTGTACGATCTTCTTCTGCAATTCAATGAGCTGCGCGGTGCCGGCCTTGGCGAGGCGCAGGAGGTTCATGAATTCATCCTCGGAGAATGGCTTTCCTTCCGCCGTGCCCTGCACTTCGACGATGCCGCCGGAGCCGGTGATGACGAAGTTCGCGTCGGTTTCAGCGGACGAATCCTCCGCATAGTCCAGATCGAGAACCGGCGTGCCCTTGAAAATGCCACAGGAAATGGCGGCGACGGGTTCGCGGAGCGGGTTGAGCGAGATGATCGAGCGGCTCTGCATCCAGGTGAAGCACTCATGCAAGGCGACCCATGCCCCGGTGATGGAGGCGGTGCGTGTCCCGCCGTCGGCCTGGATCACGTCGCAATCCACCACGATCTGGCGCTCGCCGATCGCGGGTAGGTTCACCACTGCGCGCAGGGAGCGCCCGATGAGACGCTGGATTTCCTGCGTGCGGCCCGAGGGCTTGCCGGAAGTGACCTCGCGCTTCGTGCGCTCGTGCGTCGCGCGCGGCAGCATGGCGTATTCGGCCGTCACCCAGCCCTTGCCGGTGCCGCGCAGCCACGGCGGGCCCTTTTCCTCGAGCGAAGCCGTGCAGAGCACGCGGGTATTGCCGAAGGAGACGAGACAGGATCCCTCCGCATAGCGCGCGACGCTACGCTCCAGAGTGACGGGGCGCATTTCGTCCGGCGCGCGATTGGAAGGGCGCATAAGCTCAGTCTCCGTGAACTAAAGAAAGGGCTTCCTAAATTCTATCGACGGCCACGGCAAGCGAGCAAAGCTCAGCCGGACCAATCGCATGCCAGCCGCATGACGACATCCCTTTCGAAGAGTTCGATCGTGGGAACCGGTCCTACCGGCGCGTCGAATCGCTCGTTTTTCTCCGATTCGGCATTGAGTGCAGCCGCCTGAGCCGCGATCTTCTTTCCAAGAACGGCCTCAACCTTCGCCTTCGGCGACTGGAAGACGATCAGACTCGCATCTGTTATCAAACCCGGAAAATATCGCATCCAAGTTGGTTTTGCGGCAACCGGCATAACGTCCAGAACAACTGCGACCAGTGACCCGACGATCAGGCGCATAGGTAGAATCCTTTGAAGCCAACAATGTTGCGCCAGGATATGATTCAGCGCTTGCATAGGCCAGTGCCACTCCGCACATATGGGCTTCAGGATTCATCCAGGATGCCATGACAATCACGGGACGCTTTCAATCTCTCGCTGAAAACCGCGCTGCGGCGGAGCTGAACGAGCGTTCGCGCGAGATTTTCCGGCAGATCGTCGAGAGCTATCTGATGACCGGCGAGCCGGTCGGTTCGCGCAATCTGGCGCGCATTCTGCCCATGGCGCTCTCGCCGGCCTCGATCCGCAACGTGATGTCGGATCTGGAAGCGGCCGGCCTGATCTTCGCTCCTCATACCAGTGCGGGCCGCCTGCCCACCGAGACGGGCCTTCGTTTCTTCGTCGACGCCATGATGGAGATCGGCGACGTCACGACCGAAGAGCGGGCCCGGATCGAAGCCCAAATGAAGGCTGCCGCCTCCGGCCACACACTCGAAACGGCCCTCGCCGAAGCCTCGACGCTTCTCTCCGGCGTTTCTCGTGGTGCGGGGGTTGTCGTCACGTCGAAGTCCAACACCCATCTCAAGCATATCGAATTCGTCCGCCTCGACCCGAGCCGGGCGCTCGTCGTCCTCGTCTCCGACGATGGCTCGGTGGAAAACCGGTTGCTCGACCTGCCCCCGGGCCTACCCGCAGGGGCGCTAATGGAGGCCGGGAACTACCTCAATGCCCGCATTCGGGGCCGCACTCTCGTCGATCTGAGAAGCGAGATCGAGGCGACCCGCGCCCAGATGGAACGAGAACTCGACACACTGACGGCCAAGCTCGTCAATGCGGGCATTGCCACAACGGTCGGCTCTCCAGAGACTCGCCAATTGATTGTGCGTGGTCAGGCCAATTTGCTGGAAGATCTGAAGGCAACTGAAGATCTGGACCGGATCCGCCTGCTCTTCGCCGATCTTGAAACCCAGACCGACGTGATCGACCTTCTCACCCGCGCTGAACTCGGCGAAGGGGTGCGAATCTTCATCGGCTCCGAAAACAAACTTTTCTCGCTCTCCGGCTCGTCCCTGATTGCCGCGCCCTTCCGAGACGCGAGCCAGAAAATCGTCGGCGTCGTGGGCGTCATCGGCCCGACGCGGCTCAATTATGCCCGCATCGTGCCGATGGTCGATTACACCGCGAAGGTGGTTTCACGTATTCTGGAAAAGGGGAGATAGGATCTAAAGCCTGATATTAAAGCGAAATTCTTCGCGCCAAGCTGCGGGGAAACTGGAAACTAACTTGACCGCAAGCGTTAAACCTCCGGTCCATGAAAGGGACCATTGCTTCCATCGAGACAGGAGGTTCCCTTGAAGACTCTGACAATCCTTGCCAGCGCGGGTTTGATGCTTGGCACGATCGGTCTGGCGCAAGCTCAGGTCGGTTCCCCCTTCCCGGATGCCGCTCCGAATGAAGTGGAGATCATCAACGGCATTCCCTGTCGCACCGTTCTTCAGTATGAAACCAACCAGCGCATTCCGATTCAATGCGCAACCCGATCCGGCATGGTCGGCATGTCCGGCCCGGTAAACAGGGAACCGATGGCGACGGGCAGCACGGCCCCATCTTCCGGGGCTCCTCTGGCCGGCACGCCGAACTCGCTCTTCCCGATGGCCGAACCTAACGAAGTCATGGTCATCAACGGACTTGCGTGCCGCACAGTCCTTATTCCGGAAACCGAGCGGCGGGTGCCTATTGAATGTGTTAAACGTTGATGCGGAGAGATCAAGATCGTCTGCCCGACGTGATTGAATGATCGCGTCGGGCAGACACCACCAAGGTGATGGTGTCTCGCATTCTGATGTACAGGTGCTGAAGCGCCTCAACGCCCCGTACGGTCCACGCCGCGGCTGGCCTCGAAAAGGAACCAGGTCCGGCGCTCCGTCTCGTCGATCCACACCTCTATCAGGCTTGCCGTCGCCACATCGTCATGGTCGTCGCAGATTTTGTGCGCCCTCCGCATATTGGCCGTGAAATTCTTGTTGTCATCGAGAAGCTCCCGCAACATTTCCAGCGGCGGCACGAAATCGGCATCATTGTCGTCCACGCGCTGCAACCGGGATATCTGACCGATGGAGCGGAGGGTGGTACCCCCGATCTTGCGGACGCGTTCGGCCATATCGTCGGTCATGGCGAAGATCTGCTCGGACTGCTTATCGAGGAGCAGGTGATAGTCGCGGAAGTGCGGTCCGCTCACATGCCAATGAAAATTCTTGGTCTTTAGGTAAAGGGCAAAAGTATCGGCAAGAAGGGTATTGAGGGCTTCGGAGATCGCAGTGACGGCATCGGCTTTCAGATCGGTCGGGGTATCGAGGGCGGCCGCTTTCTTGTGCGGTTGGAGCATGCGTACTTTCGACATCGTCCGGATCCTTTTCTGACTGGGATAGGCCGGGCTCGAACCGTCCGGCTTGAGCTGCCCCTCTCAACGTGGGAGGCGCCTCGTCAACGCCTTCAGCCCCCAAAGCGTTGCCTGCTCTTGCCTCCGGGGAAGCTTTCCGCGCTGATTTTCCGCTCGCGACAACGCCTTCGCTTGGCTTCCTGTGGCCGCGCTGCTATGTGCCCGGCATGAGCGCACATACCTTCGATAACATCCGCAACTTCTCCATCGTCGCCCATATCGACCATGGAAAGTCCACCCTGGCCGACCGTCTGATCCAGACGACCGGGGCGCTTTCCGCGCGCGAAATGACGGAGCAGGTGCTCGACAGCATGGATATCGAGCGGGAGCGCGGCATCACCATCAAGGCGCAGACCGTGCGCCTCGAATACAAGGCCGAGGACGGCAAGACCTATATCCTCAACCTCATGGACACCCCCGGCCACGTGGACTTCGCCTACGAGGTCTCGCGCTCGCTTGCCGCCTGCGAAGGCTCGATCCTGGTGGTGGATGCCTCTCAGGGAGTCGAGGCACAGACCCTTGCCAACGTCTATCAGGCCATCGACGCCAACCACGAGATCGTCCCGGTTCTCAACAAAATCGACCTGCCCGCCGCCGATCCGGACCGGATCAAGGAGCAGATCGAGGAAGTAATCGGCATCGACGCCTCCGAGGCCGTGCCGATTTCGGCCAAGACCGGCCTCAACATCGAGGGCGTGCTGGAGGCCATCGTCAAGAAGCTGCCGCCCCCCAAGGGCGATGAGGCAGCACCCCTCAAGGCACTCCTCGTGGACAGCTGGTACGACGCCTATCTCGGCGTAGTCGTGCTCGTGCGCATTATCGATGGCGTGCTCAAGAAGGGCATGAACATCAAGATGATGGGGACCAACGCGACCTATGGCGTCGATCGTGTGGGCGTATTCGCACCCAAGATGCGCGACATGGCCGAGCTGGGCCCGGGCGAAGTCGGCTTCCTGACCGCCTCGATCAAGGAAGTAGCCGATACCCGCGTTGGCGATACCATCACCGACGACCGCAAGCCCACGGCCGAAGCCCTGCCCGGCTTCAAGCCCGTGCAGCCAGTGGTGTTCTGCGGCCTGTTTCCGGTGGACGCCGCCGAGTTCGAGAACCTGCGCGCCGCCATGGGCAGGCTGCGTCTGAACGATGCCAGCTTCTCCTACGAGATGGAGACCTCGGCCGCGCTCGGCTTCGGCTTCCGCTGCGGCTTCCTCGGCCTTCTGCATCTCGAAATCATTCAGGAGCGGTTGGAGCGCGAGTTCAATCTCGACCTCATTTCTACCGCGCCGAGCGTCGTCTATCACCTCAACATGAGCGACGGCTCCGTCAAGGAACTGCACAACCCGGCCGACATGCCGGACGTCATGAAGATCGAATCCATCGAGGAACCATGGATTCGCGCCACCATCCTCACACCGGACGATTATCTCGGGTCCGTACTCAAGCTCTGCCAGGATCGGCGCGGCATCCAGATCGACCTCAACTATGTCGGCAAGCGCGCCATGGTCGTCTACGATCTGCCGCTCAACGAAGTGGTGTTCGACTTCTACGATCGCCTGAAATCGATCTCGAAAGGCTACGCCTCGTTCGACTACCACATCTCCGATTATCGCGAGGGCGACCTCGTGAAGATGTCGGTGCTCGTCAACGCGGAGCCGGTGGACGCGCTCTCCATGCTCGTGCATCGCGACCGCGCCGAGGGCCGTGGCCGCGCCATGTGCGAGAAGCTGAAGGATCTCATCCCACCGCACATGTTCCAGATCCCGGTCCAGGCGGCCATCGGCGGCAAGATCATCGCCCGCGAAACCATCCGCGCGCTGCGCAAGGACGTGACCGCCAAGTGCTACGGCGGCGACGCCTCGCGCAAGCGTAAGCTGCTCGACAAGCAGAAGGAAGGCAAGAAGCGCATGCGCCAGTTCGGCAAGGTGGACATCCCGCAGGAAGCGTTCATCGCCGCGCTCAAGATGGATAGCTGATCTTCGCGAAAGAATACGCCGGATGCGGCGCGGCCTTACGCTGTCGCCGCGCGCCGCCCCGATGCGTCGATCACCAACTCCCCATCCTCTTTACGAAATTCGCCCAGTTGCGGCACCGGCAGGATATCGAGCACCGCTTCCGAGGGGCGGCAAAGCTTGACGCCGAAGGGCGTCACGACGATGGGGCGCTCGATCAGGATCGGATGCGCCATCATGGCATCGAGAAGCTGATCGTCAGTCAAAGCCGGATCATCCAGGCCAAGTTCGACGTAGGGCGTTCCCTTCTTCCGCATCGCATCGCGGACGCTTAACCCCATGCGTTCGATGAGCTGGCGCAGGAGGAGCCGCGTCGGCGGCGTCTTCAGATACTCGAGGATGTGCGGCTCGATCCCAGCGTTGCGGATGATCCCGATAGTGTTGCGCGACGTTCCGCAAAGCGGATTGTGGTAGACGATCACGTCCATTTGCGACCTCCCTGACGTTCGAAAGTGAATTCAGACCTGCTGGACGCGCTCTTTGCGTTGGCCGCGCTCATACCAATCGCGGCTTGCATTGACGATGTAGACCACCGACAACATCACCGGCACCTCGACGAGCACACCGACGACCGTTGCAAGCGCAGCACCGGATTGAAATCCGAAAAGGCTGATCGCCGCAGCGACCGTCAGCTCGAAGAAATTACTCGCGCCGATCAGCGCCGATGGTCCGGCAATACAGTGCTTCTCGCCACTCACGCGATTGAGCAGGTAGGCCAGCCCGGCATTGAAATAGACCTGGATCACAATCGGCACTGCGAGGAGGGCGATGACAAAGGGCTGCGCCAAAATTTGCTCGCCCTGGAAGCCGAACAGCAACACGAGAGTCGCGAGCAGAGCGACAAGCGAAAGCGGCTGCAAGGTCGCAAGCAACCTGGTAAGCGCCGCCTCCCCTCCCTGCGCCAGCACGCGCTTGCGCAAAATCTGCGCGGCAAGGGCCGGGGCGACGATGTAGAGCGCAACCGACAGCGTGAGCGTGTCCCATGGCACGGTGATGGCCGACAAGCCGAGCAGAAAGCCGACAACCGGCGCGAACGCGATCACCATAATCACGTCGTTGAGCGCTACCTGCGAAAGAGTGAAATGCGACTCGCCCTTGGTGAGATTGCTCCACACGAAGACCATGGCGGTGCAGGGCGCGGCGGCAAGAATGATAAGCCCCGCGATGTAGGAATCGATCTGCTCCGGTGGCAGATAAGAGCGAAAAAGGTATCCAATGAAGAACCAGCCGAGCGCGGCCATGGAAAACGGTTTCACTGCCCAATTGACGAACAGCGTCACCCCGATGCCGCGCCAATGCTCGCGCACCTGATGAAGCGCGCCGAAGTCTATCTTCCCCAGCATCGGTACGATCATTAGCCAAATGAGCATAGCGACGGGTAAATTGACCTTCGCGACTTCCAGCGCACCGATAGCGTGAAAGACGCCGGGAGCAAAATGTCCGAACACAACGCCTGCAACGATGCAAAGCGCAACCCAGAGAGTGAGATAGCGTTCGAAGAATGACATCAGGCGCTCTCTTGAATTTCGGACGGCGTGCAGCATGGGGACAGATCCGCGATCAACGGCGCGCAGATCTCGGGCCTGCCTCCGCAACAATCCTTGAGCAGGAATGTCATCATTCCGCGCAGGCCCGCGAGGTCGGCACGGTAGACGATGGAACGACCGCTTCGTTTTGCTTGAACGAGCCCAGCGCGGGTCAGCACCGCAAGGTGGGCCGACATGGTGTTGTGCGGCACGACGAGCGCCCGCGCCACGTCGCCGGCGGGCAAGCCCTTCTGTTCATGAGCGACCAGAAGTCGAAACACGTCGAGCCGGGTAGATTGCGCCAGCGCTGCCAGGGCGAGAATAGTTTGCTCTTTGTCCATATGTCGAGACTTATCGAAATATTAAGTCGCAAGCAAGGGATCTCCACCAGTCGCCTACAGCATGATCAGAAAGTGGAAACCGGTTGTTCGCCCGGATCATGCGGCAAAGGAATCGAGAGCTTGATCGTGTTTCAAAGAGACCTATCAAGCTCTAGTCTCGGCAGGAGTGGAGCGCTCGCAATGTGGACAGGATCTCTCGCATCAGCGCATCGTATTTGTCCTGTCGTGGCACATTGCTAAGCGAAAGTTCGAGCACCCACGCCTCGGAAAGGGGAGCGATGAAGGTCTCGACGGTCAGGGCGTGCAACGCTGCGGGAAGGTTCCCGTCGATCCACGTGGCCGACCAGCGTGTGACGCCGGACGGCATCGAGGCGAGCTTGACCGCCTGTGCCGGGCGCCCGATCAATCCCTCATAATCCCGTTGCAGAAACGCAGCGTCGCGACTGACGAGATCAGGTTGCGGAAGATCCCGCAGGTCGCTGGCGGCGCGGATCGCGAGCTTGAGGGCAGTAACATCGCCCGCTCTTTGCAGCCTAGAGCCCTCATTATTCGCGCTGTTGAGAACCCATTCGTGGGGAAGCGTCAGCGAAAAGCAGAGATCGTTCGCGACACGCTCAGACACATGGGTATCCGCGGTTGTGGGATCGAATGAAACAGAGATCGGGCGCGTGGGCACACGCCGGAGATCATCCGTAGGAATCATCGTGCTGGCTTTCGCTGAGTGAACCGCGAAAGCCGCCACGAAAGCGAGGATGTTCACCGTCAATGTCTTCATCATGGTCATAGGCAGCAGGTCTATTCGAGAGGTCCCAGATCAGCGCCCTGACAGGAAAACGCGGTCAAAACGTGTCGGTTTCGTACTTGAGTTGGCCAAAGGTGGCGCTACCTCCAAAGGCCGAAGATTGGAGGCGACAGATGCTGACATTCATGCGTTTTTCGGCTGCTGCAGCTCTTCTTCTGTCGACAAGCGGCGCTTTTGCGGCGACCTGCCGCGATCCGGCCGGGTTCGATAAATGGCTCGGCGACATCCGCAACGAAGCAGCTGCGCAAGGAATCTCTCTTGAGGCGATCCGTGCTGGCTTGAGTGGGGTCACCTTCGATCCGAGTGTCATCGGCAAGGATCGTGGACAGGGCGTGTTCAAGCAGAGTTTCGAGCAGTTTTCCGGACGCATGGTGTCACCCTATCGACTAAGGATGGGGGCGAGTTTGCTGAAGAAGCATGCCGGCATTCTCTCGCGTATCGAGGATCGTTATGGCGTCCCCGCCGAAATTCTCGTCGCGATCTGGGGACTCGAGAGCGATTTCGGCGCGGTCAAAGGCAACATGGCGACGATCCGATCCGTCGCGACGTTGGCTTACGATTGCCGGCGCACCGAAATGTTCCAGGCGCAATTGTTCGATGCGCTGCGCATCGTGCAGCATGGCGATCTCACGCCGGGAGAAATGCGCGGAGCCTGGGCGGGCGAACTTGGCCAGACCCAGTTCATGCCGTCCTCTTACGTGAAATACGCTGTCGACTTCGATAGCGATGGGCGTGCAGATCTCTTGCGGAGCCCGGCCGATGTGCTGGCCTCCACCGCGAACTATCTCAAGAGCCACGGCTGGCAGCGAGGTGCCGACTGGTCGCCCGGCGCACCGAATTTCGAGACGCTGCGTGAATGGAACAAATCGACCGTCTATTCACGCACGGTCGGTTATTTCGCGAGCCGTCTTACGCAAGGCCGCGAAGCGCGCGTCGGCCAGTAGAGAATTGCACGCGCTGCCGCCGCCCAGCGCTGGCCTCGCACCGACATCTGCCCACTTCTGAGAGTTCTCGTGTTCGCGGGCGTCAGCGGAACCTGCGCCATGGCGCGCCTGCTCTCGTTCGCGCCCTGGAATCGCCGGGCGACTTCCGCATAAGAAGATCACGGACGGCATCTCTCTTCGTACCGACGGCGACGAGGGACTTCGGCATGATCGTCGGGCTCGATCTCGTTGGCGGAGGCGGTTCGATCCTTACGGCCCTCCTGACGTTTGCGGCCCAGCAGGAGACGTTGCAGCGATTTCCCTACTGGACCACGGTGACTGTCTTCGCTGCGCGCGTGAGGCCGGTGTAAAGCCACCGGCTGCGGTGCTCTCGGAAGGCATACGATTCATCGAAAAGCATCAGATCGTCCCACTGCGAACCTTGCGCCTTGTGGACCGTGAGCGCGTAACCGAAGGTGAACTCGTCCGACTCGCGGCGGAGCGCGTAGGCGAGGTCCTCTTCGCCGCCCTCAAAGAAGGCCTTGTGCACCGCCACCTCGACAGGTTTGCGACCGTCATCGTCGGCCACCACGTCCATGCGGATGAAGTCATTGCGGATGCCGCGAAGCGCGTGGATGGTCCAGGTCCCGCCGTTGAGAAGCCCCTTGGCCTTGTCGTTGCGCAGGCACACGAGCTTCTCGCCCGCCGCCGGCATCGGATCGCGATAGCCGTTCAGCTCGCGCAGGCGCGTATTATAAAGACGGCGCGTCTTATTGAGACCGACCAGAACCTGATCCGCCCCCATGACCATGCCGGCATCGATCTCACTGCGGCGGATCACGCGGCTTTCGCCGAAGACGCCCGGCTCCAATCGCCCTCCCTCGCGCACCTTCATGGAGAGGTGAATGATCGGGTTGTCCTGCGCCTGACGATGGACATCGGTGAGCATCACGTCAGGTTCAGCCTCGGTGAAGAAGCCACCACCTTTCACGGGCGGCAATTGCGCCGGATCGCCGAGGACGAGGACGGGTTGCCCGAAAGAGAGAAGGTCACGACCGAGCTCTTCGTCCACCATCGAGCACTCATCGATAATGATGAGATCCGCCTTCGCCGCCGCGCTTTGCCGGTTGAGGACGAATTGCGGCCCGCCCTCATCCGACTCGCGGGAGCGATAAATGAGCGAGTGAATCGTGGAGGCGTTTTCGCACCCCTTGCTCCGCAGAACGAGCGCCGCCTTTCCGGTATAGGCGCCGAAAGCGACATCCCCATCGACACCCTCGGCGATATGACGCGCGAGCGTCGTCTTGCCGGTGCCGGCATAGCCGAAAAGCCGGAAGACCGGACGGTCGCCCTGGCGCAGCCACTCCGCGACGGCTTTGAGCGCGGCATCCTGTTGCGCGGACCAACTCATGCTGCTTTCGCCTCCCGGCGCAGAGAGTAGAGCAGACCGACAATAATGCAGCCGCTTCCAAGGAATACGAACGGATCGAGAGCCTCGCCATAAAGCTGCCAGCCGACAAACGCGATCAGCGGGATCCGCAGGAAATCGAGGGGCACCACCATTGTGGCGTCGCCATGGCGGTAGGCGTTGGTGAGGCAATAGTGTGAAAGCAACCCACCGAGGCAGACGCTCGCAAGAGGCAGCGCCTGCGAGGGCTCGATCCGCTGCCAGAACGGGGATCTGACACCGGCGAGATTGAGCGGGAGCTGGATCAGATTCATGTAAAGGATGATCGAGAAGGTGCTCTCGGTCGCCGTCAGTTTCTTGGTGACGATAGCCACGAGCGCGAAGGCGAAAGCGACTGCAAGGACGAGCAGGCTCGCCGGCTGCAGCGTCTCGACGCCGGGCCGTAGGATGATCAGCACACCGGCGAAGCCAAGCACGACGGCAACGAGACGCCCCCGTGTCAAACGTTCATGCAGGAGCGGGATCGCCAGTAGTGCGACCCAGGCAGGTGACGTGAACTCGAGCGCAAACACCGTCGCGAGCGGAAGCAGCGTGAGGCTGAACGCCCAGGCATCGGTGCCCGCGAAATGGATCACGTTGCGCAGGAGATGCAACTTGAAACGTCGCGGCTTCAATCCCGCCCGCAAATCGGGCTTGAGCAATGCGAGGCCGAGCAGGATGGCAATACCCGCCGCATTGCGCATCGACAGGATTTCGAACACCGAAAAGTTACCGGACAGAGCGCGTACACCGACCGCCGTTGCGGAAAAGGAGAGGAGCGCGCCGGTCATCCAAAATACGACGGCGAAGATATTGCGGTGGGACACGGCATTCCTGGCGGTTCGATGCTGCTCTGGATTAGCGGGAAGGGAGCGCCGCGTGAAGGGTGCATCCGGTCTCGATGACATCGTTCACCGGCATGCCCGCCCATCGATGCGCGACGAAAATCGCACATTGATTCGCCGGACCTGTATCGATGAAGAGGCTGAGATGAGCTCGAATGAGGCTGAAATGACTCGTCTCGTTCCACATCCGGCCAAAAAAATTTGTCGGCACTTTTCGCACTCTATCAACCTCTCCTCAGGTGCGCCGCGAACGTGTGCGCCATGCACGTTGCATCGATGAGAACAGCGCTTTTCGCCTATACTTCAACTAACTGAAAATGCTTACTTTTTTGATGTATTTTTTACTGTTTGAATGGCATCTACAGGCGCCTTTTCAAGACAACTTTGAGACACTCAGGATGACTCACGCGCGACTCAGCATCGGCATCTTTGGTGCAAGTCCGCATGCGCTATCAACAAAAAGTATCCACAGGAATTGTGCTTCTTCTACTTTCTACACTTTCCGTTAATCGGAACCCGCTTGGTATAACGACGTTGCCTTGCAAGCGTCACGGTTGCACGCGAAGGCCCTTGAAGGAGGCTGTCATGCCGACAGATGATAAGACGAACCCGCTGACACAGCTGTTCACGGGTGATTTTGGTGCGACCAGCACCTCCGCCAAAAAGAAGAGCGGAAAGAAGGGGGCGAAGTCCTCGTCCCGCAAGCCTGCTGCGAAGAAGACGACGGCCAAGAAGACCGCCGCCAAGAGCGCAAAGCCGGCTGCTAAGAAGACCGCTGCTAAGAAGACCACCGCCAAGAAGACCGCTGCCAAGAAAACGGCTGCCAAGTCTTCCGTGAAGTCGGCTGCAAAGAAGTCGACTGCCGCGAAGAAGACGGCTTCTAAGAAGACCACGGCTAAGAAGACCGCCGCGAAGAAGACCACCGCCAAGAAGACCGCTGCGAAGAAGACGGTTGCGAAGTCCGCGGTGAAGTCCGCTGCGAAGAAGACCAGCAGCCGCAAGAGCGCTGTGAAGTCTTCCGCCAAGAAGACCGCTGCGAAGTCCGCTCGCTCCTCGGCTAAGAAGAGCACCGCGAAGAAGACCGCAGCCAAGAAGACCGCAGCTAAGAAGACCACTGCGAAGAAGACGGCCGCCAAGGCCACGCGCGGCGCCACCAAGGCCCGTTCGGCTGCCAAGGCTACCAAGAAGACCGCCGCTCGCTCGTCGAGCCGCGCAGCCGTCAAGAGCGCAACCTCGAAGACCCGCGCTGCCAAGGCTAAGTCTCCTGCCAAGAAGACCACGAAGCGCGCCGCTGCTGCCTCGAGCCGTACCTCTGCGACCAAGAAGTCCGGTAAGGTTGGTGCGAAGCGTTCCAGCGCACGCAAGGGCTCGAAGAAGAGCTGATCGAAAGCTCCTCGGCGCCTCGCGAAGCAGTCCTGCTTCAGGCGAGGTGTTTGCATACAAAACCGCCCGGTGAGAGCCGGGCGGTTTTTATTTATGCCAGAAGACATCGTCGTCGAAAGCGGAAATCGGTTTAGCGCCCCCACGCCTTTGGCGACGGCGAAACCTTGCCTGATGCGCTAGCGTCCCGGGCTCATCGGATCGTCATCCCCCCAATAGGGCGTGGCGTTATAGTAGCGGTGCACATGCTCTTCCCATTCGCGATTATAGGAAGCGTCCTGCCCTTCCGACGTACGGCGTGGGGCGCCTCGCAGTTGATCCTCGGTCAGGTTCAGCTCGTAGGCATCGAGCTCGGTGTTGTATTTCAAAACGCCCCAAGGAAGCGTGTAGTACTCTTCGCCAAGTCCCATGAAGCCCCCGAAGCTCATGATGGCATAGGCCACCTTACCAGCGTGCTTGTCGATCATGACGCGCTCGATGGTTCCGATCTTTTCGCCATCCGAGCGGCGTACCGGTGTTCCTTCGACTTTGTCGCTGGCAATGAGACTATGGGTCTCAGGTGTACCTGCGCCTTGTGACGTAGACTGCATCGTCTCTCTCCCTGTCGTTTTGGATTGCCTTGCAAACGCACAGGGGAAAAAAGGAGTTCCGGCCAAGGTTCGCGAGAGAGAATTCCGCGATGGAAGCCGAACCCATGCTTCAGATCACACACGTGCTATAGGAGAATGCTGTCATGCGGGTCGCGACAATGGAGATCATTCTTCATGACTTCCCTTCGTTGGATGACTTTAGGTCTCGCTCTCATCTTGGGCGGCCATACTTCGGCACAGGACAAGGGAACGCTCAATCCGAAGCCTTTACCGTCGATCTCGAACCCGAACGACCCGAAACTCGCCGCGAAGGAACTGTTCGGGCGCAGCACCACGCCGGCGACGCTCAGCCCGAATTCCATCGGCGGCTATGCACACGGCTGTGTTGCCGGTGCGACCGCGCTGCCGATCGACGGTGCGACCTGGCAGGTGATGCGCCTGTCGCGCAATCGTAACTGGGGCCATCCGCGCTTGGTCGCCTTTCTCACACGCCTCGCAAGCCAGGTACCGCAGGTCAACGGTTGGCCCGGTCTTCTTATCGGAGACATGTCCCAGCCGCGCGGCGGCCCGATGTTGACGGGCCATGCTTCACATCAACTCGGTCTCGATGCGGATGTTTGGCTGACACCGATGCCGAACCGCCGTCTCTCTCGACCTGAAAGGGAGGAGACGTCCGCGACCGACGTGGTGCGTACCGACCTCCTCGATATCGATCCCACGACGTGGACGCCGCAGCACTTGCCCTTGCTCCGCGCTGTGGCGCGAGAACAGGACGTAGCGCGAATCTTCGTGAACCCAGCGATCAAGCGCGCGCTCTGCCGCGAAGCGGGCGCAGATCGCGCGTGGCTTACGAAAGTGCGCCCAACATGGGGGCATAACTATCACTTCCACATCCGCCTCGCCTGCCCTGCGGGCGATACAGCCTGTGTGGATCAGGATCCGCCGCCTTCCGGCGATGGTTGCGGTGCGGAACTCGCGAACTGGTTCACGCCGGAGATGCTTCACCCGAAACCGGGAAAGCCCCGGCCACCGCTCACGTTGGCGCAATTGCCCGCGGAATGCCGCCAAGTGCTGTTCGCGCCGTAAATCCCTACCAGCCTGATCGTCGCGAAGACCGAAAGAACGAAAGACAACCCGATCGAATAGCGTTCGTTGTCTATCTGCGAAACAGACAACGGACGCGGATGGTCGTTAGAGGCTGAAGGTCACCAGGCCGTTCGGATCTATCGACCAAGCCGGATTCCACGCGATTTCCCAAGCGTGTTCATCGGGATCGGCAATGTAGCCTCTAAATCCACCATGGGGAGGCTCGTCCTCTACCCTCAGGATTTTCCCACCGAAGCGCGACAGGTGATCAATCGTCGCCTGCACATCCTCGCGTGTGGGCACGTTGTGAGCGAGAGCGAAAGTGCCCGGCCTGACCGGATCCTTCCGTTGCATATCGGTGGCAAGCGCTGTCTCGAGCCAGGTGCCGAGGACGAGGCCATTCATCTGGTAGAAGATGATTTCGTGGTTCTCGAATACCGGGCTCCATCCAAAGCCCTCGACATAGAAGCGCCGCGACCGCGAAAGATCGCCGACTCCAAGTGTGATGACCGAAATCTGTTGTTGCATTTGTCACGTCCCTAGGTTGCCCTGGACACCACGCGGCAGAGCTTCCGTCATGGGACTTGGCGTCAACGCGCCAGCCAGAGCTCTCCGAAGAGAACGACCGGGCTAACCAAACCGGCCCGCCTTTTCCGACGCTCGAATCTTACCGTGTCGTGACAACGGGTCAAGCACGCGACCACGCGGCAACGCTAGTCCTTGGCCACCTTATGGGGAGCTCCTTCGGCTATGCGATCGGTGAGCGCCAGGATAACGCCCGACCCCACGAAGACCAGATGGACGGCGCGAGAAGCCAGCGACTTGCGAAAAGAAACCGTTCCAGAACCCGCTCGATCATAGCACCCGCTCTCAATGACGACCCACGCGGGGGATGTCACGATGAGCGGGCGCGCGCAAGACATCCTGCATCCTATGAAGCGGCGACGCCGACTCCGATGGGGCATGACACGCCTGTGCCGCCCAACCCGCAATAGCCGTTCGGATTTTTCGCGAGATATTGCTGATGATAGTCCTCGGCGAAATAGAACGGACCTGCGTCCTGGATTTCAGTCGTGATCCCACCGAAGCCCTTGCGTGCCAGAGCATCGCCATAAGCCACCCTCGCCGCTTCGGCGGCTTTGCGCTGCGCGTCGTTGAAGACATAGATCCCCGACCGGTACTGCGTGCCGACATCGTTGCCCTGGCGCATGCCCTGCGTCGGGTCGTGGTTCTCGAAGAATATCTTCAACAAAGTCTCGTAGGAAATCACCTTCGGATCGAACACAACGAGCACGACCTCATTGTGGCCCGTCAGCCCGCTGCAGACCTCCTCGTAAGTCGGGTTGGGCGTGATGCCGGCGGCATAACCGACGGCCGTCACGTAGATGCCCTCGCCCGACTGCCAAAACTTCCTTTCCGCACCCCAGAAGCATCCAAGCCCGAAGAGCGCCGTCTGGAAACCCTCCGGATACGGTCCCTTGAGTTGTCTTCCGTTGACGAAATGCTGCTCCGCGGTCGGAATGGGCTGTGATCGCCCCGGCAAAGCTTCGGCCGAAGTCGGAATATCGAGTCGCTTGCGCAGATTGAACATAAGGCGCTCCTTGGCTGGCTTCCTTATGTAAGCGCTCTTCCCTTCAACAGCGAGGCCCGTTCACCGCCCCGTGAGCGACTAGCGGCTCGCAACATGGCCGAAGGGCTCAATAGGCTTGTGTTGACCGATCCAGAGAAGCGCGACCCCGAACAGAAAAGCGACGATAGAAGCCGGCAGGCGCAGGATATCGACCAAGACGGGATCCCAGAGCCAGGAATAGCCGAGACGACCCGCGGCCGCCTGCAATTGGGTCACCGCGTGGGAGGACAGCGTCTCGAGCACCTCGCGGATGGTGGCGAACGACAAGGAATTGTTGACGATCGAACGAGTCCCGTCGACCACAAGTCCAATGAAGCCACCGGCTACGAGAACCAGCCCTAACAAACGCGCCAAAAACTTCACGACAGACCCCTACAAATAGAGAGGGGACCATAGTGCGCCTGCTTCGAATGACAAGGTCGAAGATTGCCTAGGGCGTCACTCGCCACGATGCGTCTGGGCCGGTTGTTAAGGATTCGGGAAACGCAAACGCTGAGGCGGGAATGTCCCTCGCCCCGACGGTTTTTGTCCTTGACGGTACTCGTCCCCGGCGCGCCACCTCGGGTGGCTGTCGCACTCACTCTCTTTTGCTCTCGTTTCACTCCCCCATAAAATGCTCACGAGGCGATGGGATCGATCTGAATACCCTCCCTTTTCTCCATCGCGCGGCGAAACAACCGGCACACATTCCCGACACGAGCGACTTGCATTTCGCATCAATTTAGAGATACAGGACGCCTCACGACATACGGCCGGGCAGAATCTGCCTCGAGCCGGAAGCTCTGCTTCAGAGTTTCACGCAGGAGGGGTGGCCGAGTGGTTGAAGGCGCACGCCTGGAAAGTGTGTATACGGGCAACCGTATCGAGGGTTCGAATCCCTCTCCCTCCGCCACCGTCTAACCGCTTGATATAGTTCAGATTTAGATTTAGGGCCAATCCGCAAGTGCCCGAAATGTCGGCGCTTTTCGGCAAATTGCATTCTCTGACGGCCCGAAATAAACGTCAACGTGGTCGTATATAGGTCGAACTTCGCCCTTCTCTTCCGCGCCAAATGTTCTAGTCCGGTTGTGAAATTGAAAAGTCTGTGGCGCCCAGGAGAGAGTTGTACCAATCCGCTCCATTATTCAGTAAAATTAATATTTTATGAGCTTTTTACTGGAAGCGGTTGGACCACCTTCGAGCCACAAGAAACGGCATACTGGCAGCAATCGACCAGGCCTTCCTCTTTCAGAACATCAGCAAAGAACCTTCCCATACTCATCGACACCATAGGCTGGCCATCGTCGAGGAGTTTGGGGTGGCCGCATGGGCAGAGGCGGATCGATTCGAGAGTTCGTTGACCTCTCATATTGAAGGTGTTCTCGGGGAGCCGAACAGGCTGCCAAGAGTAGCAATGTGCCTAGCACGGCTGTTTTTACCAAAAACATAACCCAGCCCTCCTGAACATCTAAGCCGAAACCGAGCCAACAGCGCGCAGACGCTCCAGAATGGCGAGGAGCTGGCTTCGCAAAACCTCCGTCGGCGCCGTGCCCAGAACGACACCTGCCTCCTCGATCACCACGGAAGGGATCGAGCGAATGCCGAGGCCTCGCGCCTTGGCCCTGTCCTCTTCAACCTTCTGCCGGGTATAGGTGCCGTGGAGATCGCGCTCGAAGCGGGGCATGTCGAGACCGACCTCTCGGGCCACGTCGACGATCACGCCCGCATCGCCGATATTGCGGTTCTCGGTCAGGTGAGCCCGCTGAACCGCCTCAAACATGTCCCAGTGCGCGGCTTGCCCGCCCTGGATCTCGGCGGCCTTGCAACCGAGCGTGCCGATCATGCCGGAGGGATATTCGAAGGTCTGTTTCCACATGCCTTCGACATTGATCCGGCTCTTGTCGTCGTCCGCCTCGCGGCAGCGCTCCCAATGGCCGAGGATCTCTCGCTTGGCGCGCTCCAGCGAACCCCAGGCACGCACCATCTCCTCGCGCGAATCCTGCAGCACGAAGCTGCGGTGACGGATTTCGAGCGGCAGTTCTTGGCTGAGCTTGCGCAGGCGCGGTGCGATGACGAAGCACCACCCGCACACGACATCATGGTAGAAATCAATCTTGATGACGAGTTGAGACATGGACGAACTCCGGCTTGTCGAAAGGATGATCAGGCGCGCCGCGCCGAATTGACGATGAGGACTCCCACCGCGATCGTGATGCTCGCCGCCCAGATCCACGGCGAGTAGGTTTCGCCGAACACGAGCGCGCCGGAGGCCAGGCCCGCAGCGGTGGCCACGTAGCCGACCTGGCTGACGTAAACTGGACCCGCCGCTTTCTGCAAACGCATGAACATCAGGAATTGGAGAGCGTTCAAAGCTGCCTGAATAAGCGCGAGAGCGGGTGCTTGGCCGAGCGTTGCGATGTCACTGATGCGGCCCTTGACGATGATAACGAACAGAACCCACACGCTGCCTGTCAGCATCGTTCCGGCCGAGAGCGCCAGCGACGATGAGCCCGCAGGCCAGAAGCGAGTGCGAAAGATGTTGCCAGCGGCCACCGAGGCGGGAATGACCAGCGCGAGGAGCAGCCAGCCGTAGTGATCGGGCGACGGCAGGCTGCTGCGCTGACTGACGATCATCACCGCGCCAGCAAAACCTACGGCGATTCCAAGACTGCGCCGGGCGCCCGGCTTCTCCATGCCTAGGACGGCCGCAAAAGTAAGCGTCAGGATCGGCGGCAGCGTATAGACGACTGACGAGAGCCCGACGCCCAGATGCGGCATGACCGTGAAAAGGATGAAGTTGGGAAAGCCCATCGAAAGCAGCCCCGCTCCCGCATAATAGGCAAAGTGCTGGCGCGATACGGGAACACTCTGCTTACGCAAGAAAGTAAACGCAATCAGCGTGAAGCCGCCGCCCAGCATCATCGACAACGTCCAGGCCAGCGGCGCGACACTGGCCCGCTCGGCCATCTTGCCGAGGGGAAACATCGCGCCGAAAATGCAGCCCGTAGCAACCAGCAAAGCGATGGCGCCCAAGCGGCTGGGCGAAGATGATGTTATGGTGGCAGCTGTGGCGGTCATCGCATGTCCTTATCGAGAGGTGCGGGCATCGTGCACGATCTTGCCGCCCACCACCGTCATCACCGCCTGAATGCGGCGAATGCTATCTTCCGGCACGCTCATGTAGTCCTCGGACAGCACCACGAAGTCAGCAAGTTTGTCTTTCTCAAGTGAACCGAGTTCGTTTTCCGAAAAAAGCAGATACGCGTTCGAGCGGGTGTGAGCGATCAGGGCGTCCTTGCGAGACAGTGGTGGCCGAGTGACGAGAGCGCAGTCGAGAGCCCTGCCGGTGACGGCCCACCAGAGCGTCACGAACGGATTGTAGACATTCGCCATGACGGAATCGGAACCGATGCCCCACGGCACTCCGCTGGCGCGAACGAGATCGAGCGGCGGCATGCCGAGCGATTCCTCACCCAAGGCGCGAAAGCGGCGAAGCCCGAAGACCACAGGGCGGCTGTGCAGGGCCACCATCATGCCTAGGTGCTTCATGCGCTTGAGGGAGTTTTCCGAGATCGTGTCGCCGTGCTCGATGGTCCAGCGCAGATGCGCGACAGGCATATCCTTCGCAATCTTTTCGATGAGATCGAGGTGCTGGGAGATGGTCACGTCGCTTTCCGCGTGGATGCGCATGGGCCATCCCCCCCTCGCCAGAGAGCGCAGGATCTTCTCGAACTCGTCGAGATGAAGGGGAAGCGGCGACCCCGGCTGGCCGATGGAATCGAAGACCGGCATGTAGATCAATTCGCCCGCGCCGATCAGTCAGAAATGCGCAGGGCCCGAGAGCGGCTTCATCTCGCGCAATTCACGCTCGAACGCCTCCTTGCCGCGTGTGCCGTTATCATTGCGAAACCAGCGGGTGTGAAAGACACGGATAGGAAGCTTACCGGCGGCAGCGAGCTTGGCGAAGGGCGTGTAATCTTCATCCCGAATGCCGAAGCCGCCCATGTCGAAGATGGAGGTGAGACCCGCGGCGGCGTGATCGCGCATGACAGCCTCCGCGCCCGCGAGCGATTTCTCGGGTGTCTTGGGCGGCAGCTTGCGCATAACGAAGTCCATCGCCCTGCCCGCCACCGCGCCGAGCGGAAGACCATCCCCACCGATGGGCATTTCGCCAGTCTCGGACAGAATGTGCCCCGCCGGCCCGATCAGCCCTGCGGCTTTCGCGGCCGTCAGGTTGATGTAGGCGTGGCTGTACATGTGCTGGAGATAAACCGGGTGATGAGGGGCGGCCTCATCCAGCTCCGCGCGGTTGAACACGCGTCCGTCGCCGAATTGCGCGTCCGTGAATCCGCCCTGCGTGTAGATCCATTGCCCCTTGGGCGTGGCCGCCGCCTTGCGGCGAATGCGATCGAGCGCTTCTTCGCGGGTGCTCGCACCGTCGAGTCGAACCTCCTCGGCCCAAGTGGCCGCAGCGCGAATGACATGGACGTGATTGTCGATCAGCCCTGGAATGACGGTCCGGCCTTCGAGATCGACGATCTCCACATCGGACCCGGCAAGCGTCGCCACCTCCGCATCGGAGCCGACGGCGAGAATGCGGTCGCCGCGCACCGCCAAGGCCTGCGCGGTGCTGAACGCCGCGTCGACGGTCAGCACCTTGGCATTGCGGTAGAGAACGGTTTTGCCTTTGCCTGTCTCGGCGGCAGCTGAGGCAGCCGCCATAAGGGCAAGGCATCCGATCAACACGCGGCGCATCATCGTCACTGCGCCCGCAGCTTCTTGGCGATCTCCGCCACGTGCTTGCCTTGGAAGCGAGCGCCGGCAAGATCGATCTGGCTGGGCTGACGCGCTCCATCATTGCCCGTAAGCGTGGTCGCGCCATAGGGCGAGCCGCCCTTCACTTCCTCAACGCCCATCTGGTCCGCGAAGCTGTAAGGCAGGCCGACGACCACCATGCCGTGGTGGAACAGGGTTGTGTGAAAGGACAGGATGGTGCTTTCCTGGCCACCATGTTGGTTGGCGGAGGACGTGAAGACGGATCCAACCTTGCCGACCAGCGCGCCTTTCGCCCACAGTCCACCGGTCTGATCGAGGAAGTTCCGCATCTGAGCGGCCATGTTGCCGAAGCGGGTCGGCGTGCCAAAGATGATAGCGTCGTAATCAGCCAACTCACTGGGAGACGCAATCGGCGCAGTCTGGTCGATCTTCGCCCCTGCGGCGCGCGCGACCTCATCCGGCATCAGCTCGGGAACGCGTTTAACGACGACTTCGACCCCACTGACGGAGCGAACGCCCTCGGCAACGGCGGATGCCATGATTTCAATGTGGCCATAGGTGGAATAGTAAAGAACGAGAATTCTTGCCATCGTTGGATCCTCAACTGCACAGATGCGCGATGAGAACCACGGGGCCTGGCTGTGATAAATCACGCCTCGGCGACAAGACTTTTAGCTGGCGGTGAAAAGTCTTCTAGAGTTGTTCCTCAAAGGTGTCGGTCAGGAAGTCAAGGAACACACGAACCTTGCTCTGAAGATGGCGGGTCGTGGGGTAGACGGCATAGACATGCCTCCGCGGGAAGGCGTGATCGACGAGGACCGGTACGAGTGCACCACGGCCGATTTCCGGCTTCGCAATAAAGGAGGGCAACGCGCCGATACCCATGCCGGCGACGATCATGTCGCGCAGGATGATACTGTTGTTGGCGGAGAGCTTTGCGGGAATGGCAATGCTCGCCTCGCCCTTCGGACTATTCACATGCCAAGCACCTGGATTGTCGGCCAAGGTGTAGGCGAGACAATCGTGATGGTGAAGGTCATCGAGAGCGAGAGGCTCTCCCCGCTTTTCAAGATAGGCGGGAGCGGCGCAGATGACCTGCTCCACATCACCGAGCTTGCGCGCGATCAGGGACGAGTCGGTCAACTCTGACCGTATACGGATCGAGATATCGAAGCCGGCCGCCACGACATCGAGTAGACGATCGCTCAGGGTCAAGTCGATCTTCAGATCAGGATATCGCGCCATGAAATGGGGAAGGGCTGGCGAGAGAACCGTCAATCCGAAGGACAGGGGAGCATTGACCCGTAAGCGGCCCGAGACCTGTTTCGCGCCAGCGGTAATGGAATGCTCCACCTCATCGAGCTCGTCCAGAAGGCGGCAACATTCCTCATAATAAGCCCGCCCCGTCTCCGTTAGCCCCATACGCCGGGTCGTGCGCTGGATCAGGACGACTCCGAGCCTCTCTTCCAGCCAGCGGATCTGCTTGCCGAGACCGGCTGACGACAACCCGAGCTCCTCAGCCGCCCGGCTGAAACTCTCCCGTTCGATGACGCGCCTGAACGAGCGCATTGCCCCAAGGTGGTCCATGATTCCCGCTTCTTGCTCTCGCGGCAGCTTAACAGGTTTTGATGACTGAGAAGCAAAGACCTCGCCCTGCCCCGGGTTTGATAAAGCCGTAACAGAGCAGTCCCTATCGTGCTGCTTTCGGACCGCGACGGCGAGACGCTAGCGCACGGCGTCCCCGCCGCGACGCTACACGCCGACGCCGATCCCGAAGAGAGCGGGGCCAACCTGCCGATTCATCTTTCACCACGCGAGGCGGCGGAGTTGGAGGCAGCCTATGGGCGGGACACGATGCCGAGAGGCTTCCTCGGGCTGAACGCTGCACTATGCGAGCAGTACATGCACTTCATCGCCAACCGCCGCTGCGGCCAGCTCGGGCTCTTGCCTGTGTTCAAGGAGGCTGAGAACCCGTTCCCTTGGATGTCGGAGGCCATGGACCTCCAGAAGGAGAAGAACTTCTTCGAGACTCGTGTCATTGACTACCAGAGTGGCGGGGCACTCACATGGGATTGACGGTCATCGAAGCCGATTTTTGCGACGCCTGCGTGATCATCCTTAGGATCTTGCCCAACTTTGGTGCGAGCATGTCGGTATCCTGTTCAGCGCGCGCAAAAACGCTCCGCGCGCGCTGAACCAGCGAGGCCTCACAAGATCCTAGGATCAAGGACTCGACTTCCTTGAACTTCAGCCGTGAAATCAGATCACGAACAAGTCCCTATGGGTGAGCTTGAGGTTCTTGGAAAGCGTGGCGACCTGGACCTGAGCCTGCGCGCCGGTGCCATCGGCATCGTAGTACAACGCACCGGTCTTCTTATTGTAGATGATGTGATCATCCTTATCGTGCGCCTTGGTGCCCTTGTAGAACTCTGAACTCTTGATCACGCCCTTCTTCGCCATCTTCTTGAACACCGACTTGGCCAGATGGATCGTGTCGTCTTTCACATCGAAGTCCGTGATCCTGTCGATGTTCTTCCGCCCCGGTTTGGTGTCGAACACGAAGATGTCCTGACCTAAACCTCCAGTCAGTATGTCCTTGCCCCCACGGCCGTAGAGCTTGTCGTTGCCATCGCTTCCCTGAAGACGATCATTTGCCTTGCCGCCTTGCAGAACTTGATTGCCTGGTGCGTCATCCATACCGACAGTGGCGGGCTCGAAGACGTCGAGAACGTCGAAGGTAAAAGTTTTGACGGTTCCCGCCCCATAACCGTTATGGGCCTTGATCGTGACGCTGTATTGGGCCTTGGTTTCGTAATCCAAACTTCCGGCCAGAATGAGGTTGTTGCCATCGATGGCAAAAGGACCATCCGTCGTGACGAGCGTGTAACGGATGTCATCCCCATCCTCATCGACGGCCGACAATGTGGCGACGATTGTGGAGGCCAAGGTGTTTTCCTTGATCCGGCTGGAGGACAAAGCCAATTCTGTCGGTTCGCGATTGGCGGTTCGGAACATCAGATCGGCAAATTTGAGCTCCTGGACATCCACGAGAATGTCCGTGCCTCCCCGTGCCTTGACGCTGTCGGAGACTCGTAGCGATCCGTCGGCTTGGGTGACAATCGTGTAGCTGGAGAAGCTACCCTCATAAATCGCCGTGTTCTTGCCCCCGCCGCCTATCAGGACATCATTGCCGCCCATACCGATCAGAGTATCGTTGCCGAGGCCACCGGAAAGGGTATTGGCCCCGCTCGATCCGATGAGCAGGTCGGAATAGTCAGAACCGACAATGTTCTCGATCGATGAGAACGTGTCGCCTGCGGCTTCGCCCGTATTTTGGGTCGGATCATCGAGACTGACGATCAGTTTCGTCTTCGCGCCCGCATAATCAGCCGTATCGATGCCGGCGCCACCTATCAGTCGGTCAGCGCCTGCGCCACCCTCGAGATTATCGTCGCCATCGCCACCTTCGAGAAGGTCGTCACCATCCCGTCCCCGCAAGTCGTCATCGCCGCCTGCTCCCGAAAGCGTGTTCGACAGGCTGTTGCCCGACAGAATATTCGCGCCGCCATTACCGGTCAGATGAATCCCGTCGATGCCGTCGCGCGCGACAGCGTTTTCGATCCCGCCCGCAAGCGTGTAAACACCGGACGCCGTCGCTACGAGAATGTCGCGGCCTCCCGCATCTTCCACCACATCGTCGGCATCGACCTCGAAGCGGTCATTCCCTTTGCCGCCTTGGAGAATGTCGAGACCGCCGCCACCGGAAAGCGTGTTGCCGGAATCATTGCCGATCAGCGTGTTGGCATTGGAGTTACCGGTGAGCGAGAGAGATCCGGCTTTGCTGTCCGCGCGAAGGATCTCTATCGAGACATCCGAACTAAGAGCGTAGTCTATATGAGCGATGATCGTGTCCGTCTCGAGATAGAGTTCGGGGTATGGATCAATCTCAATAATAACGTCATCCAAGGAACGCACGTGATAGGTATCCTTGCCGAAACCGCCAATCAGCGTATCCCCGCCACTGCCGCCGTCTAGAACGTCGTTGCCCCCCGCTCCGTAGATGGACTGGCCATAGCTATTTCCAGTGATATCAACACCTAGCGAGGAGCGATCATCATAAACACTAATGATCTCGACTTCGGAACCTTCGCGAAGAACAAAGGAATGGCCGATGCCCCCCCCTACTTTTACGGTATCGATACCTTCTCCAGCTTTCTCTACGATGAGAACATCCTCAAAACCCACATAATAAATATCGTTTCCCTTGCCGCCTTCTAAGGTGTCTAAGGTTTCACCCGGTATGTAAGTGCCTGTATAGAGGGAGTTGTCGGCAGCATTGCCGACGAGGTGATTAGCTAACCGGTTGCCAATGAGTTGCATCGCGAAGGTCGATGATGGCAGGGCAATCATGTTCTCGACATTGTCCGGGACAAAGCCACCCCACTCGGTCAAGACCGTATCGATTCCCCCATCGGCATCCTCGCGGATCGTGTCGCAGATTTCTTCCACCCATTCAGTGAGAGAATACTTGTCTCTAATAATGTAGGTGTCATTGCCCGCGCCGCCAATCAGCGTGTCAAAGCCGTCACCCCCGTCCAGCAGGTTGTCTCCTGCATTACCTTTAATGGTATTGTCGAGGCTGTTGCCGGTCAGCGCGATGTCGCCCGTTCCGGTCGCCGTGAGAACCTCCACGTCTGCATTGCGGATATCATAGCTGACACTTGTATAGACTGTATCTCTGCCTGCATTGGCGGCCTCCACCACGATGTCGGCGGAATCGTCCACATAATAGATGTCGTTGCCGAGCCCGCCTTCCATCTGGTCTTTACCGACACCACCATCAAGGGCATCGTTTCCTGTACCGCCGAGGAGAAGATCGGTGCCGTCGCCGCCATCCAGGACGTCGTCTCCGTCGCCGCCGTCGAGGGTGTCATTGCCCAGAAGGCCTGACAGCGTGTCGTTCCCACCGCGCCCGCGCAGATCGTTGGCGACATCGCTCCCACTGATACGATCATTGCTGGTAAGACCACCAATGAAGCCTTCAATGGAAATCAGGGTTTCGCCCAGATTGTTGCTGCCTGTCTTCAAGTCGACGACGAACCAATTGCCCTGGTGGCGGCTTTCGACAATATCGAAGCCGTCGCCGCCATCGAGAACATCGGTATAACCCAAATCCTCTGCGACGAGGATGTCATCGCCGCTGCCGCCCAGGAGCGTGTCAGCTCCAGTGCCGTCAACAAGCACGTCGTTTCCTTCCTCGCCCGACAGTTTGTCGTTTCCTCCCCCTCCCTGAAGGTAATCGTCACCCGCGCGTCCGGCATAAACCTCCGCCTGATCGGTCCCCGTCCAGTGAAAAAGGCCGCTCTCGGCGCGTGGATCGAAGATCTGCGAACGGATGATCGAGGCACCGCTGGCATCTCCGGCCTTGTCGGTCCAACTGATCGCAAACCGACCATCCTGAAAGGCTGAGATCTGAGGATCGATCTGGTCGCCGGCAGTCGAGGTGTTGACCAAGAGTTCCGTGCCGTATTTGCGGCCATCCGCATAGAAAACCTGCGCGCGAATGGACGTGCCGGACGTATCGCCGCCTGTCGCGCTCGAGTCGACCCAGGTCACCACGAAGCGCCCGTCGGATAAGACTGTCGTCGCAGGATCGCTCTGTTGCCAGGGGCCTGTCGTGCCGATGGTGAAACTGCTCAGCAACGGGCTTCCGGTACCGGAGAAGATCTGACCGCGCAGTTCGCCACTGTCCGTGCGCCAGGTGACGACGAAACGGTCAAATTGCAAGGAAGCGACGCTTACACCACTGACACGTCCCTCAGCAGGGATAACGTACAGGGGTTCGGACGCTTTGCGTCCCACATTGTCGATGATGTTGAGCGTGACACCGTAGTACGGCTCTGCATCCGCCGACCCCGGAATGTAGTTGCTGTAGGCGACGACGCTCTTGCCACTCGTCAACGTCGCAAGCTGCGCGCCGCCGGACTGTGCCTTCGAGCCCGCGCTCCATTTGATGTCGGTGCCGGTCCGGGACAGATAAGTCGCGTCGAAGGTAGAAACGCTGTTACCGCTCCATGCTACGGAAAACCCGCCAGACGGCAGCGCCGAGACGCCTAAGGGGTCGTGATAAATGCCCGTTCCGTCCGAAATGATGGTCGAGGAACCGATCAGCTTCCCATCGGCGCCGATCAGTTGAGCCCGAACCTCCCTCGCCTGCGCCCCCATGACGTCCCATGTCAGCAGGAACCTGCCGTCAGCCAAGGTCGTCACGATGGGGTTGGGGTCGTTCTGGGTTAGTCCTCCGGAGCCGACCCATTGATCGGCGTTGCCGACAGGCGAGCCCCGAAAATCATGAGCTGTGAACCAAACTGAATTATCCGTGGGGGATACATAGGCTCTAATCGTAGTGCCCGTCTGCCCACTGATCGCCGATGTCGATGACAAAAATGTCCCGGAGGTGCTGACCTTGGTCTCGGAACCCCACTTCACAACCTGAACCATGCTTGCCCCGACTAAATTGTCTTAGTTATTAACCGACAGTCATGGCATGGCACTCGCCCTGAAAAACTCTGCGAACGGTTAGCTTCCCAACGTCACCTTGTGCCTTTTTGAGAAGATTAACTCACCGAGCACAATCAGAAGATACACTTAATTTCTTTGATTCAACTAACAATCAACTTCTCTCACGCGATGACAGAATCGTCAAAACACTTGAGGTGGCATGACGACTAATCTTAAACAGAAAACCTTACAGTAAGAGCCCGACCGGCTGGCAACGCCTCTCAATGAGTGCAACCTTGCTCATCGGCCCCAGCAATTCGCGCACGCCGAAGCTGATGGACGAATTCGCGAAATCGGCGATCATCCTCAAGTTGCTGAGGCCAACCCCTTCACGGGCGATCCCACCTCGCAATGCAGTGCCAATCTCAAGCAGAACTTGTGAAGGTAGAAGCCATTCGTCAGAAGGCGACTGTGATGGCGTGCTTAATCCTGGTGGAACCTCAAAGCAGAAGAACAGTGGCACGTCACTACGTCTTCGGACCAAGCGGTTAGTCGATCGTCATCGTGGAAGGTCACACGGTAATTTCCGACATGACAATAAAAAGCCCTTCCATGGCGCAAACCAAGGAAGGGCTCGTCATTTCTGGTTGTTTATTGCGGCTACAGGATGAAGTGATCCTTGGTGAGGGCGAGGTTGGCAGCGGCGACAGCAAACTTCACCTGCGCGCCGGCGCCCAAGCCATCCGCATCGTAGAATAGTTCGCCCGTCGTGCTGTTGTAAACGATCTGAGCTTCCCAGGCGTTCGCCTTGTCACCAATCGCCAGCGACACCTTAGTCCCAAAGCCGCCAAAGATCGACCGCGCCAGGACGATACTGTCCCGGGCCACATCGAAGTCCGTGATCCGGTCTACGTTGCTGATCCCGTCCAGCGCTGTATCGAACACAAACCAGTCTTTGCCGGCCCCGCCCATCAACACATCCGCGCCCGCACCACCATACAGCCAGTCGTCACCCTCGCCGCCATACAGCACGTCGTTGCCGAGATTGCCGAGCATCAGGTCGTTGCCGTCCTCACCATAGAGAACGTCATTATCCGCTCCACCATCGAGGGTGTCATGGTCGGTGCCGCCGTAGAGCGTGTCGGCGCCAGCCCCACCCGTGATCGAGTCATTGCCGCTCTCTCCAACGAGAAAGTCATTGCCGTTCTCGCCATTCATCACATCCGAGCCGGTACCGCCAATGAGCGTGTCGTCACCGGCGCCGCCGACCATGTAGTCGTTACCACTCTCGCCAGCCAGGAAGTCGTTGCCGTCCTCACCGTAGAGATAGTCGTTATCCGCTCCGCCCCACAGCGTGTCGTGGCCCGCGCCACCCAACAGCGCATCGGCACCGTTGCCGCCAAACAGCAGATCGTTGCCGAGGTTGCCGAACATCCGATCGTTGCCATCCTCGCCATAGAGGATGTCATCATCGGCTCCACCATCGAGGGTGTCGTGGTCGGTGCCGCCGTAGAGCGTGTCGGCGCCAGCCCCACCCGTGATCGAATCGTTGCCGCTCTCACCGACGAGGTAGTCATTGCCATCCTCGCCATGCATTACGTCCGAGCCGGTACCGCCAATGAGCGTGTCGTCACCGGCGCCGCCGACCATGTAGTCGTTGCCACTCTCGCCGGCCAGGAAGTCGTTGCCGTCCTCGCCGTAGAGATCGTCGTTATCCGCCCCGCCCCACAGCGTATCGTGGCCCGCGCCACCGAGCAGTGCATCGGCACCGTTGCCACCAACCAGCAGATCATTGCCGAGATTGCCGAACATCAGATCGTTGCCGTCCTCGCCATAGAGGATGTCATCATCCGCTCCACCATCGAGAGTGTCATGGTCGGTGCCGCCATAGAGCGTGTCGGCGCCGGCCCCACCCGCGATCGAGTCGTTGCCGCTCTCTCCGACGAGGAAGTCGTTACCGTCCTCACCATAGAGCGTGTCGTTACCAGCGCCGGCCCAGACCGTATCTTCGCCCGTGCCGCCGTACAGCGTGTCGTCGCCGTTGCCACCGAGCATGAAGTCGTTACCGCTCTCGCCAGCAAGGAAGTCGTTGCCGTCCTCGCCGTAAAGCTCGTCGTTGTCAGCCCCACCCCACAGCGTGTCGTTGCCGATGCCGCCATACAGCGCATCGGCACCGCTACCGCTAATCAGCAGATCGTTGCCGAGATTGCCGAACATCAGGTCGTTGCCGTCCTCACCATAGAGAACGTCATCACCGACGCCGCCATCGAGGGTGTCGTGGCCGGCACCTCCGGCAAGCGTGTCGTTACCAGCCTCACCGTAGAGGCTGTCGTTACCCAAGCCGCCATTCAAGCTGTCCTGGCCATTGCCGCCATGCAGGTGATCGTTGCCGGCATCGCCGTTTAGGACATCGTTGCCGTCTTCGCCCCACAGAAGATCGACGCCATCACCACCCGACAACTGGTCATCGCCAGAACCGCCTGTCAGCGTGTCGTCGCCCTCGTCACCATTGAGGACGTCATTGCCGTCATCGCCGAATAGTTGATCGCTGCCCATGCCGCCGTAGAGCGCATCCCGACCGGCTCCACCGTAGAGACTGTCGTTACCCAGCCCGCCGCGCAACTCGTTGGCAGCTTGATTGCCGAGAATCTTATCGTTGCCAGAACCGCCAAAGGCATTCTCAATCAAGGCCCGGGTGCTGCCCTCGTACAGAAACGCATTATAGACATTGCCGGCGGCAAAAGTGGTGTTCGAGTCCCGTCGTGCCAATTGTGAAGCTGAGAACTTGGATGACTCTCCTGGAGTCAGATCGATGACCGCATTCCCGCTAAAATTTCTCATATCGTAGGTATCGATGCCGCCGCCGTCCCAGATCGTGAGAAAGATCTTGCCGTTGGCCGGCTGACCCTGGCCGACACCGTTGACGAACGTCTCGCCGGTGGAGCCATTCCATGTATAGACCGTATTTCCGCTATTCACGGTGTAGTTAGCACCATACATTTGCTGAAGCGCAGCGATGTCATACCGCATAAATGTCTGGGCAGAATCCCAGTAATTATTATAGGTCATCACTGTATTTTCAGGATTGTCCAGCGCAGCGGGGAGCTTCGACTGACCCAATCCGGCATCAAAGGGGTGCTTCAGGCCAAGAGAATGGCCCAATTCGTGCAGAACCGTATCATTATCCTGCGAACCCGCTTGGCTTCCTGCGCGCTTCAACCAAACATCTCCTCCGAAAAGAGGGATGCCCGGATAGTATGCGTGAGACCGGGTGATCACTTTGCCCGGGATGAAGCCAGATACCTGGAGATCAGCATCGTCAGTACCAACATACTGAAATTTCAAGTTGGTGAACGAAGAAACAGATGTCAGCGTCATCTTTGACTGACCCGCATACGGGCTAGTACCTTCAAGAGCATACCGGACACCCTGCTGCCCCTCAAAGCTCAAGGAACGATATCCAGAAGCACTTGGGTTAAAGATGCTAAAGTCAGACTTTGAATCTGGGAACGAATAAGTCACTGTCCCCTTTGCCCATTGCGACCCTGACATCACCGCGAGAACATTAGAATCGGCGTGATCAGGAAGATAGTATTTCGTCCCGAAAAGAGCGACCTCAGGAAGGTGGGACGCGATCTCAGCGCCTATACTGAAGAGAGTCAGCGGCAGCGACGAAATGTTGTCCGAAAGCCATCCGTAGACTTCGTCAACCGTTGAGGTCACAAAGTCTCCGATTGATTTAAGAACTCCATCGAGACTGAAACCCTGAGCCATGCTGGCGTAGGTCCAGGCAGAAAGATAGCCGTTCACATCAGAGGACGACATCTGCTGGGCAGCTGGGAACCCGTCACCGCTGCGCGCCCCAAGATCATGATCGAAGGCCGACCAAGAAGTTCCCTGACCGCTCAATGCGCAAGCTTGACACATATCTATTTCCTATAGCTATCCAGTGCGGACCTATTGATCCTTACTATCAGGAAATTAGACCTTGAATGAGCAATGTAGGAGTCAGAGAACTTCCGAAAACTTAAATACTATAGTTTTTTCCACTAAAATCACTTGCAGAATCGTGGTCGCTTTTGCGGAAACGATCTCAGTTATTCCGCCTCGATGTGGTGCTCGGATGTTTAAAGAGGCATACAAGGCCCCAAGCCTTTCAAATGACGGGTTACGCCATACGGGTACTGTAGAAACTTAAATTATGAAAAAATCTTTATAAGTAATTTTCAGATTCTTTTTGAGCATTGCGATCTTGATCTGAGCCTTCGGGCCTGAGCCATCTGCATCATAGTAGAGTGCACCGGTCTTATCGTTGTAGATGATGCGCTCCGAGACACTGTCCGCTTTCTCACCTTTGTAGAAGCTGTCTTCCTTTAGATACCCCTTCTTTCCGGCTTTCTTAAAAACCGCCCTGGCTAGGTGGATGGTGTCGTCCCGAACATTGAAATCAACAATCCGGTCAGCCTTATTTTTCTGGGGTGGGGTATCGAAAACAAAGACGTCCTTCCCAGGGCCGCCGGAAAGTCTGTCTGCATCATAACCGCCATAAATCGTATCACGGCCGCTTCCGCCCGAAATTGTATCCTTCCCGCCGCCGCCTAGAATCTTGTCGTTTCCAGACAAGCCGGACAACACGTTCGGGGCGCTATTGCCTACAATACGATTGTTGGTGTTACTTCCTTGAAGATTAATCAGCGCCGCAGTCGATGCAATCAGCTCTTCGACCTCGGCGTCGGCATCGAGAGCGAAACTCGCTTCGGCATAGACAATATCGTACCCATGCCCGACAGCCTCTACAACGCTATCGCCGGCTCCAACATAATAGGTGTCATTTCCAGCGAGGCCGGAAAGGATATTCGGAGCGTCGTTGCCGTGAAGGACATTGTTGGTTGAGCTGCCTGTCAGGTTTATGGCGCTTAGTCCAACCGCAAACAATTCTTCGATTGCTACATCAGGCGTCAACGCGAAGCTTACGCTCGCAAACACCTTATCATAGCCATCTGCATCAATAATGATCGTTGCGCTGGAGACGTGATAGCTATCGTTGCCAACGCCACCATCAAGGGTATCCAGGCCCCGATTGCCGATGAGAATGTCGTTACCGGCACCACCACTCAGATAGTTATCGAGAGAGTTGCCCGTGATGTTGTCATCACCGTCCGACCCGATAACATTCTCGATGCCGATATAAAAATCTCCCTCAGCGTAGCCACCGCTCCCTTTTGTTGACAAGAGGTTCACGACCACTCGCGTCGGAGAGAGTGCGTAGGACACCGTATCGATATCGTCCCCGCCATCGATAGTATCTGCGCCGGGGCTCCCGATCAGCGTATCATTGCCCGCCAAGCCCTCAAGGTACTCATCCTCCGCGATACCCTTGAGAAGGTCCGAATCTAAAGACCCCTTTATTTTGGGAGCAAGCAGCGTGAGAAGAGGCATGACTTCGTGAAGTCCAATCTAAATCGACATTTTTGGGAAACCGCCGAAGAAGCACCTCGGTGGCAACTCGCCGTAAAACAGAATCCAACCTCGGCCTAAGCCGAGGTTGGTGTTCGTCTGTGGACGTCAAATCATGAAGAAGTCTTTTTCAGTGAGCTTGAGATTCTTCTTCAAGCTCGCGATCTGAATTGCCTCCTTCGCGCCATTTCCATCGGCGTCGTAGTACAAGGCACCCGTCTTTTTGTTGTAGATCAGGTGATCATTGGCATCGAGGGCCTTATCCCCGATGATGAAGAAATCCTTCTTCATCTTCCCGGGCTTCAGCTCCGATTTGCCCTTTCCGAGCTTCTTCAAATCACTGTCTTTGAAGATCGCATCGTCAAGCCAGATGGTGTCATCCTTGACGTTGAAATCAACGATCTTATCGAGATTGTACTTCTTGTTCGCCTTGTTGGTTTTGGCCAACTTGGTGTTGAACACGAAGGTGTCCTTTCCTAGGCCGCCGGTAAGAACATCGTTTCCAAGACCGCCCCAGAGCTTGTCGTCACCCAGGCCGCCTCCGATCGTGTCCTTACCGCTACCGCCCTTGATGACGTCATTGTAGATGCTGCCAAGTGTCCATTCGACAGCGACGTCACCCACGTTGACCGTCAGCACCTTCTCGAAGCTGAGTCCACCCTGATCCGTGACTTTGACGCGGATCTGATGAGATTGTGCCTGTTCGTAATCAAGCCGTACGCCATTTACGACCTGCAGCTCATTTCCGACGATAGCGAAACGGCCATCGGCGCTGTCAATCAAGTCGAACCGGAAACTGTCACCCGCCGCAATATTGGCGTCGGCTGCCGTTAAGATGCCGACGACACTGTTATCGCTAGCCAGTTCTTGAATATTGAGGTTGGACGCCCCGATATCCGTGGGCGCGTAGTTAACCGGCGGTGTGTTTTCATTCACATCACCGACATCAATCGTGAACGCTTGATCCTTGAACCCACCGTTACCGTCCGAAACGCGGACTGTCACCACGTGAGCATGGTTGACGCCCGAGTTCTCGTAATCAAGGCTCACACCCGACTTGAGCTTAAGAAGGTAGTTCTGGCCTTCCTTGACGATCTCAAACTTGCCGCTCTGATCGCCACCCGGAGCAATAGCGAACGTCAGGATGTCGCCGGGGTTCGGATCGTGCCCGACCAAGATACCAAGTGTTGCGCCGGCGACGTTCTCAGAAATGCTCGTTTGCGTCGACCCATTCAGGAAGGTCAGGATATCAGGGTTCTGATTTCCGGTCGGATCATCACTGGTGTCATTTGTAACATAGATCTTGATGCTTTTAGCTTGAGCAAGCTGCGCATTGCCACGATCGGTGGCTTGAACCTTCACAACGTAGTACTTGCCATGCTCATCACTGAGGAGCGAAGCACTGTCCTCGTAGTCGAGGCGCACGGCTGTCACAATCTTTGTGACACCATTGGACGTCGAGAGTGTGAAGCGACCGCCTGCATTATCAACCAGGCTGTAGGTAAAGGCCTCATTGGCATTGCTATCGACAGCGCTCAAAGTACCAACTTCGGTCGCGGGGTTTAAGTTCTCCCGAACTTCATTATTGGTGATCGTAACATCGGTCGGTGCGCGGTTGGCGGCCTGGGAAATCACATAGGCAGCCATACCTCCGCCGGAGGTCAGGTCTCCACTATCCGTCACGCTGATTGTGAAGGTCGTTGTTATCTGAGTGCCTGTGGCATCAGTCGGGCGGTCAGTCGGATTGAACCTCAATCCTTGCACCGCCAGCGTAACCTGCGCGGCCGTCCCCGTTACCGTATAGATGCCGGTTTCCGGATTGTAGCCACCTATTCCCAGATTCTCGAGCACACCCTTGCTCGAGGCATCGAGTATGATCTTCACTGTCAACTGCCCGGCATCGGAGATGTTGACGCCTGCGAACGGCGAAGCGGAACCAGTGTCAGCTATTGTTGAAGTGCCGCTGAATCCGGTGATGACAGGAGCCTGGTTTCCAAGACCGTCATCGCTGGTGTCATTGGTGATGTAGATCTTGATCACCTTGTCTTGCGGAAGAGTTGCACCGCTGCCGTCCCGGACCTGAACCTTGATAGAATAATATGTTCCCGAGCCATCGCGCTGGATAAGGGAGTCAGTGCTTTCGTAATCGAGATTCGTGGCCGTCACGATCTTGGTCACACCACCTGCGGTGGAAAGCGAGAACCGCCCCCCGGCATTGTTAACGAGCGTGTAAGTAAAGGTCTCGTTTGCGTTGCTATCGACAGCACTGAGAGTACCGACGATCGTTCCGACTTCTAGATTTTCGCGAACGAATGACTGATCGATAGTGATGTCCGTGGGCGCGCGATTGGCAACAGTCGCATTCACTTCGGTTGCCGAATTCGTTGTCGATGCATTCCCGGAATCGGTTGCAGTGATCGTGAACGTTGTTTTCGAACCTGAGCCAACCGCTCCCGTCGGATTGTCCTTCGGGTCGAAACGCAGCGCCTGCAGTACGCTTGTCACGAACGCCGCATTGCCGACGACCGTGAAGGTGCCAGCCTGCTTATTGTACGCCCCGCTCGTGAACCCGGCGAACTCACCGTTAGCCGCGTTGCTCATTGTTATAACGACGGTCAGCTGGTCGCTATCCGAGATGTTCACTTGCGAGAAGGGCTGGATGACGCCGGTATCCTCGACAACTTGCGTTCCTGCCGTCAGGCCGGTGATCACCGGCGGCGTATTTTCCACCACATCCGTGACGTAGACCTTTAAGATCTTAGTGGGTGACGACAAGCCGTTGCCGCCTTGGTCCCTCGCAATAACATAAACCTGATAGTACTTGCCGCCGCTGTCCTGCAGAAGGTTCGGATCTTCATAATCGAGAGGGCCCGTTATCTTGAGCTTGTTCCCGCTAATGGCAAACTTTCCGCCGGCGTTGCCGCCACCAGTCTGGGTGGCATCGAACGAGTAGGTGAACGTATCTCCTGAATTCGAGTCGGTCGCTTCAAGTGTCGCTACATCGCGGGCCACGCCATTCTCTGCAATGGATGCAGTTGCCTGCCCTCCCTCGAACAAGACATTCGTCGGCGCGCGATTAGCAACGATCGAGTTGACCGTCACATTGGCGGACGAGTTCGTCGAATTCGTTCCGTCTGAGACCGACAGAGTAAAGACCGTAGCCTGCTGATGGCCGACCGGATCCCCCGCACGATCTGTCGGGTTAAAGGTAAGAGCGCGAATAGCTGCCTGAACAGCAGAAACAGTTCCGGTGACCGTGTAGGTGTTGCCGCTCACGCTACCGACGCTATATCCCGCAAGAGCTCCTTGATTGGCGGTAAACGTCAGAACTGCTGTAACGGACGTGCTATCATCCGTGATCGTCACATTGGAGAACGGGGAAACTGCCGCGGCATTGTCCGCTGTGTCTACCGTGCCGGAGAAATTTGCGATAACCGGTGCATTGTTGGTCGCAACAACATTCTTGACGGTAATCGTGACATCGCCCGTCGAGGTCGCGTTGGGTGCGCCGGTATTGTCGTTAGCAGTGAGCGTGTAGCTTACAGTCTCATCTGCGTTAACTTGAGTGACGTTGTTGATGACGATCTTGTTATTGACGATCTTGTATCGCCCATCGCTGCTGATGAGCCCATTCGACCCAGCAAGGGACGATTGGAAAATATATGTGATCGTCTGACCATCGGCGTCTTTGTCAGCCAATGTCAAAACATCGGTGCCGGCTCCCGCTCCTTCATTGATCGTCGCCAAACCTGAAGGCGTCGTCGGAGCCTGATTGGCTGGCCCCTCGGCAAGATCCTTCAGCTCTACGTCGAGAATGGCCTGGTGCACAAGAGAGCTGCCATTGTAGAACTTAAACGTTATTTCTCCGAAGAAAGCTTCGAATGTGGGATCTTCATAATCGAAGAGCGTGCTGCCACCGTTCTTGACAGCCAAATAATATTCACCGCCCTCTTTGATGACCTCAAATCGATCGCCGTAGGATTGCTCCGCGACAATCGTATAATTGATAGAGGTGCTGTCAAACCCCACCAGTTTTCCAATTTTTGTGCCACTTGTAACGTTCTCATTGATGAGAACGCCAAACACACCGCTCTGCTCACCACCGTTGGTTGGCAGAGCCGAAATCGTAAGATTGAATGGCATTTTTCGCCCCGTTGAATAGATAGTTTCTAGAGTAAGTTAGGCCCGAATGACTCGGCATTCACTCACACGATAAAGAAGCTCTCGTGTGTAACGTTCGTTGGCTTTGTAGAGAGGATTGCAAAGACCTGTGCGGCCGCCGCCCCGCTTCCATCTCGGTCGTAAAGCAGTTGACCTGTGGCCGCGTTGTAGATGATCCGGTCGTCCGCATCCTGCGCCGCGGTGCCAAGCACGAACGCATTGGCAGAGAGGGTCTTGTTGACATCACCCTCGGCAAACGCGGCGAACATCGAGCGTGCGAGATGGATTTTGTCAGTTCCAGCAACAAAGTCGACAATAGTGTCGATGTTTGTGGCGTTGAGACGAGAGTCGAAAAGGAACACGTCGTTTCCGTTCCCACCCGTCAACTGATCGGCCTCAAGTCCGCCTGATAGCGTGTCATTGCCGTCGCCACCGTTGAGACGATCCTTGCCGGCTCCCGACTTGATCAGATCGTCTCCAGCCGTGCCGGTTATTCTTTCCGTCACAACATTCTCGATTCCGATCGTGATCGACTTTTCGGTGACCCCGCCTTTTCCATCGCTAACCTGCACGACGAATGTGATTTCGCGCGACTGCTCAAAGTCGATCTTCGTATGATCCTTCACTTTGAGATCCAAGCCCTCGAGGTACACGCTGCCATTTGCATCGTTCAGGAGCGTGTATGTGAGGGCGTCGTTATCGGCATCCTCAGCGGAAAGCCGGCCAATGATGTTGTCTTTGCCAAGATGCTCGCGCACGAACACGTCAGAGAACGTAATGTTTGTCGGAGGGGTATTCGTCACCGGCCCCGGATCGTCGATGAGGACATTCTCGATACCTCTGTTCAGTATCAGATCTAGGATGAAAGCGTCTCGTGCTTCGATGGACGCGAAGTCCTTCGTGTAGACGTATGCCGTGTCGTTTCCACCTTCGAAGTCGAAGATGACATCGCCAGCGTTCCGGATGAAGTAAACGTCGTTTCCGCTGCCGCCTTGCAAGGTATGTGCGACAGCACTGGATCCACCATCCAGAGTATCGTCATAGTTACTTCCCCGAAGGGTGTTGGCGTAGTTATTTCCGATCAGCCATGCACCAGCTTGGCCCGCATCGCCCACAGCCAGGAGTTCGATTCCAACATCGTCCGCCAGATGATACTTAAGACCACCGTAGACATACGCGATGTCGTTGCTGCCGCCAGCAATATCAACGCTTTCGATGATGAAATCGCCGCTATGGGCGATGAAGTAAACGTCGTTGCCATCCCCACCATCGAGGGTATCGGCGAATTCGCTGGGCCCCCCATCTACCAAATACCCACCCGCGAGAGTGTCATCGCCATGACCACCGACAAGGGTGTCGGCGCCCGAGCCGCCAATGATCTCGTTATCGAGCTCGTTGCCGATGATCTCTACATTTGTCGTCATCGCACTTGCGTCAAGGTTCTCGACACCGGCGGCGATGGTATATGTCGTGATCACGCTGCCCTGCAGCTTAATCGTGTCAATGCCACCGCTACCAAAAAAAGTCGCCTCATCCACGATCACGTCGTAGCTGGACACGATATAGGTATCGTTGCCGGCGCCGCCCGCCAGATAGTCCTGGCCGCCGTTAGTGACGCCGCCGCCATCGAGCGTGTCATTGAAAGCGCTTCCGATGATCGTGTTCGCCAGGTTGTTGCCCGAGACGCTGCCGCCGACCGTCGCATTGGGGTCGATGATGAGATACTCGACGCCGACAGTGTCATTCAGATTGTATGACGTGAAACCTTTCGCTTCGTCGAAAAGAATGTAGGCCGTGTCAATCCCGCCGCTCACGTCGGTGGTCTCGATGATCACGTCACCAGCGTCATTGATATAGTAGACGTCGTTGCCCGATCCGCCCACCAGAACGTCGCTGCCGTTGCCGCCATTCAGTGTATCGTTGCCCGATCCGCCGATCAGAAGATCGTCGCCGCCATTTCCGATGAGAAGGTCGTCGCCGCCGTGTCCGTCGAGCGTATCGTTGCCTTCACCACCGATCAGCGTGTCATTTCCAGCGCCGCCATTTTGCGACGTGTCGCCTGTTAGGAGGATGACGTTCTCGACATTTTTGAGAATGTTCCGCCATTCTGCCTCTGAGCGGCCATCGACCATGATGTAGGCCGTATCCGTTCCGCCGTCAGCACCTGCCGCTTCCGTCACGATGTCATCGAGACTGCGAATGATGTAGATGTCGTCGCCCGCACCGCCCGCGAGCGTGTCGCCACCACCGCCGCCGTCCAGAATATTGGCGTAGGCATTTCCGGTGATGACGTTCTTGCCCTGATTTCCTTTTAGAGTAAGCCCGGCGTTCGAAACGCCTGCGGAAAGCGTCAGATTCTCAAGCGGGGAATTGTCGCTGAGCGTATAGCTTGCAGAGACAATCGCGGTGTCATTTCCGCTTTCATCGATAATGGTCGGGGCCGGGACACCTAATTGGGTTCTGATGTAATAGGTATCGTTGCCTCGGCCGCCATCGAGCGTATCGGATTCTATTCCGCCGTCTAGGACGTCGTCTCCATCACCACCATAGAGTTTGTCGTTTCCGGTACCGCCATAGAGAATGTCGTTATTGGCTTCGCCGTAGAGGGTATCATCCCCTTCGTCGCCATAGAGCACATCGTTGTCGTCGGCACCATACAGGGTGTCACGGCCTTTGCCGCCATAAAGCGTGTCGTTTCCGTACCAACCCTGAATGTTGTTATCGCCATCATCGCCTTCCAGGTGATCGCTGAAGCGAGACCCAATCAGGCCTTCGATAGAAACATAGGTGTCACCTTGCGCGTATCCGCTGCCGCTGCCCGTCAGGAGATTTGCGGAAATGCCACTGCCATTGCTACCTCCAGTCCAGTCACTGTAAGAAGCAAAATCGTAGCCTTCACCGCCATCCAATGCGTCCGCGCCGGCCCCACCCACAAGGGTGTCGTTGCCATCTTCGCCGTAAAGCTCGTCCTTGTCGTTTCCGCCCTCAAGCTGGTCATTTCCAATTCCGCCGCGAAGCGTGTCCTGGCCTATGGCGCCGTAGAGGCTATCATCTCCTCCGCCACCGATGATCGAGTCGTCGCCATCCCATCCCTGGATGTCGTTGTCGTTATTATTTCCGACCAGGACATCGTTAAACTGTGAGCCAATCAAACCTTCGATGGAAGTATAGCTATCGCCGAAGGCATCGCCCACATTCGCGGCCGAGCCATCAAGGTAGACTTCGACATGCTGGCTTGCCGTCGTATAGGAAGCAAAATCGTAACCGACGCCACCATCGAGGGTATCAGCGCCCGCTCCGCCGATCAGCACATCGTTTCCATTGCCACCACGGAGAGTATCCGTTCCCGCACCGCCATCAAGGGAGTCGTTTCCGTCGTTACCGATCAGGCTATCGGCTGCGCTGCTACCGATAAGCGTGTCGTTGCCGCTGGTTCCGCTAACACCTTGAATGTTGGAGAGAGTATCTCCCTGCGCATCGCCTCCGGTTCCCTTCCCGGTCGAGAGGTCAACTTTGACGGCGGTCGTGCCGAGATACTCCGCGATATTGAATCCGGTTCCGCCCTGGAGATTATCTGCACCGGCCCCGCCTCTCAGCGTGTCATTTCCGTTCCCGCCGATGAGCGTATCATTGCCGACCAATCCGACCAGAACGTCATCGCCGTCGCTTCCGTCGAGGGTCGTCGCGGAGATGCCACCAGTGAGCGTATCGTTGAACCTTGAGCCTTCAATGCCTTCGATCGAGGAATATGAATCGCCCTGCGCTTCACCGGTATTTGTGCTCGTGGCAACGAGATTGACAGTGATACCTTTGAGAACGCCACCGACATCAACTTGAGGAGCATTGATATAGCTGGCAACGTCATTGCCGGCTCCGCCGTTCAGTGCGTCAGCACCCGCGCCACCTTCAAGAGTGTCGTTGCCGGCATCACCTTCAAGTTGGTCGTTTTCCGTGCCGCCACTGAGCCGGTCGTCCCCGTCGCCGCCGTTGAGCGTATCCGCGCCCCCAAAGCCAAGCAGAACGTCATTGCCGAGGTATCCGTTAAGGTCATTCGCATTGTTATTGCCGCCGAGCGTGTCGGCAAACGCCGTTCCAATTAGGCCTTCCACCTCGGAATAGACGTCACCCTTGGCATCGCCGGTGTTGAGACCAGAGTTGCCTAAGTATGCGGCTACAGCCTTGTCGCTTGTCAAATAGACGGCATAGTCGAAGCCGTCGCCACCCACGTGCGTGTCAGCTCCTGCGCCGCCATGCAGAAAGTCGTTGCCGCCACCGCCACTGAGAAGGTCATCTCCGGCACCGCCATAGAGAGCATCTCCATTCGCGCCACCCTCGAGAGTGTCGGCGAATCTCGATCCTTCCAACCCTTCGATTGAAACGTAACTGTCGCCGCTCGCATCGTTGGTGTTCAGATTAGGGCTCGAGAGGCTCGCATATACGCCTGCGCTCGAGGTTGCATAGGAAGCGATGTCGCTCCCGGCACCACCGTCGAGGGTGTCTCCTCCGGAGCCGCCAATCAGCGTATCGTTACCCTCGTTGCCGTAGAGCTTATCGAGACCGGCTTCGCCGTGAATAATGTCATCGTCAGCTCCGCCAGACAGATTGTCGTGGCCATCGCCACCGATCAGGAGGTCGTTCCCGCCCCCTCCAAGCAAGGTGTCGTCATAGGCCGACCCATATATTGTGTCGTTCAAAGGCGATGAGGACGTCATGACAACGCCCGAGGTGCGGGCATCAAAGATCTGTCCGTGGATATCAAGGCTCCAGAACTGGCTGTCTGGAGCTGTGCCCCAGGTAACCATAAAGCGGCCGTCAGCAAGCGCCGTAACGTCGTAATGCGACTGAACGCCAGTCGTATTGGAGTTTACAATGAAATCTCCCCGCAGAACGCTACCGTCAGGTTTGAAAACACTCGCATGAATGTCGGTGCCAAATTCCCACGTGATGACGAAACCACCATCGCTCAGGATTTCAAATTTATGCGCTCCATCGCCACCAATCCGGATGTTGGAATCCCCTCCAGTATTAACCCAGAGAAACCCGTCCATGCTGTAAACAACGGCAACCTTACCATTCGGAAGTGGGGCGGCTTCTTTTAGGACAACGGAAGGGAGCGTTGTTCTAGAACTCACATTAAATTTGGAGTATCCCCCGTTCTGCTGCCAAATCGTTCCGTCAGCATTGTAGTAATGCCCTTCAATAGAGCTAAAATACAGCCCATTCGCCGGATTGTATTCCGTTTTCACGTTGTACGTAACGATTGCTCCAGCTTTCAAAACTGTAGAAATTATTGAGTCTTGAGTTAAATCTGGAGTAGAAACTTTGCTGCCTAATTGTCGAGATACTTCAATCTCGGATGGTTTGACGTAAATATACCCCATCAGCATCGCTCCGCCCCAGGCATCGACAGCAAGTCCGCTATCGCCCAGGGCCGAAACACTCTGCAACTCACGGTCATAGGTCCCCGAGTCCGCAATAGTATGAGTACTACCCAGGGCTCCGGTCAGAGGATCAAAGGTTTTCGACATCACGCGCTTATGGTAAGCGCCTATTACAGAAACATCCTCGAAAACGAGGGATGCTTGGCCGTTGCCGAGTTGCACGACATCAAAATTGCCGAACGTCGACGTCCCGGCGATTTCACTGTAGATAGTATATGCGGATCCGGCGATACTTCCGTCTGCGTTGAGAAGCTGGCCCTTGATCGTGCCGTCGCCTCCATCGCGGTAGACAACCAAGATATGCCCGTCGCGAAGACCGATAACACGGGATGCGTACTCACCCGACCCCGGCTTCGAGGTGATCGTCAGCTCGCTCCCCCAAGCCAGCGGAGGCACAAGCGACTGGGACGCCGTGACATTCGACACAGAAACGTTTTCTTGGGTTGAAGGATAAGACACTTTTACGCCCCCTCGTATGGTGCATTGCAATTTCGCTTGCCGCTATTGACTACGCGACAAGGCGAGAGAGCCGCTGACGCGGCGAGATTAACGTTCGACGACGACTTGTCCGTATTTCCGGTTGCGAGCCGACGCATATTCATGAGGGCATCACACCACGACGCGCTTTCGCACCGTGGGGATCTCTCCCATTCAAAGCATCGTGTCACCAAGTCTGCCCCTGCTACATCGATATCGATCGATGTTTTTTCGTTACAGAGCATCAATGCATGAAAGGCGAAATTTAAAACTAGTCGTTTAAATAGAATTTCGATTTTTAGACATCAGCAAGCATACCAAGCGAGCCTTTACCGCGAGCACGAAATGGAAACCGTCACAAAGGGTTAGATTAAGAGAAGGGCTTGTCCCCGCTTGGGTTTCGCAGCAGGTCAGGCTCGTTAGGACGCTATCGCCATTCGCCAGACGAGCAGCCGCGACCAGTACAGAGGGCGCGTTGGCAGAGGATCGGCAGAGCCGCGACGACCGGCAACTCCGGCCAGATCGCCTGTAGACGACGAAAGACACAAACCCGCCCGGCTGGAGCCGGACGGGTCTATGATGGTAGCCGAGATATGACTTAGACGACGAAGAAGTCCTTGTAGGTCATGGCGAGGTTCTTGGAGACGCTGGCAAACTCCACCGCCTTGCCTTTTCCGGAACCGTCGGCGTCATAGTAAAGGATGCCCTTCTTGTCGTCGTAAATGATATAGTCGTTCTTGTCCTTCGCCTTAGAACCAATTGTAAAGTAGCCGCTCTTCAGCTGTGCGGGCTTGGCCTCCGTTCCGGACTTACCGAGCTTAGTGAAGATCGCGTTGTCGAGCCAAATCGAGTCATCTCTCACATTGAAATCGACGATCTTGTCCTTGTTGGTGCTTTTGTTCGGCTCGGTATCGAACACGAACGCGTCCTTCCCCGAGCCGCCGCTGAGCGTATCATTGCCCGATCCACCAAAGAGCTTATCGTTGCCACCGTTGCCCGAGAGCTTGTCCTTGCCACTATAGCCATAGAGTTTATCGCTGCGGGACGTACCTTTGAGTACGTCAGCCTTGTTCGTCCAAACATCCGCAGCATAAACAGCGAAAGTGGAAGCCTTTCCATCGCTTGCGGTTATCTTGAAAGTTATCGGAGAGACAGAAGCCTTGGCGCTCTCGGGAACACCCTTCGGAATGAAGACCAAGCCCTGAAGACCTGCTTGCACCTGCGCTTGCGTCCCGCTGATCGAATAGGTCCCGGACACGGCATCATAGCTGCCACCGCCGAGGCTTGACGCCAAAAAGGAGCCTTGCATAGGATCGCTGACAACCACCGTGATACTGAGATTGTCGTCATTCGCGTCACTGATCGTCGTCCAAGAGAAAGGGCTAGCCCCTTCTGAAATCTCCATATACGGCAGGTTGACACCGATGACGGGCGGTGCGTTTACACTTCCGCCGCCAGTACCCGTTCCCTTTGTAATCGAAACGAAATTGGTGCTTCCGCCTCCAACGTCATCGTAGACTCCGATGAGAACCGATCGCAGAAAATTCTCTTCGAGAGTTGTGGCCGTGTTCGTAAAAGTCAGAGCGCGGACAAACTGCTGGGCAGCAGCGGCTGTCGCTCGATGTTCGGCGTCAAATTTCACATGGAAATTATGCGTTCCTGTGCCCCCAAGCTCGATGACACCGACGATCTGGCCGATCGTGACGACACTACCTGTGTTGATGCCGTTGGAGAGCGTGATCCCGCTCGCAGGATCAATCCCCAAACGATCGTAAACCGGGTCAGCCCCAACCAACAAAGCGACCTGAATGTCGGCAATGCCGCCGCTGGTTGAAACCAGGGAATCTGAATTGAGGTCTAAGTGAACAGTCATGTTAGTTTTATTGAACGTGACGTTGTCGCCGTTGAGACTGGAAACAGTCGTTGTCATCTGTAGTCCTTCCTTGGGTTATATAAATCTAGCAACCTGCCATGCGCCGCGTCGTACCGAAGCGAGCCATGAGGTTGTCGTGGCTATTTCACTGTGCCAGCAGGCAGCATTCGTCTTTGTCGCCATCATTTGACCTGCGAGACATCCATCCCGCCAAACTTCCTCTGGGCTAATGGCTCGTCTACGCGAAGGGCTAACGCGCCTCGAAGCAACAGAGCGACTAGATCTGTCTGCCGTGACGTCTTTGTTTTGCGAAAAAGGTTCTGAAGGTGGAATGAAATGGTCGTCTGAGCAACGGAGAACTCATTCGCAATCTCGTCGAGTCGTTTTCCATCCGCCAATGCGACAGCGAGTCTGGTCTCAGCATTGGTGAGGTCATACATGCGTGCGGTAAGGCTAGGGGCCGGCCGAGGACGATCGTCGGGATCTATAACAAGAATAACGACAGAGGGCAGGTTGCGTGTCTCGCGTGTGCCGAGCGAACAAATGTGTACAATAAGCGGCCTTCCATTCTCCCTTTCGATAGAGAGGGTAGTGGTCCGGGATGATTGATTTGGTGCATTGGCAATGGCTTGCCGCAAAGCTCGAGTAGTCTCTTTTGAAGTTGAGCTCAGGCGATTGGCTGATGCGATGAGGCCGCTATTCTTCTCAAGGATTTCTGTCGCTGAGCGGTTCATTTGCTGAAGATGACCGTCGCTATCGAGAAAGATCACGCCCTTCGCCATGCCGTCCAAAGTACGAGCCATACTGTCGAAAGCGCCTTGAGCATCGAGTATCGTCGACGCAAGTATGAATTGGCTCTCACGTTCCAACTCCGAGACTACACTCCTCTTAATGCGTCCTACTTGGTCAATGCGAGCTCGCACTGTCGCAAGCAATACATCATAATCGACTGGCTTGATGAGGTAGTCGTCAGCACCGACGTGCTTCCCTTCGATGATGCCCTTGCGATCGGAAAGAACCGAAAGAAACATGAAAGGGACATCATTAAGAGACGGGTGTCTCTCTCGCACAAGACGCAGGAGCTCATACCCCCCGACGATTGGCATGGAAATATCGCACAGAATGAGATCCGGCCTGCTATGTTTTAGGATCTCAAGTGCCGCGGCGCCGTCGCCCGCTTCCTGGACTAAGAACCCAGCAGAGCCAAGCACTTCGGCGACATCGGCACGGGTTCGTGCATCATCGTCGACGCAAAGAATCGTATAGCTGTCTGTCGATGAAAGTCGCTCGGGATTAAACACGGGAAGCCCTAACTATCTACCTTTGAAAATAAGCTGAAGATTTCCACATTGCCGATAGGCAGTTGTTTGAATCGGCCAATCATTCGACGGCAAAATTTGATCTTGAAACGCTCTGTCAGGGTTTTGAAAAAATCCTTCAGGAAATAATTAATCCTTTCCTGAAATTCGCAACCCGGCCTCCAATGCTAGACCGCTCTAAGCGGCGATTTGCAGTACTGGAGTGCTGATCGAACTTCGCAATAACAATGCAACCAGCTCGCTTTGCCGTGTCGTTTGCGTTTTGCGAAAGAGGTTCTGAACATGAAAGGCGATCGTTGCCGGAGAGACGCTGAATAGCTCCGCAATCTCATCCAATCGATTGCCATGCGCGAGAGCCACGGCGATCCGCGCTTCGCTACGTGTAAGGCCATAGATCTGTGCGATGATTGGAGCTGATAGAGGAGGGGGAACAGATGGATCGATGATCACAATCGCGACAGTTGGCAGGCCGTTACGGCCGCCAGTCTCCAAAGGGCAAACGTGAAGAACGAGCGGCGTTTGCGTCTCGCGTGGAATCGGCACGATACTAGAACATGGCTTTTGCGCAGTTGCGGCACGAACAGCGTCCCGGAAGCTTCGAGCAGAGGGCGGCCGCGTTATTGAAAGCCGCCCCGAAATGATTTGCAGAGCGCTTCCTTCAGAAATAATGGTATCGGCAGTCCTATTCATATTTCGTATGACGCCCGAGCTATCAAGATAGATAACACCCCGCGACATGCCGTCCAATGTTTCAGCAAGATTGGAGAACGATACCTCAACATCTGCTGAATTACCCGCGTTACCACTCGTATCGCGACGCTCCAAGAAATGCGGCTTGCTCCGTTGAAGACGTCTGACTTGTGCAGAGCACGCTTGAAGCGTCACTTCCACAATCTCTAAATCTATAGGCTTCGAAAGAATATCGTCGGCGCCGAGCTCTCGCAGACGGAGCACTTCTTTGCGATCAGCACATGCCGAAACAAGGATGAACGGCGTGGCATCCAGGCTACTGTGGTTCTCACGCACTGCCTTGAGTAATTCGACGGCAGCGAGGTTAGGGAGTGCGTCATCGCAAATGATAAAGTCGGGAGAGTTGTCGCCAAGCATCGCAATCGCGTCTTTGGCACTTTCTGCCTCGACGACAACGTAACCGATGTTGCGCAGGCCTGCAGCGAATGCCGATCGGCTATTTTCATTATGATCGACATACAAAACTGTACGGTAGTTTACTTCACTTACAGCCATCTTTCACCCGACCCGGTAGATCGCAATTGGACGCGCCAATGCATTCGATGAAAGCCTGAACGCTGCCATCGTGAACCGTTGTAAATTATGCGGTGGACTATGCGCGCGCGCCGACAAGTGTTTCGGAGCGCGAAACTTATTCGGCCAATGATGAAGGCTTCTACTTTGAAGCAATCAGCTTTGGTTTCCGCATGTATCGTTGACGCAGACCTGATCTTGCGCCGGAGCTATATATATATATTTCAACCTCGTTGACCAAAGGGCATTAATTGCAGTTTGGAGGTCATTTTGACTTTGAGACACTTACGTCAAAGCCGTTGCTGTTCATAAGCGCAAGCCGGGCTTGGAGGAAATTTCGCCCTACAATGAGCAGGCGTTCAGTCGGAATAAGGAGTAATCTTCGGTTGTCAGTGGGATCCCTCACCCGCTCCAACATTCCCGCATATTCCATGTCGTCTATGTGACGGGATATCGTTGCCTCAGTGGTGAATTCGGATAAATAGGTCGCAATCTCTTTGAGTGTGATGGGCGCCTTCGTAAGCCATCTGTGAGCGATGAGACTCAAGGTTGCGTCTGCCTCGAAGATGTTGCGCCAGGAAGTACGCAGCTGGCCGGAACCGACAACGATCTTACGAAAGTCGGATCTCCAGTGCAGCCATGCCACTTCGATCTCCAGTACAGCCAATTCCTCAGGTGTCAGTTCCACGCTCGCCATTGCCAATGTGCGTGCAGAGGCTTCTGCAATCTCCTCAGAGACAATCTTAATGCCCTTTGGCTTTTTCATCCCGCTTCAAACCCCGCATTAGAAAATCACAGGATGAAGTGATCCTGAGTCAGCGCCAGGTTGGCACCAATCACGCAAACTTCACCTGTGCACGAAGCCCCGTGCCATCCACATCGTAGAACAATTCGCCCGTCTTGTTGTGTAGACGATCTGAGGCCCTGCGGCGTTCGCCTTGTCGCCGATCGCCAGCGACACCTTGGCCCCGAACCCGCCAAAGATCGCGCGGCTCAGCTCGATCCGATCCTCGGCGACATTGAAGCCGACGATCTGGTCGACATTGCTCGTGGCATTCAGCGCGGTGTTAAACAGAAGGTGTCGCGGCCCTGCTCGCCGTAGAGCGTGTCTGAAATGTCCCCACATCGCGAGCGTCCTCTAATGGTTCTTTAACCTTGGCCGCTACGATTACCGAACTTGCAGATTGAAAAAACTCTCTGAACAACCGGAAAGCTTATCCTCTCGGAGGCTAAAACTATTGATTTACAACCATAATTTTGTATTGCTTCAACGAAATGCGACTTTAAGTTACAATCTGCTTTGAGCTAACTGGCAGCCCTGAACGGGTCACAAGAAACGGCACCCTTTCTTTCAGACATCAGTAACAGCTCGATTCCAGGGTTCGCCGACCTGTGCGCTCCTGCAACCCCAGGCGCGCACCCTCGCGCGAGCCCTGCAGCAAGCGACAGTTCAAAGCTTGCGCTCTGCGCCCGATCGAAAGGCCGCGCCTTGGATCCTCAGAGCACGTCTCTCATGGCGACCATATCCATGTCGGTGAAGAGCTGGTTATCGCCCGCCATGCTCCAGATAAAGGCATAGGCGCCGGTTCCGGCACCGCAATGGATGGACCATGGGGGTGATAAGACCGCCTGTTCGTTGCGCATGATGAGGTGACGGGTGGCGTTGGGACGTCCCATGAGATGAACAACGAAGGCATCCTCGGGTAATTCAAAGTACAGATAGGCCTCCATGCGGCGGTCATGAGTATGCGCCGGCATCGTATTCCAGACGCTTCCCGTCTCAAGTCGAGTCAAGCCCATCAGCAGCTGGCATGTCGGCAGCACCTTCGGATGCAGGTACTGGTACAGCTTGCGCTTGTTGGCAGTCACCGCGTCACCAAGGGCGTTCGCGATGGCCTCCTCCCGTGCGATACGGCGCGAGGGCAGCGCCGCATGGGCTGGGCAAGTGTTGACATAGAACTTGGCCGGGTTTCCCTGATCGAGGCTCTCGAACACGATCTCCTTCGTGCCCATGGACAGATAGAGACCGTCCTGGAAACCGATGTCATAGGCCGAGCCGTCCGCGACGATGCGGCCGGGGCCCCCGATATTGATCAGGCCAAGCTCGCGCCGTTCCAGCAGAAAATTCGCACCGACCGATGCCGAATGTTCAGGTCCAAACCGGAGTGAGCTGGAGGTCGGCATCACACCAGCTACCATCATCCGGTCGTAATGGGTGTATGTCGCTTCAAGCGATCCCGGCGCGAACATTCGGTCGATGACGAAATGACGGCGAAGATCAGTCGCACCCAAGGCTTCGGCGTGCTCGTAATGCACGGCCTGACGCGTATCCATGAAAACCTCCTGACTCACAAGGAACTGAACTGTCGTTGATTTACCGGTCCGCGGCGCCCGTCATGGCCGAGACCGGCACGCCGCGCATCGCCACGAGCTTCTCCAGCGCAGCGAGATCGGGACGCGGCGGCAAGGTTCCGAGCACTCTTCGAACCGCAGCGGGATCGCCTTGCGCCACCACGGCGCACATGAGCAGGCTCTCGCCGGCCGGAATATCGCCGAGTAATTGCGGCACGACCGTTTTCGGCGCAATGAGATTCGTGTTCGGGGGTGCGCGATGGGCCCGGCCCGTCCGCGTTACGGTCGAACCCAGATCGACGATTGCGGATAAATCGGCCGAGGTTTCGGCAAGGGCTTGTCCCGGCCCGTCCTCAAGCATTGGCAGAAGATCAGCCTGCAGCGCCACGGCGAAACCGCCCTCGATCGTGTGTAGCGCGCGGGGAGTGCGGACACGATGGACGCGGACATGAAAAGGCTCGGCCCAGTAGATCCAGCTTTCGACTTCGACATCCGGAAACGGCCGCCAGAGGGCGTAAAGCGTGTCATCGGCGATCAACGCCTTGTCATTGACCTCGCGGGTTCGGCCGTGCCTGCCGTCGTCGCTGAACCCGATAGTGCCATCGAAGACGGCATCGAAGAACCGGCGTTCGTCACTCTCAACGCTGAACCCGTAGCGGGCGGAATAGACGAACTTGGCATACTTCTCGGCGCCGAAGCGCATGGACAAGTTCTGCTGCCCGCTGGCAAGAGCGATGGCGTCGCCGGGAGGATTGGCGACAAGCATGCCTGGATGGCGCTGTGCGGTCGGCTTCGGCCGTACCGGGCATGGCTGCTCCTCTGCCACCCAAAAGGGATGATCGGCCGGAAGAGCAAGCGGTAAAAAGGCCTTGAGCGCCCAATAGGGCGAGCCGGGGGAGTTGTAGTTCTCCGACATGAGTAGGCTGGGATAGGTGTAGCCGACCGACAGGATGCCGTCGCGACCCGCAATGGGTTGTCGGGTCCACCAGCGCAGCAGGCGAAGGTAATAGCCCTTGATGACGCCCCACGGCAGCGCCTCCTCGCCGGCGAAGACGAGCGCCCCCCAAATTCCTGCCGTGGCGAAGCGATAGGTCATCGAGCGACCGAATACGAGAGCAGCCCCGTCATCTGCATACCATCGGGCAATTTCGGCTGCGAAAATCCTGGCGCGCTCCCGGTAGCGTTCATTGCGCGGATCGTCATCGAGAGCCGCCAGGATCAGGCCGTAGAAGTGGAACGCAAACGGAATATAGTGGTCGACATGTCGTGGGGCGCCATCGCGATACCAACCGTCTCCCAGGTAAAGAGCATCGAGGTTCTCCCGATACCTGTCGGACGGCGCGGGGTCGAAAGGCACACCAATCGCCTTCAGTCCGAGATCGAGCATGAGCCGGAAGAATTGCCAGTTGTTGTCCACGTACTCCCTTTGCCGTGCCGACAGCAGGTATTGGGCCACGTTGTTTTTCTGGGTATCTGACAGCGGATCCCAGACATGCTCCGGCACGAGCCGAAGAGTGAGGCCGATGGCGGCAAGTTCGACAAGACGCTGATCCCGATCCCGAACATCGCCCCAGTATTCGGGATGTGTGGGATCCGTACCTGCAGCAAGGCCGCGCGCGACGGGCTTCCAGTCGATCCAAGTCGCACCGCCCGCAGCCGCGGGCGCAAGGCCCCAGAGCGGACGGGCAAAGCCTTCGAAATCAGCTGCCACCACATCGAAATGGGCCGCCGCCGTATCCAGCCGCACGCGTGCGCCGCCGGGAGACCGAAACGGCTCCAGTGGACGCACGAGCGCCTGCAATGCCTGCTCGACATCCTCGCGCGTCCGGCAAGGATTATTCGCCATGGGATTGAAGAGACGAGCAGGCGGATCATAGGTAGGCATGGATCATTCCTCGCCGTCTGCGGACGGCGACACCTCAAAATGGGGAAAGGCGCAGCACCGACGATGCTGCGCCGATGTATCAGACGCGAAGGACGCGCTTGCCCTCCGCGATGAGACGCTCGGCTGCCTCCGCGACCGTGAGCTGACCGAAAGAAAGCTGATCGGCAATCGGCCGCAGCACCATCTGGTCGAACTCGGTCGCTCCCTTGGGAGCCGGCGGCGGGTATGCTCCCACGCGACCACCAATGGCGTTGACGTAGTCGATCGTCATGCGCGACACGTCGTCGGTGGTCGGCTTCACGGTCTCGCGAACGTCCAGATTCACCGGCACTCCGCGCTCGACGCCCAAGATCTTTCCGGCTTCCTGGTCATTCACGAAGAAGTCGATGAAGGCTGCGGCCTCATCCGGGTTCTTGGTGGTCTTGCCGATGCACCAGATCAACGCCGGACGATAATACAACCCCGAAGGTCCTCCAGTGCTTGTCACGGGCGGAGTCGTGATGCCGAGCTTCTGCTTCAGCACCGATTGATACCCGATGAGCTGGTTGGAATACGCGAACGACATCACGCTATTGCCGCGAGCCAGCGGATTGGAATCGATCATGTTCTGGTCGAGCGATTGAATGTCGGGCGCAACGCAGCCGCCGCGTTTGCGCAACGTATCCCAATAATCGTACCACTCTTTCGCATCATCGACAGTGAAGCCGAGTTGACCGGCCTCGGTGTAAAGGCCCTTGCCACGCTGATGCAGCCACACATCGAAGAGGTGGTTGTAGCGGGCCGCATTGGGTGACGCCCAGACCTTGTCCTTGCCCAGCGCCTTGGTGAGTTCGACGGAGAGATCGGCGAACTCCTTCCAGGTGGTCTGGCCTGTCGGCGGCTTCATGCCGGCTTTCTCGAACGCCTCGGCATCATAGATCACGGCAAACGAGTTCACGCCGAGAGCGATACCGGCGACCTTACCGTCAATGCGCGTGAGACCGAGAGTGCCCGGACCGAATTTGTCGGTCTTGATGCCTTTGCCGAGATAACCGTCCAAATCGAGCATGGCCCCGCGACGATAATAATCGGGGAATGTGGTCGGCTCGAATTGCACCACATCCGGCAGGTTGCGCCCGACCACCATTGTGGCGAGCTTGGTCCAATAATCCCCGCCTACCGACTCGCCTGTCGCCTGGACGCCGGGATGCGACTGCTCGAAGAGCTTGGCGACATCCAGTGTCCGCTTGGAGCGATCCGGCGAGCCCCACCAGTAAAGCCGCAAGGCCGCATTGGCCGCCTGCGCCGGAAGGAAGGGCATTTGTGACGCCAATGCGCCCGCACCGAGCGCCATGGTTCGTTGTAGCAAGTCTCGTCTACTGATCATTGGTTCCTCCTCTGGTTTATGTGCATTATCAGTCGTCCCTCATCAGGTGAGGGTTCGACCATCGGGGTCGAACAGGTGGCAGAACGCGGCATTGACCTCGACATCCATGACGTCCCCCATGCGCGCGCCCTTCTGACCATCGCAGATGATTGTCAGGGGCTGCCCATCCGACAATTGGCCATAGATCAATGTCTGGCTGCCGAGATGCTCCACATGCTCGACCCTGATCTGACCGATCGGCAGGCCTCCGGACCCGCCGATTTCGATGTGTTCAGGCCGCACGCCGAGAGTCAGATTCCCGTCGCCAGTCAATGACGCCACCGCGTGCGCCATGCCAGCCATCACCAGTTCCCGCCCTGCGAGATCGATGACGATGCCGTCCCCGCGCACGCAGCGGCTTTTCACCGCGAGAAAATTCATCTTCGGCGATCCGATGAAACCGGCGACGAACCGGTTGGCAGGCTTGTTGTAAATTTCGAGCGGACGACCGAACTGTTCAACGCGGCCCGCGCGCAGAACCGCAATACGGTCGGCAAGAGTCATCGCCTCGACCTGATCGTGCGTCACGTAGATCATCGTCGCGCCGATATCCGCGTGCAGCTTGGCGATCTCCACGCGCGTCTGAACACGAAGCTCCGCATCGAGATTGGACAGCGGCTCATCGAACAAAAAGATCTTCGGCTCACGCACGATGGCGCGTCCGATGGCAACGCGCTGACGCTGACCGCCTGAGAGCGCCCTGGGCTTGCGGTCGAGCAAGCGTGTCACCTGGAGGATCTCGGCCGCCTTGCGGACGCGGCGGTCGATCTCGTTCTTCGGCATGCGGGCCGTCTCGAGACCGAAGGCCATGTTCTTGTAGACGGTCATATGCGGGTAGAGGGCATAGGACTGGAACACCATCGCGATCCCGCGATCGGCTGCAGCCCGCTCGTTCATCCGCTGTCCGTCGATGCTGATCTGCCCTTCCGAGATCGGCTCAAGCCCGGCGATCATGCGCAACAGCGTTGATTTTCCGCAGCCGGAGGGGCCGACAAAGACAATGAACTCACCGCTTTTGATATCGAGATCGACGCCGCAGATGACCTCTGCGCCGCCAAAACGTTTGATGATCCCATCGAGAACGAGGTTGCTCATATAGGTCTCCGGCTCCCGGTCAACGTCACGGTTTCAATCTCATCGCTTCATCCCCGTCGTCGCGATTCCCTCGATCAAGAGTTTTTGGAAGAAGAGAAACAGGACGAAAACGGGCAGGACCGCCAGAGTCGACATCGCGAATAGCGCGCTCCAATCCGACTGACCGCTCGAATCCACGAAAGTGCGCAATCCGAGCTGCACGGTGTAGCTCTGCGCATCGTTCAGATAGATCAGCGGCGCGAAGAAATCGTCCCAGGTCCAGATGAAGGAGAAGATGGAAGCGGTTGCCAGAACCGGCATCGACAGAGGCAGGATGACCTTGAAGTAAATCCGCCACGGGCCGCACCCATCCATGATGGCTGCTTCATCGAGTTCGCGCGGGATACCGCGAAAGAACTGCACCATGAGAAAGATGAAGAACGCATCCATCGCCAGGAATTTCGGCACCACGAGCGGCAGGATCGTATTCACCCAACCCAGATTGAGGAAAAGAACGTATTGCGGGATGAGAACCGCGTGCTGCGGCATCATCAAAGTTCCCAGCATCAGCGCGAACCAGAAATCCCGACCGACAAAGCGCAGCCTCGAAAAAGCGTAGGCCGCAAGCGAGCAGGACATCACGTTCCCGGCCACCGCCAGCACGGCGAGCATCAGAGAATTGAGGAAAAAGCGGCCGAAGCTGACGCTCAAACCATTCCAACCGCGGTAATACGAATCGAAATTGAACGTTTTGGGAAAGAGCGACGAAGACGAGAAAATCTCATTGTCCGGCTTGAAGGAACTCGAGACCATCCACAAGAGCGGGTAGAGCATGACAAAGCTCGCCGCGATCAGACCCGCGTAAGTCAGAGCACGCCTTACATGCGAATTGCCGGATGTGCTCTCAGTCATCGTAGTGCACCCAGAAGCGTGCCGAGAAGAAAGCCAAGGCCGTGAACACGCAGATGATGACGACAAGCACCCAGGCCAGAGCCGAGGCATAGCCGATGCGAAAATTCACGAAAGCTTCTTGATAAAGATACAGCGTGTAAAAGAGCGTGCTGTCGATGGGTCCGCCGCTCCCGTTGCTGATAACGAAAGCCGAGGTGAAGGCCTTGAACGCATCAATGGTCTGAATGACCGCATTGAAGAAGATCACGGGAGTGAGCAGCGGCAGCGTAATCTTGAAGAATTGCCTGCCGGCGCTCGCGCCATCGATGCTGGCCGCCTCGTACATGTCCTTCGGGATCTGGCGCAGTCCGGCGAGAAAAATGATCATCGGCGAGCCGAACTGCCAGACGGCGAGTAGGACGAGCGTGTAAAGCGCGGTTCCGGGCGTCGAAATCCAACTCGGCCCGTCATAGCCGATGAGATGAGCCAGAAGTCGATTGAGCAGGCCGTCACCGGCAAAGATCTGCCGCCAAAGCAGCGCGATGGCGACGCTCGCACCCAGCAAGGATGGCAGATAGAAAATGGCCCGAAAGAAGGAAAGCCCTTTAAGCCCCTTGTTGAGCGCGACAGCGACAGTGAGCGCAAAGGTCAGCTTTAACGGCATCGCTAGAACGACGAACGTGAACGTGACCTGCATCGCCTTCCAGAAACGCGGGTCATCGCTCGCGATGCGGACGTAGTTTCCGATGCCGATCCAGTACGGGGCGTCGACCAGATCGTAATCAGTGAAGGACAGATAAAGCGAACTGACCGCCGGACCGAGCGTCAGAGCAAAAAAGCCGACGAGCCAGGGCACGAGAAAGCCATAGGGCTCAAGGCGGCTGCACAGGTCTGAAGCGCTTCTGCGGCGACCGCCCTGTGTCAGCGCCGTCCCGACGACAACGCTGCGCGCGTCGCTAAGGTATGGCGTTTCCATGACCCCTCCCTCAGTGATGGGCCTTTTTGACTTCTTGTTGCGGGCAACCTGCGGGTGACGGCCGGGGTTGTCAATTGAAAATTTTTTCCATTGACGAAAATTTCTCTTTGAATAGAAATTTTACGAAACTTTCTGGACAGGACACATGAGAGCAGAGCGCGATTCCTATTTCGAGAGTACCGACCGGCCAGGTCTCGCCCGTACCACCGACCGCTACCAGCAGGCGTTGGATCGCTGCATTGCGAAACTTCGGGCAACGATGCCGATCGTCGGGCTGCGGAATCCCAAAATCGGCCGGGCGGACCTGACGTGGGATTATTGCGGCCCCTTTGACTGGGTCGTGAGTTTCCAGTCCGGCCAATTGTGGCTAGCTCTTCAGCTCACGGGCGACCCGGTTTTCCTCAATGCCGCCAGAGCCCGTAGGCCGGTCTTCCGTCAGATTCTGCAAAATCACCATGCCAAGGATCACGATCTGGGCTTCCAGTTTTCGCTGGGCTGCGTCGCCGATTGGCTCATGACCAGCTCACCCGAGGCGCGGGAGCTAGGTCTACGAGCCGCGGAGGCCCTGCTGGCTCGCTTCCGCCAGGAGGGTCAATACATTCAAGCCTGGAACCCACGCCCTGCCCATGGCGGGTCGCGCGCGGTGTTCGTGGCCGGCCGCGTGATCGCCGACACGATGCAAAACCTTGCTCTCCTGCACTGGGCGCATCGGGAGACGGGTCACGTGGATTTTCACGCCGCCGCCGCCGCGCATGCCGCAACGACAGCACAGCACCTCATCCGCAACGACGACACGAGCTACCACACCTTCGTTTTCGATCCAGCCTCGGGAGACCCGATTCGTGGAGAAACCCATCAAGGCTTTGCGCATGAATCGTGCTGGTCGCGCGGGCAGGCCTGGATGATCCATGGATTTGCCCAATGCGCTCTCAGCACCGGAGACGAAGCCGCGCTGAACGTCGCTCGGCGCCTGGCGGCGAAAGCCGAAGCTCTCATGGGCCGGGATCAGGTGCCGGCGTGGGATTACAAGCTGGACGACGGCTCTCCGGCCCATCGCGACAGCTCGGCGGGCGCCATCATGGCGGCAGGCGTCTACATCATTGCCAGCCTGACCACGGGAGACGAAGCCGCGCACTGGACCGCCTTTGGCGATCGGCTGCTCGACGGCCTTCTGGCGACCTGCGATCTGACGACCAACCCTGCCGCCCTCGGTCTTCTGAATCATGGCGCAGCCAATGTGCGGGCGGGCTACGCGGACAACATGCTTCCATACGGTGATTATTATTTCATGGAAGCTTTGATGCGCTCGCTTGGGCACACCCAGTTTTTCTGGTAAGCGGCGGACTTTCGCAGATCGGAACGGATCCGCGGTCAGAGGCTGAAACGATGGACACCAAACCCGGCACGCCGACGTTGCACGATATCGCGAAGGCAACCGGCATGTCCGTTGCGTCCGTCTCCAAGGTCCTCAACAATCGACCCGGCGTGGGCAGCGAGAGCCGCCAGCGGATTCTCGAAGTCGCCGAGGAACTGGGCTATCTCGGTCGGGCCGGGCGATCTTCGCGCGGGAATATCGAGAGCGTGACGATCATCACTTTTGCCCGCTATTTCCCAGGCAGCCAGTTCTACGAAGATGTCTTCCAGGGAATGATCGCCGAAGCCGAGGCGCACTCCATCGAGACAAACGTGTGTCTGCTGCCGACGGATGGGCCGCAGGCGGATGTTGCGGTTGCCGACATCTTTCGGAACGAGGCTCCCAAGTCCGTGTTGCTGCTGGGCCTCGACCAGCCCGCCATGCTGGACCAGGTGGTGGAGAGTGGAATCCCGGCCGTGATCGTGAACGGCCTCGATCCGACGATGCGCCTCAGCAGCATCGTGCCCGACAACCGGTTCGCGGGCTGGGTCGCGACGCGGCGGCTGCTCGATGCCGGTCACCGGGAGATCGTTTACATCACCCATCCCTTGAGGCTGTCCTTGCGGCGTCGTCTTGACGGCTTCCGGGACGCTCTCGAAGGGGCCGGGATTACGTTCGATCCGAGCCGCCACGTCATCGATCTGGGACAAGAGAAGCTTTCCGAATTCGAGATGCCTGCGATTCTCGATCGTGCTTTCAAGGATGGTCGCCTCGACGGCGTGACGGCGTTCTTCTGCAGCAATGACGTCATCGCCTTGGGCGTTCTCCACGCCTTGGACGCACGCAAGCTCACGGTCCCGTCGGATTATTCCGTGATCGGCTTCGACGACATGACGATTGCGCTCCATAGCAGGCCGCCCTTGACGACCATGCGGATCAAACGCGCCGAAATGGGGCACTCTGCGGTATCGATGCTGATCGAAAGAGCCGCCAATCCTGACTTGAGTACGCGTCGTGTCGCGGTCGGAGTGCAGCTCATTGAGCGCGCCAGCGTCGGCGCGCCCCGGACGTCACCCAATCAACTCTTCTAGCCAGATGAATGGCGGTTTGGTTCGGCGCCCAACAACGATCTCGTCATCTCAGGCACACCGGCACATGCGGGAAGGATCCTGTATGCTGAAGATGGCATGGTTCATGTCCGCCTGACTTCGGGAAGGAGACCTATGGTGCGGGCCGCTTCCTGTTCGGTGAAATCGCGGGTGAAATGATTGTGCTCGATTTCAACAAGGCGATTAACCCGCCCTGCGCCTTCACCGCTTTAGCAACCTGCCCCCCTTCCCCCACCCGAAAACCGTCTCTCGCTGCGTGTGGAGGCTGGAGAGAAGGTGGTGCGATCCCTAGCTTGGGAAGAACTGCATTGAGAAATACGATACCCCGACTCTCCGGGCAGGAGAATTTCCAAAAAAGTTGCGACAGAACCGCCCGGCAGGCTGAGATGGATCGTAGGCAGACGATTCATCCGTTGAAAACAATCCCAGCCTTGGCGAGTGTGCGCATCGCCATTTCGACGTGAAGCCGTTCAACCATCTTGCCGTTCAGCGATAGGACACCGCGCTGGGAATTTTCCGGCGCGGCAAAGGCGGCGACGATAGTGTGCGCCTCCTCGATCGAGGCCGCGTCTGGGGAGAAAGCCGCGTTGGCGGCTTCGATCTGCTTGGGATGAATCAGCGTCTTTCCGTCGAAACCCATAATCGCGCCCTGACGACACTCGGCCGTAAAGCCATCGGCATCGTTGAAGTCATTGTAGACTCCGTCGAGAATGTCGAGCTCGAAAGCGCGAGCGTGGATGATCGCCGAGGCCAGCCAGAGCATCATGATGGACCGCCCTTCGGGAAGCGGTAGCCCGGTTTCCTTGGCAAGATCGTTGGTGCCGGCGACAAGACATTCGAGCCCGATCGAAGGTTTTGCTCCGAGAGCCGCGATCTCGCGGATATTGACGATCCCGAGCGGCGTCTCGATCATCGCCCAAAGCCGCGTGTCGGAAGCGTTTGATCGCTCCAGCACTGTACGAACCGCGAGCACCTGTTCCGCAGTCTCCACCTTCGGCAGCAATACCGCATCCGGCTTGCAGACGCTCGCTGCGGCAAGGTCTTCGGCGCCCCAAGCGGTCGCGGCGGCATTGACGCGGATGATACGCTCCTTCGTCGAAGTCGGATTTGCGGAGAAATGTGCTAGCAGCGCCGCGCGAGCATCGGCTTTGACCGGTGCAGCGACTGCGTCCTCGAGATCGAAAATGATCGCGTCACAGGCTAGCGATTCGGCCTTGGTCATCGCCCTTTCATTGGTGGCCGGAACATAAAGGACGGAACGGCGCGCACGCGCTTGCGTCATCATTGCCTCTTATGAATTGTCGTGTTCTGCAGGCTAGAAGCGCGCGGTGAATATCGCTCGTCCATCCGCATCACGGCCTTCCTGGACCACGCCGCTGTTAACCAGGTAGTTGATGTGGGCAAGGGTCTCGCCGAGCGCGAAGCCGATGTTGTCCGGTCCCTCGATATGCGGGAACATCGTCCGTGAAAGGTCGAGCGCGGTCCTTGGCATGGAGAGAGCGTTCGCGGTGGCGTCGAGGCGCTTGCGGTGATGGTCGCACAGCTCTTCGATGCGCTCATGGATGCCGCGATAGGGCATTCCATGCGAGGGAAGAACAAGCGTCTGCGCCGGGATGTCCGCGAATTGCGGAAACGAGGCGAGGTAGTCCGCCAGCGGGTCAGCCGTCGGCGTCATCTCGTAGACCGCAATGACCGGCGATATTTTCGGAAGAAGGTGATCGCCCGCGATCAGGATGCCGGATACTGCGTCGTAGAACGAAGCATGTTCGAAAGCATGCCCGCGTGTGACGATGACACGCCAGTCGCGACCGCCGAAGCATATCGTGTCACCGCCGCGAATCTCGGTGATGGCACCGGGAATCGGCCCGGACAAGTCGATGAAGCGATTGCGGCTTTTGATCATGCCATCCGCGACAACTTCATCGAATCCGTGCCTGATGAGATAGGAATGGTGAGTTGCGCTCGAATTCGGCACGTCGTGCATATGGGTGAGCCGGGCCCATATCCATTCGGCGAACGTACCGACGAAGTCAGCCTCGAAACGTTCGACAAGCCAGCCCGACAGGCCGATGTGATCCACGTGCCCGTGAGTCGCAATAACGCGGCGCACCGGCAGACCTCGCATCGGCCCTGCCAGCAACGTCTCCCATACGTCGAACAATTCGGCCGTTGCACAGCCCGTGTCGATCACGGTCCAACCGTCATCATCTTCCAGCAACCAGACATTGACATGGTCGAGTCTGAACGGCAGGGGCAAGCGTGCCCAAAGCAGGCCGGGCGAAATCTCGGTGACTTCGCCCTTTCCGGGCGGCGCATTCCAGGGAAATTCCAACTTGCTCGTTCTTGGCACCATGGATCTGATCCGATCAGTCACGCAGCGCTGCGGGGAATGAGCAGCCAATAGTCGAGATCGAGCAGAACGGAAGCCTCCTCCTGCCCACCTGGAGCCGGATAGGAAGCGCAGTCCATATCCTTGGTGGCGATGGTGCGAACGCGCAGCGCTCCGATGTCGGTGCGGTCTGGAAACGGACATTTATCCAAGACTTGCGACCAGCAATAGATCGTATCGCCGGCAGCCGCCGCATTGACATGCCGACCGCCGTTGATGGCAGCGACGACACAGCCATTGGCAAGCCCATTGAACGAGAGCGAACGCGCCAGCGATATGATGTGACCACCATAGACGATCCGCCGTCCGAACCGGCTCGACGCCTGCAGAACGGCATCGAAATGGCCTTTCGCCGTGTTCTGATAGAGCCGTGTTGCAATCTGATGTTCAGCTTCTTCAATGGTCATGCCATCGATGTGATCGATTCTTTCGCCCGCCTCATAATCATCGAAAAAATGCGGGCTTCCCCCGAGCGCGGGTACATAGTCTGAGAAATCGAGTCCATCCGGAATTACAATCGCATCGCTGGCGACCTCAGACGCCAATTCGGGGATGACTGGGTCGGGCGCAGCAACGGATTCGTCGCGCTTGTTCACCATGACCCAGCGCACGAACGTCAACACCGCTACGTCGTGCTGATTGTAACCGGTCGAGCGCACGTAAACGATGCCCGTCTTGCCGTTGGCGTTTTCGCGCAGGCCGATGACCTCACTGCGCGCCGTAAAGCTGTCACCCGGCCACGCGGGCGCGAGAAAGCGACATTCGGCGTAGCCCAGATTGGCGACCGCGTTCAGAGATATGTCGGGAACGGTCTTGCCGAAGATGACGTGAAAAAGAAGGAGATTATCGATCGGCGCGCGCGCAAGGCCGCATGATTGTGCGAAAGCGTCCGAGGACTGCATGGCAAACCGCATGCCGTAAAGCGCGGAGTAAAGTGCGGCATCACCCGTGGTGATGGTGCGCGGCACGGCGTGCACGATTTCCTGGCCGAGCCGGAAATCCTCGAAGAAATTGCCCCTGGAAGCCTTGGCCATGTGAGAAATCCTTGCGGCTCAAATGTCGGCCGTCGGCTTGATGCCGGCGAGTTCGGCCCGGTCGATGATGCGCTGCACGAGGCGGACGGTCGCCACATCCACCATCTGACCGTCGACTTGGATGGCGCCGAGGCCTTGTCGCTGCGCCTCGCGATAAGCGGCAACCGCCCTGTAGGCGCGGTCGACTTCCGCCTGCGACGGGCTGAACGCTTCTTGCGCGATTGCCACCTGACTCGGATGGATCGCCCATTTTCCGACCGCTCCGAGCTGCTGCGCACGGATGCATTCGACCCGGAAATAATCCTGGTCCTTGAAGTTCACGAACGGCCCGTCGACGGCATCAAGGCCATAGGTCCGCGCAGCCACGATCATCTTGTATCGGGCGTAATGCCAGATATCACCAGGATACCCGGTGTCGCCGGAAATGGCTCGCGGATCAATTCCCTGCGAAGCGGAGTAGTCACCCATTCCGAAGATCAGCGCTTCGAGGCGATCGGACGCTCCGGCGATTTCCTCGACCCGCATAATGGCCTCGGCTTCCTCGATGAGAACCTCAATGCCGATGCGTCGCTTGAGACCGAGCTTTCCTTCGATCTGCGAGAGCAGGCGATCAACGAAGCGCACGTCGCAAGCGGATTTCACCTTCGGAACCATGATGGTGTCGAGGTTCTCTCCGGCCCCCTCGACAACCGTTATGATGTCCTCATAGGCATAGTGGGTATCGAGATCATTGACCCTCACGCAGCGTATGCTGCGCCCCCAGTCCAATGTGTTGAGTGCCTGAACAATTTGAGCGCGGGCAGGAACCTTCGCTGCCGGCGCGACCGCATCCTCGAGATCGAGGAAGACGTGATCGACGTCGAGCGACGCGGCCTTGGCCATCATCTTGTCGCTTGATCCGGGGACTGCGAGTTGGCAGCGGCGCAATCTCCGCGATCTTGCGATCATCTTTCTCTCCCGTAGCATGGCGACGTCGTCTCCCCGCGGTTCAGACACGTTCGAACCGTTTCCTGAATGTGGGTTTTGACGCAACCGATTTCTTCCCTATAATCTAACTACCGTTAGAATGTTGATGCGTAAACCCCTTTTCGGCGGGGCACGAATCAAACAGCGCAAGGCAAGACATCATGTCACTGGTGGTCCTCGAACATCCAGCCGAGCATGTGGCGCTTCTTAGGCTCAATCGGCCGGAGGCGCGCAATGCTCTCAGCCCTGAGCTGCGCGCGGAGCTCCGAAGCCACTTCCTCTCGCTGTCGGAAGAAAGAGCGATCCGCGCGATCATTGTCACTGGAGACCGTAAAGCGTTCGCAGCCGGCGCCGACATTCGTTCAATGGTTTCGATCGGGCCAGCCGAGATGATGCGTCGGGGCGATGATCTCAACTGGGGAGCGATCCGCCACTGCCCCAAGCCGGTTATTGCCGCTGTGAATGGCTATGCCCTGGGCGGAGGATGTGAACTCGCCATGCATGCCGATATCATCGTGGCAGGCGAAGGCGCGTTGTTCGGACAGCCGGAGGTCAAGTTGGGCATCATGCCGGGCGCCGGTGGCACCCAGCGGCTGGCACGGGCTGTCGGCCGCTACCGCGCGATGCTGATGCTTCTCACCGGCCAGCCCATTACCGCGCGGGAAGCTTACGAGGCCGGACTGGTGAGCAAGATCACGCCGGATGAGGATACTGTTCCTGAAGCGATCGCGATCGCGCGCGCCATTGCCGCCATGCCGCCACTCGCGGTCGCCGAGATCAAACAGGTGCTGCATGCGGGGCTTGATGCTCCGCTCGACACGGCTCTCATGCTCGAGCGCCGGGCAGCTTATCTGCTGTTCGACTCTTTTGACAAACGCGAGGCGATGACGGCCTTTCTAGAGAAGAGAAGCGCAACGTTTTCCGGCACCTGAGGCAATGGCCGACAGGCTCTCACAAAGAGTGGTGACAAGTTTTCGAACAAGTGTTAGAGTTTTTAAATACCCAAAGCGACGGAGATCGACAGGGTGATTGGGAGGAATGGCATGGATGCGAAAAATTTCCCGCAAGTCGCTTGCGCGCGCTGCGGCCTACGGCGCGACTGACCATGCTGCTCGTCGATGATATTCAGCTCGCTTTCGGCGGCCTCAAAGCACTGAGCGGCGTGAGCGTTCACGCCAAGGCCGGCAAGATCACCTCCGTGATCGGCCCCAATGGCGCGGGAAAGACCAGCCTGTTCAATGTCGTATCCGGCTTTTACAAGCCCCAGCACGGACGCGTGACGCTCGACGGCCGCGATATTTCAGGCCTCAAGCCGAGTCAGCGCGCCTATTGCGGTATGTCACGAACTTTTCAAAACATCGCGCTCTTTCACGGCATGAGCGTCCTCGACAACATCAAGCTCGGAGCTCACACCAAGCTCAAGAGCGGTGTTCTGTCGGCTGGCTTCCGTCTGTTGCAGACGCGCAAAGAGGAGGCTGAACTCTCGCGCGAAATCCAGCGCGATATCATCGGTCTTCTCGAACTCGACCGCGTTCAGCACCATCCCGTGGAGGATCTCGCCTATGGCCTCCAGAAGCGGGTTGAACTGGCACGCGCGCTCGTCATGAAGCCCAAGATTCTGCTCCTCGATGAGCCGGTTGCAGGCATGAACCGCGAGGAAAAGCAGGAGATGAGCCGCTTCGTGGTCGATGTCCGCAACAACTGGAACACGACTGTGCTCTTGATCGAACACGACATGAGCATGGTGATGGGAATATCCGACCAAGTCGTGGTCCTTTCCTTCGGCAAACCCATCGCTTCCGGTACACCCAACGAGGTGTGCACCAATCCAGCCGTCATCGCGGCCTATCTGGGTGTGGGCGACGATGTCGCGATAGCAGAAGCAACGGCGGCATAGGAGCGCGAAGCCTTGAACTCGGTGGCATTGTTTCTCGAATACTCAACGGTCGGAATCGCTTCGGGCGGCATCTACGCTCTCATCGCGCTCGGCATCGTCGTAATCTTCAAATCGAGCCGCACGTTCAATTTCGCCATGGGCGAAATGATGATGCTGTCCGCCTATTTCTTCTACACAGCCGCCGTTACATTCTCGATGGGAATCCTCTTTGGTATCGTCGCGGCGCTGATCGGTTCGGTCGCGGTTTCATTGCTGATCGAGCGGCTTGCATTACGCCCGATGATAGGGCGGCCCTTCATCGCCATCGTGATGGTGACGTTCGGCATCGGCAGCATCATCCGTGGCATCGTTGGCATGATCTGGGGTCCGAACGATCTTCAAATTCCGGCGATCCTGTCGCGATCACCCGTTCTGCTCGGTAGCATCTTCATCCCTGGGAAGACCGCGCGCGCCTGCGCAATCGCTGTTGTGATCGTCATTTCTCTGATCGCCTTTCTGCGTTACTCCCGCGCTGGCATTGCGCTTCGCGCCGCGGCGGCGGACCAGATCACCGCTTATTCCATGGGAATCGACGTGCGTCGCATCATCGCCTTCAGCTGGGTGATTGCCGCCGTCACGGGTTGCATCAGCGGAATTCTGATGGCCAATGTGAATACATTGACGCCGCATCTCGGCCTCGTCGCTCTCAACGTCCTCTCGGTCGTGATCCTCGGCGGCATGAACTCGATCGGCGGTGTCCTCGTCGCGGGCTTCATCGTCGGCTGGCTGGAATCGGTAACCGGATGGATTCTCGGTACCGAGTTCCGCGAGATCACTCCCTACATTCTCGCCCTACTGGTCCTTCTCGTCCGTCCGACCGGCCTGTTCGGCACCAAGGAAATCGAGCGAATCTGATGTTGAGCCAAGTGGAAACAACGACGATCTCCACCCCACTACGGACGATCAACCGGGACTGGCTCTGGGCTGTGCTGCTCATTGCCGTGCTCGCAGCGCTGCCGCTTGTCGCTCCCCGCTATTGGATCTACTTCGCGGGCCTCCTCGGCATCAACATCATCGTGACGCACGGCCTCAATATCATGACCGGCTACACGGGCCTGTTGTCTCTCGGCCATGCCGCCTTCGTGGGTGTCGGCGCATACACGGTGGCGCTCTCGCAGATCCATCTCGGCCTTCCCTTCTATGTAACGATTCCGCTTGCAGGCATCGTCGCGGCCGCCATCGGCATCGCCTTCGGTCTTCCGTCTCTGCGAATCCGAGGTCTGTATCTGGTCATCGCCACGCTTGCTGCGCAATTCATCCTGAACTTCGTCTTTGTGCATTGGCAGAGCGTCACCAACGGTGATGCGGGATTAACGGTCCAGCCCGCGACGGTCTTCGGTTATGCCTTGAACAACGAGACGCGGACCTATTACCTCATCCTCGCCTGCGTCGTGTTCTTCACGATCTTCACGCTGAACGTCATCCGCTCCCGCGTCGGCCGCGCATTCATCGCCGTCCGCGAGCGTGATCTGACAGCGGAAGTCTTGGGCGTCCAGATCGTCTGGTACAAGCTGGTCGCCTTCGCGCTCGGCTCGTTCTATGCCGGTGTCGCCGGCGGCTTGCTGGCTTATTTCAATCAATTCGTGAACCCCGAGCAATTCGGTCTACTTCTCTCCGTCTTCTTCCTGTCGGCGGTGATCGTCGGCGGCATGGGCTCGACGCTCGGTGCGATCCTGGGAGCGGTCTTCATGACTCTTCTCCCGGAAGTGCTGCGCGAAGGCGCGCTCACGATCGGCGGAACGTTCGGCTTCGACATTGCATCGATCCTCGTTCCGCTCCGCGAGACGATCTTCGGCCTCCTTATGGTGGCTTTCCTTATCCTTGAACCGCGCGGGCTCGCCCAGTTGTGGAAGCGCGCTCGGCAGAAATTCTCACCCGCTCGCAAGAGCGCGTGAGAGACCTTCGCCGCCCCGAGGGGCGGCGCATACCAAATAAGCGATCGACCAGATCTAATAGGTGGAGGGGATAATGATTAATAGACGCAACTTCGTGAAGGCAGCGGGCGCGGCCGCGGCGGTCGGCACATTCGGTATCCGTACCGCACGCGCGGCCGATGACCTCAACTGGAGCATTCACTGCGACCTGACCGGTCCCGCTGCCGAGGGTGGAAAGTTCCAGGCCGACGGCTTCACCACCTACGCCAAATGGATCAACGCGAACGGCGGTATTCGTGGTCGCAAGATCAACCTGACGATCAACGACTCGACCTTCAAGGTCGACGTCGCTGTAGCGAACGTGAAAAAAGCACTGGCCCAGGGGCGTGTCGATTATCTGTTCGGTGAAAGCACCGGCATGATCCAGGCGATTTCACCCGAGAACAACTCAACGCAAAAAATCTTCATGACCTCGGGGTCGTTCGCGTCCGAGCTCGCCGACGAGAAGAATTTTCCCTATCACTTCGTGACTGGCGCAACATATGGCGCACAGCTTCAGATGCTCATTGATTATATCAAGACATCATCCGGATCGAATCCGACAAAGGTCGTGATCGTGCACTCGAGCACGAGCATGGGTCGCGACGGCATCGAGCCGGCGATCAAACGAGCCGAGGAAGTAGGCGTCAAAGTGGTCCTGGTCCAGCAGACCAAGTTCGTCGAGACGGACGTCAGCGCCTATGCTCTGGCGATTCGGAAAGCTCAACCGACCCACGTCATCCACCACGGCTATTCCTTCGCGGTCTGGCCGGAGATCGTCCGCTTGGTTCGCGACTATGGCATGGACGACGTTGTGTTCCTCGGGACCGTTTGGCAGAACGAGCGTGCAAAAATGCTCGAACTCAAGGATGTTGCGGAAGGATTGGTCGGCGTCAAAGTTTGGAACGACGACACGTTGAAGCCTGCCGGCACACTGATGAAGACCATCGGTGAGCTCTCGAAAGCGAAGGATCCGAGTTTCAACGGCTATGCTCGACTCGGATTCCTCAACGCCTGGGTCAGCGGCATGATGGCGACGAGAGCGTTCGAAGCCGTAATCGATGCGGGGCAACCGATCAACGGCGACAACCTCGCTCAGGCCGTACGCGCGGTGAAGAATTGGGACACCGGTGGCATCATCGACACTCCGGTTTCCATCTCCGGTCAACAGGTCGGACTCGGGCGGATCATCAAGTGGAGCCAGAAGAACAACTGGGATCCGCAGCATCTCACCGATTGGATGAAGGTGAACTGAGCGATGGCGGCCGCACTCGAAATCCGGGATCTCGCCGTCGTCTATCAGGGAGTCATTCAGGCGCTCACCAACCTGAGCCTGCGTGTCCCGGAGGGCAGCATCGTCGCCCTTCTCGGCGCCAACGGCGCCGGCAAAACGACGACGCTGAAGGCGGTTTCCGGGTTCCTGCCGCTAGAGGACGGCCGCGTGACGCGCGGATCGATCACGATTGGTGGACAAGACATTCTCAAACTCGCGCCGCACATGATTGTGCGGCGCGGCATCTTTCACGTCCGCGAGGGACGCCACATCTTCTCGGAAATGACGGTTGAGGAAAACCTCATCGCCTCGACATTCGCGCAACGCAAATCCCGGCCGCGCAAGGAGGCTTTCGATGAGGTCTATAACTACTTCCCGATCCTGTCGCAGCGCCGGAACCAGGCGGCAGGATACCTTTCCGGGGGCGAGCAGCAAATGCTGGCGATCGGACGGGCATTGGTGGCTGATCCGGAAATGATCCTGCTCGACGAGCCATCTCTCGGCTTGGCGCCGCTGATCGTGAAGGAAATTTTCGAAATCGTCGCGCAGATCAACCGCGAGAAGAAAGTGTCGATCCTGCTGGTCGAGCAAAATGCGGTGATCGCGTTGAAATATGCCTCTTACGGCTACGTCATTGAGAACGGTCGAATTGTTATGGCGGGCAGCACGGAAGAGCTTTCGGCGAACGAGGATATCCAGAAATTCTATCTCGGCGTCGAGACAGGCAGAGCGGCCTGACTTCTTAACGTGCCTTCAAATGAGGAAAGGGTGGCGCTGCCAGCGCCACCCTTTTTCAGCTGTGCGACACGCTCAGTAGAGCGAGATACCCATGGACCTACCGCCGTCGAGAGTGAGGATCTGACCGGTTACGTTCTTTGTTCGCGGGTCGGCGAAGAATGCGATGCCGTTGGCGATATCCTCAGGTTGACCGACGGTCTTCGTGGGCTGCTTCGCGATAAGTTCCTGCTGTCGCTCGGGCGTCAACGACCGGAACATATCCGTCTCGATCAGGCCCGGCGCGATGCCGTTGACGAAGATCCCCTTCTCCGCGAGATCGAAGGCCATCCCGCGCGTCAGCCCGACAGTTCCAGCCTTCGACGTGATGTAGGGAGCGTGGGCATAGCCTGCGAGGTAAGCACGCGAGGCGACATTGATGATGCGTGCGCCACGCTTCATCACTTTCACCGCTTCCTGCGCCATCACGAACGTGCCGACGACATTGACTTCGTACATCGCCTTGAAGTCGTCCTCCGTGATCGCGTCGAATTTGCCATCCCAAAAGATCGCTGCGTTGTTGACCAGCACATCGAGCCTCGGCAAGGCTTTCATCAGCGTCGCGACGGCCGCGCGATCCGTAATCGACAGGGCGTGATGCTCGACCGATTTTCCGGCCTCGTGCAATGCCTGTCCCGCAGTGGCGAGCGGTTCGGCATTACGATCCACCATCACGACGTGAAAACCGTCATCAAGAAGGCGCCTGACCGTCGCAAGACCGATCCCTTGTCCGGCGCCCGTTACCAGCGCCACTTCCTTGTCGCTCATCATTGTTTCCTCAGGCGTCCACGGGAAGGACGAAGGTTTCTGTCAGGCCGCCATCCACCATCAGGACGTGGCCGTTCATGTAGCTCGAGGCCTTTGAGACCATGAAAGCGACAACACCACCCGCCTCTTCGGGAGCGCCCCAACGGCCCAGCGGAATGCGGCCGGAGACGCCCTTTTCATAGCCCGGCCGCGCAAGAATGCTCGTGTTGATCTCTGTCAGGAAATAGCCCGGTGCCATCATGTTGCAGGTCACGCCACTGGGGCCGAGTTCGGCAGCTAGCGCCCGCGTCAGGCCCGCGAGTCCGTGCTTGCTGGACACATAGGCCGCGATCTTCTCACGACCTGTGACAGCGAGCGCCGAGCCGACATTGACGATACGGCCATATCCCCTCGGAACCATGAACCGCGCCGCTTCCCGGCACAGCAAATATGGTCCACGGACGTTAGTGGCGATAACCTTGTCCCACGTCGATGTCTTTGCCTCGGCCAAAGGCTCCCAGGCATTGATGCCCGCGTTGTTGACGAGGATATCGAGGCGGCCCTCCGCTTCGCCGATCTTGCGAATGGCATCGACACATTGGTCGCCGTCGGCGAGGTCAAATGCGCTGGTGCGGACATCAAGTCCTTGTTCCCGCAGAGCGGAAGCCGACTCTTCGAGCTGCTCCTTCCCTCGCGCGGTCATGTAAACGCGGGCACCGGATTCAGCGACGGCACGCGCCATTTCGTATCCGAGGCCGCGCGAGGCTCCAGTCACGACGGCAACCTGCCCTTTGAGCGAAAAGCGTTCGGTCATGTCGGTTCCTCAGGCTGCGAGCTGAAAGGTGAATGTCGCCTCGATCCCGCCGTCGACATGAATCACCTGGCCGGTCACAAAACTCGAGGCATCCGATGCGAGGTAGACGAGTGTCCCGACGAGCTCCTCCGGCTTGCCCCAACGCTCCATCGGCGTGACGCCGCTGACAGCCTCCATATACCCGGGTCGCGACGTCAGGCTGGCATTGATATCCGAGACGAAATAACCCGGCGCGATCACATTGGCGGTAATGTTCTCGCGACCGAGCTCGGCGGCGAGCGATCGCGTGAGCCCGACGATCGCGGACTTGCTGGCGCAATAGGCATGCAGCTTCGCCCGTCCGATCGTCGAGAGAACGGAGCCGATGTTGACAATGCGGCCGCCACGGCCTCCGGCGCGCATGAAGGCCGCGCATTCCTGCGACAGGATGAAGGTCGCCTTCACATTGGTTTCCATGATGCGCTCGAAATCCTCGACATCGCTGTCGAGAATTGGTTGCCAGTTGATGATGCCGGCATTGTTGACACAGATGTCGATGCGTCCGAGGTCATTGCCGATGTGTCGGATCCCGGCGCGAATGGCTTCCTCGTCGGTGAGATCGACCGCCAGCACTGTCGCTTTTCCGCCAGCGGCGGCAATCTCGTCGCGCACCGCTTTGAGTTTTTCTTCGTCACGCGCTATCAGCACGACATGCGCGCCAGCGGCGGCGAGGCCCTTGGCCATCGGTTTGCCGAGCCCGCGGCTCGCTCCTGTAATGACGGCAACCTTCCCTTTCAGGGAAAACAGTTCAAGCATCCTCAATCCTCCTTGCTACGTCGGTGGCGTTTGCAACAGCGATGGTTCAGCCTGGGCCATGGATCCGACGCAGCCTGACCTTGTCGATCTTGCCGCTGGGAAGCTTCACGATCTCGTCGACGAAGGTCACATGGCGTGGCTTCTTGTAGCTCGCGATTTGCGTCCGGCAGTGATCGACAATTTCTTCAGAGGTTGTCGACGCACCGGGTTTGACCACCACGACGGCCATCACCGCCTCGCCCCATTTCTCATCGGGCACGCCGATTACTGCGACCTCGGACACGGCATGGTGAGAGACGATCGCCTCCTCGACTTCGCGGGAATAGATGTTCTCGCCGCCGGAGATGATCATGTCCTTCTTGCGGTCAACGAGGTAGAGAAAGCCCTCGTCGTCGAGCTTTCCCACATCGCCGGTATGCACCCACCCGTCGCGCAGCGTTTCCAGCGTCGCGACAGTGTTGTTCCAATAACCCTTCATGACGCCAGGGCTCGTGAGCAGGATCTCCCCGACACTTCCCGTCGGCACGTCTTCACCATTCTCATCGACGATGCGGACATTGACGCGCGGCGAGGCCTGCCCGACCGACGTCAAGATCTCGCGGTCACGGTCGGTACCGTCCGGCCTGTGTTGATGGGCAAGCAATGTCGTGCCGATGCCCTCCGTTTGGCCGAATTGCTGCTGAAACACGGGCCCGAGGAGCTTCAGGCCCCGCTTCAGGACGGGGATCGGCATAGGCGCCGCGGCATAGACGATCATGCGCAGGCTCGATGTATCCGTCGTGCCCATATGCGGGGAGTCCAGGAGGGATTGAATCATGGTCGGCGCCATGTGCGTGACCGTGATTCTCTCTTTCTCGATCGCGCTGAGAATTGCCTGCGCTTCAAATCCTTTCTGGATGACGACGGTACCGCCACGCCAATGCTGCGCGAGCTGGATGATCTTTGCACCGATGTGGAAAAGCGGCATCATGATGAGCAGGCGGTCGGCTGGCGAGTTACGCTGGTCGGAGCCAAGGATTTCGGCAGCAGCCACTTCGCCCGCCTGCGACAGCATCACCCCTTTGGGCCGACCGGTGGTGCCGCTCGTGTAGATCAGAAAAGCCACGTCGTCCGGTGAGGGACGAAACGGAACTCCAGACGCATCGCCTAAGGCCAACACCTCTTCGTAATCCGACGCGAAATCGGTGCCCCCATCGATGCATATATAATTCTCGATCGTCGTCAGCTGCGCTTTCATAGCGGCGACGATATCGGCATAGGCCGCTTCGAAAATCAGGACCTTCGGCGCGCTGTCGTTGATGATGTAGACCATCTCTGGTGGCGCGAGACGCCAATTGATTGTCGCGCAGATGAAGCCGGAGATCTCGCAAGAGCCATAGATCTCTTGAAACGCGAGCGAATTCTGGCTGAGGATGCCGACTCGATCTTGACGTTTCAAGCCGAGCCGACGCAGAGCGTTCGCGAGACGGCTTACGCGCCCATGAAACTGAGAATGGGTAATGCGCTTGTCGTTCCAGACGAACGCCGTCTCGTCGGGATACTTCCAGGCATTGTTGTCAAGCATGTCGGCAAGCGTCTGCGGCACCGTCATCGACTCTGTCCTTCTTTGAGCGCTTACTCTACAGGGCCGAAATTCGGCTTGCGCTTTTCACGAAAGGCCGAAAGACCCTCGCGAAAATCATTACTGGCAAAGCAGAGCGGCTGGGCCATCGCCTCGAAATCCAATACGGCGACAGGGTCGTCCGAGCACTCCATCATGCGCTTCGTCAGCGCGGTTGCGAAGGAGGGGAGTGCCGCGATCTCACGCGCCCTTTCCATCGCCTTTACTGCAACAGATTCGTCGGGGACGACATCGTCCGCCAGTCCAATTGTGAGCGCGTCCGCGCCTTTGAAGTTGCGAGCGTAGAGAAGAGCCTGTCTTGCCTTCGCGAAACCGATGCGCTGCGGCAAGGTATAGGCGATGCCGAAATCCGGTGTGAGGCCAATGCGTGGGAATGGAAAACCCATGCTGGCATTCTCGCCCATGACGATCGTGTCGCAGGCCAGTGCGAGGCCGGCGCCGGCGCCGACCGCGTGTCCTCGGACTTCCGCTATGAGAGGCTTGTCGGCCGAAAGGAGCAGGCGGGCGAGACGATGCGCCGAGAGCATTCGCCGACGCCCGGCCTCTGGATCGCCAAGCGTGTCCATCTTCGACAGATCACCGCCGACAGAAAAATCCTTCAGCGCCGAAGCGATGATTATCACACGAGTTTTGGTGTCGCTTAGAAGCTCGGTAAAGGCAGGTAGAAGTGTGCCCCTGAGCTCCTCTCCCATGGCGTTGCGGGCCGCCTCATGTTTCATGACGAGACGCACTATTCCGCTTTCGTGCCGTTCGATTTCGACGATCTCCACCGGCTCCTCCCTGCGCTTATCGGCATTTCAGAGGAGGCTACACCAATTAAAAACCTAACACTAGTTAGAAAACTGACAAATTCTGATGTGCGTTCGAAACCATTCCCTTGAATCAATTTGCCGCTTATAATGATACAAACCTACAGGCACGAGCGAACTAGAGAAGCGGAATGACAAAAAAGCTGGCCAAGTCGGCCATTTCCCAGAAGCGGGTTCTCGATGCCGCGGCCAAGATATTTCGTGATAACGGCTATGCCGGGACGACGATGCGGATGATCGCCGACGAGGCCGAACTCAAAGCCGGAAGCATCTATTATCATTACGAGTCGAAAGACGAGCTCATCAGCGCGGTTCTCGATCTCGGCATCCATGCGGTCATTGAAACGGTCAAGGCCGCTCTCGACGCGCTGCCTTCCGATGCGTCAGGCCGACAGCGGGTGGAGACCGCGATTCGCGCCCACCTTTCGGCGATCATCGACAATGGCGATTACACATTGGCGACCAGGCGCGTGTTCGGCCAAGTTCCCAAGCCGATCCGGGAAAAGAACCAGCGGCTCAGAAGCTCCTATGCCACCATGTGGCAGAGCATTCTCGTGGACGCTCAGAAGCGCGGAGAATTCCGGTCGGACACCGACCTCTCACTCGCTCGTCTGTTCATTCTCGGCGCGCTGAACTGGACCGTCGAGTGGTTCAAACCCGGTGGCCGCAGCATCGATGAAGTGGCCCGCACATTCTCCGGCGTCGTGATCGATGGCCTCGTCATCGATGCAGGAATGATGGCGACGACTAAGGCACCGCCCCCATCCAAGCAGAAAGCAGCGCCCCGCACTCCGCGCATCCGCGCCCTGTGACTGTGAGAGTGGCCGCGGAGCCGTTTTAGGTCACGGGCGCGTCAGGTATCTCGACCGAGGATGTGATCCGAGATGATGCGCATCTGGATCTCGGACGTCCCTTCGAAGATCTTGGTCAAGCGCGCATCACGCCAATGCCGCTCGACGGCATTGAGCGTCGTGTAGCCACCGCCGCCATGGATCTGCAGCGCCTCGCTGGTGACGCGCTCCGACATCTCGGATGCGAAGAGCTTCACCATCGATGCCTCCTTGTCGCAGCGAACGCCCTGGTCGATCTTTTCGCAGACAGCATGCATCAGCGAACGCGCAGCTTCGATTTCTGTCGCCATCGTCGCGATCTTGAATCGGATCGCCTGGAAAGACGCGATCGTCTTGTCGAACTGACGACGCTCTTTGGAGAACTGAATCGCGTCTTCGAGCCCCGCCTGCGCCAAACCGATCGATCGCGCAGCCGTGTGAGCACGCGCCGTCTCCAGACCTGCCGTGGCGAGATAGAAGGCCCTGCCCTCCTCGCCGATCATGTTCTCCGCGGGGACCCGACAGTCATCGAACGCTAATTCCCAAGTCGTCCAACCGTAATAGCCGATCTTGGGGATCGGGTTGCCCGAGACGCCCTCTGGCAATTGACCACGCGGCTTTTCCACCATGAAGGCGGAAATTCCGCGATGCCGAGCCTTCGGATCGATCGTGGGATCCGTGCGGGCAAAAACGAGGATGAAATCCGCTCCATCTGCGAACGTGCACCAATATTTGTTGCCCGTGATCTCCCATTCGTCTCCGACACGCTTGGCGCGGCACGAAATGTTGGCGACGTCGGAGCCGGCATTCGGCTCCGAGAGCGCGAAAGCCCCGAGAAACTCTCCCCGCGCCATCCGTGGCAAGTAGACTTTCTTCTGCTCCGGCGTCATCGACTTCAGAGATCCGATCAACGCGTTGCCGCGCGCGATCATGCTCGCTACGCTCATCCAGCCGCGAGCGAGCTCCTCTGCAACCAGGCAATATTCGAGCGCGCCAAGACCCAGACCGCCATATTCCTCAGGGATCAAGATACCGAAATAGCCGAGCTCGGCCATTTCATCGATCAGATCGCGCGGCATTTCACCCTTCACAGGGTCGAGCTTGTCGGCAAGAGGGCGCACGCGTGAGCGTGTGAACTCCCGAGCCGATTCCTGAATCATGCGGCGTTCTTCGGATAGTTCAGGCATAGAGAGATTCCTCAGGCGGGAGTTGGCCCTGGCCGAGCGAGCGCCCGCCGTCGACAATGAGAACTTGCCCGGTGATGTAGCGGTTCTCTCGTGAAGCCAGGAAGGACACTGCTCGCGCGATGTCCTCCGGCTGACCGATGCGGCCGAGCAGTTGGAGACTGAGCATGACTTGTTGACGCTCGGGCGTCATGTAGTGAAGCATGTCAGTGTCGACGACACCGGGCGCGACTGCATTGACCCGGATATCGCGCGGCGAGAGGTCGATCGCCATCGCGCGCGTCAATCCGACGACCGCCGTCTTGGAGGCGACGTAATGCGCCATTTGCGGCGCGCCTGCAAAAGACCGAGACGCAATGTTGACGATGCGCCCGCCGTTCCGCATACGCCGCGCGCCTTCCTGTGCGACGATGAACGTACCAACCGTATTGATGTCAAAATTCTCGCGAAAATCGCCTTCCGTGAGGTCTTCGAAGCGATGCGTGCTCGTGATGGCCGCATTGTTCACGATCACGTCGAGCGGTGCGAAGCGCTCGAGGATCGTCGTGATCGCCACCCGGTCGCGAATATCGGCAACAAAGGATTCGACCTCCGCACCACCAGCGCGGAGGGATGAGGCCACATCGTGCACATCCTCAAGGCGATCAAGGGCGACAACGCGAAATCCGTCTTCCGCAAGACGTTCCACGATGCCGCGGCCGATGCCTTTGGCCGCGCCCGTTACAATTGCAGTTTCCCGAGCTTCGGCCATCAATTCGCACTCCGCGCGAGTTTCATCACGTCCGTCATCGAACTTCCGTCTCCGAATGCCGTGAGCGCCCCACGCAAGTCCGCGGAAATCCGGCCAAGCACGGGCTCGACCAGAGCGTCGAACTTCTGCTCCAGTTTTCTGCCCTGTCGGCGCAGATCAGTGTCTGCCACTCCGGCATCACAACTTGCCGTGAAGCGCTTCGCGTCGGATGTCTCGATGATCACCTCCGCCTTTGCTTCCGGATAGGTCTCGTCGAAGACGATCGTTGCCATGTCGCGCAGACGAACGAGTTCGGGCTCGCCCGTCACCACGTCCTCGAAAGTCGAGATCGCAGATGTATCGCGACCCGCGAGCGCCATGGCGACAGTCAGCCGAAGCGAGAATTTGGCTTCGAGGCCGGTTTCCGGCTTCGCTATGTTGCAGACACGATCGGTGACCGGAGGCACGCGAATGGCAATCGCCTGGATCGCGTTCGACGAGGCCCCATGCTGCTCGCGAAGGGCGCGCCCGGCCTCGATCGCCCCGTGGGTGAGGTAGCAGGAGGCGTGATACTTGAAGAGATTGTTTCGGATGTGATGATCGAAGGGTGCTTCGAGCATCGCGGCTTCCGGGTTGAAGTTCACGCTCTGGGTCGCTGCAAAACCCTGTTCGCATTCGAGAGCGTCCTGACGACTCGTGAAGCCCCGGGCCGCTAGCCGCGCCGCTTGCAGACCATTCTGAGCCGCACGGCCCGCATGCAACGGCTTACACATAGTGCCGAACATCGACTTCAAACCCGATGCCGTCGTCGCTGCGATCCCGTAGGCCGTCGCCGAGGTCTCGGCGTCAAGGCCGAGCAATCGCGCGCAGGCTGCCGCCGCGCCAATGCTGCCAATGGTAGCGGTCGCATGGAAACCGTGCCCGTAATGCCCCGGACTCATCAGCGCCCCAGTGCGGCACACGACGTCATAGCCGGCGACGAAGGCGGTCAGGACTTCGTTCGAATCGGCTCCGATTTCTTCGGCGAGAGCAAGAAGTCCCGGTAGCAGTGCCACGGTCGGGTGACCGAGGATCGCCAGGTTGACGTCGTCGAAGTCGAGTGAATGCGATGCTGTCCCATTGATGAGTGCGGCATTAATGGCCGAACTGCGCTCAGGCGAGCCCACGAGAGAAGCGACGGGCGCAGCGCCATCGGTGAGGATCTCGTCACGCAGAATGCGGACCACCGGCTCCGCGGCCCCAGGGATCGTCACGGCGAACCAGTCGAGAATGCACTGTCGCGCGAGGGTGACGGCGGCCTCCGATAGATCGCCGTATTTCAGACCCGCAGCGCGCGCTGCGAGCCAGCGTGTCACCGGAGGCGTCGCTCCTGCCTGACCCATGTCAGTTGCCCTTCACGCCGGGTTCGCCATAAAGCTGACGAAGAACCACCTTGTTGATTTTCCCACTCGGCAGACGCGGCAGTTCATCGACGAAGACGATCGATTTCGGCTTCTTGTAACTGGCGATCTGCGTCTTGCAGTATTCGATCAAGTCGCTTTCGGTCACTGCTTGCCCGTCGCCCAGGACGCTGACGGCACGAACGGTTTCGCCCCAATACTCGTCCTTGACGCCGATCACGGCCACATCCTGGATAGCGGGGTGCGTCGCGAGCGCTTCCTCAACCTCACGGGAATAGATGTTCTCTCCGCCGGAGATGATCATGTCCTTCTTCCGGTCGACCAGATAGAGAAAGCCCTGATCGTCGAGATAGCCGAGATCGCCGGTGTGGTACCATCCATCGCGAAGCGCCGCGATCGTCGCCGCACTGTTGTTCCAATAACCCACCATGTGGCTCGCGGTGCGAGTGAGAATTTCACCAGGCTGGCCGACGGGAAGCGCGCGCCCCTCGTCGTCGACGATCTTCACGTCCACGTTGGGTGCGGCCTGGCCTATCGATCCAAGTCGCTTGATGTCCTCTGGCGATCCATCGGGCTTGTGCTGGCGCTTATGCAGCGTCGTGCCTCCGCCCTCCGTCATGCCGTAGAGCTGGAGGAAGACGGGCCCGAGGAGCTTGAGGCCGCGCCGCAGCAACGGAACTGGCATGGGTGCGGCCGAGTAACAGATCGTGTGTAGCGCGGAGAGGTCGGCTTCTTCGATCTGCGGCAAGTTCAGGACCGCTTGAACCATGGTCGGAGCCATGTGGGTCATGGTCACCTTTTCCCGAACGATGGCATCGAGAATCTCGGCCGGTTTGAAGTCGTGATGTAACACTACGCTGCCACCGCGCAGATGCATGCCCAGCTGCAGGAAACGCGCGCCGACATGGAAAACCGGCATCATGAGCTGCAACCGATCCGACACGATCAAGCCGAGTTCCGTGGCCATCAGCTGGGCGATGGCGATATCTCCCCGATGGCTGCGCATGACGCCCTTCGGCCGCCCCGTCGTGCCGCTGGTATAGATCAGGTGCATGATGTCGTCGGGAAGCGGCCGGATGGGAGCGCCCGCCGCATTGCCCGTCGCGAGCAATGTCTCGTAGTCGAGCGCCCATTCCGGAGCCGTTCCACTAAAGCATACATATGTCTCGATATGCGGCAGGCTGTCCTTTATCTTTTCGACCGTCGCCGCATACTGCGCTTCGAAGATCAGAATGCGCGGCGTGGAATCCGTCAGGATGTAAATCAGTTCGGGCGGTGCGAGCCGAAAGTTGACGGTGGCCGCGATGAATCCCGCAAGCTCGCAGGCGCCAAACGCCTCCATGAACTCCAGTGTGTTCTGCGAAAGGATCGAAACCCGGTCCTGTTGCCTCAAACCCCTCTCGTAGAGGGCAGAAGCCAGCAGGTTCGCTCGTTCGTGAACTTCGCGGAACGTGACGCGTCGATCACCGTACACATAGGCTATTTCGTCTGGGAATTTGTGCGCATTATTCCTGAGAATATCGCCGAGCGTTTCGATCATCTTACCGCCTCCCTTTCGCCGGTGCTTCAGGCCTTCGGCAAGCCCATGCGGTTGGCGATGTTGTTCTTTTGAATGGCTGTCGAGCCGCCGATGATCGGCATCAGCAGCATGTCGCGGACGTGGCGCTCCATGTCGAAGCCGCGGGCATAGCCATAGGCGCCCATGATCTTCTGGCATGTCAGGACGATATCCAGGCCGGTCTCGCAGACGAACATTTTGGCCATGGATGTTTCGACGCTGCAAGGCAGATTGTTGTCGGCAAGCCAGCAACCCCGATAGAGCATCAACCGCGCCGCCGCGAGCTTGGTCTGTACGTCGGAGAGCATGTGGCGGATTGATTGCATCGAGCAAATCCGCTGGCCGAACTGACGGCGTTGCTGGGAATATTCCCAGGCATCGTCGACAGCTTGCGCCGCAATGCCCATCGCCATCGCCGCCACTTCGAGCTTCTCGACTTCCAGGGCCGGGCCGGCGAGTTTCGACCAACCCTGGTTCCACCCCTCCTCGCCGCCGACCACGTCCTCGATCGGAATCTCGACGTTGTCGAAGGTAACGTCATTTGTATTCAGCCCCCGCGCACCGAGGGCCGGAATATGTTGCAATGTCACACCCTTCGCGGTCGGCGGAACCAAGACCAGGGACAGGTTCTTGTAACGCGCATCGGGTTCGCCTGAGCGCACCAAAGCGTAGATGTAGTCGGAGATTTCGGCACCTGAGCACCAACGCTTGTTCCCATTGATGATGACCTTATCGCCCCTGCGCTCGGCGCGCGTCGCGACGCTGGCGAGGTCCGAGCCGACGTCCGGCTCGGATAGTCCGTAAGCGAAAAGAAGCTCGCCGTTGGCGAGGCGCGGCAAAAGACGCTTTTTCTGCTCTTCGCTACCCGAGGCGAGGATGTTCATGCTGCCGTAGCACGCATTCATCAAGAAGAGCGTGCCGATGACCATGGAGCGTCGTGAAAGCTCCTCGACCGTAACCATGGTCGCGAGGACATCCCGACCGGTGCCGCCATATTCCTCCGGCACCGTCATGCCGCACACACCGAGATCGCGGATGTGGTCCATCAGCGCGCGTGGAACGCGGTCTTCCTCATCCCATTTCGCCATCTGCTCACGAGGGGCATGCCGTTCGAGCATACGCCGAATGCTCTCGCGAAGCATGCCGATATGTTCGGGTTCGCCGAAATCCATGGTGATCCTCCCGGCGCGCGGTTCCGCGCTTGTTATCGTTCGAAACGCAGCCGATCAGGCGCCTGTGAACACCGGCTTGCGTTTCTCGCTGAAGGCCTTGATCGCCTCAAGGTGGTCGCCAGTACGGTTGGAAAGAGCCTCGTAGGCCATGCAGGTGTCCATCATCGAATGGGCAAGCTGCTTGAGGCCGATATTGATTGCGGTCTTCGTCCACTTGATGGACTTCATCGCGCCCGATCCGATCTTCTTCGCGAAGGCGTCGACCTTTTCGTCGAGCTCGGCGGCCGGAACGGCGTAGTTGATGAGGCCCATGGCGGCGGCGTCCTTCGCGTTGATGAGATCGCCCGTCAGGAGATATTCCTTGGCGCGTGCATAGCCGATGAGCTGCGGCCAGATTACTGCGCCGCCGTCACCGGCAGCCAGACCGACACGCACATGCGGGTCGCCAATGCGCGCATGATCAGCGGCGAAGATCACATCGCAGAAGAGCCCGATCGTCGCACCGAGTCCGACCGCATCGCCGTTCATCTTGCAGATCAGCACCTTCTCGCAATCGAGGATGCCGAACACGACCTTTTTCGCTTCCATGATCGAGAGTTCGAACATTTCCGGCTTGTCGTACATCTCCTGCATGCCCGCAATGTCGCCGCCGGCACTGAAGGCCTTTCCGGCGCCGGTCAGGATCACGACGTCGATGGAGTGGTCCATGCCGAGATCATAGAAGACTCGCGAGGTCTCTTCATGCATCGCGGCGGTCATGGCGTTCAGCACGTCGGGCTTGTTGAACGTCACCGTCATGGTGCGCCCAGCCTTGTCGAACTTGATGTACTTGTAAGCCGAGTAGTTCACCATCTTGATCCTCCCGGAGGGTGACGGGAGGTTTTGCTCCCGCATTGTTTTCTAACATTAGTTCGAAAAATGTGTCTCTTCAAGTCCCACGTCGAGGCACGACGAGCGCATCGAGAGCAACGACACCCTCGCCTTTCGGCAAGACGAGGACAGGATTTAGATCGATCGTTTCGACATCTTCGGAATGGGCGGCGGCGAAATGCGAAACGCGCACCAGAACATCGGCAAGCGCCTCGACATCGGAAGGCAGCGCTCCACGCACGCCCGAAAGAAGCGAGCGGCCACGAATTTCATCGATCATGCGTAGCGCCTCTTCCTGTCCGAAGGGCGCCAGGCGGAATGTCACGTCCTTCAGCACTTCCACATGAACGCCCCCGAGGCCGAACATGACTGCCGGGCCGAAGACCGGATCGCGGCTGACACCGATGATCGTTTCCACGCCCTTTTTCGCCATGGGTGCGACCAACACGCCTTCGATCATCGCGTCGGGGCGATGCCGCGCTGCGCGCTCTATCAAGGTAGCGAAGCCTTCCGCAGCCGCGGCTCGATCTGCGAGCCCGATCAGCACGCCGCCGATTTCGGTCTTATGTTCAATGTCGGGGGAGACGATCTTCATCACGACAGGATAGCCGATCGTATCGGCAGCAGCCGCCGCGTCTTCGGCATCGGTCACGAGATGTTCGCTGAGGAATGGGATACCTGCCTTGCCAAGCAAGGCCTTTGCCGCGTGCTCGGACAGAGCCTCGCTCGCAAGGGAATCGGCCACAGCAACAAACGGCGCCACCGCCGCCCGGTCAAACGACCAGGCAAAACGCGTCAGAGCGGAGAGCGCAAGAATTGCCCGGTCGGAATCCTCGAAGATCAGAAAGCCGCTCTCCTCATAGGAGCGCACGACATCATCATCGCCGACCATCGAGAGCGCGATCAAACGGTCAGGGAACTTTGAGCAACCATCGGCAATCGCCTTTCTCAACGGGCCCGAAAGAGTGCGGGTATTCGGAACCGTGGAGAAGAAGCCGATGAGCGCATCGTAGCCGCCTTCATCGAGAATGACCTCCAGGTTTTTAGCAAGGAGGTTCATATCGTTCAGCGCCTGTGCCGTCGTGTCAACAGGGTTCTCAACCGATGCGAAGGGCAGCAACTCCTTGAGCTTTTTCTGGGCCGCGAGCGGCATCGGCGCGACGTCGAGGCCGTGACGCTCTGCCGCATCGGAGATCAACACACCCGCCCCGCCCGACAGCGTGACGACGCCGAGCTTGTTGCCCTGCGGAAAAACGCCTCGCGCGCAGGCATAGGCCACGTCAATCTGCTCCTCCGTCGTCGTCGCGCGATGCACGCCATATTGCCGGAAAAGAGCATCGTAGATCGCATCGGAACCCGCGAGAGAGGCGGTGTGCGAACTCGCGGCCTTCGCCCCCACCTCAGACCGCCCAACCTTCATCATGATGATGGGTTTGCGGTTCCTCTGGGCGAGTTCAAGGGCAGCACGGAAACGCGCACCGTCACGCACACCCTCGACATAGGCCATGATCACCTTGATGTCCGGCTGCGCCGCCATCCATTCGAGGCATTCGGCGATATCGATATCGGCTTCGTTGCCCGTCGTAATCCAATAATTGATGCCGATGCCGCGACGACGTGCCAAATACGCGATATGCGATCCGTAGGCACCACTTTGGCTGACGATGCCGAGCGGTCCGGGCTTCGGCATCTCCTTGTCGAGGGACTGGGTAAAAGTGCCGTAGAAACCGATCTGCGGGTTGAAGATGCCGAGGCAGTTCGGCCCGAGGAGACGCAAACCGCCGGCCCGCGCCATGGCGCTGATGCGCTCCTGGATGGCGAGGCCTTCCTCGCCGCTCTCGGCGTAACCCGCGGAGAAAATCACTGCACCGCGCACGCCTTTCTCGATGCATTCATTGACTGCCGCCTCCGTCAGCCCGGCGGGCACCGCGATCAACACGATGTCGGGCACTTCGGGCACCGCCGCAAGCGAGGAATAAGCTTTCAATCCCTGAACGGTTTCCCGGTTCGGATTGACGGGGTAGATCGGCCCCTTGAAGCCACCTTCGAGGAGGTAGCGGACCGGGCGTCCTGAAATGCGGTTGCCGTCATCCGACGCCCCCAAAATCGCCACCGATTTCGGGCGAAAAAGGCTATCGAGACTGCTGGGTGTTACATGCTTCATGGTTCAGTTCGCCTCAGAAGTTCACGCCGTTCGCAATCAGGTCACGGGCGATGGTGCGCCGCTGGATTTCGCTGGTGCCGTCGGGAATGCGCATCGAACGGGCGAAGCGATAACCCGCCTCGAGGCGTAGCTCGTTGGTCAAGCCCATGCCGCCATGCACTTGCATGCACCGGTCGAAGACGCGATTTGCCGCTTCGGTGCAGTGGAGCTTGACCATGGAGGTTTCGGCCAGGGCACGTTCGCCGCGTTCAAGTTTCAATGCACAATCGATCAGCATTGTCTCCGCCGCATAGATATCAGCCGCGCTGTCCGCAATCAGGATTTGCACCGCCTGATGCTCGCCGATGGACGTGCCGAACGTCTTACGCACCTTTGCATATTCCACCGCCTGGTCGAGCGCCCAGCGCGCGAGGCCGATACAGGTTGCAGAAAGACCGAGCCGGCCAGTATTGACGCCCTGCAAGGCGACCCTTAGCCCATGGTCGACTTCGCCCAATCGGTGATCATCCGCGACACGCAGACCGTCGAAAGCCAGAATGCCGATCTCTGCGCCGAGCTGTCCCATGATCGGGATTGTCGAAACGACGGAAAAGCCCGGCGATTTCGTGTCGACGAAAAAACCAGTGATGCCGCCCTTCCGCTGTGCAGCAAGTTCCGGATCTGTGACGGCGAAGATCATCGCATAGTCAGCGTAGGGACCGTTGGTGATCCATTGTTTCGTGCCGGTGATGACCCAATCGTCGCCGTCTCGCGCGGCACGCGTTTTCATCGCGAAAACATCGGAACCCGCATCGGGCTCGCTCAAGCCGAAACAGAGCGTCTTGTCGCCGCTGGCAAGGCTCGGAAGATAGCGATCCCGAAGAGAAGGATCGAGATTTCTCAGAATCGGTGACAACCCGTTGGTAAACGGCGACGGAATGACCACGGGATGGACAAGGACGCGGCCAGGACCACAATGGCTCGACAGGCGCGCATTGAGATAGACCGCCGCCAGCGGCCCCAATCCGCCGCCGCCGATTTCCTCGGGCCCGAACATCGTATAGAAACCCTGCTCGGCGGAGCGCATACGCACCTCCCGCTTCAGGGTCTCGACTTCGGGCGTGAACCGTCCCTTTTCGTCGAAGATCGTGCGTTCGCTCGCCAGGATCGCTTTGTTCGCGTTCTCGATTGGAACAATGACCTGCTCGACGAAGCGAATCAAACTTTCGCCGACAGCGACAATGTCTTCGGGGACATGCGTCGAATTCATCTCAGGCCTTGTCCAAGGTAAATTTTGGCAGGGTTATTTCAGGCGTCACGTCATCGAAATGAACAGTCACGCGGTCGCCGATGCGGACGTCCTCGACATCCGCGGTGACAATATTTGTCAGCATGCGCGGGCCTTCATCAAGGGCGATCATGGCGATGACATAGGGAACGTCGGCGGCAAAGACCGGACCGGCGGGCTTGCGGGCAATCGTGTAGGAATAGATCTCGCCCTTGCCGCTGACATCCGTCCATTCGAGATCCGCCGAATGGCAATGCGGGCATAGCTCGCGCGGGTAGAAATGATGTTTGCCGCACGACCGGCAACGTGGGATCGACAGGCGGTGTTCGCGCGTCGCATCCCAGAACGGCTTCGTGCCCGGATCGATAACAGGAATGGGCTTTTCATATGTTGCGTTCTCGGACATCTCAAAGCCCTCAATGGTTCGCGAGAATAACAGTGCTGCCGGAAGAAAGCGTTCCGCCGGTTCCGTGGACGAGTGCCGTTTTGGCACCTTGCACCTGGCGTTCGCCTGATTCTCCACGCAGCTGGCGCACCGCTTCGATGAGCAGGAAGATGCCGTACATGCCGGGATGGCAATAGGACAGACCGCCGCCATTCGTGTTGAGCGGGAATTCGCCGCCCGGAGCAGTACGTTGGTTGGCGACGAACCGGCCGCCGGCGCCCCGCTCGCAAAAGCCTAGTGCTTCAAGAGTAAGAAGGACTGTAGCCGTGAAGCTGTCATAGCACTGGACGACGTCGATAGCGTCGTGAGTGATACCCGCCATGTCAAAGGCCGCCTTCCCCGACATCTCCGCCGCCGTCAGGCGCGCGAGATCCGGCATCGCGCCGATGCTCCAATGGGTATGTGCCTCGCCATAGCCGCGAATGTTGATCGAACGGCACCCATGCGCCTTCGCATTCTCAGCCGTCGTCATCACCACCGCGCCCGCGCCGTCCGTGACCAGGCAGCAATCGAGCAGTTTCAGCGGATCGGAGATGGGTGTGGATTTCATCACATCGTCGATCGAAATCGGATCGCGCATCGTCGCGGCCGGGTTGAGGCTCGCCCATTTGCGCGTCGCGACCGCGATTTCAGCCAATTGCTCCGGCGTGGTCCCGTGCTCATGCATATGACGCATCGTTGCGAGCGCGTATCCACCGACCGGCTGCGGAATACCCCAGACATTCTCAAATTGCATGGTGAGAATAGGCGGGCGTCCGCCGAGCGTCCGGCTGCGCTCGCTCTTCTGCATGCTGCCGTAGGCAATCAAGGCCACGTCGCAATAGCCGGCCTCGATGGCCATGGCCGCATGTGCCACATGGGCCTCGAAAGCGGAGCCGCCGATGTTCGTCGTGTCGGCGAACCGCGGAAAGATGCCCAGATATTCGCCCAGCGTCACAGACGGCAACTGCCCGGGCCCCGGAACGCCCCACAATCCCGCGACGAGAAGTCCATCGACATCGCGCATCGCGATGCCTGCATCATCCATCGCCGCTTTCGCCGCGCGTGCCTGAACCTGCAGAACGGAACCGCCGCCGACAACTTTCCCATCCTTCAACGGGACATCGCCAACGCCCACAATCACTGCTTCACGCGCCATGACTTATTCTTTCTCTGTCGATTCCAAGGGCTGCATGGCGGTTCCGGCGAGAACCTGCCGCTCGCCGGCTTTGCATGTCAGCCTGACTCGCGCCGCTGCATGCCCTTCGTGCGAAAAGATTTCCTCGACCGTACCCGAAATCGTCAGGACGTCACCGGCGAAGACGGGACCGATGAACGCGACGTCGATCTCGCCGCACTCATCGAAGGTCCCTTCACTCCACGCGTTCAACATCTGCGCGGCAAATGCGAGTGTCATCAGACCGTGCGCGATGGTGCGCCCGAACGGACCGGTTCGGGCGAATTCCGGATCCACATGGATCGGGTTGAAATCGCCGGACGCTTTCGCGTATTCGTCGATCATCTGCTGGGTGATCTGACGAATGATCAAAGGCAACTCGTCGCCAGCGACAATGGAACTCTGTCTTCCGTGGATAGGGAGGTCGAGGCTCATAGATCCCTCCCCCAAATCGAGGTGATCCGACCACTGGCGGCGAGACCGCCGTCGCTGCCTCGGGCCTCGAAATCCGACACGACATAGGGTCGTTCCTTGCGGACGTATTTGTCCACGACCCGTGCCTGGATCTCCAATGTTTCACCGACCGCGAGGGGCCGGTGGAACCGGATGGCCTGCTTGGCGTGGATTCCGCCGGGTGGGGAGCGGCGAGCCATCAAGAGATCGATCAGATAAACCGAGGCCACCATCGACGGCGCACGACGGTTGTCATCCGCGCCGGCGTAAAGGCCCGTGTCGTCTCCAGTCGCTACAAGAAAGCCGTCCACGACCGCGGCGCTGACCTCGAAAGCCAAGGGTGCCGTCGGATAGACGTCACCGATCTCGACTTCGTCATAGCGCTGAAACGGTTCCATTGTCAGACCGGCATCCAGGAGAACACGTCGCGCGACATGTCGAGCGGGATGAAAGATGTCTTGAGTGTCGGGAGCAGATGATCGCGCAATGTCTCGGGCGTCCAGCCCTCCGAGCGATGGACCGAGCGCAACGGGCGCGGCTGGCTCATGAGGAAAACCTCATTGCCGCGCACCGCCAGAATCTGGCCGTTCACCGCCTTCGCGGCGTCGCTGGCAAGGAACACCGCGACCGCGGCGGTTTTGTCCGGCGTGAGCATCTTCAAGGTCTTCAGTCGCTCCTCCTGATCCGGCGTGTTCGGGATCGAACCGACCATGCGGCTCCACGCGAAAGGCGAAATGCAATTGGAGCGGACATTGAAGCGCGCCATGTCAAGCGCCAGAGATTTCGACAACCCCACGAGGCCCATCTTGGCTGCGGAGTAGTTCGCCTGACCGGGATTTCCGACGAGTCCGGAGGTCGATGTCATATGCACGAAGGTGCCGCTCTCCTGCTTACGGAAATGCTCCGCGGCGGCGCGGCTGACATTGTAGCTGCCATAGAGGTGGACTTTGAGGACCGAATCCCAATCTTCGTCGGTCATCTTGTGGAAGATGGCGTCACGCAGGATGCCGGCGTTATTGACGACGATGTCGATCTTGCCGAACGTCTCGACTGCGGTGTTCACCATGGCCCGCGCCTGGTCCGCTTCGGAAACCGATCCGAAATCGGCAACCGCCTCGCCACCGGCTTCCTTGATCTCGCGCACGACTTCGCGCGCAGGTGCATCGGTCTCGTCATTGCCGTCGAGCGAGACGCCGCGATCGTTGACAACGACCTTCGCACCGTAGGATGCCATCAGCATGGCAACCTCGCGACCGATGCCACGACCAGCACCTGTTATGAGCGCCACCTTGTTTTCCAACATCTTTTCCATTCTAAGCGCTCTCTCGATTGATGTGCCTGTGAATTCAAACTTTTGTTCGATTTTTCGCGTTGGACGTAGACGACGCTTGCCTTCGCGTCCTGGTCTGCCCGTCAGATCATCCAGCGCCCGCCGTCGACCACGACGGATTGGCCCGTCATGTAACGGGAATCGTCGCTGGCGAGGAAAGCGGCGGTCGCCGCGATGTCCTCGGGTTCGGCGAAGAATCCAAGCGGGATCGATTTGCGGATCTGCTCGAGAATTTCATCGGAGATGCGTTCGATGACCCGGGTCTTCGTGACGCCGGGGCAAACCGCATTGACGTTCACCTTAAATGGCGCGAGTTCGCGCGCAAGCGAGCGCGTAAAGCCGATCACGCCCATCTTGGCGGCGGCGTATTCCGAAAGTCCGATCTCGCCCGCCATGCCGGCATTCGACGCGACATTCACGATCTTACCGCGACCCGCCTCACGCATCGACGGCACCACCTGACGGGATGCGATCAGTGTCGACATGAGCGAAACGTTCAGCGTGAAGCGCCAGACTTCCGAGGACGATGCGTAGAATTCGGATGCCCGTTCACGTGCGCTTTGCCCGACATTGTTCATCAGAATGTCAACGAAGCCGGCCTCGGTGTAAATGCGCTTGAAAGCGTCCGTAACGATTTTTTCATCGGTGCAGTCGGCGGTGATAGCCCACACCTTCGCGCCTGCTTCACGAGCTTTCTCCGCTGTGGCGGAGAGGCCCTCCTCTTCCATATCGAGGATGGCGACGTTTGCCCCTTCTGCAGCGAAACGCAGTGCACTTGCGCGACCGATTCCGTTTCCCGCGCCGGTGACTACGGCAAGTCTACCTTCGAGACGACGCATCGCTTTCCTCCTTCTCAGCCCCACGAGCGCAGACGCGTCCGATAGGCTCTCGCGAGCACAAATGGCTGCTTTATCGCCGCCTTTCGGGCGACTTCAAACAAAAACTAACACTCGTTCGAAAATGCTGCAAGTGTCGATTTTCTTCCGCATTCATTTTCGCATCGTCAAAGCACATTGAACCCCGCCAAGCGCGCTCTCTGAGATACGAGGAGAGCATCTTGGGATCGAGCGTCCGCGCAGACAGTGGACACCCCCCTGGATACTCGACTATAAAAACAAACATCTGTTAGATTTTAAAACAAGTCGAGCCTGCGAGAGAAAACGATCATGACAAGACGAATTCTGGTGACCGCAGCGACCGGCACCGTCGGCGGTGCCGCAATGCGACTTCTTGCGAGCGACGCGAAATCTGGTGAGTTCGAGCTGATCGGCGCAGCACGCAGCGCCGCGAGCGCGGACCGTTTACGCGCCGAAGGTTTTGATCCTGTCTCATTCGACTATGATCGTCCCGAGACCCTGCGGCCGGCGCTCGAAGGCGTCGATTCGGTTTTCCTGATCACAGGGTATACGGTTGACATGCTGGTGCATTCCAAACGCCTGCTTGACGCTGCCAAAGCAACGGGCGTGCGTCACATCGTTCATCTCGGTGCGCTCGCGTCAGATGACACGCCGCATGCTCATTTCGCCTGGCACCAGCTCATCGAGTGCGCGATTGAATCGATGGGATTTTCGTTCACCCATCTGAGACCCAATTTCTTCATCGACACCGTCTGGGCAGGATTCAGGCACAGGCCGGACCGTCTCGTCCATTTTATGGGCGACCGAAAAGTCAGTTGGATTTCTTCAGAGGATATCGCGGCCGTGGGGGCAGCGGCTTTGCGCGATCCGGACAGACATAGCGAAAAGACGTATCCGCTCGCCGTCGAGGCACTGTCCCTGACAGAGATCGCGACGCTCCTTTCGGAAGTGACGCACCGCTCGGTTGAGTACCGCCCGCGCGAACCCGCCGAACTTCTGCCGATCCTGCTGAAGCAGGGCATGGACCCAGTCTACGCTACGAGCCTTGCGGGCGGCGTCGCAGCAATCGAAGCGGGCAATATGCCGCTTGCCGACGCCGTTTACGACACGGTCAAGAGTGTCACTGGCCGCATGCCGCTAGGCTGGCGCGCGTTTGCCGAAACGAGAAAAGGCGAACTCACCGCGAGCTAGGCCGCCGCTCTCATCTTAGAGCGTCCGGCCGATCAGTTCCTTCATGATTTCATTCGTGCCCGCGTAGATCCGCTGGACGCGCGCATCTGCAAAGGCCCGTGTGATCGGATATTCCCACATGAAACCATAGCCTCCGTGAAGCTGAAGGCACGCATCGAGCACCTTTCCTTGCATCTCGCTCGTCCACAACTTCACCATCGCGGCAGTGGTGGTGTCGAGCTTACCCTCGAGCACCAGTTCCAGGCAGCGATCGAGGAAAATCCGGCCGACCTGCACTTCGGTCTTCATCTCGGCCAACGTAAAACGTGAGTTCTGGAACTCGATCACCGCCTTGCCAAAAGCCCGGCGACTTTTCGTGTAGTCGATCGTCCAGTCGAGCGCTGCCTCGCAGCACGAGACCGCCTGAATGCCGACATGCATGCGCTCCCAGGCAAGCTCCTGCATCATGTAACCGAAGCCCTTCCCCTCCTCACCGATGAGATTTGTTGCCGGCACACGCACTTCATTGAAGAAGAGCTCCGAAGTGTCTTGCGCCTTGGTGCCGAGTTTCTTGAGCCGACGCCCGCGTTCGAAACCGGCACGATCAGCCTCCACCATCACGAGACTGATGCCGCGTGCGCCCTCGCTACGGTCGGTCTTGCAGGCGACAAGGAAGAGGTCGGCCGTCTGACCGTTGGTGATAAAAGTTTTCTGACCTGAAATGACGTAATCATCACCGTCGCGGATAGCCGTCGTACGGATTGCCTGGAGATCGGAACCACCGCCCGGCTCCGTCATTGCGATGGCCGCGATGTAATCCCCCGTCGCCATCTTTGGAAGCCATGCCCGCTTCTGATCGGGCGTGCCGTAATGATGGATGTATGGTGCTACAATGTCAGAATGAAGCGGAAATCCGAGACCCGTGAGATTGAGTCGAGCCTGCTCTTCCATCAGAATGATCGAATAGCGACGATCTGCACCCACGCCGCCCCATTCCTCGGGGATCGCGACACAAAGGAAGCCCTGCTCGCCAGCCTTTTTCCATGCCCAGCGAGGCACCTCCCCCTTTTCCTCCCATTCTTCATGGTGCGGCGCCAGTTCGCGTTCCATGAAGCGGCGAACCGATTCGCGGAACATTTCATGCTCTTCGGAAAATAGGGTGCGCGCTATCATTTTTCCTCCGGCGAGATCTTGGCGTGGGAGACACACTCCGCGACGTTTCGGGCAAAATGCGTACAAATCTGCAATTATTTTTCTAACATCTGTTTGAATTTAATTGCAAGCCGGATTAGCGTATGGCCCCGACACTCGGCATGAGGAGCTTTGCTCGATGATCATCGAGAAACGCACTTACACATTCCACCCCGGCAAGGTGCAGGAATTCCTCGCATTATACGAGGCTGACGGGCTGGCTCTGCACACCAAATACCTACCCATGATCGGCTATTTCGTCTCCGAGATCGGGACGTTGAATCAGGTCGTCACCATGTGGGGCTATGAAAGCATGCAGCAGCGCGACGAGCTGAGGGCAAAGCTCTATGCGGATCCGGAATGGATTGCGTTCGGTCCCAAAACCACGCCCTTCATTCAGAACATGGAAACGGTGATCCTGCGACCGACGAGCTTTTCACCGATCCGTTGACCCGCAGCGACGCCGTTACGGGCCGGCTATCAGCTTGCGAGCCTTCAACCCGGCGATTTCCGCACACGACAATCCAAGCCCGGCGAGCACCTCATTGGTGTCTTCACCGACGAGTGGTGCCCTGCGGAATACGCCACCGGGCGTGGCTGTCATGCGGATCGGCGTCGAAGCGATCGTGACCGGCTTGGACGATCCCGGATGCTCGACCTCGACCAGCATGTTCCGCACGGCGACATGCGGATCGCCGTAGATGTCGGCTGCCGTATTGACAGGTCCGAATGGCACCCGGCCATCGAGGGCTTCCGCGATTTCGGCCTTGGTCCGTGCGGCACTCCATGCCTCCACGATCGCCACCGTTTCAGCCGCGTGAGCCAAGCGGGCGTTGTTGGTGGCGTATTTCGGATCGTGTGCGAGTTCAGGGCGACCCATGATGGCAGTGAGGTCGCGCCAGAAGGAATCGCGCGGACACCCGATCGTGACTTGTCCGTCCTTGGCGGGGAACGTGCCGAACGGACAAAGAATCGGATGCCGATTTCCCTCTGGAACCGGAGATTCCCCAAGATACGAATATTGATAGACGATGCGCTCACACATGGCGAGAATGCCATCGTACATGGCGACATCGACAAACTGGCCCTGACCGGTGCGGCCTGCATGATGAAGCGCCGCCATGATGCCGAAGGCGGCGAGAGAGGCTGGAAAAATGTCGCCGATGCCCGGGCCGATTTTCATCGGAGTCACGGAATCCGGCCCGGTTATTCCCATGGCCCCGCCCATCGCCTGCGCGACAACATCGAAGGCTGGACGGTTGGTATAAGGGCTTCTTCCCGTCCGCGGATCGCCAAATCCACGGATCGCCGCGTAGACCAACCGCGGATTGTCGGCCGCCAACACTTCGTAGCCGATGCCCAGCCTGTCCATGACACCGGCGCGAAAGTTCTCGACAACAATATCCGCATCCTTTGCCAGTCGGCGAAATAATGCTTTGCCTTCGTCAGATTTCAGATCGAGCGCGACGCTCTTCTTGTTGCGATTGGTGCTCTGGAAATAGCCGCCGAAATAGTGAGCTGTATCGTCCTTCGGAAAAGGTCCGAATTGTCGCGTGGGATCACCTTCGACCGGTTCGATCTTGATGACGCTCGCCCCCTGATCGGCAAGGAGCATCGTGCAATAGGGACCGGCCAGCATCTGCGTCAGATCGACGACCTTGATGCCGGCCAATGCACCCGAGACCTCAGTCATTTCATAACGCCTTTTTCAGTTCAGGCAGGATTGTGAACAGATCGCCAACGAGGCCGTAATCGGCGACCTGGAAGATTGGGGCCTCTTCGTCCTTGTTGATGGCGACGATGACCTTGGAATCCTTCATGCCAGCGAGATGCTGGATGGCGCCGGAAATGCCGACTGCGATGTAGAGATCGGGAGCCACGATTTTGCCGGTCTGCCCCACCTGCCAATCGTTCGGCGCGTAGCCCGCATCGACCGCGGCACGCGAGGCTCCGACTGCGGCTCCCAGTTTGTCTGCGATGGGAAGAATGACCTCCGTGAAACTCTCCGACGATCCGAGCGCCCGACCACCGGAAATAATGATCTTCGCCGAGGTGAGTTCGGGACGGTCGCTATCCGAGAGCTTGTTTTCGACGAAAATTGAGACGCCTGGATTCTCGGCGACTTTGACGGTCTCGATGGGTGCCGAGCCACCCTCCCCCGCAGGGTGGAAAGACGCCGTGCGCACGGTGACCACCTTTCTTGAATCGGTGGATTGCACGGTCTGGATGACGTTGCCCGCATAGATCGGTCGCTTGAAAATATCCGGCGACACCACTTCTACAATTTCCGACACCTGCGCGGTGTCGAGCAGCGCTGCGATGCGCGGCATGACGTTCTTGCCCGATGCGGTGGCAGGCGCGACGAAGGTGTCGTAATCTCCGGCCAACGCGACGACAAGGGCGGCTAGCGGTTCAGCCAAGCGCTGTTCGAGTTCGTCGGCCTCCGCCAGCAGAACCTTGGCCGCCCCATGCAGTCTCGACGCCGCGTCGGCTGCCGCTTTTGCGCCTTTGCCAGCGACGAGAATATGAACATCCGGACCGATCTTCAACGCTGCCGAAAGCGCTTTGGACGTCTGGTCGGAAAGCGACGCATTGTCATGTTCTGCGATAAGAAGAATTGTCATTTCCCTCGTCCTTTTCTTACCGCCCGATCAGAGGACGCCGGCTTCGTTCTTCAGTTTGTCGACAAGCTCGGCCACCGACTTCACCTTCACGCCTGCCTGTCGACCGCCGGGCTCCTCGGTCATGAGCACTTTCAGCCGCGGCGCGATGTCAGCGCCGAAGTCGGCGGCCGTTTTTTCATCGAGCGGCTTCTTCTTCGCCTTCATGATATTGGGCAGAGATGCATAGCGCGGCTCGTTCAGCCGCAGGTCGGTCGTGACGATCGCCGGCAAACTAAGCTCGATGGTCTGCAGTCCTCCATCGACTTCGCGCGTCACCCTGGCCTTGTCGCCGTCGATCTCCAGCTTGGAGGCGAAGGTCCCTTGCGCCCAGCCCAGAAGGGCGGCCAACATTTGACCGGTCTGGTTGGCATCGTCGTCGATCGCTTGCTTGCCGAGGATCACAAGGTTCGGTTTTTCCGCCTCGACAATGCCCTTCAAAACCTTGGCGACACCGAGAGGCTCGACCGGATCCTCAACCTTGATCAGGATCGCGCGATCCGCCCCCATTGCAAGCGCCGTGCGCAGCGTTTCCTGCGCCTGCGCGGGACCGATCGACACCGCGATGATCTCTTCGACTTTGCCGGCTTCCTTGAGGCGGACGGCTTCTTCAACGGCAATTTCGTCGAATGGGTTCATCGACATCTTTACGTTGGAGAGCTCGACACCTGAACCGTCTGATTTGATCCGGACCTTCACGTTGAAGTCGACAACCCTTTTAACCGGGACCAGCACTTTCATAAGCTTGTAACCTATCCGACAATTTGGAGCGCATCAGCGCTCGTGAATGGGCGACAATCAGCCCGAAATGGCGCGCGGGCGCTCGACCCGTTCAGTGATCGGCTGGTATATCCAGACCATGCGTTCCGGAGAGAGTGCAGGGGAAAGAGGCATTCGATCGGTCCCGCTTGCAGCTTTCAATGCAGACAGCGTCTCCGAGATATCATCGATCTCGATTTCGTAGACGGCCATGTAGGACCACTCCAACGGCCCCGGCCGATGCTGCACGTCAGCAAGGCGATAGCGCTGCGCCGCCGTTACACCCGGCAACTTCAGAACATCTGCGAGATGGACGTTCGTGTACCATTCGTTGAATTCATCGTCCCGCCCATCGCGTGGGTTCGTGAGTGCGATCAAATTGTACTTCGGCATAGCGGCTTCCTTCGACTGCCGGCAGGGGCCGGCGCGGCATTTGTCGAAATCTAACAAACGTTCGAAATATTGGCAATAGGGTCTGCAGTGCCGTCCGGAGTCGCACTACTGCGCGGTATAACCGCCATCGACAAGGAGGTCCGCGCCGGTCATGAATGTTGAGCGATGGGAAGCGAGATACCAAACCGCGTTCGCAATATCCGCCGGCTTTCCGGTATGTCCAACCGGATGAAGTTGCGCAAGATGGTTCTCCGCGGCCTGCTCTGATCCGAACAATTCGATCAACCGTTCAGTGGCTATGCCACCCGGCGAAATTGAATTGACGCGAATGCCTTGCGCCGCGATGTCGAGCGCCAGGCTTCGGGTGAAGGCGAGGATCGCACCTTTCGTGGTCGAATAGGCAACGCGTCCCGGCGAGCCGACATGAGCGAAGGTCGAAGCGATGTTGATGATCCGTCCGCCCTTGCCCATGAGAGCGAGCGCACTGCGCGTGACATTGAAAGCACCGGTAACATTGACGTTGATCGTCCGCTGCCATTCCTCGGGCGAAAGGTCCGTGATCGGCACTGCGCGAGTGACGGTCGCAGCATTGTTCACGAGCACGTCGACGCTCGTCCCGGAGGCGCGCAGCCGTGCGAAGAATGCCTCGACCGTGGAAAGATCTGTTATATCGCAGTGCTGAAAATGCACATTGCGGTGACCGACAAGGCTTTGCTGAGCAGCCGCGTCGAGCGAATGCACCTCGGCACCTTCGACTGCAAACATTTCAACGATTGCCCGACCGATTCCTCGACCTCCGCCCGTAACTACGCATGTCTGCCTCTCAAACTCGGCCATTCATCCCCTCCAAGAGCCACCACGGCGCATGACCTGAAAATATCAAACAAATGTTAGATTAACGAAAGGCCTCTTTCATCAATTGACGGATCCGCCGTTCGCTGCCCTTCGTTTTTCTCTCCATGGGATGACTTCGTCAGCGCAGAGTAGTTGACGCGAATATCTAACGGCTGTTAGATAACTGAGAGTTCGCCGATGAGAAGGACCTGCCATGCAGCCGCCATCGAGAGACGTGAGCTTCGATTTCACCGGCAGAGTTGTGCTGGTCACAGGTGTTGCGTCCGGAATTGGCGAGGCGGTTGCCCGTGCTTTGGCTAAAGCCGGAGCAGCCGTCGGCATTGGGGATGTCCAGGCGGAAACGGCTGAAGCGTTTGAGTCGTCGCTTCGCAAGGCCGGCGGCAACGCCATCGCATTACCCTTCGACGTGCGGGACGCTGAGGCGACCGATCACGCTGTCGCGAAATTCGAAGCGAAATTTGGCCCCCTCAGCGGGCTCGTGACGGCGGCGGGTCTGTCTCGACCCGCTCCCGCTGAGAGCATGGACGAAGCGACCTGGGATCTTGTCGTCGACACCAATCTGAAGGGGATGTTCCTCTCTTGTCAGGCCGCGGGACGGCGGATGCTTGTCCATGGACGCGGCGCGATCGTGAACATTGCTTCTGTCAACTCGCTGGGCGGCTTTGCTGGACGGTCGAACTATTGCTCGGCGAAATTCGGCGTCTCCGGCCTCACCGACGTACTCGCGATCGAATGGGGGCGCCGGGGCATCCGAGTCAATGCGGTCGCGCCAAACGGCGTCGACACGCCATTGGTTCGACAAGGGATTCCACCCCGCTTCGTCGACGAGGTCCTGAACAATCGAACGCCTCTGGGACGTATGGCCCATCCGGACGAGGTCGCCGCCGTTGCCCTCTTCCTTCTGTCCGATGCCGCCTCCTACGTGACTGGTGCAATTCTGCCCGTCGATGGTGGCCTCTGCGCTGGCTTTTACACCAATCGGCAAGGCGCCGACCTTGCTTCCGCATCACTTCTGAAAGCCGGAGTCTACGCCGAATAGTGTTGCCGGACGCTCATCAATGTCCATTGACCGGCCTAAAAATCTAACCACTGTTAGATACTTAAAACAAAAGAGAGGGAACCATGTCCAACGATTTCTCACGACGCCAGATCACAAAGTCTCTGGCCGTTTTCGGTGCCGCCGGCGCCCTTGGAAGCTTCACGCGACCGAGCTTCGCCCAAGGCGCGCCCATTCGGCTCGGTCTGATCGCGCCGCTTAGCGGCTCGCAGGAGGTGATCGGACGCTACCAGCTTGCCGGCGCGACAATCGCAGTGAACCAGATCAATCAGGCGGGCGGCATCCTCGGTCGGAAGATCGAACTTGTGACCCGCGACGACAAGGCGGCCCCTGCTGCAGGTGTTGCCGCTGCGAAGGATCTGGCAGGCAACGGCGTGAACCTGATGTTCGGTGTATTGTCGAGCGGCGTCGCGCTGGCGATCGCGCCAACCCTTCAGGCTGACAAGTCGGTGCTCGTCGTATCGGCGGCTGCGGCCAACGAACTGACGCATGATCAGTTCAGTCCCAACGTTTTCCGTACCGCCGACCATGCCTATTCACGTCAGCGCGCTCTCGCAAAACTAGTGGCCGCCGACTACCCGGCTGTCCACGACTGGACCGCCATCAATCCGCAGACCGCCATCGGCACGTCGAACTGGGATTCTTTCGTCGACGGCATGCTCCAATTCTATCCTGAGCTCAACAAGAAGCCCGTGACGATCACGGATCCGATTTGGGCGAAGTTCGGTGCGACAGATTACAAGAACGAGATCGCGCAACTCATGCGCAGCAAGTCGGAAGGCCTTTATTGCGGCGTCTATGGCGGCGATGCCGTCACAATGTTCGGGCAGGCGGCCGCCTATGGTCTCACAAAGAAGTTCAAGGTTCTGGTGGACCCCGGAAGTGAATTCATCATCGCGCAGGCCATGGGCAAGAATACGCCACCGGGCCTCTGGTCCGGATTCCATTGGTTCTACGGCGCGTACAAGGGCCATAAGATCAACGACGATCTTTATGAAACCTATGTGAAGATGACCGGCGATAAATATCCGGCCGGGTATGTAGGCGAAGCGCACACATCCGTGCTCGCCTACGCAAGCGCAATCCAGAAGGCCGGCAGCACGGATACCGACAAGGTTATTGCCGCGCTGGAGGGTCTTGAATTCGACTCCTGCAAGGGCATGCGCAAGATCCGCAAGGAAGACCATCAGGCCATCTGCGACATCAACTTCGTTCAGTTCGGTCCCGACGACAGTGAACAAGGGTGGAAGATCACCGGGCACAAAGTTATCAAAGACGAGGGCTTGAGCGAAGAGCCGTCGCCGGGCCAACCACTGAAGTTTCTTTACAACAAGCGCTGAGCCGACGCCTTGGTTGCTGAGTTGAACTCCCTCTCAAGACCTGCCGGCGCATCGTCGGCAGGTTGAAGGACAGGTGAACATTCGTGCTTGCGCTATTTCTCGGCCCGCTCTTCAACGGTCTATTTACGGCCATGGTGGTGTTTCTCTTCGCCACTGGGCTAACGCTCGTCTTCGGCATCCTCCGCATCCTGAACTTTGCCCATGGCGGCTTCTTCATGATCGGCGCCTATCTGGCCTTCTCTCTCGTCAAGACATTCGCGAGCGACACCTCGACGATCGCGTACATCTTGATCAGCATCGTGGCGGGGATCATGGTCGGCCTGTGCGGGCTCGTGGTGGAGAGGTTGGTATTCCGGCCGCTTCAGCATGTGGACGAAGCCTATTCGTTGATCGCCACCTACGCACTGCTGTTGATCTCCGAGGGCGCCGTCAAGGCGATCTGGGGCGTATCGTTCTACAGCGTCATGACGCCCGCTGCGCTCGGCGGCGCTCTGATCGCAGGTGATCTCGTCATGCCGGTTTTCGCCATCTTCATCATCGGCCTCGGCATTCTCTGTTACGGTTTACTCGAGTGGATTCTTCAACACACCGCAACAGGCAAACTCATGAAATCCGTGGCGAGTGATCCGTGGATGGCCGGCATGCTCGGCGTCAACGTGCCGCGCTTTTACGCGTGGATCGTCGTCATCGGCTTCTTCCTCGCGGGACTCGCAGGCGGCTTGCTGCTGCCGAACCAGACCCTTTCACCGAACCTCGCCAGCGTATTCGTGGTGCAAGCTTTCGGCGTTCTGATCGTTGGCGGAATGGGCAATATTCGCGGCACGTTTCTCGCCTCGATCCTGCTCTGCGTGATCGATTCCTATGGGTCCGTCATTTTCTCCGAGGTGCCCGGGGTGTTCTTCTATGTAGCCATGGCCGCGATGCTTCTGATGCGTCCGCAGGGACTGATCGCAGGAGCACGCCTATGACGTCTCAGGCAAGCAACAGCACCTGGAAGCGGGACGCGGCCATCGCGTCCATCATCCTCGTGGTCCTCGTCTCCCTCCCGTTCGCGACCAACAAAGGCATCGTGTTCGTAGCCGGCACTTTGGCGCTGCACATCGTCTTCGGTCTCAGTTGGAACCTGATGTTCGGCCAGACCGGACTGGTCAGCTTCGGTCACGCGTCATTCTTCGCCATCGGCGGCTACGCATTCGCGTGGGCTTCTAAAATTGCACCCGGGCTACATCCGCTGCTGTTGTTTGCCGGCGTGGGTCTACTTGGATCGTTTGTCGCGCTCATCGTCGGGATTCTCGCTCTGCGCCGCTCCATCGGCGTCTATTTCGCGATTTTGACGCTCGCGTTGAGCCAGATCGTCTATCTGCTGCTGTCCTACATCCCGGCTCTCGGCCGAGAGGATGGCTTCACGGGCATCCGCCGCCCCCATCTGTCTCTTGGCTTCACGACGATCGATCTCGCGAGCGGCAACAACTATTATTACTTCATGATTGTCATGTGCACGCTTCTGGCCATCGGCTTGTGGTGGGTCATGCACGGGCGCATGGGCCGCGTGTTCAAGAGCATTCAGCAGGATGCGGAACGCGCAGCGTTTCTTGGCATCGACGTGCAAGCCTATCGTCTCCGTTCCTTCGCCATCGCGTCGGGAACGACAGCGATCGCCGGCGCGCTTTATGCCCCCTGGCTGCAATTGCTGACGCCCGAGATCGCACACTGGACATTCTCGGCAAGACCGATCCTCTATACGCTTCTCGGCGGTGTCCAAAGCTTCTGGGGGCCCGCAGTGGGAGCTTTCGTCTTCGCGGTGCTCGAATACGGAACCCGCACCCTGCACGGATTGTCTGAGATCATTATCGGCTCGATCCTGTTGGTTGTTGTTCTTGCATTCCCAGGTGGTCTCCTCGGTGGCCTGTCACGATTGCGGACACGGATGACCCGCAAGACGGCTGTCGCTGCGAGACCGGAGATCGTTCGATGATCCTCCACGACGCCACCACCAATCCCTTGCTTGTCGCCACGAATGTGGTGAAGGATTACCCTTCCGTCAAAGTTCTCAAGGGTGTCAATCTTTCGGTCACCGAGGGCGATAGCTTCGCGGTCATCGGCCCCAACGGGGCAGGCAAGACGACCTTGTTCAAAGTGCTGACCGGCGAAGTTTTCGCCGACAGAGGCACGGTTCGGTTCGAAGGGAATGACGTCACCCGCATGCCGGAATGGAAACGCGTCCGACTCGGGTTCGGCCGATCCTTCCAGGTCGCGCGTGTCTTCAAGGAACTGAGCACGCAAGAAAACGTCGTCATCGCCATCGAGGCCCATGAGCGCAATACGGGTCGTCGCCCCGCGCGGCGTCTCGCTTGCCGTCCTTCGCCCGACGTGCGCGAAGCGGTCGAGCAAACCCTTTTAGAGGTCGGCCTGATCGACAAACGCGACGAGCCCGCGCGGCTCTTGTCTCACGGTGACAAGAAGCGCCTCGAACTCGCCATGAGCCTGGCGTTGCAACCGCGGATTCTCATGTTGGACGAACCAACCGCAGGAATGTCACCGGCAGATCGGCGCGCCGCGACGGAGCTCATCGCCGCCATCAGGGTTCGCCACCGTATGACGATCATTCTGACCGAACACGATATGGAAGTGGTATTCGGCCTTGCCTCTCGTGTCGCCGTCCTGCACCAGGGCGCCGTGATCGCCACCGGAACGCCCGCGGAAGTCCGCGACGATGCGATGGTGCGCGAGATCTATCTCGGATCGGAGTCTGCCCATGCTTGAGGTCGGACCGCTCAATGCCTTTTACGGCGACAGCCATATCGTCCAGAACGTAACCCTCGCAATCGGACAAAGCGAGGGTGTCGCTATCCTGGGACGGAATGGCGTCGGCAAAACCACCTTGTTCAAGAGCATCATGGGTGGTGGCCCACGCGTCGTCGGACCGGTCAGGCATCGCGGAGAAAATATCGCCGCATGGCCCGATTTCCGTCGCGCCCGCCGCGGGCTTGGATTCGTGCCCGAGGACCGCCGCATCTATCCTCACCTGACGGTGGCGGAAAACATTGCCATGGGCCGTCACGCCACGCGTCCCAACGTTGCCTCATATTCGGTCGACGAGATATTTGCGTTGTTTCCGATGCTCGCTGACCTGCGGGGGCGCCTCGGTTTCGAGCTCAGCGGCGGTCAGCAGCAATTGCTGGCGATCGCGCGGGCCATGTTCGCGCGGCCGGAATATCTTTTGCTGGACGAGCCGACCGAAGGATTGGCGCCAGTCATCGTCGAACAGCTCGTTCATCAGCTCATCGATCTGCGGCGTCGGAACGGCATGGCGTTGCTTGTCGCGGAGCAGAATGTCTGGTTCGCGCGCATGTGCACCGAGCGGCTCTACCTGCTCGACAGCGGCCGCGTGGTGTTCGAAGGATCCTGGGCGGCGTTTGATTCCAGCGCGGACCTCCAGCAGCGATATCTGGCTGTTTAACATTCGAGAGCACGGCCCCAGAGGCTCTGCGCCTTCACGAAAATCCGCGGCAGCAAGCCCACTACGATATCTCGCTCGCGAGCACCAGTTCGGCATTCAGCAACGGGGCCATGCCGGCGACCACGGTTCGCTCTAACCCATCGGCGCGGGTAGCGATGTGATCCGCGAAAAAGCGAGCGAGAGCAATTCGACCGCGATGCGCGGGCGCGGTCTCGCCTCTCTGAATTGCCTCATGAGCGGCCAACGCCAGCTGCGCCAACGCTACACCTCCTTGAACAATGCCGAAGAGGCTCAGATAGGGTGTCGCGCCTGCGAGAGCCTCCTGCGGCGTATCCGCGGCAAGCGCTCTCAAGAGAAAATTCGTTGCGCGTTCGAGGCTCCCGGCAGCCGCGTCGAGCGTGGGCGCGATAGAAGCCAGTTCTACGCTGTCTGTCTTTGTCAGGCGCGCGACGATCTCTCGCATGGAGGCAATCTGCGCCGCCACCGTTTCACCGCCCGCAAGAGGCAACTTGCGGGTGACCAGGTCGAGGGCCTGGATACCGTTCGTTCCCTCATAGATTGGCGCAATGCGTGCATCGCGATAGTGTTGAGCCGCACCGGTTTCTTCAATGAAACCCATACCGCCATGAACCTGCACGCCAAGCGAGGCGACCTCGACACCGATATCGGTGGAGAAAGCCTTCGCGACCGGGGTCAGGAGAGATGCACGCTCGTTGGCCTTTCGTCGGTCCAACTCGTCCTGTTCGAGATGAGCGCGGTCAATGGCCTCAGCTGTCAGGTAACAGATTGATCGCGCCGCTGCGGTGAGCGCTTTCATCGTGAGAAGATTGCGTTGGACATCGGGGTGTTCGACGATGGGGCTCATCACATCTCTCGCACCGCCAGGCGCCCGGCCCTGCCTACGCTCATGCGCATAGGCCAGCGCCGACTGATAGGCACGATCAGCGATGGCGACGCCTTGCAGGCCCACGGCCAGGCGTGCGTTGTTCATCATCGTGAACATGCAGTTCAAACCGCGATTCTCCTCGCCTAAGAGCCAACCGATCGCGCCGCCATTGTCGCCGAAGATCATAGTGCAGGTGGGTGAGGCATGGATGCCGAGCTTGTGCTCGATGCTGTGGCACCGCACATCGTTACGCGTGCCGTCCGGCAGGAATTTGGGCACCACGAATAGCGAGATGCCGCGCGTGCCGACAGGCGCTTCGGGAAGACGCGCGAGAACGAGATGCACGATGTTTTCAGTCAGATCATGCTCGCCATAGGTAATGAAGATTTTTTGGCCCGTTATCTTGTAGGTGCCATTCCCTGCAGGTTCTGCGCGAGAGCGAAGGGCTGCGAGATCGGAGCCGGCCTGAGGCTCCGTCAGATTCATGGTCGCGGTCCATTCACCGGAGACGAGTTTCTCGAGGTAGCGGCTCTTCAGCTCCTCCGAACCATGTTGGATGAGCGCCTCGATGGCACCCATCGTCAGGACCGGTCCGATGCCGAATGCCATGGAGGCTGCGTTCCACATCTCGACACAGGCGGAATTGAGAAGCGTCGGCAGCCCCTGCCCGCCATATTCGGCAGGCCCTGGAAGAGCATTCCAGCCCGCCTCAGTCCAGGCCTTGTAGGCCTCCTTCCAACCGGGCGCCGTGGTGACAACACCATCTTTCAGAGTGACGCCATGCTTGTCGCCCTCACGATTCAGGGGCGCGATGGCATTGTTGGCGAAACGGCTCGCCTCCCCCAAGATCGTCTCCACCAAATCGGCGGTGAGCTCAGGATAAAGGCCATCCTTCAGAGCGCGATCGAGGTTTGCCACGTGTCGCATAGTAAAAACGATATCGGACACAGGCGCTCGGTAGGTCATGAATTTTCCTTAAATCCTATAAGGATTGCGCGTGGGAGGGAAATGGCGACCAACATGATCGAGCAATATCACCCTATTATAAAAAGCCGCAAATATAATCAAACAAATGTTAGAAAATATACAAGTGCGATCCGCAATCCAGGCTACCAGTCATGCGAGTGCTCATCGCCGCATGTCACTCAGGCGCTCCTGACGCAAGTTCCGCCCCTGAACGTCGCAGTGGGTCGTCGACATCGTGCGTTCGTCGTCGCTCGTGTCATCAAGGCCTTCATCGATCAGCGTCGTGACATTGTTGTCGCTATCGAAGACACGCGTCACCTTTCTCTTGCGCGAGTTCTCAGAAAAATAATCCGTCGCGACTGTGCCTGGGTTCGAGTAGGGTGACCGCATAGGTCTCTTCGCTCAACCGCAGAACTGTGCCTCCCGCTTTCGGAGTTTTCCCTCGTCGGAGGGCAGCGACATCTCGATCGATCTGAAGCCAAGGAACCGGCGAACGCAGGGCGATCAAAAAACGAAGCCGCATAAGTCACTTTCCCAAAGCATCAACCTTATCAAGCAGGTTGTCCTTCACAATGATGCGCAAAGAGCTGGCTATACAGCCGGCGATGGAGAACACGAGAGCCATGAAGAGAATCTCGGTAGCGGCCGCCTCCAGAGACTGCTTTAACGTATGGGCGACGAGCGCAGCACCCATGGTTTGACCGAAGAGGCGAGCCGCCGACTGGAGCGCACTTGCAGCCCCCGTGCGGTGAAGCGGACTACCCACGATGATCGCCTTGCTGTTGGGGGCTTGAAACAGTCCGAAGCCAAACCCGCACAATCCCATGCGCCAGAAGACGTCGGCGACAGATGGCTGATCCGGCACAAGGATAAGCAGGATTAGGCCCAGAGATAGAAGCGCGAGTCCAAGAGTACCGAGCCTCCCGGCTGAGAAGCGGTCGGACAGGCGGCCCGCCACGGGAGAGACGAGAGCGAGCGCCAATGGCCACGCTGACATCAGCAAGCCAGTCTCCAGAATTGAGAAGCCGATGATGGAATGAAAGAGAAACGGCAGGCCGACATAACTGAGGCTCTGCACGACATAACTGAGTGTCGCGGTAAGCGCCGATAAACCAACGCTCGGGATGCGGAGGATATCCAATGGGATGGCAGGGTTCGATTTTCGACGTTGATCGAGGTACAGCCAGAAGAGAAGTGCGACGATCACGAAGGCCTGCATCGACACCTGGAGATGACCCTCACCATCGTAGCCCAATCCATCGGCCGAGACGACGAGGATTCCGATCGTGATTGCGCTCAGGATCGAACCTGACAGATCGAAGCTCTGATTGTGAAGAGGAGTTTTCGGCAGAGCGAAAACTCCGATCACCGAAGCCACAAGCCCCAAAGGCACATTGATGCCGAACAACCATGGCCACGGTGCGACGGCAAGGATTGCCGCCGCGATGGAAGGACCGGCGCTTGCGGAGAGGGCGACGATGAGTGTGTTGTACCCAATCCCGCGCCCAAGCGCGTGCTTCGGGTAGATGTAGCGTATGAGCGCAATGTTCACGCTCATCAGGGCAGACGCGCCGAGGCCCTGCAGAACACGCGCCCCAACGAGCGAAAAGACGGATGAAGCCAACGCGCAGGCCAGCGACGCACCTGTGAAAAGCAGCATCCCCGCTATGAAGACCCTGCCATAGCCGATCCGATCCCCAAGGGCCGAGAACGGAAACAGGGATATGGTAATGACGAGCTGATAGGAGCTGACGACCCAAACGACCTGCGATGGGCTTGCGCCGAGATCCTGTGCCATCAGCGGAAGCGCCAGATTTATCAACGCTCCATCGAGAACGGCCATGACGATGGCGATTGTCACCGCCGTCATGGCCCATCGACGTTGCGGCATGGGCAATCCATCCATGGCGCGAAATCGCTCTAGTACCGACGCCTCCAATCCGCGCGATCATCCATGATAGGGTGTCGGATCGACGGCATGTCTGGCCAGGGGATGAACGACGATATCGTGCATCCACGGATTGGCTGGCAATCCGGTGATGATGTCGTGCAGTTCGGTCGCATCCTTTGCGCGCCAGATCCCCCAATTCTCGAAGCGGCATGGAACGCGCCACATCCGAACCAGATGCCCCTGCTTGATCAGATCGGCAGCGTGGGCACGCTCTTCTTTGACGACCCTTTCCTTAAGGTCCGGATCCATATTCTCCGACCAGCGAAGCTTAATGTTGACGAGGAATTCCATCATTGTCTCCTTATGCACTCGCACGCATCTGCGCGCGATCTTCGAGTACGGCATTGCTGGCATTGAAGCCTGGAATGCCCGTGACGTATCCGCCTGGCCATGTGCCTGCTCCTGACAGGTAAAGGCCCTTCAGCGGGGTTCGATAATTGTGAATGGAATGGTGAGGCCTTGCGCCGAACAGAGCTCCGGGGAGCATGTCGCCATGTGTGATATGTGATTGCACGAGGCCGAGCTCGCCTTCCATTTCAACGGGATCGATGAAGCGATGATCCACGATATGGCTCCGCAGATCCGGCATGAGGTCGGAGAGAACGTCGATGCAACGATTGCCGAACACGTCCCTTTCCGTCTCCCAGCTCCCGTCACGCAATTCATAGGGTGCATGCCAGACGTTGACGCTCAGGAGATGACGCCCCTGTGGGGCAAGATCCGGCGATGTCACTGTCGGCATCAGCCCCCACATGATGGGCTCGCGAGCTGAGACACCGGCCAAGCCCTCGGCAACGGCGCGCTCGATATAGGCAAGCGAAGGCGCAATGCGGAACTGAACTCCGGCAAGCTGCTTAGGATCGATACCGGAAGGAAGCCCCGCGTAATCGGGCACGCCGTCCAAAGCGAGGACGAGTTTGAAAGCCGATCCACGCATCGGGACGGCAGAAACTGCGCCGCGAAGATCGGCTCCAACAGCATCGTCGTCCAGGAGTTCGGTGAAGAGACTACGTGGATTGATCGCGGAGACGACGACCGGCGCATGATACTCATCGCCGTTCACGGCAGCGACTCCGACAGTTTGCCCATTCCGATGCAGAATGCTCGCGATGGGCGTGTCTGTCTTGATCACAGCGCCGTAGGATCGACAGCAGGCCTCGAGAGCGTCGATGATTGCACCCATGCCTCCGACAGGAAGCCCCGTCGAGCCTCGCAAGGCGGCCCGACGAGGATCGTCCGGATCGAGGGCGGGAGAGGATGCCAGGGACAACGGCCTCAGCATCAATCCGACAGCCGTACCGGGTGCCGATGGAGGCGTGAGCGTCGCATTCAACGCAACCATGCCCAGAAGAGCTTTCGCCTCCTCGGACCTCAACTCCTCATCCAGAAGCTGGCGAAGGCTGCCGAAGAAGACCCTGTTGAACAGGGTTTCCTGTTCCTTCGGCAGCGTCTTGGCGATCGACAAAAGGTCGGGTGAGGGTTGAAAGAGCGAGGTTCGCAGATGGCGACCCAGCTCCTCGAGGGAACTCAAAAAATTGAAGTAACGATCCGCTTCGCCGGGCGCATAGGCGTTCAGTTGAGCAGCAATCTTTTCACGATCCCGCCAACCCAAAAAGCATCCGCGGGAGAAAGGATGAACGACGGTCGGATCTGTGCGGACGAACCGCAGGCCGAACTGCTCCAGATTCAGTTCGTGCAGGAAGCGTGGCTCGAAGCTTCCCGGCGAGTTGGTGAAGGCCGTGCGGTAGCCAGGCATGAACTCGAAGGTTCCGCAGGGACCTCCGAGGCTGCCCCGGGCCTCGAGAACAGCCACCTTGAGTCCAGCCCGCCCGAGATAGGCCGCTGCGATCAACCCGTTATGACCGCCGCCAATTACGATCGCGTCGAAGCGGTGGACCGGCGTATTCGTCGTATTTGGCATCTCTCTTGTCCTGGCATGCGTCACCGATCACCTCTCAGGAGGCGCACGGCTCTTTCATCTTGCGGGAGGGGCTGTCGCGACAGCCCCGGCGTTTGACCTATTTGGACAGATAATCGTTGGTGAAATAAGTGCTGGGATCCTTGCGGCCGGTCATGCCGCCATACTGCTCAAGGGTCTTGTTCATCGCATCCCAGTCCTCGGAAGCCATCCAACCGACAGGTTTTCCCTGTGTCGCGCCGGTGTGGAGCGAGCTCTCATAGGCTTCCAGTACGCTCTTATGGAAGTTCGCAGGCTGTGTATTGCCCGTCACCTTCAGGAAGATCTGGATGGCCTCATCCTTGTTCGCCAGCGTGTAATCGAGACCCTTCTTGGTAGCTTCCAGGAAGCGGCGGACGACATCGGGCTTCTCCTTGAGAAAGGAGTTGTTGGCGATGATTCCAAAGCTGAGATTGGTGACGCCCCAGTCGGCATACCGAAGAACCGAGATCTTCTTGCCCTGAGCGATCAGCTGGGGGCCGTAGTAATAGTCATCGCCGCTGATGCAGTCCAATTGCCCGGACGTGATGGCGGCGAACTTGGCATCGCCCGGCATGTTGACGAGCGAGATATCATTAACGTCGAGACCATTGGCCCGTAGGAAGGCTGGCAGCACCTGTCCGTCCGAGCCGGTTGGGGTCGAACCGATGCGTTTGCCCTTCACATCAGCAGGCTTCTTCACGTCCTCGCCCGAGCAGATCAGCGAGATCGGCCCCTTCTGCCAGAACCCGGCCACGACAGTGATCGGAACGCCCGCCGATATGGATTGCGCGGCTGTCGATAGACTCGCATGTCCGAGCGGCTCTCGGTTCTCGCCGACGACGAGGGTCGTGGTTTTCGATCCTTGCCCCTGCTGGATCTCTATGTCGATTCCGGCGTCCTTGTAGAAGCCCTTCTCCTTAGCCACCAGCATGGGAGTCTGCCCCGGCCACCAGCTCCAGTCGAGGCGCATGCTGAGCTTGTCTGCAGCCTGCCCGGCCCCCGTGCTGAGCAACGATGCTACCGTCGCAATCAGAGCAATTCGCGGTGTGACTTTCATAGAGCCATCTCCATGGGGGTGGTGTCTGGGGTTCCGCCATCATCATCGCGGATCACGCCCATCCGCTGGAAATGATGCAGGATCTCGTCGACGATTGCGTTGAACTCGGCCGTCCCTCTCATGGATAGCCGTCTGGAGCGGGGAAGAGGCACGTCGAGAACGGCTTCGACACGGCCCGGGCGTGGTGCCATCACGATGATCCGGTCTGAGAGGAAAACTGCTTCCTGAACACTGTGAGTGACAAAGATGACCGTCGGGCGCGAGCGAAGCCAAAGCTTCTGGAGATCCACCATCATTTGATCGCGGGTCAAAGCGTCGAGGGCACCAAAAGGTTCGTCCATCAACAGAAGCGACGGATTGTGAACGAGAGCCCGGCACACGCTGACGCGCTGGCTCATGCCACCGGACAGTTGATAGGGATAGGCGCTCTCGAAGCCCTTCAGGCCCGCAGCTGCCAGCAAATCCCGGGCGCGCGCCGCATACACGTCATGAGGGAGCTTGCGCGCCTCGGCCTGAATCAGGACGTTGTCGAGAACGCTTCTCCAGTCGAGAAGGACCGGGCTTTGAAACACGACGCCGATATCGGTTTCTGGCCTCGTCACGACCCGATCCGCGACGGAGACCCTTCCGCTTGTCGGCGTATCCAGGCCGGCAACAATTCTCAGAAGTGTGCTCTTACCGCAGCCGCTCGGTCCAACAATCGATACGAACTCTCCTTCCTCAATATAGAGCGAGGTCGGAGAGAGTGCTTCCAGGCCTTTGTAGCTCTTGGTCACGTGCTCGATGCGAATTGGCTTACCCATCATTTCCTCCTATGTCCTCAATGCCCTGCATCCTGGCGGACGGAGCTGTGCCATGGCATGAGGTGCGTCTCTGCCCATTGCACGAGAGCGAAGCTCACCATTCCGATCAGGACGAGGAAAATGAGGGCGGCGAACATCAGAGCGGTCTGCATCTGTCCGCTTGCCAGAAGGATGAGATAGCCGAGGCCTTTGTCCGCCCCGATGAACTCGCCGACGACGGCACCGACGACAGCGAGGGTGATACAAACCTTCAGTCCACCGAAGATGCTCGGAAGCGCAAAGGGAAAATAGATCTTCTGGAACATGTCCCGTGCCGAGAGACCCATCGAGCGTCCCAGATAGACCATGTCTTTGGGGACGCTCTTCAACCCCACCACCGTGCTGATGATGACGGGAAAAAATGCAACGAGGACACCGATCATAACCTTGGTGCTCAGTCCAAAGCCGAGCCAAACGAGGATGAGCGGAGCAAGAGCGACCTTCGGCACAGCCTGGCTGACCACCAGCAACGGATAGACCGTCTCTTCGAACCAGCGAAATCGAGCGATGAGAAAAGCAATCGGCATCGCGACGAGTATGCTGAAGGTAAAGGCCAGAGTCGTTTCGAAGGCGGTGATGCCCGAATGATAGATCAACGATGGAAACTGGCTGACGATGACATTGGCCACGGCCATCGGCGGAGGTAGCAGGTAGGGTGCGGGCTGAAACACCATCACCCCGGCCTGCCACGCCCCAAGGAGCACGAAGAGCGATATCATGGGATAGAAAACTCGCACCCTGCGCCATGTCGGCGCAGATGTTAGAGAGATCGAAATGGTGCTATCGGCCTGTCCCATAAAATCCTCCGTGATCGAGTGAGTGACTCATCTTCAACGGGTCACATCCGATTAACAAGCGGTTAGAATTTCAAGCGGCGCTTGCAGTGGCCGGCATTTGAAGCGGCAGGAAACTGTCCCTAAACAGGCGGACCCAATTGCCTCCCGCAATCTTTGCGATCTCCTCGTTGGAGAAGCCGCGCTTTTCCATTCCTTCCAGAATATTCGGGAAATCGACCGACGACTTGAACCAGGCCGGCCACGCGGAGAAACCCTTGATCGGGATGGCGCTTTCTCGCGACCACCGTCCAGCGCGCCACCACTTGATCTGGGATTCCGGCCACCCGTCGTAATAATCCGTGCCGAAGCCGATCGTATCGACGCCGACAAGATCGGCGGTCCACGATATCATGTCGAGAAAGGTATCGAGGGTGCAGTTTGAACCGTCGCGCATGATCTTGGGATACATGCTCAAGCCAAGGACACCGCCAGTCTCGGCAAGGCGCTTGATCAACGTCGTCGATTTATTCCTACGATTCAGTTCAATATCTGTTCCCACAAACTCGGATGGGTTGGCATGGGTGATCGCAATAGGACGCGATGAATACTCGATGGCATCGAAGCAAGTCCGCTCGGTGCAGTGCGAGACATCCACGAGCATGCCGAGACGATTCATCTCAGCAATGACATTGCGGCCGAAGAATTTTGAAACTCCATTCTCGTCGGGCTCCCAGCATCCGGAGGCGACCCGGTTCTGAACGTTGTATGTGAGCTGGGCAATGCGCACGCCGAGCTGGTAGAAGATCTCGACAAGTTCAATATCATCCTCAAAGGGTGAGGTGTCCTGGAAGCCATAGACCACCGCGGTCCGGCCTGAGGCCGCGATCCGCTCGATGTCCTCGGCCGTCGTTGCCAGTGCGATCAGATCGCTATTCTGCTCGAGAAGCCGGTTCCATTCGCCGATTGCCGTCAACGTCTCGCGAGCGTTCTCCCAGATGGCGAGCGTGACATGGACACACCCGATACCACCCTCGATCCATTCCTTGAACCGGGCGCGCTCAGGTTTGTTGTACTGCAGCGCATCAACGACGATCGGCTTACGTGCCAGTGCATAAGACATTTCAGGTCCTTTCTTAATCCTGGAAACTCAATGAGCGAATGGATCGGCAGCGGGGCCGTAATCCGTGACGACAGCTTTGATCTGGGAGAATTCCTCCAGCGCCTCGAGACCGTTCTCGCGACCGATGCCGGATTGCTTGTAACCACCGAACGGCACGCGCAGATTGATTGCGCGATAGGTATTGACCCACACCGTCCCGGCCTGAAGGAGCCTGGAAACGCGGCGTGCGCGATGAAGATCTTTCGTCCAGAAACCCGCGGCCAGACCGTATTCGACCCCGTTCGCGATGGCGACGGCTTCATCCTCAGTCTGAAATCTTTGGACGGTCACGACAGGACCGAAAATCTCTTCGCGACAGATGCGCATATCGTTCGTCACATCCACAATGATCGTGGGCTCGATCCAGAAGCCCTCCGCCAGCTCAGAATCCACTGAAGGAACTCCGCCTCCGAGGACGATGCGTCCGCCGGTGGCAACGGCCTCGGCGATGTAGGCATTGATCCGGTCATACTGGCGCCGCGAGGCGACAGGGCCAATGTGGCTTTTCGCGGAGGCAGGATGTCCGATCCTGATGCGGCGCGCCGAGGCGATGTAGCGCTCGACGAAAGCGTCATACAGCGAGGCGTGCACGAGAACACGGGAGCCCGCGACGCAGGTCTGTCCTGTCCCCGAGAAGGCCCCTTGCGTGGCAGCAATCACGGCTGAATCGAGATCGGCGTCCTCAAAGACGATATGCGCCGACTTGCCGCCCGCCTCGCAGACGAACCGCTTCATACCGCCTGCAACTTTTGAGCCGAGAACGCGAGCCGTCGCGGTGCTGCCTGTGAAGCTCACCATGGCGACCTTGGGATGCGTTGCAAGCTTCTCGCTCACCACCGCATCACCAATGGCAACATTGACGACACCCTTCGGAAATCCCGCTTGGAGCGCGAGGTCCGCAAGCATGATGCTGGATCCCGGCGCGTCGGCCGGCGGCTTGAGGATGACCGAGTTGCCCATGGCTAGCGCCGGCGCGAGCTTCCAGGAACCGAGTGATAGCGCCCCATTGAACGGAGTGATGGCGACCACGACGCCGAGAGGCTCGCGGATAACCCGGGCTTCCATGGTGCGGGATACCGTTCTCAGGACGTCGTCGTGCGTTTCCAGCGCGCTGGCGTAGAAATGATACCATTGGGAAGTGGCGCGCATTTCCGCAGCGGTGGCCGCATGGCTTTTTCCATTGGCCAGACTTTCCAGCCTGCCGAGGGCCTCCGCGTTGCTGGCGATGAGGTCACCGAGTTTGCGCAGAAGAGCAGCTCTCTCCGCCGGTGCCAATTCTGCCCACGCCGCGCTCGCATAGGCGTTAGATGCGCTCTCGACAGCAAGCTCGACGGCACTCTCATCGACGTAGGAATGCGCCCAGATCTTGCCTGTCGAGGGATCGACAAGCGGGAGCGGCTGGCCTTGGACGGGCAGCTTTCGACCATCGACAAACGATGTGAACGTCGTATCGCTTTTGGATTCAAAAGGATTCAAGAGACGGCTCCTTGTGCCGCACGCGAGAGCGCTTCACGCACGTGCGGTTCTTGCATGTGATGGCATGCGGCAAGATGGTCGAGGTCGCGACCTGCTACGGAACGAAGCTGAGGCCGGCTCGTCCGGCAGACTTCGGTGGTGAACAGGCAGGATTTCTGAAAGCGGCAACCCGGCAAGGGTGCGGAAGGATCCGGCGGTTCCGACCGCACATCGATCCGGGGACGCATGCGCTCGACCGCCGGGTTGGGAACCGGTACCGCCGAAAGCAAGGCCGACGTATAGGGGTGCAGTGGCGCGGAGAAGATGCTCTTTCGCGGTCCCTTTTCCATGATCTGCCCGCCATACATGACGACGATGCTATGGGAGACATGCCGCACGATGCTCAGATCGTGGGTGATGAAGAGATAGGTCAACCCCCGTTGCTGCTGCAGATCCTGAAGGAGATTGACGATCTGGCCTTGAATGCTCACGTCGAGTGCGGAGACGACCTCGTCGAGCACGATGAATTTCGGCTCGACGGCAAGTGCCCGCGCGATGGCAACCCGTTGACGCTGCCCGCCGGAAAGCGCGTGTGGGTAACGCCCGGCCAGATCGCGGCGAAGTCCGACATCGTCGAGGAGCCGACCGACCCGTTGGTCCGCATCGCGCCCCTTGGCGAGCCCATGAACCTCGATCACCTCCTTGAGAGTCTCGCCGATGGTCATGCGCGGATTGAGGCTCGCATAGGGATCCTGAAACACGATCTGGGACATGCGAGGCAACGCACCTGGTGACTGCCTCAGCGTTCTGAGATCGCGGCCAAAGCACTCGACGGTCCCATCGACAAGCGGCGCGAGACCGATCAGTGCACGACCTGTCGTGCTCTTGCCGCTACCGCTCTCACCCACAAGACCCACGGTCTCGCCTTCTGCGATATCGAATGAAACGGAATCGACGGCATGGACCTCGCCTGAAATCCGGCGAAGGATGCCCTTGCGGATCGGAAAGCGAACGGAAACATCTTTTAGCTGAATGGCGGGAGTGCTCATCGTGCTTCTCCACCGGCAATCCTGAGAGAGGGCCCGACAAACGGATCGACATGACACCTCACAGGGTGGCGTCCTCCCTCCACGCTGTCTGCAAGAGCTGGCAGCTCGGACCCGCATACCTCGCGGACATAGTCGCAGCGTGGATTGAAGGGGCATCCCTGGACGGGGTTTCGCGGATCCGGCGGAAGACCCGGGATCGGATTAAGCCGTTCCGAAACATCACCCTCAAGCTGCGAGATCGTGTCGAGAAGCGCTTTCGTGTAGGGGTGTCGAGGGCTTGCGAACAGCGTTTCTGTTGAGGCGGTTTCGACAACGCGGCCGGCATAAAGCACCGCAACGCGATCCGCGACCCCGGCGACCACTCCGAGATCGTGGGTAATCAGAATGAGCGCCATTCCCAGCTCCTTACGCAGCGAATCGATCAGGCGCAGGATCTGGGATTGGGTGGTCACGTCGAGCGCCGTTGTCGGCTCGTCCGCAATGAGTACCTTGGGGTTGGCGCTGATCGCCATTGCAATGAGCGCACGTTGACGCATGCCGCCTGAAAGCTCATGAGGATAGCTCGCAAGCCGGGTCGCAGCCCCAGGAATGCCAACAAGATCCAAGAGTTCAATGCAGCGCGTCCGGGCTGCCGATCGGGGCATTCCGCCGTAATGAATCATCGGTTCGGCCATTTGCGTGCCGATGGTCATCGCGGGGTTCAGAGATGTCAGGGCATCCTGGGAGATCAGCGCAATGCCGCTTCCGCGAACCGCCCGCATGTCATGAGGGGAAAGATCGACCAGGTTACGTCCTTCCAGCAGAACCTGACCGGAGGTGATGCGTCCGCCACGGGGCAAAAGTCCGAGAGCCGCGAGCATCGTCTGGCTCTTGCCGCATCCCGACTCGCCAACAACGCCAAGAGTTTCGCCGCGCCCGACCGACAGGGAGACATCATGAACGACCTGGATCGATGCTGCATCGCGCCCATAGGCGATACCCAGATTCTTGACCTCGAAAACCGGGTCGCTGGAGCGGATCGCCTGCGACGTGTGTGATTTGGCGAACATCATCATGCCAACTTTACCTTCGGGTTGAAGTAGGCGTAGAGGATGTCGACCGCGAAATTGATTAGGACGAAGGCGACGGCGAGAACGAGGATGCCTCCTTGAATCAGAGGAATGTCGCGCGTCGATATGGCCTGATACATGGCAAGACCAATGCCCGGCCAGGAGAAGACCGTCTCCGTTAGGACTGCGCCGCTCAAGAGAAAGCCCATCTGCATACCGATGACCGTGATCACGGAGGGCATGGCATTCGGAAGCGCGTGACGTAGTACGATGCGGGCTTCACCGACGCCTCTGCTCCGGGCCGTGCGGATGTAGTCGCTGTTGATCACATCGAGAATGGCGGACCGTGTCATGCGAGCGATAACGGCGAGAGACCAGGCGGCCAGCGTGACAGTCGGCAGCACCATGTGAGCAACCAGGCTTCCAATTCCACTGCCGCCAGTCGCGTCCTGCATTCCGCCGACGGGAAGAAGGCGCAGATAAAGGCCAAAGGTCAGGATGAGGACAAGGCCGAGCCAGAAAGACGGCATGCTGTTGAAGAACAGCACGACGACGGACAATCCCTGATCCCTGAGAGATCCCGGCTTCAGGGCGGCCCAGGTTCCGGCAGCGACGCCGGCCACAGATGAAAGAACGATGGCCGCGATTGCCAGAAGGGAGGTGTTGAACAGACGCTCGACGATGACCTGCGTGACGGGCTGCGCGAAGGTGAAAGATTGTCCCAGATCGCCCTGAAGGAGATTCTTCAGGTAGAGGGCATACTGAACATAGATTGGCTCATTCAGCCCCAGGGACAGGCGCAACTGCTGTCTTGCCTCCTCCGACGCCATGCTTCCGAGCAAGACGTCGGCCGGATCGCCAGGTATGATTTGCGCCAGCAGGAAAGTCGCCAAAGTCACTCCGATGATCACAGGGATGATCTGGAGGGCGCGATTGAGGATGAATGAGATCATTGGTCAGCTCCGATCCTTGGTGAATCGGGGATCCAGCATGTCCCGCGCGGCGTCGCCGATCAGGTTGAACCCGACGGCAAGGAAGACAATCGCCAGTCCGGGAATTGTTGCCACATGCGCTGCCGTTGCGATGGCAGTTCTTCCACTTGAGAGCATCTGCCCCCACTCTGGCGTCGGAGGCTGCGGGCCGAGACCGAGAAAGCTCAAGCTGGCGGAGAGAATTACGTTACGCCCGGTTTGCAACGTTCCGTACACGACTGCAGGTCCGAGGACGTTAGGCAGGATGTGGCGGAGGGCAATGCGCGTATGGCTGTAGCCGAGCGTGCGTGCCGCTTCGATGTAGAGCTCCTCCTTGATCCCCAGCGCCACACCACGGACAATGCGTCCAAAGGCGGGGATCGTGACAACGATCATTGCAATGATCATCGAGCTGAGGCCGGGGCCGAGAGCGGCGCTGATGCCGAGTGCGAGAAGAATACCCGGGAAGGCAAACATGACGTCGAAGACGCGCATGACCACGCTATCCCAGACCCCGCCGATATACCCGGCGGAAAGCCCGATCGCGCCGCCGATCAAAAGAGCGATCACTGTGGGAAGAATTGCGACAAGCAGCGCGAAGCGTGCGCCATAAATCAGACGGCTGAGAATATCCCGACCGAGCTCGTCCGTTCCCAGGATATGCCAACCGGAGAAGGGACTCTGGTATCGCGCCAAAGGACCCACATGAAGGGGATCGAATGGCGCGATCCAATCGGCAAAGAGGGCCAGAACGATGATGATAGCGATGATTGCGAGACCGACAGTCAGGGAGGCATTCGACAACACGCGCTTCAAGAGCGCGCTGCTAACGCGTTTCGTGACTGGAGCTGCTTGCGTGATCGCTGTCATCGCTCGTTCCCTCAGTGAGCCGAAATCAGGCTACGGTCCAAAGCTTCCCGAGATTGGGGATCTGGTCGGGCAACCCGCAGGCCCGCAAGGCGCGCCAGAGCGTTGCTTGATTGCTCGATACCACCGGGGTGCGCGTGTCCATCTCCAGGTAAGGCAGCGTCGCGAAGGTGCGATAGGTGCCGCACGAGATGAGAATCGCGTCAGCGTTGCCTGCTTCCTTGAGCGCCTGCTTGCCGAGCCGGTAGGCACTGTCGGCATCGTGAACGCTGGCCTCGAACGGGTCCGTGATCTGGAGCCCGACCATCGACTTCACGGAGAAACCGTAGGCCTCCATGTAACTCGCCATCTTCCGGTTGACCTCATCGGAATAGATGGTTGCGACAGCCACAGTCTTGGCACCGAGCGCCTTCAGAGCATCCATCTGGGCGCCCATCATCGTGATGGCGGGGATGCCCGTGGTTTCCTTGATCTGAGCGCAGACCTCTTCGTCGTGGCCTAGGCCACGCAGGAAGGTCCCTGGTGCGCCACATTGAACGATCAGATCGACCTTGGCCGTCGCGAGCTGGCGTGAAGCTTCGAGCACTTGGCTCATCATGACCTTCAGGCCTTCATCGTCCACACGCGGCACGATCGTGCGCGCATCGGCGAATGCGACTCCCACAGGCGCAACGCTACGCCACTCCTCGGCACCCTCGATTGCGGTGGCAGGCCTCATCTGGCCAATCCGTGCGCGCCAACCCAGCATCATGTGACAGACTCCTCTCTTGAATTTCTGGAAGAACGTTGGACAACTGGGATGTCAGCGCACCCCAATCCTTGAGTAGTCGAAGAAGACGGAGCGGGCCGGAACGACACCCGTGACACGCGCGCGGAGAATTCGCGGCAGCTTGTCCTGATAGAGAAAGATCCAGGGGGCATCCTTCGCAATCAGATCCGCGGCCTGGCGATAGAGGTCGTTCCGCTTGGCCTCGTCGGGTTCCGCCCGCGCAGCTGTAAAGAGATTGTCGACTCCGGGGTTGTTATACCAACCGCGATTCACGCCGCCTGGCGGTTGTTGCGAACCGCTGAACATGCGCTCCAGCCAGTAGGTGCTATCGGCGCCGGTCGTCCATCCGTTGAAGGAGCCTTGCACATCATCCTTGTAGCCTGGGCCCTCGGTCGTCACGAGCGTTGCAAATTCCAGGAACTGCGGCTGCAGGTTGATGCCGACAGCTTTCAGGTCCTGCTGCAGCAGCGCGATAATCTGGGCCGCCTGCCCGAAGCCCGGTCCGCTGTTCGGCGCCAGGAGTTTGAGGACAACCGGCGTTGAGATCCCGGCTGCACTCAGGAGTTCCTTCGCTTTCGTCGGATCGTAGCGGTATGGATTGGCCGCCCGGTCGCGTGGCAATTCATTGCCGAGCGGAACGGGTCCCATTGCAGGCGTGACTTGGCCATCGAGCAACGCTGCCAGGCTGTCACGATTGACTGCATGATTGAGCGCCTGGCGGAACAACGGATTCTTGGTCAACTCCGAGCGGGTGTTAAGGCGCACGAAATATTGATTGGCGGGCTCGGGATACTGAACCTGCAAGCTCGGATCGACCTTCAGCTGAGCGACCTGTTGCGAACTTGCACTTGGAATGATGTCGATCTGTCCCGTCTGCATTCCGATCGCCATGGCCGTTGGATCGGTAACCGGACGGATGACGATCTGATCGACACCAGGCTTGTGGCCCCAGTAGGAAGAATTGCGAGACAGATTGAGTTGCTGCCCCTGCTGGAATGCCTGAAGCGTGAATGGACCCGTGCCGACAGGGCGAAGGCCGAGCTGATCGCCCTTGTTCTGCTCGAGCGCGCTCGGGCTGACGATGCTGGCGCGGCGATCACTCAACAGACGGGGCAACCCGGAGAACGGCTCCTTGAGGACGATCTGAAATGTTGATGCATCGACAACCGAAGTGCTTTTGATCCACCTCGTTAGGAACGTCATGTTCCCGCTCGCACGCGTGTCATATACGGGCGAGTCCTTGTCCATCATGCGGCTGAAGTTCAACTGCACTGCGGCCGCGTCGACGGGCTTTCCATCGTGGAACGTAACACCCTGACGAAGCTTCAGCGTATAGGTGAGGCCGTCCGGGGATACGGACCAGGATTCGGCGAGGGCGCCGACCAATTCGGGCGCTACTTCCGTCGGCTTACTGAGATCTTCACGAATAAGCGGATCAAAGATGGCGTCGATCACTCTGAGACCGGGAGTCCCGGTCATCCGGTGGGGATCGAGCGGCGGCACGGCGCCTTCGGATCCAATCACGATCGCCGCAGCGGAAGCTGAGGTGGACAATCCTACGGGCGCCAATAATAACGCAGACGCCAAAGCAACCGCCGTGCGGCGGGCAGTCATATAATTCAGCATCTCAGTTCCCTCTTCGAGCGGAACGTCTGCAATCGGCTTGCCGAACGCGCATTCCGTTACGTTCATTGAAACTTGACGCCGACGAATTATTCAAATTGAAATGTTTAGGTGATTAATTTGATCTCTTTATAAATTGATTTTTTCAGCAACTGGATGGAGGCATGATGCAAAAAATACCATCAAGCGAAACGAACGTGCATTCGCGCGCAAACTATAATGTAACGATAAAGCATCTACGGGCTTTTTTAAGCCTCGCCCAGCATCGCAGCTTCACTCGTGCCGCCATCGCACTTCATGCATCGCAGCCGTCGTTGACGATGACTATTCAACAATTGGAAGACATTGTGGGGTGCAACTTGTTCGATCGGACAACTCGAAATGTCCTTCTAACTCCCGAAGGAGAAGATTTCCTTCCTGTCGCGGAACGTCTCATCGTCGATTTCGATCTTGCTCTTGAGAACATCCGAGTCACAGCGTCGGCGCGCAAGGGGCGCGTTGGAATCGCCGTCGTCCATTCGGTCGCGACACGGATCATGCCGCGTGTTCTCGGCGGGCTTTTGTCCGCCTATCCAGGTCTTCATGTTCAGCTTCGCGACGGCAATTCGGCGGATGTCCGCCGCCGCGTGAGGCAGAACGAGGTCGATTTCGGATTCGGGAGTAAGGACGAAGAAGACACGGATCTTGAATTCAGTCCCCTGTTTCACGATCAGATGGGACTTCTCGCGCGCAACGATCACCCGCTGATCAAGTCCAAGAAGGCCCTGAAATGGGCTGATCTGAATGGATATGACTTCGTTGGCCTGACATCAGACACCGCAACCGGCCCCATCATTCGCCAGATCTCCCATCTTCCTCAGTCCGTCATCGCCCCTCGGTTCGAGGTTTCAACGAACACGACCTTATGGGCCCTTCTGGAAAGTGGGATCGGCATAACGACCGCCCCCGCGCTCTCTATCGAGAACAATCGAAACCAGACTCTTCGCTTCCGAGCCCTCAACGATCCGATCGCATGGCGTCACGTCTACGTTATTTCTCGACGAGGGCGGACTTTGACACCGATGGCCATTGAAATCCTGCGGCGCGTAAAGGCCGAAGTAGCCACCATTGCAAGCACGCACCAGCTCATTGAAGCCATAACCGTATGATTGTTGCGCGCCGAAAATGGCATTGAATATGCGCCGCGAGCCTCGTTGGAATTGAGACCTCAAGCATGGACCGCCTTCGATTAGGACGGCAGCTTGTCAGTCGTGATGGATAATGGAAGATGCTCGCTCATCGTCTTCCACTTCCCGACGCCGACTACGGCCGGAAAAGGTGATCGCGATCGGCGCGAAGTTGGGGACCGCCATGCCCTCCATGGTGGAAAGGACCTGCGCATTTCCCGGCAAGACGGGTACGTCGATCAACACAACCTTGCAAGCGAACCGGTCAGCCAGCTCCTGCACGCCGGAGAGCACTTTTTCATTCACCTCCGCGCCGGGCAGCCGCCCGACAATGAGATCAGTCACGCGCAGGCACGCATTGGAACGGCGATCCTGCTCCACTGCGTAGGCGAAGAGGGCGTGCATCACCCCGCGCCTGTCGCGCACAGTCATGAGTCCGTTCTGCTCAGGCTTGCGCCGGGCGAGGCGGCGAGCGAAAGCCAGCCAATCCTGCAAAGCCACTCCGGGGTCGAACATCTGGACTAGCGGATAAGCCAGATGTGCCTCTTTCGGTGACAGGGGAGCGACGTGAAACAGATCCTGCATGCCCAAATAATTGTCCAAAGAAGCGGCACCATCTCACGTGGCGAGATCCGCGACATTGATGCAGGTCAAGTGTGCACGCAGGTTGAACCTTGTCCGATAAATTGTGCTACTAAGGCCGCGGACAGGAGTAAGGTCACCTTGGAGCGAACTGGAACGGCAACACAGCGGACGCATTCTTCAGGGCCCGAGTCGGGCTGCCCGCATGGAGCTAACGTGAATTCCTGCACCGATTGCCGGGTGCGGGGAATCAGTGTCTGCTCGGCCTTGGAGCCGCAAGAGCTGTCCGAAATCGACTCCTTGAGCCACCCGACCACCTATGCCGCCAAGACCACCCTGTTCTCCCAGGACGAGCCGGCAAACGCGGTGTTCAATATCACCGAAGGCGTGGTGCGGCTCTACAAGCTCCTGCCCGACGGTCGTCGCCAGATCGTGGGTTTCGCGCTTGCCGGCGACTTCCTCGGGCTTGCCCTGCTCGATCATTACGGCGTCTCGGCGGATGCAGTCACAGACACCAAGGTTTGTCGCTTCGCGCGCAGTACATTCACGACGTTCCTGGATCGCAAGCCGCACCTTCTGCGCCGGCTGCACGAATTCGCCAGTCACGAACTCAGCCTCGCCCAGGATCAGATGGTTCTCCTCGGCCGCCGCACGGCGGATGAGCGCATCGCGGCCTTTCTCATGAGCCTGGTCGAGCGTTTCGCCAGAATCGGTCACACCTCGATCACCCTGCCCCTCCCCATGAGCCGGCAGGACATCGCGGATTTCCTCGGCCTCACCATCGAGACTGTCAGCCGGACCTTCTCGAAGCTCGCAAAAAGCGGCGCCATCGTCGTCGTTCCGGACGGCGTGCGCCTCACCAATCTCCCGCAGATCAAGGCGCTGGCGACCAAATAGGGCTGCTGCGAGGGCGGAGACGACCGCAAAGGAACGCCGCCCGCCATTTGACCTACATCAATGCCGTGCCCGGATTCTGCCCTTAGAGCCTCGTCTCAAGGGTGAAGCTAGTGCCTCGCCTTTGGAAGAAGGTTCGAGGCCCATGGCTCACGCGGCAACATCCCCAAAAAGCATGACCTTCGGCGAGGCGGGCTCCGCCCTCGCCTTCGCGGCGCTGGCAATGCTCTGCATCGTCATCGCAGCGAAGGCCCATACGCCGGAATATGCGTTCCACGCCTACCTGTTCGCCGCGGCCAGCGGTTGGGCGGTCTTCAAGATCGTGGACAGGTATTATGACCGTCCGCTCGACTTGCCGCCGCTCACGATCAACGGCAAGCCCAACTACAATATGGGCCCCGTGAAATTCGCCACGCTCATTTCCGTGTTCTGGGGCATTGCCGGTTTCACCATCGGCCTTCTCATCGCTTCGCAGCTCGCCTTTCCGGCGCTGAACTTCGACACGGCATGGCTCTCCTTCGGACGCATGCGCCCGCTGCACACGTCGGCGGTCATCTTCGCCTTCGGCGGCAATGTGCTGATCGCGACCTCGTTCTACGTGGTGCAACGCACCTGCCGGGCACGTCTCGTCGGCGATATCGCGCCCTGGTTCGTGGTGCTGGGCTACAATTTCTTCATCGTCATCGCGGGCACGGGCTATTTGCTCGGCATCACGCAGGGCAAGGAATATGCAGAGCCCGAATGGTATGCGGATCTGTGGCTCACCATTGTCTGGGTCACATATTTTCTGGTCTTCCTCGGCACGATCATGCGCCGCAAGGAGCCGCATATCTACGTGGCGAACTGGTTCTACCTCGCCTTCATCCTGACCATCGCGGTTTTGCATCTCGGCAACAACGCGGCGATCCCGGTCTCGATATTCTCGCCCAAGAGCTACATCGTCTGGGCGGGCGTTCAAGACGCCATGGTGCAGTGGTGGTACGGTCACAACGCGGTGGGCTTCTTCCTCACCGCCGGCTTCCTCGCCATCATGTACTACTTCATCCCGAAGCGGGCCGAACGTCCGGTCTATTCCTACCGGCTGTCGATCATCCACTTCTGGGCGTTGATCTTCCTCTATATCTGGGCCGGTCCGCACCACCTGCACTACACCGCCCTGCCCGACTGGGCGCAGACGCTCGGCATGACCTTCTCGATCATGCTGTGGATGCCCTCCTGGGGCGGCATGATCAATGGCCTCATGACGCTCTCCGGCGCATGGGACAAGCTGCGCACCGATCCGGTGTTACGCCTCATGGTCGTGTCGGTCGCCTTCTACGGCATGTCCACCTTCGAGGGTCCCCTCATGTCGGTGAAAGCGGTGAACTCGCTCTCGCACTATACCGACTGGACCATCGGGCACGTCCATTCCGGCGCGCTCGGCTGGGTCGCCTATGTGTCCTTCGGCGCGATCTACTGCCTCGTTCCGTGGCTGTGGAATAAGGAGCGCCTCTATTCCGAGAAGGCCGTGAGCTGGCACTTCTGGATCTCGACGCTCGGCATCGTTCTCTACATCACGTCGATGTGGGTCGCTGGCATCCTGCAAGGCCTCATGTGGCGCGCCTACACCAGCCTCGGCTTCCTTGAATACTCCTTCATCGAAACGGTCGAGGCCATGCATCCTTTCTACGTCATCCGTGCTCTTGGCGGCGCACTCTTCGTCGGCGGCAGCCTGATCATGGCCTGGAACGTCTGGAAGACGATCACCGCCGCAAAGGACATCACCGTCGATGCCGCCGAGCCGGCTCTCGTGGCCGCGGAATAAAGGAACCGATCATGTCTCTCTGGTCCCGTCACAAAATCTTCGAGACCAACTCGATCATCCTCGTCATCGGCGTGCTGATCGTGATCTCCATCGGCGGTCTCGTGGAAATCGTGCCGCTCTTCTATCTGAAGAGCACCATCGAGAAGGTGGAGGGCGTACGGCCCTACACGCCGCTCGAACTGGCCGGACGCAACGTCTATGTCCGCGAAGGTTGCTACAACTGCCATAGCCAGATGATCCGTCCCTTACGCGACGAGGTGGAACGCTACGGCCATTACTCACTCGCGGCCGAGAGCATGTACGACCGGCCGTTCCAGTGGGGTTCGAAGCGCACCGGTCCTGATCTCGCCCGCGTCGGCAATAAGTATTCGGACGATTGGCACCGCGATCACCTCAAGGATCCCCGCGCGGTGGTGCCCGGCTCCATCATGCCGAGCTACCCCTGGCTCACCGAGCGAGAAATCGATCCCGTTCTCGTCACCGACGACATGAAGGTTCAGGCCGCCCTCGGCGTGCCCTACACCGACGACATGATCGCGAAGGCGGCCTCGGATCTCAGAACCCAGGCGACGACGGACGATCCGGACGCGACGGCCCTCGCCTCCCGCTATCCCAAGGCGCAGTCGCGCGATTTCGACGGCAATCTTCAGCGTATCACGGAGGCCGATGCTCTCATCGCCTACCTGCAGATGCTCGGAACGCAGGTCGACTTTAAACTCTACGACAACAAGGCGAACATTCGCTGAAGGTGTGAGAGATGTTCGAAACCTACAAATCCCTCGCCGAATTCGCCCAGACCTGGGGGCTTCTCTACTTCGTCGGCGTCTTTCTCGCGGTCGTCGTCTATGCCCTCTCCCCTTCGCGCAAAAAGCGTTTCGAAGACGCTGCGCGTATCCCTCTCCGGGAGGATTGATCGATGGCCCACGACACGAAAGAACAGGTCGATGCCGTCACCGGCGTCACGACAACCGGGCATAGCTGGGACGGGATTTCGGAACTCAATAACCCACTCCCGCGCTGGTGGCTGTGGACCTTCTATCTCACGATCGTTTGGGCGATCGGCTATTGGGTCGTCTATCCCGCCTGGCCGCTCGCGGCCTCATACACGAGAGGCGTCTTCAACTGGCAATCGCGTGAAGCCATCGTCGGCGATCTCGATGCGTTGAAGATCCTGCGCGCGGGCATGACGACGAAACTTGCGCAGAGTTCGCTCGACGAGATCAAACAGAATCCCGAGTTGTTCGCCTTCTCGCGGGCGCAGGGCAAAGCAGCCTTCGGCGACAACTGCGCGCCCTGCCACGGCGCGGGTGGCGGTGGCGCCAAGAGTTACCCGAACCTCAATGACGACGATTGGCTCTGGGGCGGTTCTCTGGCGCAAATCGAGCAGACGATCCGCTTCGGCGCGCGCTCCACGAACGAGAAAAGCCATCAAGGCTCCATGCCTGCCTTCGGTCGTGACGGTATGTTGAAACGCGCTGAGATCTCGAATGTGGCGGATTATGTGCGTTCGCTCTCTGGCTTAAGCATCGAGAAGGGCGCGGACCTCGCGGCCGGGGCGAAGATATTTGCCGATAACTGCGCCGCCTGCCATGGCGACAAAGGCCAGGGCAATCGGGAGCTTGGCGCCCCAAACCTCTCCGACAAGATCTGGCTTTTCGGATCGGACAAAGCCACCATCATGGAGGGACTCTGGAACGGGCGAGGTGGCGTGATGCCCGCATGGCACGAGCGCCTCGACGACACGACCATCAAGGCCCTGACGCTCTACGTGCATTCACTGGGCGGCGATCAGAGGCACTGAGAACGCCCCGGATTATTGCAAGACAAAGCGGCTCGTGATCACCCACGGGCCGTTTTGCCGTTGATGCAGATCAAGGCGCACTTTCGTTTATCACCTTATTCGAAAGTCGAAACGAGTCGATTTCGGCGGAATCAATGGTTGACGCTTCCCTCGCCCCCAACCTCGCGACGTCATCGCCCGACGATGACGAGGCCCCGCTCTACGTCGCGCGCAAAGCCATCTTTCCGCAGGCGGTAAAGGGGCGTTTTCGCACGATCAAGTGGATCGTGCTCGCCATCACGTTGGGGATTTACTACTTCCTGCCCTTCATTCGCTGGGATCGTGGCCCAAATGCGCCGGGACAGGCGATCCTCGTCGATCTCGCCAATAACCGCTTCTATTTCTTCTTCATCGAGATCTGGCCGCAGGAAGTTTATTATCTCACCGGCCTGCTCATTCTCGCATCCCTTGCCTTGTTCCTGATGAATGCGGTCGCGGGGCGCATCTGGTGCGGCTATCTCTGTCCGCAAACGGTGTGGACGGATCTGTTCTATTCCATCGAGCGGCTGGTCGAAGGCGAAAAGCGCGACCGCATTCGCCGGGAGAAGGAAGGCCGTAGGCTCGAAATCTTTTCACTGCGCCTGCTGAAGCATTCCATCTGGCTGCTCATCGCTTGGTGGACCGGCGGCGCGTGGGTGCTCTATTTCGCGGACGCACCGACCCTCGTCAAAGAGCTCGCGACATTCCAGGCACCGATGATCGCCTATATCTGGATCGGTATCCTGACGTTCACGACCTACACGCTCGCCGGTTTCATGCGCGAGCAGGTCTGTACCTATATGTGCCCGTGGCCGCGCATTCAGGCCGCGCTGACGGACGAATACGCCCTCAACGTCACCTATCGCTGCGATCGCGGCGAGCCGCGCGGCTCCATGAAGAAGAACGAGGCCCTGCGCAAGGCGAGGCTTCCTGCGGGCGATTGCGTAGATTGCAACCAATGCGTCGCAGTCTGCCCCACCGGAGTCGATATCCGCAAAGGCCTGCAGCTCGACTGTATTCAATGCGGGCTCTGCATCGACGCCTGCGACAGCGTGATGGCGAAGATCGGACGCCCCACCCGCCTCATCGCCTACGATACCGAAATGAACGTGCAGGCGCGGATCGAGGGCCGCCCGGAGGTTAGGCGTATCGTTCGCGCGCGTACGCTGCTCTATGCAGGTCTCATCGTCCTCGTCGGCGCGATCATGGTCGCATCGCTCGGCATGCGCGAGCGGCTTGACCTGAGCGTCTTGCACGACCGGAACCCGATGTTCGTGCGACTCTCGGACGGCTCGATCCGCAATGCCTACACCATCCGCGTGGGCAACAAGCATCTGGACGACAGGCGCTTCACCCTGATCGTCACGGGGCTCGGGGCCGCGAAACTCGATATCGTCGGCGGAGAGATCGATGCTCAAGGCCGTGCCGTCCTTCTCGTCAAGCCGGACCAGACCCTCGAAGCGCGCGTCCTCGTGAGTTCGAACAACGATGGGCTCGCGTCCTCGACAAACCTTCTCTTCACGTTGACCGATCTCGCCAGCGGCGAAGCCGCCCATGCGAGCGACCATTTCAAAGCGCCTTGAGGTGAACACGATGCAAAACACCATCGCCCCGCAACGCCATCCACGCCCTCTCACCGGCCGCACTGTTCTGGTGTGCTTCATCGTCTTTTTCGGCACCGTCTTCGCCGTGAACGCGATCATGGTCCGCGCCGCGACCACGACGTTCGGCGGCGTGGAAACGGAAAGCTCCTACAAGGCCGGTCTGAACTTCAAGAATGACGTCGCTTCTGCTGAAGCACAGGACGCTCTGCATTGGAAAGTGGAGGCTATTCTCGTAGGGGACGGTGTAAAAACCCGCATGACGGTGACGGCGCGCGATGCGGACAGCCGCCCTCTCGGCGGGCTGACCATCGACGCGCGGCTCCACCACCCGACGGACAAGCGCCGCGATGTAGCGCTCGACGTCGCCGATTTCGCACCGGGACAGTTCCAGTTCGCCACGCCGCTTCCCCCGGGCCAATGGGATCTCATGATCGGCCTCAAGCGCGGCGAGGAAACCGTTTTCCAGTCCAGGAGCCGCATCACCGTCAAGAGCCTCTAGGATTGTCAGGAAGCGAAGCGATGGCCGAAACCCTCGATCTCTCGATCTTCGTCAAGCACGAAGACAACGGAACGGCGCATCTCGATCTCGCCATCGAGGGCATCGACTGCGCCGCCTGCATCGACGAGATCGAGACCGGTGTGCTGCGCCTACCCGGCATGGTGGATGCGCGTCTCAACTACACCAACCACCGCCTTGCCGTGGAATGGAAAGAGGGAGAGCTAGCACCCGCCTCTGTGGTGGAGGAACTGCGGCGGCTCGGCTATCGCGCACATCCCTTCCAGTCCCGCCTCGTGGAAGAGGAAGAGGCACGGCGCGCGCAGTGGCTTTTGAAATGCCTCGCGGTCGCGGGCTTCGCCTCTATGAACATCATGCTTCTCGCAGTCTCGGTCTGGTCCGGTAACGTTACGGACATTACCCCGGAAACCCGCGACTTCTTTCATTGGCTCGCCGCTCTCATCGCCCTGCCGACTGTGGCCTATTCCGGACAGCCCTTCTTCCAAAGCGCGATGAAGGCCCTGCGCAACCGGCGCACCAATATGGACGTGCCTATCGTTATCGGCATTCTGCTGGCGCTCACCATGTCGGTCTTCGAGACCCTGAACCATGCCGAGCACACCTATTTCGACTCGGCGGTCATGCTGCTGTTCTTCCTGCTTTGCGGCCGCTATCTCGATCAGTCCATGCGTCGCAAAACCCGCGCCGTCGCGGGCAACCTCGCCTCATTGAGAGCCGAAGTCGCGCACCGACTGGACGAGAGAGGTGAAATCGTCCTCGTTCCCACCGCCGCGCTGAAAGCCGGCGACCGCGTTCTCGTGCGCCCGGGCGAACGCATCGCCGTCGACGGCGTCGTTCTTTCCGGCTTGTCCGAAATCGACGAGAGCCTCGTGACGGGCGAGACGACCCACCGCGCCACCCGCGCGGGCGATCAGGTCTATGCCGGGAGCCTCAATTACAATGGCACGCTGACGCTGCGCGTGGCAGCCGCAGGCCAAGGCACGCTTCTCGACGAGGTCGAGCGACTTCTCGGAAATGCGGCAGCGGCGAAGTCGCGCTATGTACAGCTCGCCGACCGTGTAGCCCGCGCCTATGCGCCCGTGGTGCATGCGGCGGCGGCGCTGACGGCACTGATCTGGATCGCAACCGGCGCATCCGTTCATGATGCCATCATCACCGCAATCGCCGTCCTCATCATCACCTGCCCCTGCGCGCTGGCGCTCGCAGTGCCGGTCGTTCAAGTCGTAGCATCCGGCGCGCTCTTCCGCGCTGGCGTGTTGCTCAATGCAGGCGACGCTCTGGAGCGACTTGCAGCCGTCGATACAATCGTTTTCGACAAGACCGGCACGTTGACGCTGCCCGATATGCAGATCGTCAATAGTGCCGAAATCGCGCCCGATCTTCTCGCAGCCGCCACGCGAATCGCTCAGTCGAGCCACCACCCCCTCGCGACAGCGCTGGCCAGGGCGAGTGGTGCGCATCGCCCATTTGAGGATGTCGTCGAAGAACCGGGACAGGGCGTTCGCGCCATCGTCGGCGGTGCGGAGATGCGACTCGGTTCGCAAACCTTCTGCGGCCTCGACCATCAGGCCCGTGAGGCAGCGACGCTCCATCCCGATTGCTCGCTCATTGCTTTCGCCTGGGGCGACAGACACGCTATCCTGCTCGTCCGTCAGGCGCTGCGCCCCGATGCGGTCGCCGTTGTGGACGCCTTGCACGCGAGCGGCCTCGATTGTCGCATTCTCTCCGGCGACAGGCCGGAAGCGGTTGCCCCGATTGCCGATGCACTTGGGATCATCATGTGGCGCGGAGGTGCAAAGCCCGCCGACAAGATCGCGGTGCTTGAGGAACTCAAGACGCAGGGCCGCAAGGTGCTGATGGTGGGCGATGGGCTCAACGATGCGCCCGCGCTCGCAGCAGCCCATGTCTCGCTCTCCCCAATCTCGGCTGCCGATCTGACGCAGGCGCAGGCGGACGCCGTCTTTCTCGGAGATCGCCTCGCCCCGGTTCTCGACACCGTCGAGATCGCAAACCGCGCGCATCGCCTCATGCGGCAAAATCTCTGGCTCGCACTCATCTATAATATGATCGCCGTGCCCCTCGCCTTTCTTGGCTATGTCACACCGCTCGTCGCAGCGCTCGCCATGTCCGGCTCGTCCACGCTCGTAACGTTGAACGCGTTACGTGCGCGGAGAAAGACAATCACGGCAGAGCCGATCGCATCGCGTCGCTCCCAACTTTTCATTCAAGGAGCCTGACCTCATGGATGTGTTGATCTACCTAGTTCCCATGGCGCTCCTTCTCGGTCTCACGGGGCTTGCGGCCTTCATGTGGTCTTTGAAGAGCGGCCAATATGACGACGTGGAGGGCGCGGCCGTGCGCGTGCTCTCGGACGACGATATCCGTCCGTGACGGCTTCCACCTCGATACCGCGCGCAGGCCAACTCGAATGCGTTTGCGGACCCGGCGCACTCGGCGAAGGATCGTCGGATCGCAGCGGCATCGCGCTTCTCGCCATCGCCTTTGCATTTTCGATCCTGTCGCAGATCTTTACTTTAAGCATTCTACCGCTTGCAGGGCTCGCGTTTGCGCCGAGCAAAGGGATCGCGACCCTGCCTTACGCGGCCTTCTACGCGGGAGCGGCCGTCGCGAGCTTGCCGGCATCGCTCCTGCTCGATACCTTCGGTCGGCGCGCCGCCTTTTCGCTCGGCGCCAGCCTCGGTGCAGGGGGCGGTTTGGTGCTCGTCTGGGCACTGGTGAATTTCCATTTCGGTGCTCTGGTGCTCGGTGCGTTTTGGCTCGGAATCGCCAGCGGATTCAGCTTGTTCTATCGCCATGCTGCGGTGCCCATCGGAGCTAAGGGAACGAGCGCGACCCTCATCGTGTTCGGCGCGGCCACCGTCGCGGGGCTCATCGCGCCGACCATCGGCGTGACCGCTGAGACATTTGCAGCGCCGCGCGAATTTGTCGGCCTCGCCGCCGCGGCCGCCTTCGCCCATGTGGGTTCGCTCATCGCCACCGCAGCCCTGCCCTATCGACGAATTCGCGAAACGACGGATGAAGCGAGAGGCTTGCATGGCTGGCGTGCGATTGTTCTGCCAACCGCCATCGGCGCTCTGGCGTGGTTCGTCATGACGGGGCTTATGGGCGCGACCCCTATTGCGATGGTCGGCTGCGGTTTGTCCGATGCGGTCGCAGGCACCATCGCCTGGCATGTCATGGCGATGTATGCCCCCTCGCTCGTTCTTCTTACTTTCCGCAATGCCGTGAAACCGCTCGCCGTGGTTATCGGCGGCGCGCTGCTTCTGGCCGGCGCCGCAATGGTCTTTGCCCTGTCGAGCAAGGTGGCGGGCTTTTCCGTCTCCGCGGTTTTCCTCGGCATCGGCTGGTCGTTGGTCACGCTCGGCACGACCCTATGGATTCACAGGGACGGCCGCCCTTCGCGATGGCTCTTGGGGCTACACGACGGAGCTCTGCTTAGCGCGACCCTTCTCGGTGCGCTCGCGGCGCAAGCTTTTGCGTGACGACACGAAGCGTTGCGGCGAGTAGGGCGTCGCCTCGGTAGAACCTTTAGATCGAAGCTCAACCCAATACATATCATTTAAGCGGTTTTGACAGGCGCAAGGTTGGCTCGCGGATCGTGGCGTGCCACGCGGGAGAGCAGAAACTCGATCTCAGACTTTGCCGTGACTGTCAGCGCGGTACCGGGCTTGCGCTGAGCATCGGACGAGAGGATGCCACGCCGCATCATGACATATTTGCGGACGGCAAGTCCGATCCCCTGCTGCTGCTCATAACGCATGAGAGGCAGATGTGCATCGAAGAGGTCGTGCGCGGCATCGCGCCGACCTTTCTGGGAAAGGGAAACCACATCCGCAAGCATGTCGGGGAAGGCGTATCCCGTCATGGCTCCGTCTACACCGCGCTCCATCTCGAAATCGAGAAAAAGCCCACCGTTGCCACACAGAATTGAAATGGGTCGCAAGGATCCATCCTTCTGAAAACCCCGTAGCGTCGAGATCTTCTCAAGACCCGGCCAATCTTCGTGCTTGAGCATGACGCACGAAGGATTTTCCACGATGATCCGCCTGATCACATTCGGCGTCATGACGACGCTCAGTGTCAGCGGGTAATCTTGCAGGACCCATGGTACACCCTCACCGATCGCCTCGACCGCTTGGCGGAAATACGCGACAATCTGATCATCCGTCCTCAGAGACGGGGTCGGTGCGATCATGACACCGGCAGCCCCCGCGGCCATGACCTGATGCGTCAGGGATTTCATGGCGGCAAAGCCCGGTGCGGAGACGCCGATCACAATTGGAATCTTCGAGCGGCGAATGACACGGGTAGCGATCTTCAATGCCTCCTCGGCATCGAGTTTAGGCGCCTCTCCCATGATGCCCAGAACCGTGATCCCCGTGCAGCCAGCCTCGGCATAGAAATCCGTCATACGGTCAAGCGAGGTCTCGTCGACACTGCCATCGGCATTGAAGGGCGTCGGCGCGATTGCGTATACGCCGTTGGCTTCGGGGGTGAGTTTCATAGCAGATCTCCAATTCAAACGCTGAGCCGTCAGACATCACTGTTCGGCTCTGACCATGGTGTAAAGCAACTTCTGGCCAGCTACTCCTTGCTACCTGAGGATGTGAATGAGGCGATGAAGTACTTCTGGAATATCAGATGATGCCCATCGGCAGGAATGCCGTGAACACAGCTCCGCCGATTCTATCGGATGCGATGCGCTCATCGCGTCCCACCACAGGTGGCATTACCACGAGAAGAGACACTCCGATGACGATGAGAAGTTGCAGCCAGATGCGCCTTGTTCATTTCGCCCTCGACCGGATGACTCCACCGTCGATGCGGATAGCTGGGTCGCACCGTCGGCGACAGAGAGGAATCTCGAGCACTTTGTATGATCCACTCCCTAGAAAGGACTTCTCTCGGCTGATGGTCGCGACGAGAACCAAATGTCCGTGCCTTGTATTTCCAGGAATTAGGAACCTTGAAAGGACCTTTTAGGAAACATTTAGGAACGAGAGTCCGAGGATCGTCTAAAGTGCGTAGTTGAAAGTTAAATCGCTTCTGCAGGAAGTAGTCATGGCGACTTGTTCTAACGTTACATTAGAATACGCTGCTCCATCCGGCAATGGCCCGGTAGGCCTGATCCTTGCAAAGCATCTCAAGAGGCAGGGTCTTATTACGGTTATCTTCGAGCAGAGCGGCGATATCGGTGGCCGATGGAATTCCGACACTGCGCATAGTGTCGTCTGGCCTGAGCTGCGCGCGAATACGAGCCGCACCACCACCCAGTTCAGTAATCTAAATCATGCCACGGGCACGCTGACCTGCCCTAGAGCGGCCGGAGTAAAGGCTTACCTGAAGCGATACGTCGACGTGCAGTTGCGCCCACGGGCGCGATCGATTCTGGAGTCATAGGATGAAGGTTCTCATTATAGAGGACGATCCATTCATTGGGTTGAATCTTGAATGGATCGTGGAGGCAGAGGGCCATGAGGTCGTCGGTATCTTCAGCTCCACGTGTTCTGCCAGAGACCAGCTCGATCGTGACTTCGATTATGCTCTACTCGATGTCGACGTGATTGGCGGAAAGACCTTCGATATTGCCCTCGAACTCCAACGCCGGGGAACTCTCTTCGCATTCGTGTCTGCGTCGGACCCTGGCGAGTTGCCTGCACCTTTGAGTGCCGCCAGCTTTATATCCAAACCATTCGCTGATGCTGCGATCCTCGAGTTGCTCAAAAAGGCTTCGCCTGCACACGGGAACTGGAGCTCCTTAGATAGCCACTAACCGACGCGATCTAATAACGGGGTTCCATACAATTGGAGTCGGATTCTACCGCGGCCGGCGCGAACGAGTTTCACAGGACTCTCCTTGTCTTCCAGCCGACGCCGGAGAAGAAGAAGTCTCGTCTCCAGATTGTCCTTGATGTCAGGCAACCGAAGCGCGGTCGAAAGTCGAATTTCGCGATTTGTGAATTCGTCTCGCCCCTCCCGTTGATAACCATCGAGCATAAACATCAGCAATCTGCCCGCAACGCCCTTGATGATGTAGTCGTTGTCGATGAATACGCTGTTATCGAAATCGTGATACGTTACACGGAAAGGCCTTCCCGTCGACGCAGCACCCAGCTGTGGTGGTTCGGGTGCGTGCGCTTCGGCCACGAAGCTGTCCGCCAGAACCAGAGAAGCCGCTGCCTGGCGCGCAACAATTGTCAGGGCCGCCTCGTCTTCAGTCGTAAAGGCGAGACGCTCTCTGCTCTCAGCAAAGAGGACGCCGTGGATTGTCCCCTGCACGATCATCGGGACACCTATTTGGCTCATGGCGTCCGGCATGCCCGGCAACGCGATCATCCGATTCACGTTCTCGTCGTCCGACGATTCACGAACCGCATTGGCGAACCGCTCAACGCGGCTCATGTCACTCACTTTTATAAGGCGCCCATCGGATACGGCTCCGCCAATGACGCCCTCACCGACAGGTACTTCCGATCCAATACCCGTCCACTCGTAACCACGGCTTCCCAGAGTGGTCAAAACTCCACGCGACGCGTCGTGGAGAAGCATTAAAGTGTGCTTGTATCCGAACTGCTTGCTCAGACCGTTGAGAACGGCATCGACGATGTCATCCACCTCATCTTGCCGTGCAATAGCGTCTACGAGTATTGCCGCACTCGCCAATGGAGACGATTTCGATACGGCCGATGACAGGGGCAACTCGACAGGAGAAGGAACCTTATGAATCGCATCGACGCGATACACGTCGAGCCCTCGAAGCTCCATGATCCCCGCCATTCCGACTTGAGCGCTGGTCGCGTGCAGCTGGGACCTAACGTGTTCAAACAAATTCCCGGCACTAATTCCTTCTATAAAAGTTACATCAAGTCGAAACTCTTCATAGTAGCGCCCATCAACCAACAAGAGTGCGGCCCGCGGATTGACGCTAATATTAGCGGCGGTTTTCGAAAAGAACTGATTGGACAGCGCTACGTGGTGATCGTCGACCATCACGACGTGTGAAAGATAAGAAATGTTGGGCGTCCCATTCGCGTCCACTGTCGCGACAATCGAAGGAATCACACCTTCAAAACAGGTCCTCAAGTCAGCAAGGCGCAATGTCACGAGGCAGCGTCCTTCAACTGCCCGGCTTTTGCTCCGGGTGTCTGCACATAAACAGCATCGACGACGAGACGGACAACGACCGCTTCACGGTTCGTGAACCAGGGCATGAACGCCACCTCCAATCCGAGACCTCCCATGACACTGTTCATCATCGCTGTGTATCGCTCAGACGATACGATGTCGTCCGCGGTGGCCGTCCGAATTGTAGCGGTTCCTTTCAGTTGATAGGTGACGTAATCGGACGGTCTCACAAACGTGACGGCTGCTCGGCCGTTCGCTCGCAAATTCTCGACACTCCTCGGCCACTGCCAGGATGAGAGTACGAGCTCAACAGCGTCAGCGCCTGCGTCCACGGCGGCGCCCACACAACGCCCGATTTCGGCTCGCTTCTGGTCATCGGCAGTACCGATGATGATCATGGCCGGGCCGGCCAGAAATGTCGCCAAGTCGTCGTCGATCAATATCGGGAGCCTCCCCACGCGATATCCTAACACAATTAGTATTTTTTTAGCGAGCTATTAGTGAGCTCTTAAGAAAGCCGAGGTTGGCCGGCATCCTCTCTTTTTCATATAATAACTATACGAACGAGAAACAATATTTCGTTCGCGATCGAAAATACGGAGTCGCGAAGTGCTAAACATATTGCGAGCCAACGGCCGGTGTATCGATCAATGTTATCCTATCAATCAAATTGCTGCTCCTATTCCTAGGAATGCAATTCAACGCCAGAAGACCGACCCGAAACCTGAAGCCGTCGATGTCGCAGGACTGTTCTTTTTTATAATTTGCTTTTGGGGCGCGGCGTTGACTTCTTCATTTAAGTCGGTCGATGGGCAGCTCGACAGCGAAAATTTTTCCGCTTTCGCCACTCTGCTTTTGCTGATGAAGTTGATTGCGTCGGGGATGATTATTTTTCGCGGTTTCCCCCGTACCAGCATTCTCGTTTTGTTTGTATGCGTGCTGTGTGAACTTGGCGTCGCTCTTTGGCCGAGTCTGCAGTTATCCGATGTTTCGATTCTGAAAACAGGCGACATTGCGATGCAATTAATCTCGCTTTCGGCGTGGGGATTCTGTGTGCTGAATTCCGCTCAGAGCGCGAAGTCGAATATTTTGATGCTACTCCTCGAAGAGGCTGAGGACATAGAAAAGAAGCAAAAAAGCTGGCGATACAACTACCCTCAGCGCAACTTGGGTCGAAGCGGGACAACGTTATGAGCAAAAACTCGAAGAAAGACGTCCAGTTGGGCGAGGCGAGGGAGTTTTGCCTTGAAAAGGGACTCAACTTTACGCCAATGCGTCAATGGGTCTATCGTGAGATCGCGATGCATGGGAGCCTCGGTGCCTATGAGATTGCCGATCACCTAAGTTCCGGTGGGCTCCAGATAAATGCGGTCAGCGTATACCGGGCATTGGAGTTCTTGATGGAGGCCGGCCTCGTCTATAAGATCAATTCCCACAAAAAATATGCAATTTCACCGCTCAATGACATCGACGCGTCGAACACGATTAGCGTTGTTTTGGTTTGCACGCAGACAGGTGCCGCGATGAAGTATAGCTCTGCAGCTTTAGCCGAATGCATTTCGAGAATGGCCACCGAAATTGGTTTCAAAATAAGTCGTGCAGTTGTGGAAGTTGAGGGTGACGGACGTTCCATGATGCCGCAGTTGCCCGAGACACGGGAAGTCAAATTGCAGTCAAAGGGCTCGAAGTTAGACAGGTTCCCTATTTGACACCGACGTCACCCCCCGCAGGCGCCGATACCGGCATCGATTTGCTGTAGTCGATCACGCCCAGGTCCGCGCCGGCGTCGATGCTATCGGAACCTTCGGACCAAAAGATGATATCATTTCTTGCACCGCTCTTCAGCGTATCGTTAGTGTTGCTGCCGCGGATCGTATCGCGCCGCCGCCAGTCGTGACAACCGAGTAAGTACGTCTTCCTCACCATTGCAACCTCAGCCCGCACAACGAAAATCGTTCCGACTGGCGAGGAATGGGGAGGCGCGTGGAGCATCGCACAAAGCGCCCCCATTTTCTCACTGGGCCGATGCGTCTCGGGAGCGCCCTTGCCCGCATAGCGGCGAGGTATCGCAAGTTCCGCACAAACGAGTCTGTGGCCGCTTGCAGACGCTCAACTTCGGCAATCGATAGGCCGATATGAGCCTCGGTCCGTTAGGCTAGAACTTGATCGTGTCTCTTTGAAACGCGATCAAGTTCTCGATTCCGTCTTGCCGCATGATCGGGCGAAGAACCGGTTTCCAATTGTTCTGATCATGCTCTAAACGATAAAGAATTCTTTGTGATTGAACTTGACCACCTTCGTCGTTTTGAAAATCGCGACGGCCTTTCCGGCACCGTTACCATCGGCGTCGTAGTACAAGGCTTTCTTCGCGGGGTCGTAGATCAAATAATCATTCGCATCCTGGGCCTTGTCGCCAAAGGTGAAAAATTCTTTTTTGAGCTTGCCCGGCTTCAACGACGTGCCCTTACCGAGTTTCTTGAAGATGGCGTTATCAAGCCAAACGCTGTCATCTTTCACACCATAGTCTACGATCTTATCGACGTTCGTTTTGCCCAACTTGGTGTCAAAGGCGAAGATATCCTTGCCGCTGCCGCCCGTCAGGAGGTCGTTCCCGGCGCCACCGTAAATCGTATCGTTTCCGGCATCGCCAAAGAGTTGGTCTTTGCCCAGCCCACCATACAACGCGTCATTGCCGAGATTTCCTCGCAGGATATCGTCTCCGGCATCGCCCTTGAAAATATCGTCGAAGACAGAGCCGTTGGTGGATTCGGGACTCCAATCGGAAACACCAATCGTGAGAGTTTGTTGCGAGATGCCGCCCTTACCGTCTGAGGCAAGAATGGTGATGTCATGCGATATCGCCTGCTCGTGGTCGAGCTTGTAGCCGTTAGCCACGACAATCGAATTTTCCTGCAACGCGAAGCGCCCGCCGGCGCCGTCGCCGACCAACGTATAGGTCAACTTATCTCCGTCACTGTCAGTCGCACTCAGCGTGCCGACAGTCGCTCCTTCTTCGGCAAGCTCGCGGACCGTGGAACTTGAAAGAACGGGCGCGGGGACGTGATTGACCGGCGCATCGGCGGCCGCAATGGTGAACACGTAGTCCTTCGTCGGCCCGACCAGCGAACCGTCATAGGCCACCACGTGCAGCGTCTTCTGGCCGGCATCCGTCCCCACTACGGCGCGCGTCGTCGTAATCTGGCCCGTCTGCGCATCGATCTGGAACAGGCCGCTCGCATCCGTCGTCAGGCCTGTATCCGCGAACTTGTACAGATTGTTGCGCCATTCCGG